>JASFYY010000091.1:0-46021 GCA_045046875.1 Verrucomicrobiota bacterium | reverse complement strand
GTTGTGGCTTTGGGGGAAGTGCGGTAATCGGAACTCATGATCTTAGAATCAACTGTGATAGCGTTTTAAAGCATCGCAATCAACCCTCTTCTAAAAACCCTTTTTAATATTGGATTCCGCAGGAAATCAATATGGGCATAAAAAGAGGTGGCCCGACTGATTGTTTTCGCGAGAAACCCCCATAACTCGCAAAAAAGAAAATATCAGTCGGACCACCTTGTTTTGTTCACATTGCGTGAACGGCGCTATTAAAACACATCCCGGAATATACGCAAGCTAAAAGGTGTATTTTTTCAAAAAAGTTTGCTCATTGCGTTTTTCCCCTTAAAAATTAGCTGATCAGGCCTTATAAACACGCTATTGCAACGCAGTTAACAGATAAATTTTATGAAAACCAAAGCTTTTCCCGCCCTAGTTCCCGCTCCTGGCTATATCGATGAAGTTCCCGCCGTACCTTATGACGTGGTGAATTCCAAAGAGGCAGCCGCACTTGCCGAGGGCAAAACCCATAGTTTGCTACACGTCAGCCGTCCGGAGATCGATTTTCCGGAAGGAAGCAGCCCTACTCCCGACGAACTCTATCAGCGCGCTGCAGAGAATTTACAGAAACTTCAGGCCGATGGAGCTCTGATCCGTGAGCCACAGGATTGCGTCTATGTTTATCGTCAGCAAATGGGTGATCATGTGCAGACCGGTATCACCCTCGCCTGCCACATCGACGACTACGCCAACAACGTCATTCGCAAACACGAAAAGACCCGGCCGGATAAGGAAAATGACCGCACTCTGCTGGCCAGCACACTTAATGCCCACATTGGACCGGTTTTTCTCACTTACAAAGATGACGCGGCTATTGATGCTCTGGTAGAAAAAATCACCAGCGGGCAAAAGCCCGACATGGTCACCACTGACGAGAGCGGAGTGATTCACACCGCATGGCGCATCGTAGGCGGAGATGACATCACCACCGCTTTTGAAAACGTACCACTTGCTTATGTTGCCGACGGGCATCACCGCACCGCCAGCGCAGCGCGTGTTGGACGGGAGCGTGCTGCAGCCAATCTGGATCACGACGGCAGTGAAAGCTACAACTGGTTCCTCACCGTGTTGTTTCCTTCCAGTCAACTCAACATCCTTTCTTACAACCGCTACGTGCATGACCTCAACGGACTGGATGCCGAAGAGCTGTTGGAAAAAATCGGCAAAATTTGCGATGTCAAAACTTGCGACGAACAAAGCGAACCCAGCACGGCAGGGCAGGTGTGCATGTTTCTTGGCGAACAATGGTACAACCTGACTTTACCATCCGCCGGCTCCGATGACCCGGTCGCTCAACTTGACGTTTCTATTCTCCAGGACCAAATCCTCACACCGCTGTTGGCTATTGACGATCCACGCACCAGCACCCGGATCAGCTTTGTCGGAGGCATTCGCGGAACCGGTGAACTTGAAAAATTGGTCAACACCAATCAACAAGGGGTGGCATTCTCGCTTTACCCTGTTAGCATCGATCAACTGATAGCCATCTCCGATGCCGACCAGATCATGGCTCCCAAATCCACCTGGTTCGAACCCAAATTGCGCTCAGGCATGTTTATCTATACCATCGACACCTGATAATTATATGAGATACCCCCCCATCGATCCCAATCTGTTTATCGATAACCGCGCTCGATTTGCAAGTCGACTCGAGCGCGGGTCGCTAGCTATTTTTAATTCTGCCGATACCCCGCCGCTTTCTGCTGACGGCACCGGTCGTTATATTCAGAACAGTGATTTGTTTTACCTGTCCGGTATCGATCAAGCAGAATCCGTGCTGATTCTTTTTCCGGATGCCCCGGATGCTAAGAATCGAGAGATTATTTTTGTCAAAGAAACTTCCGATCGCATCGCTATCTGGGACGGCCAAAAACTAAACAAACAACAAGCGCAAGTTGTATCCGGCATTACTCAAGTGCAGTGGTTGGATCAGCTCGATCATTTTCTTCGCAAGTTAGTGCGGCAAAGCGAAAATATTTATCTCAATTACAACGAACACGGACGCGCCGCCTCTGCTGTAGAAACCGCCGATGATCGTTTTCGTAAACATTGTCAATCTCTATTTCCTAAGCATAATTATTTGCGCTCAGCGCCGCTTTTGCACCAGTTGCGGGTGATCAAGTCAGAGGTGGAAGTTGCACTGACTCAGAAAGCCTGCGACATCACCCAAGCTGGGTTTTTACGGGTTCTCAATTGGTTGAAACCAGGCGTAATGGAGTATCAAGTTGAAGCCGAATACGCACATGAGTTTCTACGTGCTGGTTCCAATGACTTCGCCTACCGACCGATCATAGCTTCAGGCTCAAATGCCTGCGTTTTGCATTATCTGAGCAACGATCAATGCTGTAATGATGGGGATATGTTATTAATGGATGTCGGAGCCGAGTTTGCCAATTACAATGCAGACATGACTCGAGCCGTACCTGTAAACGGACGCTTCACCAAACGACAACATGCTGTTTATAATGCGGTTCACCGCACCCTGCGTAGCTGTATCGATGACTTGATCAAACCCGGAGTCAAAGTCAAAGACTACCAAAACCAAGTCGCTCAAATTGTCGAAAAAGAATTACTCGATCTTGATTTACTCGATGCAGAACAAGTCGCTCTTGAACAAAAGCAGGCGGGTTTAAAAGAAGAACAAAAATCTTATCGTCAGTATTTCATGCATGGAGTATCGCATTCACTAGGGCTCGATGTGCATGATGTGACCCCGGTTGATCCTGAGTTCCAAGAAGGCATGATTGTCACCGTGGAGCCTGGCATTTACATTCGTGAAGAAAAAATCGGTGTGCGCTTGGAGAACAACATAGTAGTAAAAGAATCCGGTAACGTTGATCTCATGGCACACATTCCGATCGAACCCGAAGAGATCGAGGACTTGATGAATGTTTAGTTTCCCCTTTTTACTAGAAAAATGAGCCCCGAGGACGTTCTTAAGTCCAAATCTATGGCAAGCGCCCAGCCCGGTCGTGTAGCGGTGGCTCTGCAGTCATCTTTTCTGGGTTTTGCTAGCCACGCCGGTTTTATCAATTCTTTGCTGGATTCCGGCATCCGACCTGACAAAATATCGGGATCTTCTTCTGGTGCCCTGGTGGCTGCAGCTTATGCCGGCGGTTTGGAACAAAAACAACTGCGTGATTTTGTCTTGAACAAAAAACTAATCAATGCATTCTGGGAATGGAGCTCTTTTTTTCGAGCGCCCGCGGTTTTTGGATTTTATCGTGGTCAGGGGGTGCTCAGGGGTAAAAAGGCGATCAATTATCTGCGAGACAAGCTTCCGGAATCACAAATCGAGAATTGCCAACAGGCTGAGCTCTCCATCGCCGTAACCAATATCACCCGCATGCAAGGGCAGATTATTTCCACTGGAGAGATCGCCTCCTATGTGATCGCTTCTTGTGCGGTCAGCCCGATCATTCGTGCCCAGATGATCGACGGCAACTCTTACCTCGACGGAGGTTTTACCGACGGTGCACCCTTTCGGCAATGGATCGACGATCCCGACATCGATACAATTCTTATCCACAACATTGATTTTGATCCTCCTGTGGGCGGAGAAGATTACAAATACTCAAATTTTATTTCCTGTTGGGCAGCGGCTCATCAAATAGTACACAAAGAACTCGATGCTTCGCGTATTGCGGCGGCAGAAGCCGCTGGCAAACGTGTAATCGTGCACCACACCCTCACCCCCCGGCCGCGGTTTTTTTCTCCGCAGAAACAATTCGAGGCCAATTATCAAGCGGCTTATCAAAGCTGGCTAAAAGACTGCTGTTTATGACCCGGAATGTCAGCTCACGGTTGATTTACGATCCACGTAATTCACATAAAACAAGGATCCTAGAATCAGCACTGCTCCCAGATAGATGCCTGTCCCGGGTTTTTCGTTTGGGATCAGCAAGGACGATAGGGTAATACCTGCCAGAGGTATCAAAAAACGGTAACCGGCGAGGATGTTTATGGAAAACTCCCGTGCTAGTCGGTTCCATAATACAAAGGCGGCGGCGGAAACAAAAGCCAGATACAAGGTCATGCCTGCCAATCGAGGGTTTAAAAAAACACCAAGTTCTGGCAATGCGCGGCTGCCTGCGGTGACCAACAATACTCCCCCAATGAATAAAGAAAAAGCAGTCGCCGTGGCGCTATCCAGTGTGCGGTGCAGGGGTTTGAGTATGATCAAGCCAAGGGCACCGTTCAGCGTCGCAGCCAAAAAACAAAGTGCTCCCAATAATGGAGATCCGCTGCCGATACCCGGTTTGTAAACAGCTACCACGATACCTAAAGCACAGAATAATAACATTGCCCAGTGGTGGGCATCAGGTTTGGGTGTTTTTAGCAGCAGCGGTGATAACAAAATCCACCAGAAACTACCGCAGGAAATCATTAAGGCTCCTAGCACTCCGCTTGAAAGCGACAGTCCCATATAAAAAAACAAATACTGGGCAAAAGTCTGGGTTAGGGCTAATGCCAGCAACAAACGAAGGTTCGCTTTTTTTAATTGTTTGAGAAGTCCACCACGACGAACCAAGGGCATCAAAATTAAACCTGCGACCATGAAGCGAATACCGGCAAATAGCATTCTACTATCCCATTGCTGGCTTTCTGGCCAAATACGATAAACGTATTTGATTGCAGGAAAAGCCGTGCCCCACAGTAAAGCGCAGATCAAGGCGTAAAAAGGCAACAAGCGGCTCTGGATTTTCATCAGCAGGGGCGGCAGCTTAGGGTCGCGGTCCTTAGAGGGATTTGTTGGAATAATGCTGCATGATGCTCTTGAGCACAGCATCGGCTATGCCGCTGTCGGCACTGTCTGCATTGTTTTCATCAACTTGATCCGACAACTCAACAAGATATTCAGTCACCGCATTCAAGCGATTGGCCAACATTCGAGCGATGTAGAGATTCATTTCCGGGTGGGCAGTCAAAAACTCCAGCGGGTCGTCACAAACATAACACTGACAAGGCTCCAAGGCTTTGACCGAAGTGATATGCGGACGATCCAACAAAAAAGAAACTTCCCCCAGTACCACACCCTTGGATGAAACCGTATTGATCCGCACTCCCTTTTTCAGGATTTCAACCGAACCTTCTTTCAAAACAAAAAGGCGACCATCCCGGACTTCTTCATGAATGATGGTTTCGCCTTCTTCAAATCGTTGCTGAGGCAGGTTTTGGCAGATTTCAAGAATGTTGCTCATAGAAAAGAAAACTGCTTCGTAATCCGGTAAATGCAACCGCTATCAAACAACAAAGGCGGCATCGTCGATGCCGCCTTTGTGAAAATAATAATAATCTGTTGGGATTTATTTCACCTCACGAATTTTGATATTGCGGAAAGAAACCAGGTTGTTGTGATCCTGCAGGCAGATATGGCCTTTAGTGGCTTTACCAAATTTAGGGAATTTTGAGAATTTACTGGCGGCAACTTTTTCATCCCAATCTTTCGAGCCTTTGACATACTGCACATATTTTTTTCCATTCATCCAGTGCACACACTTTTCCGGAGTGATCAGAATACGTAAGGTATTCCACTCACCGGCTGGCTTGGTGGCGTCGATGTCCGCTTGGTAAAGTTGATAGAGCCAACCGGCTTTCTGGGGATCGTGTCCATCGACGTTGTCCTGGATCTGAACTTCCGCTCCTGTGCGCCATGGGGTAGATTCTTCCTCGGTGACGTGAAACATCAAACCGCTGTTACCACCTTTGGAAATTTTGAAATCCACAGTGAACTCAAAAGCTTCAAATTGTTTTTTGGTAATGATATCACCCGCGCCTTTGGCAAAACGAATGAGTTCCCCGTTTTCGATTTTCCAACCATCACTGATGCTTTCTTTTTTGAAGTTGCGCCAATGTGAGCTGGCATCCTTGCCGTCAAAAAGAAGTGTCCAACCGGCTTTTTTTTCATCAGCGCTAAGTGTATTTGCGGCGTCATCCGCCTTGACTGAGCTAGAAGCAATCGATGTCACCAGGGCGGCCACTAAAAATGAATGTTTGAATAATTTCATGGCAAAACCAGTAACACGAATTTTCAGAACTAGCAATAAGCTGTATGCGAAGGCTTATTTTTCGCCCTGTTTGACAACAGGCTGTCGGAATCCTTTCACCTCCACAAACTGGTGTTTCATATTTTTATTACCATCCACTGTCCATAAACGGAAACCCATTGGCCGTTTATCAAAGTTCTTGCTGGTAGTTTCTCCGTTTACTAATTGTATGCCTTTGTATTCGTTGGTGATCTGTTTGTGGGTATGCCCGGCTAAAAACGCGACCACTCCGTTCTCCACACAAAGATCGAGGATCTGCTTCCTCTTTGCCGGAGGCAAATTAAAATAACCCTCGGCTTCATCTGGGGTCGTGACAAATAAAGGATAATGAACAACGATAATGACGGGTGATTTTTTTCTTTTGGCGTCGATCAGGGTTTGAGTGAACCACGCGTCATGCTTTTGTGATTCATCTTTAACCGGAGCTTTCCACAATTGGGTATTAGCTACTACAACCGTATAACCCTTATGCTCAATCGAATAATAATCCTTACCGATTTTTTCCCTGTAAATTCGCAAACTTTCTGCTGTCGCCTGATTCTCTACATCATGGTTACCCGGGGCGCAATAACACGGCAGCACAAAATCTTTTTTTATTGAATTGAAATCTGCAAATGATTTGTCATCGGCCTTGTTAACCAAATCCCCACAAATCACAACAAAATCAGCCTTCAGTGCATTGATCTGTTTAACCGCAGCCTTGAAGGTTTGCACATCATGTTCATAGCCGCCCATACCCAGTTGGGTGTCGCACATTTGCACAAAAGAAAACGGCTGCTGTTTTTCGCTTACCGTGATAGAGGGGGTCTCATCTTTCGCTGGAAGCGCACTGGCAGAAAGCATACAAACGGCAAAGACAGTCAGGGCAATCAGTTTTTTACGTAATATTGTGGGCAAAATCATTTTTAATGGGAAAATAGGATGTTCCAGCAATATCAACTTCGCCTATGCAAACAGGCAAGTTATATCTGCCACTTGCGCTGACAAGGTTCATCAACGAAAGAGAAATATCCTGACGGTCTCATGAAATTCACGAGTAATCGTTGCAAACAAGCTTAAAAATCACGGTGATAAATACTCGCCGAGCATTATGAAAAAAACATTCAACTTAACCCACCCGAAAATCAAAGCAGCTCGTATGGTGGAAGCGGTCCGACGTGACGTCAAAAAATACATCAAGCGGGAACGTAATAAGGTACTGCCTGAAGGCGCCGATTTTTGGGACTTTGATTGTAAATTCGGTGCTGATAGCGCAGCAGCCGAAGTGGTCCACATGGCGGAAATAGGCAAATGTATCAATGCCGCCGAAGAACAAAAACTGGAATCTTTTTACATAGAAATCCTCGCCAAACCTGCCCATCGTACGAAAAAGCCCAAACCTGAATAGTCTGAGATTAGGGCCACGGCCATTAAGCGCATTAAGCGGATATGCGTTTGTAGTGTTCTCCTACGCGCCGTTTGAACCACTCCCAAGTGGGTCCCGGTCTTCCGTTCTCTAATAGATAATGCGGACAATTTTTGTGCGGAGTTGAATAACCAGCACGCGGCCAGTGGTAGTGCGGCACCACATGGGAAAGGGGGATCTTGTGATGGTACATCAAGGATGCGGTCAATTTAGCGGTGCGTTCCAAGGTCTGAGCCTGACTGTTGCCACGGTGCTCACACATTTCGATGGCAATGGATTTGCGATTACCCGGCCCGTCGAAGTCTGCATGCTCGCCTCGTTCGCTGGTGGGGATGTGCTGCACCACCACATCATCCTGCACGGTGAAATGCCAGCACAGATAACCGATCGTACCACCGCGCAAAGCGCCTCGCCGTAAAGCCTTGGCATGGGCCCAGGCATCGCCGGTGTAATTCTGAGTGCTATGGATGGTGATGTAAGTGGGTTTCATCGGACGGTGTTTGCGCCGCCCGTAGCGCCCCCGGGGTATGTAGCTGCGTCTCACATTTACTGATTTGGACAACTGCTGGGGTGAAATTTTTGTCTTCGGAACCGAACCAAGAGCCGATTCCCATGCTTTGGCTTTACGTGGGGTCCTGCCCCCGGAAGTAGTGCAGGAAAAAAGCAGACTGGAGCATAATAACAGTACCCACAAGGTGAGACGGGATTTCATCGGAGGGGCAGGCAGTGAAAGCATAAAATAGAAAAACACAAATTTTCACTATTTGCAATACTAGAGAAACGAGGTGTCATTTATCATTAAACCCCTGTAACCCTTACATGAATTCTATTATTCAAGCTCCATCCTCAACTTGCCGTTTTTTCCTGCTGCTTGTATTGGCTGTTTTATTCAGCATTCCCGCTTCACGTGCAGAACCACCCCGTATTTTTTCTCAAGGAGAACTACCCAAAGACAAACGCCTAGCGGAACCGCGGACTTTACACGATTATTTTCCCTTTACCCAGGTTAGCACTACCGCAGAGTGGGCACATCGCCAAGAGCAAATCAAGCGGCGGATCAAAGTCTCTGCCGGCTTATGGCCAATGCCTGAGAAAACTCCCCTCAACGCGGTGGTGCATGGTAAAAAGGAAATGGGAGATTACAGCGTTGAAAAAGTATATTTCGAATCCCTGCCGGGCCATTTCGTTACGGGTAATCTTTATCGTCCAAGTGGCGACTCGCTCAAGAATGGGGTGAAAAACGGCAAACGACCCGGGGCACTATGTCCTCATGGTCATTGGGAAAATGCGCGTTTTTATGATCTAGATGAAAAACAGCGGGAAAAATTGATCGAAATTGGCGGCGAAAGATTTGATAGCGGTGCCCAAAATCATTATCAAGCACGTTGTGTGCAGTTGGCGCGTATGGGTTTGGTGGTCTTTCAATATGACATGATCGGCAACTCGGATTCTAACCAATTTCTCGAACACCGCCGTGGCCCGCGAGAGAAAATGAACCATCCCGAAGTCGGCAAGTGGGGGTTTGTCAGTCCCCAGGCCGAGGCGCGTTTGCAAACTAACTTTGGTCTTCAGACTTGGAACAGTGTAAGAGCACTGGACTTCCTGCTCGACCAGGATCAAGTGGATGCCAAGCGCATCCTAGTCACCGGAGCCAGCGGGGGTGCTACTCAGACGATGATGATCTCGGCCATTGATGAGCGAGTTGCTGCTGCCTTTCCCGCTGTGATGGTATCCACCGCTATGCAGGGAGGTTGCACTGGGGAAAACGGATTTTACCTGCGCATCGGGCAGGGCAACATCGACATCGCAGCAGCAGTTGCGCCTCGTCCGTTAGGTATCACTGCAGCCGATGACTGGACCATCGACCTGGCGACTGAAGGCGTGCCGGATCTGATGAAGCTCTACGAACTGGCCGGTGCCAAAGGCAAATTCGAGGCGCATATCAATACCTGGTTCAAGCATAACTACAATCATCTGTCGCGAACTCAAATGTATCAATTTGTTAATCGCCACTTCGAACTGGGATTGGAATCGCCGGTATTGGAACGCGATTTCAGCGTTTTATTAAAACCGGATCTCACCGTGTGGGATGCAAAACATCCGGCGCCCTCCGGGGATCAAGTCGGCGACGAACACGAACGCGCGGTTTGCCGTTGGTTCACCAATAATGCCAAAAAACAAATGGAGCCCTTGTTAGCGGCGAAGAATAAAGAAGACCTGGCCAAAGCGCAAAAAATCATCGGCGGTGCAGTGGATATCATGATCGGTCGCAGCTTGCCGCCGGGCTCTGAGGTGGAGTTTGAGTTGAAAGATAAAAAGCAGCAAAACGCTTACATGGAGTTGAGCGGTTTGATTCGCAACAGCAAACACGGCGAAGAAATTCCTGCTGCTTTTGTGCAACCTAATCAATGGCAAGGGCAAATCGTGCTGTGGTTTTTCCCCCAGGGCAAATCGGGGCTCTATCAAGCTGATGGCCAACTCAATGCAGCGGTGAAAAAACTGATCGACCAGGGCGTAGGCGTGATGAGTGCCGATTTATTTCGTCAGGGAGAATTCCTCAAGGCGGGGGAGAAGTCTTCAGAAAATTCACGAGTCCAGTATCCTGGTAAAACTGAAAAACCGGATCAACAGTGGCGGCTGTCGGGAGTTTATAATTACGGTTACAATGATTCACTGTTTTCACGCCGGGTGCACGACATCCTGACGTGCATCGCTTTTGTGAAAAACCACAAGAAGTGGGAAGTCAAATCCGTTGATCTTGTAGGTTTAGAAGGGGCGGGGCAGTGGGTCGCAGCGGCGGCGGCTGTAGCGGGGCCAGCGGTTGGTAGAAATGTGGTGATCACCGATGGCTTTCGTTTTGCCAAGCTGGATTCATCATTTGATCAAAATTTCCTACCCGGCGTGGTCAAATACGGAGACGTTGCTGCTTTTTTGACCCTCAACGCCCCGCAGAAATTGTGGCTGATGGATAAAGATAAAGAGCTACAAGTACAACTGAAAACAACCTTTGCCACAGCCGGTGCTGCAGATGCACTGAAGCTCTACCAAGGGGATGGAAAGGACGCGCAGAAATCATGGCTACAGTTTTTGCTGAAGTGAAGGAATTAGCCGTGAAAAAAAGTTATACCCTAGATGGCATGATCTAAAAGAAGGGCGCTGCCCAAAGGCAAAATGGGTGCTGATAATCCTATGATAAGATCGAGGATCCGTGAAAAAGCGGCCAATCGGGTTATTGCATTATATATTTGCCTCTCAGGCCCCTTGTAAGCTGTTTTCCAGCGAAGTTTAATTCGGTAATTTTCACTGAATTAAGTTTTTTCTAAAAAGACCCTGATGAATTCATGTTTAGGGCTATTACCTAATGAGAAGAGGTCTGCCTATCCGGGATGATGTATGAATTTTGTGTTCAAGAAAATTGAGGAACTTTACAAGCTGATGACGCTACACTTTCGCCCGACCAAAGCGCGTCTGTTCGTAATGCTCTGACTGGTTCATCAATGCCAAAAACCATGCCATGACAGTATCGTGGTAAAAATAGTCACTAAAAAATGATCAGCCTAACAACAGAAAATTCTGGCCACAATTATGAACATGATAATCAAAGAAATACCAACTTTTCACATATCTTAAAGCGATTCAATGATGCCAGGTAAAAATATTGGAAGAAGGGATTTCATCAAGTTAACGGGAGCTTTGCTTGCAACGCTCACAGTATCTGGGTTCGTCGAAAAGGGCTTCTCCTATGCAGGCTCCGAATTGAAGATTTCGCCCGCAATGGCAAAATCAATATCAAGTCTTGCTCAGATGATTAAGGGGGATTTGGGAGCCGGGGCCACGGAAATAGTAAATAACTGCAAGATTGAATCGTTGAATGACCAGTCGATCGATTTGGCAACTCTTGGAAACGGGATCAACAAGTCGATAGCCTGGGATTACGATAACAACAAGGTTTGTAATGTAAACGGCATAGTCATGGCGCACACAGAAGTCGCAGTTGTTCTGAAGCTGGATAAAATTATTTGAACCACTAATACGCATGGGAGAATTTATAGACTGTACAAAGGGATTTCCTCCGACACCACCTAGTGATGTGTGCATTGTGGGAGCTGGGGCGGCTGGTATTACACTCGCCTTGCAACTTGCTGGTCAAGGGAAGAAAGTAACGCTGATTGAGAGCGGCAACTTTGAAATGGAGGGTACAACGCAGTATCTTTACCACGGAGAAAATATTGGTTTGCCGTATAAAGATTTATTGTCGTGCCGACTCCGCTACTTTGGGGGAACCACCAACCATTGGGGCGGAGTTTGTCGTAATAATGATCCTGAAGACCACGAACCACGTCCCGATTTGGGTTTGCCTGGTTGGCCTGTTTCCCACGCTGAACTATTGCCCTATGTAAATCATGCCGCCAAAATGCTAGGCATGGAAGTGGACGATTGGGATCCGGAGAGGCAAAGACAGAAATTAAAATTGGATCGCAATTCTTTGGAAAAACACTCACCGGATATAAGCACTAAGGTGTTCCAGCGAGCCAAGGTGCGCGTATTCGCCAAAGAATACCGAGAGGATATTCTCTCCAATCCTTATATAAATGTATTGCTAAATGCGAATCTAACGCAAGTGAATCTTAGCCAGGATGGAGCTGAAGTCGAAAGCCTGGCGGTCGCCACATTGTCTGGCTTCAAGGCAAAGCTGAAGGCCGGACAGTATGTGCTCGCATGCCACGCCATAGAAAACGCAAGACTTCTGCTGCTCTCTAATAATGTTAGCAAAAATGGTATAGGGAACGACTACGGCCACGTAGGGCAGAATTTCATGGAGCATCCCCATTTGTATTCCAGTTCATTGCTTCCCACAGACCACTCGATGGCAGATTTTTTCACCGTAGGAAAATTGGCAACACATGGCTCAAGCTCACTCATCAGTCTAAGCAATGATTGTTTGAAAAGAGAGGGCATCCTGCCCTACTACTGTCGATTGCGGTCTATGTATGACAATAAGGGGTTTGAAGGTGCAGAAAACTTGAGCAAACGTTTTATGGAACCACTGGATCTTGAAATGCTTCGCTCTGCCTCAGATGTCCTGAGCGACTTGGGGGGGCTTGTCAGAGGGGTGAAAAATAAAGTCAAACGAGGTGCTAATCAACCAAGTTATTTTGTACTGGATCATCGTATAGCGCAATCTCCCAATCCTCGGTCTCGGGTTGTGCTCAGGGATGAGAAGGACGCACTAGGTCTTCGCAAGGCTGATCTCAACTGGGAACTGAACGACATTGACTACCGAACATTTCAGGTGGGTCAACGCATTGTAAGTAATGTGTTGATCAAGTCCGGAGTCGGCAGAATCCGTCTGAACGAACTGACAAAGGAGTATGTTGATGAAAATGTAGACGGACATAACCACCATACAGGCACAACGAGAATGAGCAATAATCCTCAAGACGGTGTCGTGGATAGAAATTGCAGAATACACGGCGTGCGAAATCTTTACGTTTCCGGCAGTTCCATATTTCCAAGAATCGGCTTTTCCGGACCAACAATGCTGATCGTAGCGCTCTCCATTCGATTAGCTGAACATCTATCAAATGAAAAAAACGACGTCTAAACCCTTTGAGCTGGGTATGCTGTTTATAACGCTGCTGCAATCTTTGATCTACCCAGCATCGACCGCTTTCCGTGCTGGAAAAGCCCGCTTCATAATTTTGACCTTGCTTCATTCGCTTTCAATAATCGCAGTGTTTTGGGTCTTTGCCGGGCCGGGAGTGATTCTATATTTTATCAGTGTAGTGCTGTCTTTCATTTTGGCAGTTCGCAATCGAAATTTTAAAGCCCCTGAAATTCGATACGCATTGAGAACCCCGGTCATGCTTGTACCTTTGGTCATTTTGATGCTAGGGATTACAAATATTGTGTGGGCCATCAAAGATTTTCAGCATCATGAGGCACTGGTGATGCAAAGAGCAGAAGGAGCAAAACTGGCAAAATTGAAGTGTGGCATATGTCATTCGCTGAAAGGTGGCGGCCCCAAAGTCGGACCTCCACTAGCAGGTATCCACATGAGAAAAATAGGCTCGATAAAGAACTTTAAATACTCTGATGTATTTAAAAATGCTGACAAAATCTGGACGGAAGAAGAACTGAATGCGTTTCTTGCCAATATTCCTGCTTATCTCAAAGGGAGCAATATGATCATTCAAAGCATAGAAGATGAGGTTGAAAGAAAGGCTATAATCGCATATTTAATTGCCGATCCGAAGCAACTGAAAAAATCTACAAGGAAAAAGGGTAAGCAAGCGAAAATCCATTTTTCTAAGTAAAGAGGTTAAGTGAGTATTTTTTCAACCGAATGCAGAGTAGACAATTACTGTAATCGGACAATTCCTCCTCATTAAATAGACATCCCGTTTGAAGCATGCGGTTGATCCCTTTTTGTCGTAACATCGGCAAGCAAGCTGCTAGAGCATTGGTGCGAACTATTTTGCCTTACACCCAACCGCAGCCCCCCTCAAATTTTCCGCTCGACTTTTTATTGAAGTCCTTTACGCTTATCATAATTCGAAACTGATGAGATCAACACAGCACATTCCAGCTCTCAAGCTGAAGCTACTCCTTCTGGAGCTAGGCCTTGCCGCCTAGTATCTTTTGTTGTCCTCGCAGTTTGTTCGCTTATTCGATTCCCTGCAACGGACGCAGAGAATCGATTTTTTATTTTACAGCGAATACATTTACCCGAATCCTTTAATACCAACACCACACTACCATGTCAGACCGATTGACCATATTTGATACCACCTTGCGCGACGGCGAACAATGCCCGGGCGCATCCATGGATCCACGCGAAAAAATGGAGGTCGCTCGTCAGCTCGCCTGTCTGAACGTGGACGTGATCGAAGCCGGATTCCCAGTGATCAGTGACGGCGATTTTTCCTCTGTCGAACAAATCGCCACTGAAGTTAAAGGCCCGATCATCGCTGGTCTGGCTCGTTGTATCAAAAAGGATATCGAAGCGGCCGGAGCAGCGGTCAAACCTGCGGCTGAGCGAGGACGTATCCACGTATTTTTGGCTACTTCAAAAATTCATCGTGAGCATAAGTTGAAAAAAGCCCATGACGAAATTGTGCGATTGGCGGTGGAAAGCGTGACTTATGCCAAGAGTTTTGTGCAGGACGTGGAGTTTTCTCCCGAGGATGCTTCGCGCACCGAACCTGAGTTCCTTGCCGAAGTCACTCAGGCAGTGATCGCTGCCGGAGCCACCACGGTCAACATCCCGGATACGGTTGGATTTGCCGTGCCACAGACATACGCAGACATGATCCGTTACCTTTTTGACAACGTCAATAATATCGACGACGCGGTTATTTCTGTGCACTGCCACAACGACCTGGGTTTGGCGGTGGCCAACTCCCTGGCCGCGGTGCAGGCAGGTGCGCGTCAGATCGAAGGCACCATTAATGGCATCGGCGAACGTGCCGGCAACGCGGCTTTGGAAGAAGTGATCATGGCGATCAAAACCCGTTCTGATATTTTTGCCGATGTGCATACTGACATCGACGTTTCGGAAATTGTTAAAACTTCGCGTTTGGTCAGTCGCATGTGCAGTTTGCAGGTGCAGCGCAACAAAGCCATCGTCGGTGAGAATGCTTTTGCCCATGGAGCTGGCATTCATCAGGACGGCATCATCAAAAAACGAGAGACCTACGAGATCATGGATCCCAAGGAAATCGGCTGGGGTGAAACCGAGTTGCCATTGACCAAACACAGTGGCCGCCACGCGGTGGCTTTGCGTTTGCAGGCTTTGAGCTACACCCTCACCGATGCCGAGATCGATGATATTTTCAGTCGTTTTAAAGATATCGGTGATCGCAAAAAATTCGTTTATGACGATGATTTGGCCGCTTTGGTGGATGACTCCCTGACCACGGTCAAGGAATCCTATTCGCTTGAATATCTGCATGTCAGCTCCGGTACCACCGCGATACCGACTGCCACGGTGCAGTTGAAACGCGGCGAAGAGACGCTTGAGGATTCCAGTCCAGGCAACGGTGCGGTGGATGCTTCGATGAAGGCCATCGACCGTATTTTGAAAAAACGCGGCCACTTGGTCGAATACAATGTCAGTGCCACTTCCGGAGGCAAGGACGCTTTGGGGGAAGTCAGCTTGAAAGTCGATTTCGGCGATGGCAACCTTATCTCAGGAAAAGGTGCCAGCACCGATGTCATCGAAGCCAGCGCGCGTGCTTACCTCAATGCCGTCAATCGGGTCTCAGCTCTTGAAGAACAAAGTGGCGGTATAGACAAATCCGCAGCGGCCGCCGAGGGGACTATTTAGCACGCTAGCGGTCTGTTTTCTATATTACTCAAGTGATATATACTTGCGATTTGTCAAGAATTGTTGCCTGACCCCATTTTGGGGAGGAAATATTCTTTTTCCGTGGTGCTTATCTTTACTTCGTGTCTCAGTCCTCTATGATAGGCTCATAAATGACAAGCGAGTCCAAATGGCTGTTAGCCGAAGTGCCTGAAGCTGACCGTGTGCAGGCTTTGGCAACAGAGTTTGAACTCAGTCCGCTGGCTATTCAGTTGGCGATGCAGCGGGGTTTTGATCAAACGGATGAGCTGGCAAAATTCCTTCATCCTCGTTTGCAGGATCTAGGTGACCCTTTTGATATGCCTGGCATGCAGGCTACCATCGATCGGTTGTTGCAAGCCGTCGATGCGGATGAAGAGGTGGTGCTCTATGGCGATTATGACGTGGATGGTGTCAGCTCCACTGCTTTATTGACGCTGGTATTGTCAGCTTATGGTCTTAAGACCAAGACCTTTCTTCCACAGCGGCTTTCCGAAGGTTACGGCCTGTCGATCGGGGGCATACAAAAAGCCATCGAAGGCACCCAAGCCGCGCTGCTGATCGCGGCCGACTGCGGCACCAATTCCCGTGACGAAGCCGACTGGCTACGGGAGCACAACATCGACTTGCTGGTGCTCGACCATCATGAACCGTCGCGCGAAGGTGTTGCGGACTGTGTTTCTATCGTTAATCCTAAGCTAGGGGAAGACTATCACTACCTCTGCACCGCCGGAGTGGTGTTCAAAGTCGCCCACGCCTTGCTCAAGGCACGTCCGGTGGAAGGGGGGTTTGATTTGCGCCAGCACCTTGATCTGGTTGCGCTCGGCACTGTGGCCGACATCGTGCCACTGGTGGATGAAAATAGAATTCTGGTGAGGCGTGGTTTGCAACAATTGGATCGCACTGAGAATCAAGGGCTGAAGGCTTTGAAAACGGTGTCGGGTCTGCGTCCGCCCTGTGATGCGGTCGATGTAGGATTTAAAATCGGCCCTCGTCTCAATGCGGCCGGGCGAGTTAATACAGCTCACGATGCGCTCGATTTGCTGTTATCTTCTGATGCGGAGGAATGTATGAATCTGGCCAGGCATCTGGACAGTCTCAACCGCGAGCGCCAGACTTTGGAACAGAAAGCACGGGACCAGGCTGAAGCTCAGATTGAAAGCCTGTCGGCAGAAGAAAAAGAATTTGCCTTGGTGGTCGCAGGCGATGATTGGCACCCGGGCGTGGTTGGTATCGTCGCCAGCCGATTGATGAGAAAATATCACTTGCCGACTTTTGTCATTGCCTGTGATGCGCAGGGCATCGGTAAAGGCAGCGGACGTAGTGTAGAAGGTATCTCACTGGTGAAGGCTCTTGATCACTGTAGGGATCTGCTGGAAGCCGGCGGCGGTCATGATCAGGCGGCAGGGCTCAGCGTGCGCAAAGAAAATCTTGATGCTTTCAGGAAAAAATTCAATGCCTACGTAGGGGAACAGGGAAAGGGTGACCAGGAATTTCTCACCCACAAAATCCGCCTTGATGTTGAAGCACGATTGGAAAACATAGATTTGTCGTTGCTCGACAGTTATGAGTTGTTACGACCTTTTGGAAAAAGCAATCCGCAACCCGTTCTTTTCACCCGTGGAGTACAACTCAAAAACGAACCGCGGATTCTTAAGGATAAACACCTCAAATTTCTTTTTATCCAGGATGGCTGCAGCCGTGACGCCATCTACTTCAACGCCGCCGACCTGGATCTACCACCCACCCCGTGGGACATCGCTTATACCATCGACCGCAACGAATACCGGGGCCGGGTCAGTGTCAGCATCATGATCCAAGCGATCCGATCAGCGCAGTGAAAACGGCAGACTGAAAAGTCTGTGTTTCTTTGGCTAACTGCTTGTTTCTCTCTCCTCTTTCTGGCTCACCAATGATTTGAAATAACCAGGAATTTTGGTTTCAAAGCTCATCGGTTCTTTAGAAAAAGGATGTTTGATGCTCAGCGACGACGCATGCAAGGCAAGTCGCTTGATGCCTTTTTCTTTTTCGCCATATTTTTTGTCTCCTACCACCGGGCAACCTAAATCGGCGAGGTGCACTCTGATTTGGTTTTTTCTGCCGGTATAGAGATCCACTTCAAGCAAACTGTATTTATTTGCCTCTCTCAGAACCTTGTAACCCGTTTTGGCAAATTTGCCTTTTGCGGGATCCTTCACCGAGTACATACGGAATACCGAATTTTCTGCAAGATAGGATGAAATTTCACCCTGCGGTTCGGGAGGAAGCCCACACACCACGGCGTAGTATTTCTTTTTGAAGTTCTGCCATTCCTCCTGAAGATAGATTTTGGCCTCTTCATTTTTAGCAAAAACCAGTAAGCCTGAAGTATCACGATCCAAACGATGCACGATGAATATGCGCCTGTTTGATTTTGAGTTTCCCTTACGTACATAGTCATTGAGCATAAAATAAGCCGTCTGTTCCCGCACTTTATCATTGCTCACTGTCAATAGGCCGCTGATTTTATCCACCACGAGGATGTCATGATCCTCATAAATGATGTTCAGTCCCTTGGGGTGAAACCTCTTGGGCGGCGCTTTGAATTTTTTACGACTAGCAGACATCATTAGATTATTTCTTGCTCTCAATTTCCTGCATATGCAGATACAAAGCTTCGACTTTTTTTCTTGCCCAGGGTGTCTTGCGCAAAAATTTAAGACTCGACTTCACCGAAGGGTCGCTGTTGAAACAACGAATATCAATGCGTAAACCCAAATCCTCCCAGCCATAATACTCGACCAGACTCTTGACGATCTGCTCAAGCGTGATGCCATGAAGGGGATCTTTATTGCTCTCTGTCGTCATTTTTAAACTGAGCGGTAGCTCTGGCTAGTTTGCGGGTTGATTCACGCCGCTATTTTAACCTCACAAACCTTTTTTTGTCCAGCTTGAGCACATCGCCTGTTTTCCAATCAGGTTCGCTTTTGAGGTCGGTGACCTTTTCACCATTCAACTGCACGCTACCCTGCTGGATCAATCTACGCAAATCGGATCCGGAGCGTTTGCTATCAAAAGCCGTCTCGTAGGCATGACCGACCACTCCCAGCAAATCACGGCGCTCTCCCAGAGAAAACTCTGGCAAATCAGCCGCCTCGTGATCACGTTTGCTGAACTTAGCTTCCCAGTTTTTCAGGGCATCAGCGGCTTCCCCTGTGGTGTGAAAACGGGTGACAACTTTCTCAGCCAGTTTTTTCTTGGCATCCATCGGATGGGCCGAAGCATCAAGGTCCTCACCTAAGAGCAAGGTGTAATAGCGTCCCATCAGCTGATCAGAAATACTCATCAACTTACCAAACATTTCATCCGGGGCTTCGCTCACGCCGATATAGTTGCCCAAACTTTTGCTCATTTTTTGCACCCCATCCAGGCCTTCGAGAATAGGCATCAGCATGACAACCTGTTGCTCCATACCTTCGCTCTTCTGCATGTCCCGTCCGACTAGTATATTAAACAATTGATCCGTCGCGCCCAATTCAACGTCGGCTTTCACCATCACCGAATCCCAACCTTGCACGATGGGGTATTGGATTTCATGCAGTCGCACTTCCTGATCCGCCGCAATACGTGCTTTGAAGTCTTCACGCTGCAACATCTGCTGCATCGTCACCCGCGCGTTGAGTCGGATCACATCTTCAAATGTCATCTTCTTGAACCACTCACCGTTAAAACGCAGCTCCGTTTTGTCTTTATCCAAAATCTTAAAGGCCTGATCGGTGAAAGTGCGCGCATTTTCCAGCACTTCTTCGCTGGTCAACTGGGGGCGGGTTTTTGAGCGCCCGCTGGGATCACCGATCAGGGCGGTGAAATCGCCGATGATCAATACGGCCGTGTGGCCGAACTCCTGAAACTGTCGCAGTTTTTCCAGAGGCACCCCATGGCCTAAATGCAGATCCGGTGCGGTGGGATCCACGCCAAGCTTAGCGCGTAGGGGTTTGCCTCGCTGCAGTTTTTTGAGCAGTTCTTTTTCGCTCAACACCTGGGCGGTGCCCCGCATTAAAGTCTCTAGCTGGTTGGATATGGAACTCATGAATAAATAGGTCGGTGGTATTGCGCACGAAGAAAGCCGCTGACAGAGTGAAATTCAAGCGCTTTAGCTCGCTGCCTGATTTCAGAAACCAGGTTCAATCCTGAAATCTGATCGGTGCCGGACGGTTGATTTTCACCCGGCTTTCATTTCTAGGTGGCGGAAAAATACCCGATGGCCTTGCCCTCGCTTTTTTGATTGGCTGGGCTTTTTGTACGGGTTTCGCGACAAGTCCTCCTGCCTCTGCCCCTTCCTGCATGACCACCGGTTGCACTACGGGAACCGCTTTTAATCCTCCGGAAGGCACTGCAATCGGCACCGCAATCGGCACCGCTTTAAGCGGGGTTTTGGCCTCCTTTTTAGGAACAGCAATCGCACGGGCTCTCAAACTAGGGATCACTGAATTATAGGGGTCATGCCCTAATAAAATCGGACTCAAGGGGTGAATAGGCTCGGCATGAGCTACCTGGGCACGTAAGGCAGCAGATGAACTGAAGGGGAAAGACGGATCAAAGGGGCGGGGGCCATGAGTCATATTGGGCGAAACACTGCCTCCGTGAACCGAGCAAGAAGTGTGAACCACGGTACCGGGTCGCAGATACTCGATATAAGTGGTGCGTACATTTTTGGGAGGTTTGCCAGGTGCGCCTGGCACCATGTCCGAACATTGATCGGTAGCGCGTTCTCCAGAGATGCGACATAGCTCTACCTGAGTCGATCCTTTTGGCGGCAAAAAAGGCTTGGGTGGAAAATACTCCGCGGCGTCATTCATTACCTGGGACCAAATCGGCAGCACCGTATCGCTACTGAATGCATCGGGATAAATGGGTTTAGGGGTATCAAAACCCGCCCACACCGCGCAGGTGATCTCACTGGTATAACCCACAAACCAGTTGTCGGTGTAACCATACTCAGTCCCGGTTTTTCCAGCTATCGCCATTTTCTTATTCAAACCATACTTCTCATATGCTTTGCGCCCGGTTCCCTCTTTCAGTACATCTGTCAGGCAACTGGTGACCTGCCAAGCGGTGTATTCATCGATCAGGGGTTTTTTAAGTTTACGAATTTGAGTCGAATAAATGATTTTGTCTTTGGAGTCCTTGATGCTGGACAGGATATGCGTGCGTTCAGCTCTAACTCCTTTATTGGGAAAAATCGAATAAGCCAGGCACATCTCCGGCATCGAAGCAGGGGAGCGGCCCAGCATAGCTGCGTTGAAGTTTTTGATCTCTCCATCAAAACGGATGCCGGAGTCTTCGGCCAGGCCGATCACTTTTGAAAGCCCTGTCAAAATTCCCAATCGAACGGTTGCGGCAACTTTAGAAAGAGCCAAAGCTTGCCGTGCCGGTAATTGTCCCACATGAACGTTAGTCAAGCTTTCGGTGCCCCATTCCCCGAGAATGCCGCTCATGCCACCGATCATCACCCGGCGGTTGTCAATCGGGATATCTTCTACTGGAGTTCCGGGAAAGCGCCCGCTTTGAAAAGCGGCTGCATACACAAATGGAATAAATGCGGTGCCAGGTGGACGACGGCTCAATACCGCGCGATCGAACATACTGTCTTTAAAATCACGCCCGCCCACCAAAGTCAGAATGCCTCCGGTTTCATTGTCTATGGCGAGCACCGCTCCCTGTAAATAAGTTGGTTTGGGCAACTTGCTTTTGATGTGTAACAAAGATTCGCTTTTTTGCTCCCCTTCGCTCACCACTTTGATTTCGGTGCCTTTTTGGCGGGCATGAAACTCCTTTTTCAAGGTTTTATAATCTACCAGCGTCTGGTGCTCGTAGGATTTATGTTTTTCAATTTCATCCAGTTGTTTCGCCAAACTGGCTTCGGCCTTTAGCTGAAGCCGGTTATCAATAGTGGTATAAATATGAAAACCTCCCTGGGAAGCTAGTTCGTAACCGACCACTTCAATCACCCGTTGGCGGACTTGTTCGTAAACGTACTTTGATTTGGCAAATGCCGAGCCTTTGACAATTGTACCTAAGGGCGTTTTTTGCAGTTCCAGCATTTTCTTTTTGCTGATCATGCCTTCTGCGCGCATCCGCTGAAAAACATAGTTGCGGGTATTACGCGACTTTTCAGGATTATTAAAGGGAGACAAGCGGTTGGGACTTTTGATCAGCCCCACTAAGGTGGCGGCTTCAGGGATGGTGAGATCAATGGGTTCTTTGCCAAAATAACCATTGGAAGCCGCTGCGATGCCATAATAACCGCTGCCAAAATAGATGCGATTCAAGTACAATTCGAGAATCTCGCGTTTGGTGAATTTTTCCTCGATTCTCTGGGCTAGGAAAATTTCAGCTACTTTACGGCTGATACTACGCTCCCTCATTTCAAAAGCGTTGCGCCCCAACTGCTGGGTCACGGTGCTGGCACCTTGAGTCACTCCCCCGGCTTTGAAGTTACTGATCGCTGCGCGAAAAATACCAAAATAATCCACTCCGTTGTGACTGAAGAACCGTGCATCCTCGGTGGCCACTAGGGCATTAACCACGTTTTCTGATACTTCATCTATTGAGACTGGGCGACGGTTTTGAACAAAGATGCGCCCCAGTTCCTCGCCATTACGGTCAAAAATAATGCTGGCCACCTCCAAATCGTGGATTTTCTCCAAATCAAAAGTCTGCGCCAAGTCAAAACGTGGTTTGGCGTAAAGGTAAGCGATACCCGCACCAATAAGTCCCGCCATTATCCCCATGAATAGGAGGACAATGAACAGCTTGAGAAAAAATCTGGAGAATCTCCGACGACGACGCATATATGTATTGGCTGTATAATCAGGGAATGATAGCAGAAACAGTGCCGATGCAAGATTAAGCTGGATACCCAACAGGGAATATGGACTGAATCAGGCAAGGGGGCAAGGGTGAGAAAAACACTTTTTTACGGTAATTTTATTTAAATGCGACATAAGAACACAGGAGATACGGGCCTGAAAGAGCAAATCTTTCAAAAAATAGATAAAACTCCAGCAAAAGCGATCTCTTTTGCTGATTTTATGGAACTGGCTCTCTATGAACCGGATTTAGGCTATTACAGCCAGCCAGGCCGTGTCATTGGTAGGCAGAGTGGCGATTTTTATACCAGCGTCAGCGTTGGTAAGTGTTTTGGTTTGTTGCTGGGCTACGCGATCGAAGCTGAATGGGAAAAAAATGGTTCGCCGGGCACCTGGTTGATAGTAGAACAAGGCGCTCACGATGGTCAACTCGCATTCGACATCCTCGATGGTCTCAAGAATCGCGGCAGCTCCTTGTTAGATCATTTGTCTTATCATGTGATCGAAGCCCACCAAGCGCGGCGTGATTTTCTGATCGCACGTATCGAAGACAGTGATCATTCGGAACGGGTGAAAGTTGCCAATACCGCCGGTGAAGTTCAGAATCCGCAGCAAAAAAGCACCGCGGGGATATTTCTTTGCAATGAGCTGGTCGATGCCTTTCCCGTGCACCGGATCACTTTGAAAAATAGCCAGTGGCAGGAAATTTGGGTCAAACAGGGAGGTACGCCGAGTGGTTTTGAAATTTCCTACCAAGAAATCACGAATCCTGATCTATTGGCCGAAGCCTCACGCCTGAACAAGGAAGAATTTCCAGAGAATTACACTACGGAGATCAATCTTGCCATGCACCCCTGGTTGGATTCCATCCGCAACCTGTTCGCAGATCAAGGGGGTCATTTTTGGATCATCGATTACGGCCATCTGGAAGAGCAGTATTACTCTCCCGAACGCCGTGAAGGCACCTTGCGCTGTTATCACCAACACCGTGCCTCGGACGACCCCTTCGTGATGCCCGGCGAATGTGATATCACCGCGCATGTCAATTTCACCCGCTTGGCAGACTACGCCCAACAAGCTGGGCTGCAGTGCCAAACGCTGCAAGACCAGCACGATTTCCTCACCCATGCCGCCAAGTCCTGGCTGCTGGGAATGGAAGCCGAACAAAAAACTCAAGAACCAGACAATAAAAAACTGCTGCGACAGTTTCAAACCCTTACCCATCCAGGTATGATGGGAAGAGCTTTTAAAGTGCTCAAGTTACAAAGCTCGGGAGCGGATCGGATATAAGGCAAAATTCCCGAGTCTGCACATCAATCGTAAACATTTATTGAACTTTTTTCTAGCCAGGGAGCAAAATCAACTTTTCCTCTATATTTTGTCATTGAGAATGCATATTCTGTCAAAATGTAAGCTGCGCAGTATTTATTGGCATTTACATTTATCGCAACTATGTATCTAGACGTATAATATAACAAGATTAGAATATAGTTTTAAAGTGGGCAAAATCTTTTCAAGCAAGATTCGCTCACAGTAGAGTGCCCAACTGATGCCGACCATTATTACAGTTAAACGACTACTGCTGATCGTTTTGTTAGGTTATTTAGTCCCGCTTAGGGCTGAATTGCCTGAAAAGGTTATGCAGCGCAAAGAAGCTGCTGTACAAAAAGCACGGGATGGCCAAAGCGCCGAAGCTCTTAAAATTCTTGCAGCAATAAGTCTGCGACACCCGCAAGATGAGGGCGTCATTCACGACCAAATCATTATTCTCTCGGAGTCGGGGAAAAACAGAGAAGCTCTGGAATTATTTGAAAAGCTCAAACCCTCCAAAATACCCGCACATTTGGCCCGGGCAGTGGTGAATGCCTGCCGTGAGCTTAAGCGAACCGAATTGGCGTTAAAACTGGTAGCAGCACAATTAGAACAAGATCCCGAAGAAATAGAATGGCAAATACGCCGTGCCCAACTTTTGCTGGATAAAGCAGACTACAAAATTGCCAGCCAGTTATTGCAGGCTTTTAATCAGAAAGACCGTCAACATCCTGACTGGCTGAATCTGCGTGTCCTTGCCGCACTTGGCGAAGAAGACTGGTCTGCTGTGGTTGATTACAATCAACAACGCATCGAAGCGCAGCAGCAACCAGATCTGGAACTTATAAAGATCCAGATTGATGCGCTGCTACATTTAAAGGATCATGAAAAAGCGCTGCCTTTGCTGACTGCTGCCAGTCAACGTTTTCCTTCTGATATCGGCTTGATGCAGGATAGGTTGGTGCTGTTGTCTTTGCAGGGAGAAAATGCAGAGGCTCTTGCTCTGATCAATAAAATTAATCCGCAAACAGCTCCCGATTGGGTAATTCAAGCTGCCGTGGAAGTTGCCCGTCAACAGCAAAAACCCGATCTGGCCTTACAACTGATAGATACTCGATTGACGAATAAACCGAAGAGTGCCGAATGGCAAATACGCCGGGTTCAATTGTTACTGGACAAAGGCGAGGGTCAACAAGCCGCCAAGGAACTCGACCAGCTAGATAAAACGGCCCAACAGCACCCCGATTGGCTTAACTTACGCATCCAGGCGGCTCGTGACTCACAAGACTGGACTGGCGTCGTTCGCTACAATCAACAGAACATAGACCGTCAACCCGAAGCCAGTTTGCAAACCCTTAAATTGCAGGCGGATGCTTGGTTGCATCTGGAAAACTATCCCAAGGCGCTGGCTATTATCGAATCACTCGGAAACAATTCCCTCAAGACGTGGGATTGACCCAGGATCGTGCCGTATTACTGGCCAGAACAGGTAGAAATCGTGAAGCGTTGCTTATTATAAAAACCATCGATGCGAAAGAAGCACCGGACTACGTCATTCGAACAGCGATAACAACCTGTCGCGAGTTAAAAGAAACTGAACTTGCACTGAAGCTGGTCGCCGCAAAAATAAGCCAACAACCTCAAAATGCTGAATGGAAAATTCGCCGCGCCCAATTATTGGTCGATCTAGGCAAAGCAGGTCAGGCCGCTAAGGAATTGGAAAAAATCAGGGAAACCCGACACCAGTATCCTGACTGGTATGACGTGCGCATCTATGCGGCTCAGGTCACTGAAGATTGGATGTCGGTTTTACGCTACAGCCAGGAGAAATTGGGAAAACTCAATCAACCGGATCTTTCTGTATTGGGATTAAAAGTGGATGCATTGATTCATCTTGGCGCCGCCCATGCGGCCGAGCACATCTTGGATAAATACCCTGGATTGCGTAACAATAAAAGAAAACTGGACGTCACAGACCGGCTTACGGCAGTTGATCTGCATTGGAGCGGTTATGCTGCATTGACGATGGAAGAGCGTATCCAGCGTGCCGAAGCGGTGATTGATCGTTTGGATAAATACAGCGCACCAACCACCCTGCCACGCAAGCTGGCCTCTTTAAAAGTGATTGCTTTACATAATGCCAATCGCTGGCAGGAGGCTACCGAGCTGTATGAGGATCTTGAAGAGCACGATAAACTTCCCTCTTATGTGACGATCGCGATTGCAGGTTCTTATCTGGCTTTAAAACAGCCCGATCTTGCCCATGAACTGTATCAGCAAATGTGGGAAGCCGGATTTAAGGATGAAGAGGTGAGCAGTGGACTTTTTTACTCACTGGTCGAAGAAGAAAATTTTACGGACGCCTATGAACTCATCGACGGCCTTGCCCGTGAAGAACCTGTATGGAGGTCTTATGTAGGCACTCCAAGCCCGGTAGAAAACGGGCGTGAATTGGATTTAGTCATGATGGGAATCAATGCTCGGTATTTTGCTGACCAGTTGAGCAAATCCTGGAATTGGATCGACCAATTGGAACAGGCCGCTCCTGGCAACAATTGGATTCGAGAAATGCACGCTAACATTGCGCTTGCTAGAAACTGGAGGCACCAGGCGCTGGCAGAGTTCAAGACCGCCGCGGCCATCAATCCCGAATCCACCGCAGCTTTGACCGGTATCGCCAGTAGTCAGTTGCAAATGGGAGCCTTCAAAGAAGCTGAAGCCAATTTGTTGGATTTAGAGACCAAGTATCCACAAACTCCGACAGTCAAACAGTTGCGTAAAGATTGGGACGTTTACCAGATGGCTGAATTATGGAGCGATTTTCAATACAATCACAGCAATGGCCCCGAACTGAATGGTGCCGGAATTCTCGCCACAAGCGAACTATACGGTTCCCCTTTTGCCTACAATTGGAGACCGGTGTTACAAGGGCGTTATGCTTGGGGTGAGATTCTGGAAGGCGAAACCTATCTTGCTTATATCGGAGTGGGTGCGGAGTACCGTTCTCCAAACTGGGAACTATTGGCGAGCGGGGGTTATGTGCAATCCCTCTTGAAAGACACTGCCTCTGGTAATCTTCGCGCTACTTGGTTTCCGCAAGACCAGTGGACACTCAGCGGGGAGTACTCGACCTTTGATCTCGACATGCCTCTGCGAGCTCTTTGGTATGGGATCACCGCTGACCGTATCGGGGCATCACTGAGTTACCGCTGGCATGAAAGCCGGTTATTCCGCGTCAGCCTCGCGCGATCCAATTTCACTGACGATAATGAACGCTGGATGGCAGATGCTAGTCTTCGTCAGCGCTTGATCGACATCCCTCATCTGGATGTGGATGCTATACTGAGTGTTTATGGGTCACAAAATTCTTCGCGCAATGCCCCTTATTTCAATCCTGAACAAGATTTAGCAAGCGCGCTCGGTCTTGACGCCGAACATATATTATGGCGCAGGTATGACCGGACATGGGTTCAACACATAACGTGTCAATTAGGATGGTATGATCAAAAAAACTACGACAGCGACTGGACCGGCAGGGTCGGATACGAACAACGTCTGACCCTTTACCCTGATTGGGAACTGGTCGCCGGGGTCAATGCTGGTCGTCGGGTATATGATGGACGCGCCGAGCCTTTTTACGGATTTAATTTTTTGATTCATGCACGGTTCTAATTACATCCTTTCGTTTACACAACACGGAAGCAAGCGTTTGTGTTCGCGGCTTCGTTGCTGGATGTACCTGCTTACTTTCTGCGTTCTCTTTTCCTGGATAATAGAGTCGTCCATAGCCTCTGAACAAAATTTCAGTGTTCTCTCCTATCATGACGTGGTTCTAACTCGCAGTGAATTAAGCGAAGACTCGGTTACCCTTGATCATTTGGTTAACCAGTTTGAATGGTTGCTTGCCCACCACTATCACCCTGTTAGCGTCACAGATATTTTGAAAGCCCGTGCCGGCGAAAAACCCTTGCCCTCCAAATCGGTTCTGCTTACTTTTGATGACGGGTATCAGTCTTTTTACAGTTTGGTTTTCCCCCTGTTAAAAGCTTATCAATACCCGGCGGTCTTGGCTTTGGTAGGATCCTGGATGGAAGTCGGCGAAGATGGAACGGTGAACTATGGCAAAGGTCAAGTGCCTCGAAATACTCTGATCTCCTGGGATCAAGCACGCGAGTTGGATAAATCCGAATTGGTCGAAATCGCATCGCACAGCTACCAGCTGCATGGAGAAGTGAACGCCACGGCTCAAGGTAATGGCCTGGCTGCCGGAGCCACGCTTACTTATAATCGCCAAAACCAGAATTACGAATCCCGGGCAAACTACCGGGCACGTGTGCAAAATGATCTCAAACAAGCCCAGGCTAATCTGAATGAGCGCATTGGTCATTCAGTTCGGGTGCTCGTTTGGCCCTATGGCCGCTACACCGACATTGCGGTTGCTGCTGCTGAAAAAGAGGGCTTTTCAATGGCGCTGACCCTCAATCGCGAGCAAGGGCGGCTCGACGACCTCATGCATACGGGACGAAATTATGTGTGGAGAAACCCTACCACACTGGAATACAGAAATTTCCTCGATCAACCTTTGGAAAAAATCGTCGGACGTTTCCCTTTGCTCGAAATGCAGTCACTGATTGAAAATGATCCACACAGCGAAGAACGCTTGGCAAAGTGGCTGGAAAGGTGTTCCCAGATGAAACCCGATGGTGTTTGCATCCGCCCCTATGAATTTCGGGATGGGGTGGTAAAAGCTTTTTTTCCAAGCCAACAGCTGGAAGTATCACAAGACCGTCTGCTCAGAACCATTTGGCAAACACGGACACGTGGGCAAACCCGCTCTCTTTTGTGGTTATGTAATGACCGCCCTTCGTGGAAATGGGGTGACAGAAAAATGATCAAAACCTGGCCTGAAATAGGTCCTATGTCTCCCGTGTTTGCCGTCGTGATCGGTGGGCCTGAGTTATCGCCCGCCCTGCTCGATTTGCCATGGAACCAATACAGTGCACTCCATCAAAAAATATCCGGTGAGTCTCCAACTATGAGGCGTCACCGACGCCAAGTCTGTTTAAACAAAAATCAACGTTCACCATCTCTCGCTCAACAGACTTTAAAAAACCTGGAAGCTTTTCAACAATGGCAACCTGACTGCCAGGTTTACCTACAAATATCCTGGCAGCAGGCACGCGCTATGAGCGAAGATGAGCTTCACCATCTATTGATGGTATTTGACCGCTTGGTTTTGGACGCGCGCGGACTTTCCCAGCGGGACTTGAAAAAGGATATTCGCCAAAAACCTTTGCAAAACAATCTTGCCAAATATGGGCAGGTACTGGTGGATTTTAAATACAATGACCGAGGCTTCGCCAAACTCAACACCCATCGCCTGACAGATAAACTCAAACTCATTGAAGGTCTGGGCATGGTCAGCTGGATTTATGATCACGATTGGCCGCTATCAGGGCAGCCTGCTCTCAAACAGGTGCGTCCTATGATAAGCGCCGAGGGTTTTCCGTGGAATGATCCGGAATTTAGAATTTGGTCTGAAGTTGAGAAAAAGGAGGGCCCTTGATATGACCTTGGATTTACAACAAATCGTAACCGAGCTGCAACGTTTCATCTGGTTATACCCTTTTGTGATGGGCTGGTTCTGGATCACAGGAGGGATTTTGTATTGGCTGTTACGTGAAAGATCAGCAGGCCGGCCATCAGACGTTCCCGTAATGAAAGAGTGGCCTAGGGCCGCGGTCATTGTTCCTTGTTTTAATGAAGAGGAAACCATTGTTGATACCATCGGTGCGCTGTCCCAACTGGATTACCCCGATTTTGAAGTCATCGCAGTCAACGATGGTTCGAGTGACAAAACTGCTTACCTTCTGGAACTACTCCAGCAACAGTACGAATTCCTTCGAGTAGTTAATCTAGTCCACAACCGGGGCAAAGCATTAGCGATGAGGGCCGGAGTAGCCGCAACGGATGCAGAATATGTCATCTGCATTGATGGTGACGCTTTGCTGGAACACAACGCCCTGAGCTGGTTGGTTTACAGCCTGACTCTGAGACCAAATATCGGAGGAGTGACGGGCAATCCGCGCATTCGCAACCGCCGAACGCTGTTAGGTCGATTACAAGTTGGTGAATTCTCCTCCATTATCGGACTGATCAAAAGAACCCAATCTGTTTATGGTCGTGTATTCACCGTATCCGGAGTGGTTTGCGGTTTCCGCAAAAGAGCTCTACACGAAGTGGGATACTGGGGGGTGGACATGCTAACCGATGATATTGATATCACCTGGCGCTTACAAGAAGGTGGCTGGCGAATTCGTTATGAACCTAATGCAATTTGCTGGATCCTGATGCCGGAAACCTTACGTGGTTTATGGAGTCAACGCTTGCGCTGGGCACAGGGTGGAGCAGAAGTCATTCTCAAACGACTGGCCGAAGGCACTAAAGGTCGTTCCTGGAGAATGCTGCCCATCGTAGCAGATTATTTTATCAGTATCATCTGGGCACATGTCACCATAGCGATTTTCGCGCTTTGGTTGATTTCCCTATTACCTTTTGTATCTCTCCCTTTCCAATTACATGGCCCGATCCCTTCACATTGGGGGCTCATTCTGGCCGCCACCTTTTTTATCCAATCATTTGTCAGTATGACTCTTGAGCACCGTTATGAACGGCGCTTATTCCGGTTTTTGGGATGGTTGATCTGGTACCCCACCGCCCACTGGATGCTTTCGATGCTTACTTCCATTGTAGGTTTATACCGAGCTTTCATTTTTGGCAGAAAAAAACATGCGACCTGGGTCAGCCCTGATCGTGGAGTTTAAACAGCTATAATATCATGAGCACCAGCCAATCTGACACTTCCAAAATGAAGCCTATCCTTCCAAAAAAACCCTTGTTGCCTAGATCAAACGGCGGGCAGGATCGTTTGGCTTGGGCATTAAAACGAGGCTGGTTGAAACCTAGCAACCGCCACTTAACAATTTTTGTGATTGAGACCCGCAAGGGTTTGCCAATGAAAATTCGAATCAGGGATTGGATTCTTATGACCTTAGCCTGGGGAGCTTGGATATTGTTAATACTGGATGCTGCCATTAATAATCCTGAAGAAGCAGGGCAGCTTATCGGCCCGGGATACTGGTCTCCTGATTTGGTTCAAGAGCTTCTTTTCAGCTTGATTGTGGTGACTTCACTGGTTTTGCTACTTACCCTATTCGGTGTTCACAGTCTTTATCGTTTTCGGAACCCTAGAAAGATCATTCAAGAACCCTTGCCTTTGAATACGGAAGAACAAGCCAAATGCTGTGGGCTTAGTGTGAGCACAATGAAGGATTGGCGCATGGCCAAGGAAATTAAAGTCGAAATCGACGATGAGGGACTAATGAAAAGTTATGAAATTTTCCCTCAAGGTCCTCCTGAGAGTTTGATTATATAACTTTCCATTAGTGACCCCATTTAAACCTTGCGTCGGTTAGCAACAATAGCTTCTACTCCGCTATACAAAGCCGGAAGTAACAACAGCGTCAGCAAGGTTGAGGACACCGTGCCGCCGATCACCACCACCGCAAGTGGCTTCTGAATCTCCGAACCCGGGCCCGTAGCAATAAGCAAAGGCACTAGACCCAGTACCGTCAAAATGGCAGTCATTAATACGGGTCTCAGGCGGTTGCCTGCTCCCCGCTGCGTGGCCGTATCAATATCCAGGCCGTCTATTTCACGCAACTGATTGAAATGGTTGACCATCACCACTCCATTCATAATGGCGAGACCAATCAGCGCAACAAAACCAATCGAAGCTGGAACCGATAAATAAAATCCTGAGAAATACAGGGTCAAAATTCCTCCCACCAAGGCAAAGGGAATGTTGAGCAGAATCAAGAGCGCTTGCCTTATCGTTCCGAAAGTTAAAAACAGAATGATGAAAATGACAAACAGCGATACTGGCACCACCACCTGCAACCGAGCAGAGGCCCTGGCCTGATTTTCAAATTGACCGCCGTACTCAATGAAATAACCGGCAGGCAGATCGATTTTCTCCTCTATCAGATCACGCAACTCAGTGACAAATCCCACCACATCACGGTTCTGGACATTGGCCTGCAGAACGACCACCCGGTTGCCATCCTCTCGATCGATTTGATTGGGCCCATCCACTTCCGTGATTTGGGTTACATCACTGAGATACACCGGATGCCCATCGGCGGCAGCCAAACGAAGGTTGCCAATCGCTTTTGCTGAACTGCGTTGTAGAGAGGGATAACGCACCAATACAGGGATGCGTTTATTGCCCTCGATCACCTCGGTAACCACTCGTCCGCCGACCGCTTGACTGACCAGATTATTTACCTGCTGAACCGTGATTCCAAGCCGGGCCGCCTCAGCGTGGCGCATGCCAATGCTTAAGTAAAGCTGACCTTCAAGCGGGGTACGCTGCACATCAATTGCACCAGTAACGGCATTGACCAAAACCTCGATTTCCTTCGCTTTTTGATCGAGGGTTGCTAAATCATCACCCGATAATTTGATCGCCACCGCCGAGGTGACACCCGATATCATTTCCGAGACCCGCATATCAATCGGTTGAGTGAAACCGTAAAGAATACCTGGAAAAGTATCGAGCACCTTGCGGATTTTATTTTGCAAACCTTCAACGCTGCCACTCTCCCATTCATGTCGCGGTTTGGTAACCAGAAACACATCACTCTCATTCAGGCCCATGGGATCAAGCCGTAGCTCATCGGATCCGAGCCGGGATACGATGCCGGTGATCTCAGGCAATTCGAGTAACTTTTGTTCTATCTGGTTATCAATTTCAATCGAACGCTGCAATGAAATGGTTGGCAGTTTTTCAAATTGAACCAACATGGTCCCTTCATCGAGGAAAGGAAGGAACTCGCTACCGATCCGAGTACCTAGCAGAAGGCTCAACAAAACGATTACTGTTCCACTGATGATTGCGGTTTTTCTTTTACGCATCACCAGTTTCAACAAAGGAGTGTAAGTGGCTTGCAAAAGGCGCACCACGATGTTGTCTTTGGCATTGGACGGCTTCATTAACAACGAAGCAAATACGGGAATGACCGTTAAGCTTAATAACAGGCTGACCAGTAGGGAAATACCAATCGTTTGAGCTAAGGGGCGGAATAGTTTCCCCTCGATACCGGTCAAAGCCAGGATCGGAAACAAAGACACGGCGATGATCAATACGCCGGCAAAAATTGGTGGTGCCACTTCTTTAGCTGCGTGCAGCACGATTTTTGCTTTGCCATGTTTATGATCGTGATGAAGCTGGCTATGAATATTTTCAATCATGACCACTGCAGAGTCGACCAAGATGCCTACCGCGATTGCGATGCCACCTAGAGACATCAGATTTGCAGTTAATCCGGAAAAAAGCATCACCACAAAAGTGCCAAGCACAGTGAGCGGTAGAATAATGCCGACACAAATCGCCGAGCGTAGATTTCCTAAAAACAATATCAGAACGATCAATACCAGGACCACTGCCTGGATCAAAGCATTGCGCACCGTTGCCACTGAAGCGGTGATGAGCTCGGAACGATCATAAAAAGGTACAATGCGAACCCCCTCCGGCAAAGCTGTTTTGATATCTTCCAAGGCAGCTTTGACCGCTTCGACCGTTTTGCGCCCGTTGGCTCCGCGACGATTGAGTACCAATCCTTCGACGGCTTCGCCCTTACCATGCGCAGTGACCGCTCCATAACGGGTGAGCGCACCAAGTTTCACATCTGCCACATCCGAAATGCGGATGGGACGCTGATCGCGAACCGTGACCGATGTCGCTGCGATATCCTCGATAGTGCGCAGCTGGCCAATCGTTGTTACCAATAACACTTCGTCATTGCGTACAAAACGATCTCCTCCAGCATTAGCATTGTTATTTTTCAATGCCGAACTCAGATCATCAATATCCAGACCGTAGGCTTGCAGAGCTTCTGGCCGGGGAATCACATGGAAACTGCGGACTTCCCCACCCAGCGCATTGACATCGGCCACCCCGTTGACAGATAACAAGCGCGGTCGAATGATCCAATCGAGAACAGATCTCAATTCCATATTGCTGTAGTCGTCACCTTCGACCAGAAACATGTAGATGTCGGACAAGGGCATCGTGATCGGCGCCAATCCTCCTTCTACTCCTTCGGGCAAACCGGAAAGCACTTGGGTGATACGCTCCGAAACCTGTTGTCGCGCCCAATACATGTCCGTGCCATCGGCAAAATCGATAGTGATGACAGAAAGCGCGTATTTGGTGATAGAACGTAAAACCGTTTGTTTGGGAATCCCGCGCACCTCTATTTCCAAAGGACGCGTGATACGCTGCTCCACTTCCGTTGGAGTCATGCCCGCCGCCTTTACGATGACCTGCACCTGGGTATTGGAAATATCCGGGAACGCATCGATTGGTAGTTCCTTCCAGGCGTAAACGCCGCCACCGATCAAAACAGCGGCAAAGACCACAAACAAAAAACGCTGCGCCAATGCAAATTGAATTAAACTTGATAACATAATAGTTAAACTTTAAAATTAAATGAGTTATTTGCGCGCATCTTATTCATCTCCCTGCATCATGAACTGGGCTTTCAGTTGCACCACATTACGGCTAACTACGGTATCGCCCTTTTTGAGCCCGGAGAGAATACGAATAAATTCTCCGTCACTGGCACCAGTTTTTACCGTTATCAATTGAAATTTGTCCTTACCCTTTTGCACAAAAACAGCCTTGGCACCTTCGATATCAAATACCGCGTTGCGAGCCACGGCTAGAGCAGACGAGTCATCTGATGAGGAGTCACGGACTTGCACTGATACGGCCGTTCCAGGACGCCACGTTCCCTTTATGTTATCTAGTTCCGCGCGAACAAGAATCGTTCTTGTCACATCGTCGGCTATGGGTGCTACATAAATCACCTTCGCGGTCGCAGAGCGTTGATCAATGGCAGTGGATAAATCCACGCTGGATCCAACTTTTACCGATCCGGCTGCTCTGATGGGAACTTTGATATCCACCCAAAGATGGGAAAGATCAGCAATGGTAAAGAGCATTTGATCCGGTTTCACATCCGAGCCCAGGCGCACTTCTTTTTTGATAATAACACCGCCAGCGGGTGAACTGATTTCATACTTGGTTAAATCCGCATGATCGACCTGGTTAAGTAAACGATGCAATTCCGATTCAGGCAAATGCAGCAATTTTAATATTTGCAACGAAGCCGTGTGATTGATTTGCGCAATCCGATAATCATGTTGCGCCTGAAGTAACAACTCGGGTGAGCTGACCTTTTTTTCCACCAATGATTGTTCCCGCGTAAACGATTCTACTGAATGCTCCATTTCGTGCTCCGCTTCAAAGTACTTGATCAGGGCCAGGGCATACTCCTGACTTTCTATCTGCAACAATGAGTCGCCTGCTTTCATCACATCGCCCAAAGCCCGGTAGTCTTTGGAAACGACGCCGGAGATACGTGGCACCACATCGTAAACACGGGTGGCATCCAGTTGGATAGCTCCGCTTACTGGTGTCGCTGCCGAAACCGGACGGTTGATCACTTTTCCAAACTCAAGGTTCAGATTAACCAGGGATTCCCCGCTGATTTGAATGATAGCTTCTTTTTTCGCCTTCACTTCTTCTGCGGCGTGAACCCTTGCAGAGAATGCTGGTGAAAATATCAATACGTAAATTAGAAAGGAAAATGATTTGTTTAGATGTTTCATAATATAAAAGTAAAAATTTGTGTTTTTGTTTTTCGAAGGTTGCGTCATCACAGGGTCTTTCCGGTGAGCGCTTCAATAGTAATTCTCGCTTGATGAAATTGTGCAAAGGCCTCGGTTTGCCGTTCGATGATGGCGGTGAGATTGCGTTGCGCTACCAGCAATTGAAGATAGGTGGTGCGACCCAAACGGTGGGATTCTTCGGTAGCCTTGAAACTATCCCGGGCTTTGGGCATCAATTCGGTCACAATCAAGCGACTTGCCATGTGGGAAACCGCGAGCTCAGAATAAGCCTGGGATAACCTCACCTGCAAACCGGCGAAGGCATTGGAGCGCTGTTGAGTGCCTCGATCGATCGAGGCTTTCGCTTCTGCAATACCTCCTTGATTGCGATTAAATAGCGGCAAAGGCAAGGATGCGCCCAGTACCAGCGCGCTTTCGTCTATCGAAGAATCCCGGCGGTAACCCAGCCCCAGACGTAAATTGGGAACTCTTTGTGATTTCTGAAATCCCAGGCTTTTATGGGCAAGTTGCAAAGACGCTTCTGCCAACTCAAGGTCAGGATGATTTTGCAAACTGTCTTGGTACTTCGCCAGCGATCGCAATTGCGCAGGTGGGGCGCTCAAGAAACCCACCGCTTTTTTAAAATCCACTTCACTTTTGTTCCACAGTGCTGCCAATTGAATTCGTGCGATATTGGTTCTCTGAGCCGCAGTTTGATAAGACAGCCGGGCGTTCATCACGCTAAGCTCGGCCTGATTCAAATTGATGGAAGAACCCCGACCGCCTTCTACTTTTGCTTTCACTGCTTTGGCACTCTCTTCGGAAATGCTAAGAATGTTTTTCCGATTTTGTTCCATTTGTTGGGCTTTCAACACCCCCACAAAGCGGCGGCCGACCTCTTCTGAAACCAATCTTTTGCGCACTTCATAGGTCAGTGCCAAAGCTTTCTTTTCAGCTGTTTTTTGCGCCATGCCTGCACGCCTCTTTCCCCCCAAACGAAACAACTGGCTGAGACCGACGTTATAAGTCGCGCTATCAGTTCCACTATAGGCACCGCTGCCGCCAAAATCCTCCAACTCGGTTTCCAATTGCGGATTCAGCAATAGGGATGCCGTTAATACCCGGGCTTCAGCCATGCGCATTTCCTGATCAAATAAATTGAGTGAAGGGTTACTGACCAAGGCACGAGCGAGAGCCTGATTGATGTTTAGGTTTTGATTAATATTATCTGCTGCCTGCAGCGGAAGCATGATGAGTAAATATAAAGCCAGCCATGTTAGCCAGGGCTTGCATTTACTGCGAAAATTTAAGTTTTGAGTTTTCATGTTTATTTGTGTGAATTTTTGAAAAGTGGTTGGGATGTTTCCTGTGCTTGATTCCAGCCTATCGGAAATGGACGCGTGACACGCCAAGAAAGTACAGGAAAATTTCCTGTGGGTGGGTTCATCGGATCCGAGCGGGATCTACGAATACATACGCTGATCCGATGAAAGATCGGATCAGATCAAACAAGCATGATGCCGTACAAAGTCTGCGAAGGGCGCTTGAGCGAATACGGCCTTTGACAGTCAGGCGGTGCCCGGCTGGAAATTAGACTGGGTGGATTTGAAAAACGAGTAGGCAAAATATCCAGCTCAGCCCAAGGGCAGGGGGCAGTTGCTTTAAAAATGTCCACCTGGTAGAGCACGTTCGAAACCACACTCTGCTCTGCTGTTTTTAAGCTGGTATCATCACAATTGCAATCCACCGGGCTCGGACAGGTTGCCGGCGCGGTTAAAGTCGCCACGGGAACGCTGTGATTTGCAACGGCCGAACCATCCGGCGGAGCGTGCAATACATTGATGCCAAACGGAGTCAACATCTGGCACAAACAACCCGGCAATATCAGATATACTCCGATATAAGCGCTGAATATGGATTTTAAAATGGCCATGGGGTAGTCGCATATTCCTATGCGATGATATAGAATAGACCAATCCATCAACTTGTCAAATAAGGCTAAGTTCAGGTGCCTATTTCTTGCTCTCAATGAAACAGGTCTGAGTTAGGATTTTATCCTGGTCTTTATATCTTGAGGTGCGCTCTGTTCAATAAAGCAATGAGCGAAAATCGTTGACCCGGTGAAAGGTGATCAAGTTGGAGTTGTGGGCATTGACAGCATCAGCATCAGCAGTGCGCATCAAAATAACGAGATCGTCTCCATCAATGAGCATATTACCGCCGTGGTGGGATTGTCCTAAGTCATCCACCGCAGCCACCAATCCGGCAAAAACCCAATCCATTGCATTTTTAGAAAAATGCAAGGCCAAGCGGTTTCTCTCCTGACTGGGCATGCCATAGCGCTTTTTTTGCAACTTATCCACTCGCCTCATGGAGTCGGTGGCCTGGGAGGAAATCATCCAATAAAGTCGTGTTTTTTCGTCATAAACGATATGAAACGAAACCTGTCCGCCGGGCAAAGGCACAAAAAGCATGGTTTGCCCCGACGGCGCTTTTTGCAAAGACACCGTGATTTTCTTGCTGTCACTGGCTTCCACGGCTTTGGCCAGACAAGCAATATTGGTGCGCCCTGAAACAGCTCGGGACAGCAGATGAAAGGTGCGACCGGTTGGATCATACCATTGATGATTTGGATCCTTGATCTGAATCAAATTGGTCTCGCCCCATCCCAATGGGCTCATATGGCGCCCGGGACCATGCTGGCCTGCTTTATAAAAAGGAATTCCTAACAAATTGGGATCACCTTCCTGCTTGATCACTTGTTGGAAACCCAAGGCATTGGAGAAAGTCCACGCTGCGGATTTCGTCAGATCGTCCTCCAAACTCGCTGATAATACGACCGGTGCAAACACGTGAGTCGGAAAACCACTGTCAATCGCTTCGGTGATTTGATCCATGACAAAATAAATCCGTCCATTGTTATAAACCGCACTGCCTGGATGCGAATACCAAAGTTTGCCTTTACTCAGCTTTACCGGCTGCGACCAGGTATTACCTTGATCCTCCGATTTTATAATTGTCAAATCATGCCGCCCCCCAATCACGTATAACGAAGAGCCCGCTACAAAGGGAAAACAATCGATCATCGACACATCCTGACGATGCTTCCATGTGCTGCCCCCGTCGTCACTGGTATGAACTTTCACCGTCCATGGCCGTTTTTTTCCAGTCTTCGCCCCTGCCTTGAGCATACAAGCGATCAGCCGCCCTCCAGGCAAGCGTGCCAGCGCAGGGCAATAGCCGATTTCATTTTTTGGATCCGCGGTTTTCCAAACCACACTGTGATCATTCGCCAGGGCTTTTTGTTCCAAGCGGGTTTTTGCCTGATTGTGAACAGCCTCCGCGTTTGATTTAGCTGCTGAAAGTGATTCAAACAGCTCCGGTTGATCAAAATACAAAGCATACAAATGCAAGCCCACCACAGTGAACAAATAGTGGGTTTCAGCTGCGGCGATTTTGTCCAAATCCACCGTAGTGAGCATTTTCCAGATTGCCGGCAAGTTCTCCCGGATCAGTGCATCTTGCTCACTCTGCAGCACCATGTGGTAACCTCCCAGGGGAAAACGCACATGGGCCAAGGCTCCCATACCGCCGTCTTTGCCTTCCAGCATTTCTGGTTTGAACTTTTCCCAGGCAGACGCCGCTCCGTGCAATTCCTCACCACCCCAGGCAAAGTTTTTTTTCACTCGTTGCCAAATTTCTGCAGCTTGAAATTTTCTGTACATCGGCCCGGGGAAATCCCGTGCCAACTGCATCTCGGTGGATTGCTGCAACAATCCGCCGATCACTTTTTTACGTTGCCCGTCTTTTTCAAAATGATACCAGGCATTTACCCGGAATGCATTTTGGTTAGCATAAATCGGATGGCCGTTGATTTTGATATGCGGCCCCGGGTGCACCGCCTGCCAGCGTTTGCCATCTGCCTCTTTAAGAAAAAATTCATACTGCTGCAACCAATGCTCGTCACCCGTTCCGTAATACAGTGCCAATACAGCAGGTAATAAAATCGACACATGATTGGAATTGTACCCCCGCCAGGAGAAACCCACATGTGATTCCGTCACCCCGTCAGCCCGTTTGATCGACCAGTCATTGCCCTCCAGACGCCGCCCGACTTTACCCAGGGATTGTTTGATCCAGGCTTTTTCCTCATCACTTGCCAGTGAAGAATTGGCATAAAGTGCCAGGCTGATTATATAGGTGGTGTGCTGATCCATCGACGAATCGTCGAACCAAGCCGACATATCATCCGGATGCGGACCGCGTGGCACCAAACCTTCTTGTGCCGCTTTATCAGGCTTCGGATGGGTTTCCGGCAGTGATCCGATCAACTTCAAGGCCGCAAAACACTTACCGATTTCCTTTTTTAAAAATGGATCCGGACGGGCTTCATAAGCGTCCAACAGCGCAGCTAGAATATGACCCGTGTGCAAACCGGTATCCGCGATGCGCGACCCATAACCCCAGGGTTTCGGTTTTTCCGCTAATACATCCGCGGGAGAAGTCCATGAGTCCTTACTGCTCAGACGCGATCCATAAAGCACCCCTGTTTGTGGATGCTGAAACTCGGCAAAATAATGTTTGGCCTGCGAAAAAACCTGACCGATCACCTCTTTTTCGCTGACTAAAGAATCAGCTGCAGTGGCATTGGATAGGAAAATAGAAACAAACAAGAGGGAGTAAATTATTGAAAATTTCATAAGCACCTTACTTTTAGCATTATTATGGCGAGCGGTCACTTCCGAATACTCATGAAGACCCTAACGCTGCCTTCCATAAGTCCCCGGTGACAAAAACTTGAAAAGAACCTATCATAGCTTTTCTTTAGTCAGGAGTTATTCCTTCTCTGCCAACGCTAGTTCGTTTCCACTCGTCTTATAATTAATCGACACTCCACTTGACAATGACGGACTTCAGCTATCTCTACAAAGGGCTTTGCGCCATGTCCAAATCGCATAAAGCCAACATAATGGCCGGGCACCTTGGCGCAGCAACGGTCGCCGGGTATTTTTTCGGCGAGGATCAAGGTCATCTCGATGTTAAAGTAAACAAAGCCATAACAGGTGAATTGAATCGTATTATCAATGGCGAAGAAGGATTTTGGTACCAACCAAAAAAGGCTGGCATCAGTATTAATGAGCTTTTTTCTCCACTAGCAAAGGAGGATAGTCAAAAAGAACAAATTGCTGAAATCGCCACCGCGCTTTCCGCTAACATAAATAAAACCCGTCAATCCGGGCATAATGTCATTTTTGCTTCCATTGCTCTGCGGGCTTTGCACGATCACCCGGAATATGCCACACCTGCCATGATAAGTGGTATCCGCAAGTTGATCAAAGGTTTTAACGGCGCGCATCCTGGACGTGGTTATTATGGAAAGAAAAAAGGCTGGATCAATGGAGCTAAAGTAGCCCTGACTGCCGATAATGATTTCCCGCCATATTCATCCGAAGAAACCATGGCAGAAGTCGTGGTGGATCATCTGATCACTTCCGCAGCAAAACACCGGCAAGGTTTTGGTGGTTTTTTTCATATCATCAACCACGCCAACGCGCTGACCGAACTGGCGGATCTAGGATACAAACAGCTAGCCAGGCAAGGCTTGGCTGGCCATCACCATCACCTGCGGTTGTATCTCTCATTGCCGGATCTCAGCGATGAGCTAGGAACTTTGGAAAAGGCTAATCACGACCCGCGCACACCCGAATACTGGAATCCTGAGCGTATCAAATCGGATCAATGGTCCGCCTGGTTGACCCACCGGATCAAAACTCTTTACGGATTTTTCAATTTACTCGAACAAATCCACGATCCTGCTAAAAAGAAAGCCGCTGAACAGCAGTTTCTCTATCTGATGGCGTGATCATGTTAATATTTCCCAAACCAAATCTTATGAAAATTCCTCTTATTCTATCCGCCATTCTCATCTCTGCCGGCGCTATATTTTTCACTACGGCAAAAGAACCCGAAAAAACGGCTACAGAAAACCAACAAGTTCGTGTCGCTGATCCTGAATTTGTTGACCTCTTCAACGGCGTTGATCTCAGCGGCTGGGTGGATGTCAATACTTCCCCCGAAACCTGGTCGGTTCGGGATGGTATGTTGATCTGCTCCGGACGTCCGATCGGAGTGATGCGCTCTGAGCGACAATACGAAAATTTCATCCTCATCATCGAATGGCGACATATGGAAGCTGGCGGCAATTCGGGGGTTTTCCTGTGGAGTGACGCCATTGCAGACCGGGAGGACACCTTGCCCAATGGCATGGAGGTGCAGATGCTCGAACTCGATTGGCCCAAGCTGCACAAAAAAAAGGACGGTAGCCTGCCTCCAGTGGCCTATGTGCACGGCGAACTTTTTGGCGCGGGCAGTCTAACCGGAGTTCCCGACAACCCCCGAGGCAAACGCAGTCAATCGATCGAAAACCGCTGTAACCCCCGCGGAGAATGGAACCGCTATGTGGTGGTGGCCGTTGATGGAACGGTTAAACTTTCTGTGAACGGAAAATTTGTCAACGGTTTCCAAAAGGCCTCGGTGCGAAAAGGTTACCTCTGCCTCGAATCCGAAGGCGGACTGATTCACTTCCGAAAAATTCGCCTGATGGAACTGCCCGGCGGCATGGCAGATGAAAGTAATACCGCCAAAGTGATCGAATGAAGCTTTGTGTGAAGGCCCAAACGGTCTTGAAATGGTATAAGCTTTACCTGGAGGGCAATCTCCGCTTCATTGACAGAGTGTTTAGCCCCCATCTGTCACGAGTTTTTCATAATCGCAGCTGTCTGCGCTACCTGGTAGTGTTCTGTCTGCTGCTCAGCAGTCCCTGGGTGTGGGCACAAAACGACTACAAGCGCTTCTTTGATGAACAGAATATCCCTGCCGTTCGTGAATTATTGGCCGGCGGCAAATATGATCTGGTCGAACGCCTTTGTGAATACGCCCAGTCAAAAGGTCAACCTTCTCCTGACTGGGAAGTGATGCAATGGCAGGCCATCGCAGCCCAGGGACGGATCGCCGACGCTTTTGAAAAAGGACAAAAAAGGCTGGATTCTCCCACCGGACAAAACCTGCCCGCTCTGATCGTGCTCTACCAACTGGCCGGACAAATCGGCAAACAAACAGAAGCCACCGATATCCTACAACGCATCAATCAGGTAGCTTTAGTCAAAAAACGTAAGGATCGCAGCGCTTCCGACTTGGTCGCTTTAGGCAAAGCCGCCTCGGCCCTGGGAGCCGACCCCGGCAAAGTGATCAGTCAATATTTTGAACCAGCCAAAAAGAAAAAATCTGCGCCGCAGTTTAAAAACCTGGTTCCGTACGACGTGGTCTCCGCTTACCAGGCCATCGGCAATCTGGCCTTGGGAAAATCCGACTTTAACAAGGCCTCCAAGGAGTTTTCCGCCGGACTCAAACTCGCCCCCAATCACCCCGACCTGCGTTTTGGCCTGGCCCAGGCATTTTATCCTGATGATCAAAAAAAATCCCTCAGCCATCTCAACCGCACCTTGCAGCTTAATCCGGTACACCAGGGAGCCCTGCTCTTGCTCGCCCAACACGCCATTGGCGCGGAAAACTACATCGAGGGCGAGACCTATTTGAACCGTGTGCTGTCGATCAATAAACGCTGTCCACAAGCCTGGGCAATGAAAGCGGCGCTGGCAGAATTAAGCTCGGCGGACTCCAAAACAACGGCTCTTTACCGCAAAAAAGGCTTGGCCTTGTGGAAAAAAAACCCAGTAGTGGATCACACCATAGGGAAAATCCTCACCCGCGCCTACCGCTTTGAAAAAGGCGCACAATATCAACGTCAGGCTCTCACCTTGGATGCGCACTTCCAGAACGCCACCTTGCAGTTGGCGGATGACCTGTTGCGCCTGGGTGATGAAAAAGAAGCCTGGAAACTCGCTGCTGCTGTAGCTGAAGCAGATCCCTATAACGTAGCTGCCTACAATTTAGGGCTGCTGCAAGCCGAGATGGATAACTTCACCACCATCGAAACATCAGACTTCACCATGCGTCTGCCAAAAAACGAAGCCCCAATCTATGGCGACCAGGCTTTGTTTCTGCTCAGTGAAGCCAAACTAGTGTTGTGCCAAAAATATCAACTCGAACTCAAGGATCCTATTTTGGTGGAATTTTTTCCTAACCAACAGGACTTTGCTATTCGTACTCTGGGTAATCTTGGGGGAGCCGGCATCCTGGGTGCGTGTTTTGGTTCCGTCATCACCGTCAACAGTCCGGGTGGACTCGCTGCCCAATCCAACAACTGGGAAGCCACCCTGTGGCACGAATTCTGTCACGTGATCACCCTGACCCTGACTAATAACCGCATGCCGCGCTGGTTGAGCGAAGGCATTTCTGTTTACGAAGAACGACAGCACAACGCCAACTGGGGACAAAAAATGAGCCCTCGATATCGCAAAATGATACTCGAAGAAGAGGCCCTCACCCCGATCAGTCACTTAAGCGCAGCTTTTCTCACCGCCAAGGACGGAGAACATCTGATGTTTGCCTATTATGAATCCTATTTGTTTGTCGACTACCTGATTGAAAATTTCGGTCAGCAATCTTTACTTAAAATTCTCAAGGATTTGGGAAACGGAGTGTTGATCAATGACGCGATTGCCAGACACACTTTACCGATGGAAGACTTGGAATTGGCCTTTGCAAAAAACGTAGCAACCCTGGCGCTTAATCTCGGCCCCGGTGTTGACTGGAGTGACCCCGATCCCAAAGAAGTCGATCTCAATTTGCCCGCAGCTGTGGAAGCTTATAGCAAACTACATCCGGATAATTTTCGTGCTCGCCAAATTCACACTGCTAACTTATTGTCTGAAAAGCGCTGGAAAGAAGCTGCGCAATCTGCTCTGTGGATGATCGAACTTTACCCGGAGTACATTGACGCTGACAACGCTTATGAAATGAAAGCCGCCGCCCATCGCGCCCTGGAACAACCTAAACAAGAAGCCGCCGCCCTACGGGAACTGGTCTGGCGTTCTGCGGAAGCCTTGCCCGCCAAACTACGGCTCATCGATATCGATTTGGAATCACAGCAATGGCAACAAGTCATCGATCATTCCAAACGAGTTCTGGCGATCGATCCTTTTTTAAAACCTGCGCACTGGAGTCGCGGGCAGGCTTGGGACGGACTTGGAGAAAAAGAAAAAGCCGTTGCTTCATACAAACGTTTACTAAAATTAAAACCTGCCAATCCTGCTGAAGTCAACTATCAGCTCGCCCGTTCACTGCAAGACAGTGACCCCGGACAAGCCAAATACCGGGTGCTAGATGCTTTGGCCGACGCCCCCAGATACAAGGATGCCAGGGTGCTGTTGCTCAAAATGGCTAAAAATAATGAAAAATAGACCGCCAATATTAGCTCTGCTCTGCTTGTCGTTCATCTTTGGCGCAGGTCTTTGGTTATGGGCGCAGGAAGCCTCCATGCCAGGTCTCGCCGCTCGTCCGGCTGGGGCGACCAATTTTGGAACCAAAGACGCTGAAGTGCCCGAAGATCCACGCGACGCTTTTGGCGGGCAACTACAGGATTTTCCTACATGGGAAACCAGTAAAGAGCTGCCCAATGACGTTTTCACCTTCGCCCGTCTGCGTTACAACTCCGGCATGTGGCAACAACGACGCCCCAAGTGGTTGATCGACTACCCCGATGCCGATCTGAATTTTTCCTACCGTTTGCAACAGCTAACTTCTTTAGAGGTCAACCCCAAAGGGGCCATAGTGGACATCGACGAAGAACAGCTGTCTCACTACCCTTTTGTTTACATGATCGAACCGGGTAATATTTACCTGACCGATGACGAGGCCCGTATTCTGCGCGAGTATTTACTTAATGGAGGATTCATCATGGTCGATGACTTCTGGGGTGATGATGAATGGGCGGGATTTTATCAGGGTCTCAAACAGATATTTCCAGACCGGGAGCCTGTTGAGTTGGAACTTGATCATCCTATTTTCAACATGGTTTTCCAGATAGATATGAAACCGCAGATCCCTGCAGTCGGCATCGCCATGATGGGACGCGAGCGTGGCATCACTTACGAATGGAACAAACCCGGCACCGAAACACCTCATTACCGTGCGGTTTACGATGATGAAGGTCGCATGTGCATGGTCATTTGTTTTAATACCGACCTCGGCGATGGTTGGGAAGAAGAGGGGACGGACCCCTGGTATTTTAAAACGTTCTCGGAAAAATACGCTTACCCACTCGGCATCAATATTGTTTTTTATGCGATGACACATTGAGGGGGAAGAAGCTAGCATTTAGAAG
>JASFYY010000090.1:0-21885 GCA_045046875.1 Verrucomicrobiota bacterium | reverse complement strand
GATTTGAATCCGATTAGGGCGGGCATGGTGAAGGAGCCGGAGGATTATCGTTGGTGTTCGTATGCGGCGGCGGTGGCCGGGGTGAAGGGGGCGCGTCAGGGACTGACTTTTGCGGTGATGGGTCGACAAAGGGTGGCGTGGAGGAAGGTGGCGGAGGAATACCGAAGGCTGTTGTATTGTAAGGGGGAGGAGCGCTTGGGAGGTCAAGCGGCGGATGGAAAGGACAGTTGGCGGGGAGGGTTCACGCAGGAGCAGATTGAGCAGGTGTGGCAGGAGGGAGGCAAGTTGCCGTTGGCGGTGGCTTTGAGGTGTCGGGTGCGGTATTTCACCGAAGGGGCGGTGCTGGGAGGTCAGGCTTACGTGGATGAGTTTTTTGATCAGCGGAGAGAATACTTCGGTGATCGCCGCAAGGATGGTGGACGGAAGATGCGCGGGGCGCAGTGGGGGGAGATGAGGTCGCTGCGGGATTTGCGCGAGGACGTGATTCGTGGAAGGTGAGCAGATTGGGAAAGCTATAAATTGTCGAGTCCCTTAGCGTTGAACATTTTTTAACTATGGCCAAATTTGATCCATTTGAGACTTTGATGTCGGTGGTTTCGTCTCTGATTGGGAGAATGATGCTGTTCTCTTGCTCTGGTATGCTGGGACTGGCTCTTGGTTGGGGAGCCCAGGGTTTTCAACAATGGAATGATTTGAGCCATCCGTTGCAGGCGATTCTCAATAGGGTGGATGGGGTTAATACGGGAGAGGTTTTGATGTGGCTGTTTTTGTGGCCGATCGTGTCTTTTGGAGCTGTTCAGCACCCGTGGTTTTTTCTGTTGTTTGTTTTGACGGCGGGTTTTGTTTTTGTATGGGTCGTTTATCTTGAGATGGAGGCTCCTACGCGTTGGTGCCTGTTGTTGGCCGTGATGACTTCTTTGCTGCCGGTGATGTCTGACTCTGAGCCGTGGGGAGCTAGCGCCTGGTTGGTATTAGTAGCAGGGTGGTTGGGGGTGGGGGTGGTAGTTTTTGTCTTCTGGTGGATTGGATCAGCTGGCGGTGGAGGGGCGACCGGGTTAGATGAAGGTGATGAAGATGTGCTAACTGACTAAACAGTGCTTTCGAGGTTGGTTTTTTTATCAGAATACGGTATGCATGCAGCAGTGTATTTTGTATTAATGATATTATGAACCGTTCGTTAAAGCTTGGAGTGAATATTGATCACGTGGCGACACTGCGTCAGGCCCGTTATGCGACGATGTTGGATTCTCCCAATGCGGAGCCTTCATTGTTATTCGCAGCCGAGGAATGTGAGCGGGCGGGAGCGGATTCGATCACTATTCACTTACGAGCAGATCGACGTCACATACAGGATCGTGATGTGTTTGAGGTGAGGGAAAACATTAAGACTAAGTTGAATCTGGAGTTAGGGGATACCTTGGAGATCGTTGAGATTGCGTTGCAGGCAAAGCCGGATTTTGTTTGTTTGGTTCCGGAGAGCCGCGAGGAAATCACCACTGAGGGAGGATTGGATGTGCTCGGGGGTTATGAGAGCTTGAAAAAGACGACGGCTAGGTTTCAAGAAGCTGGGATCCTGGTGAGTTTATTTGTTGATCCTGCCGAGGCTCAGATCAAAGCCTGCGCTGATGTGGGAGCGGACATGATAGAATTGCATACGGGGGCTTTTGCCAATGCTGAAGTGACTGGAGGTGACCGGGAACTGGCGGCCTTGATCGCGTCTGCTCAATTAGCCGAAGAGCTTAAACTGCAGGTGAATGCCGGGCATGGCATTACGATGAAAAACATTGAGAAGGTTTTGAGGGTGCCGCATTTGGCTGAATTGAATGTGGGGCATCACTTGGTATCGCAAAGTGTGTTTGTGGGATTGCACCAAATGGTTAGTGACATGCTGGTGGCGATGGAAGGGTATTCTGCTTAGAGCGCGGGTTTTATGAAAAAGCAATTTGGTGAGTATCAACGTTTGGCCAAGGGCGTTTTTTCTTGCTCCAGCTTATGGCAGGGGGAGGATCATTTGTTGTACGTCAGGGGAAACGGTTTTTTGATTCCTTTCAGTGAAGAGTATTTGCGTTTTCGTTACAAGGATATTCAAGCGTTGGTGATTGTCGGAACTTCGGGGCGTTGGGTATCAGCGATTCTCTACGCTCTGGGCACCTTGTTGTTTGCAGGCCTCTGTGCATTGATTTTGAGCATGGGAGAAGGTGAGGATGTGGGGGCTTTGGTCGTTACTTTGCTGTTTCCTTTTCCGCTAACAATGGTGTTTTTGTTATTGTTGGTGAGAACCTTATTGTTAGGGCAGCGCTGTAAGGTCGAGGTGCAGACTTCGTTAAAAAAGGAACGCTTTCGCATGCTCACTCGCTTGCCGCTGGCGCGGAGAGTGGTGGAATCTCTGGATGAGTTGATTCAGGAGTCTCAGAAAGACTTAATCGTAGCTGGGGATACGGGGCAGGAATTTCACGAGAGCAAAGAGCGGTCAGAGCCCTCCAGCGGGTTGTCGATTCCACTATCCGCAGCACCAGCCTTTGCCGCTTCTGCGGTCATGGGGGCGATGATGCTGGTGCAACTCCACGTCCAGAGCGTGGTGATTGCCTGGGTAACCCAGCTGATGGGATTGTTTCTGGTTCCGCTGCTTTTAGTTGCGCTCGCCGCTTCGGTGCGTCGTTTGACTTCTGACGGGATTCGTTTTCCTCTATGGGGGGTGCTGGGCAGTTTGCTGGCGGTGGGTGGCGGGGGTTTTATCTTTTTGGTCAATGCAGCAATGGTGGATCCTGCGGTTACGGTTTCGCCTATCGTTTATATAGAGGCCTTTTCCTCTGTGAACAGGATCGATGATCTGGGTTTTTATCTGTATTTTTTGATAGTGGCTTTGGCGATATTGACTCTTGCTGTAGTGGGTTTGTTGAATGTGATGTTGCAGAAGGGAGTGGGTAAAAAATAATCATGGCGGATCTGATTGCCAAAACCATTTGTTTGATCCACCCGAGTCGTGCGGCGGCGGCGCGCTGTCCGGAGTGTCGGCGTTTTTTCTGTGGAGAGTGTATAACCGAACATGATGGTCGTTTGACTTGTGCCCAGTGTTTGCGGGATGAAGAGAGCGGCAGCCGGGTTGAGGTAAAACCCAATCGATTGTTTGCTATGGCGGCGCCCACTTTACAGTTACTCATTGGAGTGATTTTGATATGGGCTTTGTTTTATTTTGTTGCCAGGTTTTTGATGATGGTGCCTGCGACATTTCACGACGGCACGGTGTGGGAGGAGTGAGCATTAGAATAATAAATTAGCAATTGAGTATTAGAGAATGACTGGGGCACGCAGAAGGCGGAAGAAATACCGCGAGCATGGAGCATTTGATTTGCTGGAGGAGGCATTTCACGCTCTGCGGGTTTCGCCGCTCTCAAGCTTGGCGATGTACTACGTGGGAACGGTGCCTTTTGTGATCTGCTTGTTTTATTTTTGGGCGGACATGGGGCGCAGTAGTTTTGCCCTGCAGGATGCGGGTTTGTTTTCTTTGTTGTTAGGGCTCGCCTACTTTTGGATGAAAGTCTGGCAGTCCTTGTTCTGCCGACGCATGTGGGTGCAGCTGAACTCGGGAGGCAAAGTGAACGAGATTTCCAGGGCGATGACCTTGCGCTATTTGGCGGCCCAGGTTTTGATCCAATCAACGGCGATTCCGATGTTGATACTGGCAGTGATTATTTTGATGCCTTTGGCCTGGGTGTATGCTTTTTATCAAAATGTAAGTGCGCTGGGTTTGACCCAGGACTATGGCAAACAACCATTGAGGCATTTGGTGATTGATGCGGCCAAACAGTCTCATTGGTCGTGGGGAATCAATCATTTTCTGGTGGCGGTGCTGGTGGTGTTTTCGTTGTTTGTGTGGATGAGTGTGCTGATGGCGGCGATTTATATTCCGATGTTGGTGAAAATGTTTTTTGGGGTTGAGAGTGTTTTCACTTTGAACCCTTTGGCGACTTTGATGAATTCGACTTTTATATTTGGCACCATGTTGATCGTGTTTTTATGTGTCAGTCCCTTGACCAAGACGCTTTATGTCATCCGCTGTTTTTATGGTCAATCGAGAACAAGTGGGGCGGATTTATTGAGCCGGCTGGCGGCGTTGAAGTCGGTTGAGGAGGGCAGTGGTCGTGGGGCGGGACGGCGGGGCAGTCATTTTGGGAAAGCGGCACTGTTGTTTTTGTTATTTGCTTTTACGACAAACGGCTTGGCTCAAGAGGGTGAAAAAAATACTGAGGCGGCTGTCTCAGCCCCCGCGGCCGAGTTGTCAGAGACTGAGTTTGATTTGGCGGTCAAAAAAACTTTGCAGGAAAAGCATTTTCAATGGCGCTTGTCACGCGAGCGGATTGAGGAAGTGGAACAAGGGGGCGCGCAGGGTTTTGTGAAAAACCTGCTGAAGTCATTTGTGAAAACCGTTAGAAATGTTTTCAAGGGAATAGAGGATCTGATGGATCGACTTTTTGGAGGGCGAGAGAGAAATCGCGAGGTGAGTGAGATGAAAGATTTTGGTAAGCTTGGGGAAGTGGCTTCGATTTCCCTGGTGGTGGTATTGGTGGTGTTATTGCTGGCGGTGGTGATCAAGATTATTGTCAGTCGACAGCGGCAAACGGGAAGCCAGCAGGTCGAAGCCGATGTGATGGGGGCTATCGATCTTGAAAGTGAAACGGTTTTGGCCAATCAATTGCCCGAAGACGAGTGGATGCGCTTGGCGAGAGAGAAGATTGACAAGGGGGAATACAGGTTGGCGGTGAGGGCTTTGTTTTTAGCCAGCTTGGCGCATTTGGGAGAATGTGATTTGTTAAAAATTGCGCGGTCTAAATCGAATCACGATTACCGGGGGGAGTTGTCACTGAAGGCTCGTTCGATGCCGGTAGTGATCGAATCTTTTGATGAGAACGTGGGTTTGTTTGAGTGGGTTTGGTATGGTTTGCACGATATTGGCAATGATTCGGTTGAGCGTTTTACGGAAAACTACGAGAAAATCAAAAAAATGACTTCATCGTCAGGAAAGGAGGAGGATGTTGCGTAGGGGATTTGGCACGTGGCTGACTTTGGCGATTTTGTTGGTTTTGATGATTGCTGCTTTTGCCTCGATCATGGAAATGCGTTTCAGTCCTGGTGATATCTATGCGCATTATTCTACCAAGCGCAGTGATCCACTGGGCGCGCGGGCTTTTTATGAGTCCCTAGACAGAATGCCGGGGGTAGAGGTCTCCCGTAATTTGTCTTCGCTGCAACGGATTAAGGGGTTGGATGAAGATACCGCTTTGGTATTATTGGGTTTGCCACGAGGGGCTTTGATCAAACTTAGAGCGCCGGATGATTCGCCGGTGATGGATGCGGTTCGTGAGGGTACCCGTTTGGTGATAGTGATGAATCCGGGTTATGTGCCTTTGACTGCAAAAAAAGAAGATGAAAACTGGTTAGAGCGTCGGGAGAAAATCAAAAAAGAACTGCATGAAAAAGAGGGGGATGAGGATGAGGATGAGGATGAGGATGAGGAGGATCAGGAACTTAAGAAGCTGTTGGGGGAACTTTTTTTAGATTATATCAGGATAGAATTGAAGGCGCAGGAAGGGTTCGAACGTCCGGAGCAGGGATGGGAGGTAGAGGCGGTTGACTCTGATTTTGAAGAGGATGCAGAGGAGGTTTTGCCTGAGCTTCCAAAGGTTTTCCCCAATTGGTATAGTCAGTTTCGATTTGAGAATGTGGAATCTCCCTGGAGCGAAGTGGCTCGGGTTGAGGACTTGCCTGTGGTGGTGGAGCGCCCTTATGGCAAGGGCAGGATTGTGGTGGCTAGTGACGCCTATTTTTCCAGCAATGAAGCTTTGTGGAAGAAGGGGAATACTACATTTTTGTGGTGGTTGATCGGGGGCAAAAACAAGGTGGTTTTTGATGAAACGATTCATGGCAGCGAGGAAAGCGGGGGTATCATGAAATTGATTCGGCGTTATCGCTTGCACGGATTTTTTGCCGGATTGCTGGTGTTTCTAATTCTGCTGGCATGGTCAGGAGGTTCGTCACTGGTGCCGGGCAGTGAGGAGATGGAGCGCGGACTGACCGGAGATGGAGATGGAGGTGCGGTTTCGGGGGAAGACGCTTCTTCGGGCATGGTGAGAATGTTACGTCGCAGCATCCGTCCAACGGAACTGTTGGATCAGTGTGTGACTTTGTGGCAGGAGTCTAACAGCAGCAGCGGTGCGGCTTTGAGCCCAGCGCAGAAGACTGAGCTGGAGAAAGTGCAGCAAACGCGAAGATCGCGACCGAAGGAATTGCCGCTTAGCGTAGCTTACGAAAAATTGGTTCAGGTGTTGCGCAAGAAATAAAAGTCAGTATATAGGAGTTAGTATTTTATGGAAGACGAGACTAAAAATATCGGAGAAGAGGTTCAGGCCGTGAAAGACGTTCTGGATAAAGCGAGGGCTGAAGTGGGCAAGGTGATCATCGGGCAACAAAAGGTCTTGGATCAATGTTTGATTGCGATTTTCACTGGTAATCACGTATTGATCGAAGGAGTGCCGGGGGTGGCAAAAACGTTATTGGTGCGGACTTTGGCCCGGGTGCTGGGTTGTGATTTTGCCCGTATTCAGTTCACCCCCGACTTGATGCCTTCGGATATCACCGGGACGAATGTGTTTAACATGAAAGAGGGAGCGTTCCATTTGATGAAGGGCGCGGTTTTCACTTCATTTTTACTAGCGGATGAGATCAACCGCGCGCCGGCCAAAACCCAGTCGGCTTTGTTGCAGGCGATGCAGGAACGGGTGGTGACGATTGACGGAGTGAATCACATCCTGCCTCCGGAGTTCACGGTGTTTGCGACCCAGAATCCGATCGAATACGAAGGCACTTATCCTTTGCCTGAAGCGCAAAAGGACCGGTTTTTATTGAAGGTGGAAATGGATTATCCCGAACGGGAGGATGAATTGGAATTGGCGGGAAGGTCTCTGGGGCTGGATTCGCCAGAAGCGATTTTGGCGAATGATGTGGTGCAACCGGTGTTGCAAGCGGGGGAGTTGGAGAAGGTTCGTCAGGCCTTGAGAGGGATCACGATCAAGGACGAGTTGATTGCTTATGTGGTGGATTTGATCCGTGAATCGAGATCAATCGATAGCATCGAGGTGGGAGCCGGGCCGCGGGCGACCCAGGCCCTGTTGTTATCCAGCCGGGCAAAAGCGGCGTTGGAGGGACGGGATTTTGTCACTCCTGATGACATTCGCACGATGGCCTATCCGGTGTTGAATCACCGTTTAGTGCTGAGGGCTGAATATGAAATCGAAGGCATCACGGTGCCCGAGGCGATTGGTAAATTGATGGAAAAAGTAGCAGTGCCCCGGTGAAATTTGCTCCCAACAGATTGTTATTGTTGATCACGGTTGTGGTGGTGATTCCCTGCACAACCCTGGTCGTTTTTGGTGGTCCTTTGGCGGGAGTGGGCATGCTATTGCCGCTATTGATTTTGTTAGCAGCGGTGGTCGATCTGTTTCTTTCAACGCATTCGCTCGATGGTCTCAGTGTGCAGTGCAAGGATCTTATTCGCTGCACCAAGGGCAAGGAATTTGCTTTGCCGCTTAAGTTTGTCAGTCAGGGAATGCCTTTGAAGGGATTTAATTTTGGTTTGCAATTACCCGAGCAGTTCAGCGCGGTAGATTTGCCAATTGTGAAAGTAGGCAAAGTGCCTAACGACCAAGTGTTCCAGGTGGATTACCCGTTGTTGCCTTTGCGTCGAGGGCAGTATTTTTTCGAGGCTTGTTATGTGGAGACTCCATCACGTCTGGGCTTGTGGATGATGCGCGGGCAGCTAGCGATGGAAGTGGAGGTGCGCACTTATCCTGATTTGAGCAGTGAGCGGCGGCGTTTGTCAGCTTTGTTTTTGAACCGGGGTGCCAGCGGAATGCATGCACGGCGGCAGGTGGGGAAAGGGCGGGAATTTGAGCAACTCAGGGATTACCTGCCGGGGGATGATTATACTGATATTGATTGGAAGGCGATGGCGCGGCGTGGCGAGCCGGTGACCCGGACTTTCCAGATTGAACGGACCCAGGAGGTGTATGTGGTGGTGGATCATTCCCGGATGAGTGCCAGAGAAGTGCGCACGCCCTTGGACGAGGCTGATGAGGCGGTGATTGCAGGAAATATAGAGCATGGATCTGGTGGTGACTTCGTGGTAACGACCCAGTTGGAGCGTTTTTTACACTGCTCTTTGATCCTTGCTTCGGTGGCGCAGCGGCAGGGGGACTTATTTGGTTTTGTGGGTTTTGCGGATGGCGTGGATCGTTTCATTCGCAGTCGCAATGGTCGTAATCACTACAATGTGGTTCGCGATGCTTTGTACACCATGGAACCTAAGAAGGTGGCACCCGATTTTGAACAGTTGATGATATCCTTGCGTCAACGCCTGACGCGGCGGGCGCTGTTAGTGATGTTGGTCGATCTCAGTGATCCGCTGACGGCAGAGAGTTTTTATGACAGCATTCATTTGATCAGTCGTCAGCATTTGGTCTTGGTGAACATGGTGCGTCCCGAGCATGCGCACCCGCTTTTTTCTCCAGAAAAAATCCCTTCGGATAATAATGAAGTTTATCAGTGTTTGAGCGGGCATTTTCAATGGCGTGAGCTGAGGGAAATCAAAAAGCGTCTTAGCCATCTGGGGGTGGAGCTTGCGATGCCCAGTCATGAAGCTTTGAGTGCGGAAGCGGTGACGCAGTATCTGAACGTGAAACGCAGGCAGTTGATATGATTTTGGATCTGGATGTTTTTATCGAGCGCGAGCGGCCATTCTGGGACGAGTTGCGTGCTTTGCTAAAAAGGCAGCGGGATCAGCCGAGTCGGCGTTTGTCGATTGATGAGGTGCGCCGGTTTCAATATCTCTATCAACGGGCTTCGTCCGATTTAGTGAAGATCAAAACGTTTGCCGGCGATGTGGAAATCAAAACTTATCTGGAGAGTTTGGTCGCCAGAGCCTACAGCCAATTGCATGAGGAGAGTGACCGTCGCATGCGTCTTTCTCCGGTTCGCTGGTTGCTTGGCACCTTTCCCCAGACCTTCCGGCGGCATTGGCGGGCTTTTGTATTATCCATAGGCACTTTTTTTGTTGGTGCGGGTTTGGGCGCGGGCATGTTGGCGGCGGACTATGAGGTGAAATCCGATTTGATACCGAGTCAGTTTGGGCATTTGTCAGGAAAACCATCTGATCGAGTAAAAAAAGAAGAGAGCAGAGAGTTCGATTATTTTTCATCGCGGCAGAGTTTTTCCGCGAGCTTGATGGCTAACAATATCAAGGTGACCTATATGGCGATGGTCATGGGGTTTACCTACGGAGTGCTCACGATCGTCATGATGTTCTATAATGGCGCCTTGATCGGGGCGATTGCTTTTGACTATGTCGCGGATGGGCAAGCGGTTTTCCTATTGGCCTGGCTGTTGCCGCATGGTTCGTTTGAGTTGCCGGCGATTTTTATTGGCGGTCAGGCAGGCATTGTATTGGGCCGGGCGATGTTTGGCTGGGGGACTAATTTGCGGTTGCGTCAGCGTTTGGGATTGATCCGTGCGGATTTGATCACTTTGGTGGCGGGTGCTTCACTGATGCTGGTTTGGGCTGGGCTGGTGGAGTCTTTTTTATCCCAATACCACGGGCAGGAGATATACCCGTGGAAAATAGGTTTTGGTATGTTTGAGTTAGTCGGTCTGATTTTGTTCCTCGCATTGAGCGGGCGCAAAGCGAGCAAGGGCAAGAGTGAAAGATAAGGGTTCGATGGCATTGGGGAAAACGACAGAATTAAAGATTCAAACCCCGGAAGGGGTTGAGTTCGCCTTGCCACTGGCAGGACCGGTGACCCGTTGTGTGGCGTGGGCTTTTGATCTGGTGGTGATCGTGGCGGTGTTTCAGTTGGGAAGTAAGTTTTTGCAGCTGTTGTCTTTGATTTCACCGGATATGTCGATGGCTCTTAATGTGACGCTTCAGTTTGTGACCCTGGTGGGTTACGGGATATTTTTTGAGTGGTTTTGGTCTGGGCAGACTTTGGGTAAACGCATCATGAAGCTCCAGGTGATCGATGAAAGGGGGCTGACCCTCAGATTGAACCAGATTATATTGAGGAACTTGTTCCGGGTGCTGGATTCGTTGCCGATGTTTTATATGGTGGGTGGGTTGTCCTGTTTGTTCACTGCCCGGGCTCAGCGATTGGGAGATCTGGCAGCAGGTACTTTGGTGGTGAGACGATTGGAGATCGTTGAGCCGGAGATCGACGAACTGTTGGAAGGGGATGAAAACTCGTTCCAGCAATACCCCCGTTTGGAAACCCGGTTGAGGCAGAAAGTCTCTCCGGAAGAGGTTCGTTTGGCGCTGGACGCGGTGTTGCGCAGGAACGAGCTGGCTTTGAAAGAGCGCTTGAAGGTTTTCAAAGGGTTGGCCGAGTTTTTTCGTAATAAGGTAGAGTTTCCTGAAGAGGTGACGCATGGACTCTCTGATGAGCAGTATGTGCGCAACGTGGTGGCGACGCTGTTTCATCGCAAGGGCCGCAGCAAAAAATAAAAATCCCTCAAACTACTTCTTCCTTCGCATGGCTTCGGCGGACGAGTGTTTTTTTGATCCCCATCTGCGGTTAAATTTCTTCAAATAGCTTGCTATTATCAGAAATTTTGCCTTGATGGGAATCAAAACCCCTGCGCATTTTGGGGAATCTATTAATTGCCGAGGCCCTAAGATGCGTATTTGAGGGCTTTTGTGCTTTGACAGTTGCGGGGTGAAGGGCTTGATTGTCGCGAGAATCAATTTTTATAAAATATGCCGACTTACGAGTATGAATGCCAGAAATGTGGTCATCGTTTTGATGCTTTCCAATCGATGTCGGCTGATCGCTTGACGGATTGTCCTGAAGAAGAATGTGACGGTGCGCTGAAGCGATTGATTGGAGCCGGGGCGGGATTGTTATTCAAGGGTTCGGGCTTTTACATCACGGATTACCGCAGTGATTCGTATAAATCAGCGGCGAAGAAGGATTCAGCATCGTCTTCATCTAAATCAGATGGGGGCAAAAAAGCCAAAAGCAGTGACTCGTCGAAAAAATCATCGGGTGGGGCAAAGAGTGCTTGAGCAACAGGAGTTTTACACGAGATTTTATTAAGCTTTAGATTTTTATGAGACCGCAATCAGCAGGAGCCCCAAGACGACGTAAAAAAGCACCACGGCGGAAAAAGCCTGTCGCAAAAAAAACGTCAGCGGCGGCGAGTTCTATTCGCGCCGGTTACCGGCCGGCGGCTCAATCTTCAGGTGGGGTATCGGTTTTCACCGTGCTGCTTTTATTAATCGCGCTGGCGATGGCAGGTTTCATGACGATGGTGATGCTGCCCAAGGATTTGTCTGCGGTGGCGGGTTATCCGTCTGATCCGGAGGACAAGACGGAGGTGCGTAATATTTTGAGTGAATCGCTGGCTACTCTGATTGCTCACGACAATAACATGGTATTATCCGAACAGGATATGAACCGTTATTTACAGAAACGTGTGATTGGCAAACAGGGCGGCTTTTTGGGGAATTTTGTGAAGTTCAAAGGGGTCTTTGTGGATTTCAAAAAAGGCTACGCAGACGTTTATGTTGAGCGCAGCATTTTTTCTTATCCGTTCACGATGAGTTGTCAGGTGAGCATGGAGAAGTTCAAACGTAAGATGAACTGGAAAGTCGCCGGTGGCAGTATTGGACGTATGAATATTCCGGGTAGGCAGTTTCAACCGATCCTGAAGGCTTTTCGCAGATTGGCGATGACGTGTGAGGATGAATTGGAGATCTTTAATAAGATGGGAGATATCCAATTTGAGGAAGATCGGATGATTTTGAATCCGAAGGGCTAAAAAGCTATTTGACTTTGGTTTTTGCGGCAGGTTTTACTGCTGCTTTAGCTTTGGATTTGGGTGGAGCTTTTTTCGCTTTAGGAGCCTTTTTTGCTGCAGGTTTGGTAGGAGGTTTGGGCTTGGCTTTAGCTTTGGGTTTGTCTTTTGCTTTCACCGTGAGCCAGGTGTGATTGATTTGATTGAGCAGGTAGGGGCCGCCGGGTATTTTTGGCAGGAAGGAAAAGAGGACGTCCGCGCTGACGGGGGCGTCTCCCGCTTTTTCCTTTAAGCTGAAGTGGATGGCTTGGTTGATGGCGGCAGCGTTTTCAGCGGCTTTGATTTTGACCGTGATATCTGCGTTTTTGTTGGGAATATCCTTTGGAGGCACGATGCTGATTCCTGCAGGCAGGTCTTTGGCTTCGATTAACAAAGGCTGGTTGTGTCCATTGATACGGACGATCTTGATTTTCACATCAACGTCTTTGCCAGCTTCGACAAGGTAGGCATTTTTTTCGAAGGTCGCCGAGAAAGAGGGTTTGGCTTCTTTCACTCTCAATAAATAATGGTAGCGCGGCCCTCCTTTGAGAAAGAGGTCGGAAATTCGCAATGTGTATTTGCCGTCGGCCGGGCAAGCCCAGACAATTTTAACATCACGATCCGTTTTTACCCCGGTGTCATCCACGCGTTTGAGTTCCTTGCCTTTGTCGTTTTGAATACTTAGTAGCGGATCCAGTGGGAACGCAAAACGTTGGCTGGAAATTTCAATGTCGAGCTTCTGGCCTTTTTTGGCCGTCAGGGTAAGCGCATCGTTTTGTTTGGCTTTGGCGAGTTGACCGCTTAGAGCAGCAGGCAGTTTGATTTCGCTACCCGGCTTGAGCGGGGAGGGAGTGGCTGCGGTGGTGGGTAGGGTGAGTAGGTTGGGGAAGGATGGGTGGCGGATGATGGCCTGCTGGGTATTTGGAGCAGGGATGGTGAAATTGAGATCCAAGTGTTTTTTTCCACCGGGTAAATTATGACCAAATAATTTGAGAGCCGTATTGCCAGTTTTTTTTACCGCCAGCGGTAAAGCGTGGGAAAGCCAGGGGCCGGTGGTGAGAGTCAGGCGATACACCGCACTGGTCTTTCCAGTGAAACGGATGTCCGAGCCGGGAGGGTGGGCGTAAGCCATGACCGCCACGGTGTAATCTCCATCACTTTGGACTTTGTGAACCATGAAGGGGTCGATATTTCTGCCGTTGTCGTTGCCGAGTATGATCAGGGTGCCTGCCGGATCGTAGAGGTGTAGGTAAGGATCCATCGGCGCGCGCAGTCCGTAACCATCAAGATGAGCGATGAGCGTTTGGCCTTTTTTTAGAGTCACACGATAGATGTCGATGTCTTCGGACTTGATCAGGCGTCCATTGATCGTGACAGGGAGTTTTGACACCTTTTCCGCCGTGCTTGTGGAGTCGTTATTTTCGTTGCCTTTTTCATCTAGGGCTTCAGACGCCTCAACCAGCTTGCCTACGACAAAGATCATTGGTTTGGAGGCTCCGTCTTTATTATAAAGACGAACGAAGCAGGGGCCGCTTGCTGCTGTCTTTTTAGCAGTGACAGAGTAAGTGCCCTTTTTTTTGGGATCAGGCTTGAAGGTGACTTGCGGGTTGGAACAGGAAATTTGGCTGGGCCACGGATCTGATTTGCCCACTGAGATGACTTGAGCCGTTGTGCCGGCTTGGATGCCTGCAGGGAAAAGGGCGTCCAAAGTAGGGGTGGCGGATTTTAACTCGTTGGTCAGGCTAATCAATAAAAAGAGGGCGAGCCATACGGGCTTGGGAAGGAGGCGACTAGACACAGAAGGTGGGTAGGATGAATGGTGAAATGACAGAGACAAATTTAATTTGCCTTCACTTTAATCAGGCGAATGAGAAGACCGGCAGTTAGGCAAACAGCTCTTTGATGGGGTGGCCGTGGTCAACCAATTGGATTGGACGCTTGGCAGCGTCATGGAGAATTTCAGAAGGGTTGATGCCCATCTTGGTGTAAATGGTAGCCGCGAAGTCTTCCGGAGAGTAGATGTTTTCACTGGCGTAATAACCTTTGGCATCGGTGGCCCCTACGATCTGGCCACCAGGGATGCCAGCTCCAGCCATCAGCACCGACATCGCAAATGACCAGTGGTCGCGTCCGGCGTCTTTGTTGATTTTCGGGGTGCGGCCAAATTCGCCCAGAGCAATAACCAGTGTGTTGTCTAATGTTCCGCGTTGGTGCAAGTCATTGATCAAAGCTGACAGCCCTTGATCCAAACGGGCGGCTTTGTTTTTTTTGTATTTCTCAAATATTTTGGTGTGATCGTCCCAGCCACCATACGATACAGTGATGAAGGGAACCCCGACCTCGGTGAGGCGGCGAGCGAGTAACAGGCGCTGGCCAAAGTCATTACGGCCGTATGTCTCACGGACTTTTTCAGGTTCTTTTTCGATATCAAAGGCGGCCTGGGCTTTTTGCGAGGTGATCAGATCAAAACCCTGGGAGTAAAATTCATCAAAACCAACTGCAGGGTCCTCGGCGATGCTATCGTTGATTCGTTTGAGTTGATCGAGAGATTGCCGCAGCTCTTTTCTGGATCCGGCACGGTCATCACCGACCACCGATGGGATGGAAACGTCACGCACCTTGAAACCCTTGCTGTTGGGATTGCTGGAGATAATGAAAGGGGCGTGTTGCGCTCCTAGAAAATTAGGTCCGCCTGAACGGGTGATGCGTGGGGTGGAGATGTAGGGAGGTAAACCCTGGGTCATGCCACGATGGGAGCTGACCACTGAACCAAAGGAGGGATGAAAGGTGACATAAGCGCCACAGCCCACGGGCACCGGAGTCGGGCGTCCGGTCATCATGTAGTGGTTGCCTGCGCCATGGTTGTTCTGCTTGTGGGCGATGGAACGAACGATGGTGAGTTTGTCGGAAGCCTGAGCCAGTTTGGGCATCATTTCAGAAAAATGAACGCCCGGCGTTTTGGTTTTGATGCTTTTGAATTCACCACGAATTTCCTTTGGAGCATCTGGTTTGGGGTCGAAGGTTTCGTAGTGGCTGGGACCACCGTCGAGCCAGACCAGGATGCAGCGGATGTCATTGGCATTTTTGCCTTTGGCGGTGGCCGCCTGGGAGCGCAGTTTCAGAATATCGCTGAGGCCGATGCCCCCGAGGGCACCCAAACCGACTTGGATGAAGTCGCGTCGTTTGAACGATTTTTTGCTGGAGCGGAATCGGGACATAAAAAGTGATTAGTGGTTGAATACAAATTCGGCAGAATTCAACAGCGACCAGAGGATGTCCTCGGCGGCGAGTTGAGCGGTCATGTCTTTTTTCTTAAAGTAGGCCAGGCTGGCTTTTTGCTCCGTTGCGTTGGGCAGGCGGGAATAGGTGGCGAGGTAAATGGCGCGGGTGATTTCTTTAGGTGATTTTTTAGCGGCGACCAGTTTGGAAGGCAGGCTTTCAGCTTTGCCGAGACGCTCGTTGAGCTCTTTGGAGTTCATCATGTGCAGCGCTTGCACCGCACTGGGTTGGGCATCGCGCTCGCAGGGACAGGCGGCACTGGAATCAGGACGACCAAAGGTGTCGAGGAAATCAGATTTGAGTAGGTTGTTCCAAGTGCGCATCGCGGGCGATCCCTTGGGCAAGCCGCTGAAACGTGGTGGGGCGCCGGTCAGGTCGGATACGGCGTCGAGCATGACTTCGGCGGGCAGGCGACGACGGTAGGAGCGGGAAAAGTTATTGATGTCGGCGAGATTGTGCTCGTTGGGCAGGGAACTGATTTGATAGGTGTGGGAGCGCATGATGTTGCCCATCAGATGTTTGAGATCGAATTGGTGAGCGATGAAGTCGGTGGCCAACCAGTCGAGCAGAGCATCGTTGGTGGCAGGGTTGGAGGCGCGGAAGTCATCGACTGGATGCACGATGCCTTTGCCGAAGTATTCTCCCCAGATACGGTTGACGATGGTGCGGGCAAAAAAAGGATTTTCCGGGTGGGTGATCCAATCCACCAGCACTTCGCGTGGGTCCTGACCTTCCTTGATCTCAGCAGCGGGGCTGTCGGGAGCCTTGGGTTTCATCACCGCCTGGGTGACCGGATGTTTAACCTGGCCGCCGGGTTTGAAGTAGATGTATTCCGGCTCGCCTGAAATTGGTGGAGATATGCCCTGGCCCTTGTGTTTGACGGATCCAAAAAAAGCTGCCAGTGAGTAATAATCATCCTGACCCCATTTTTCGTTGGGGTGGTGATGGCACTTGGCGCAATCCATGCGGATGCCGAGGAAAATGCGACTGACAAAAGCACCCATGTCTGCAGCCTCCCGCTTGTCGCGGAACAGGGTGGTGGGGCCGTATTCGTGAGTCGATCCACTGGCGGTGAGCAGTTCTCTGACAAATTGGTCGTAGGGGGTGTTGACTCTTAGCTTTTCCCGGATCCATTGGTCAAATAGATAAACCGGCTTGATGCCGACACGCTGGGTATTGGGGCGCAGCAGGTCGTTGAATTTGGTCGCCCAGTAGTCGCCCCAGGCATTGGAATTTTTATCTGACAGCAGTTCATCGATCAGCTTGGATCGTTTTTTCGGATCTTTGTTTTTGAGGAACTGGTCGACTTGTTGAGGACTTGGAAGTTTGCCGAGAGTATCCAGGGTGGCGCGACGGATGAACTCATTGTCGGAGCAGGTGGGGGAAACCAGTAAACCGAGTTTTTTGTGGCGTTCGTAGGAATAGGTATCGATTTGATTATTGCTCTGAAGCTTTGCGTAGGTGGCGGGGGGCAGAGTTTTTTCAGGCGGAATAGTGACCCGTGCGACATCCACTTGCTCCAAGTAACGGACGACGATCACCCCTTCACCTGAAACTCCGCCCATTTTAGCACTGCCGTTTTCGTCGACTTTCACCATGCCTTTGTCATTGGACTGGAAGTGAGAAAGTGCGGTTACGTCGCGAGTGCTGCTATCGGAATAGTGCGCGGTCACTTTGACCTTCATCGACGAGCCTTTTTTGTATTTGCCGTCCGGAGGGGTCACCAATATTTTGGTCAACTGGGGTTCGTTGGGGATTTCATAGGGCATGCCCTGGCGGATCCATGTCAGCAGGGTTTTGTAATGGGCGGAATCCTTGGTGAAACGTGAACCTCCTTCGTGTTCGATGCTCTGGGTGGCTTTTAACATCAACAAACTGTGTTCTGGAGATGCAGGGAAAATGCGTCGGCCGCGGGCATCTTTGACGATTTCCTTGTAGTCGGCAGCAGGATCGAAGGCGAAAACCGAAAGTTTGAAACCATTGCGGCCATCGGCTTTGGCGTGACAAGAGCCGGTATTACAACCGGAACGGCTGAGAATGGGCAAAATATCGTTGCGGAAGGAAAGTTGACGCTCTGTTTTTGCTGGTTTTGGGAGGGCGGTAGGTTTTGCAAGTGGTTTGCTAGCGGCCTTGGGGGCAGCTTTTGGTGTGGGTTTGGCTGCGGGGTCAGCCGCACGAAGCGGCTGCAGTAGGGCAGCGCTCATAAAACACAGGGCAATACAGGCTATCAGACGAGGGTAAAGCATGGCGTTGGGCGTTGAGTTAGAGACACCCTGAGCAAGGGCGATGTTCAATGCTTTTAGCTTATTTTTTCGACTATCTGGCAAGGCTTGACACAGAGAAGGCGAAGAATTAGTAGGGAGGCACTATGATTAAGAAAGTTATTTTTTCGATTCTCTTCAGCGGTGTTTTTGTTTTGTCGGCGATAGCAGATACTAATGAAGAGGTTCATCAGCTTGCGAAAGAGAAATCCAAACTTAGCCGGCAGGTGCGTCAATTGTTCCGTGATAAAAAAGTCGGGGAGAATGCGGATTATAAAGAGCTCGAGTTGGCGGCATTTGATGCATCGAGTGCCTTTGTGAAAACACGACGTGAGGCGCCTCAATTAAAATCCCTTTATGACGCCAGTGATGCGGCGCAGGCTAAAATGGTCAAAGCGGCAGTGGCCAAGGATGAAGTTGCGAAGAAAGAAGCGATGGGCGAATACACCAATGCACGCAGAGAGCTTGAAAAAGCAGCAAGAGAGATGCCCGAATTGAAGGCGACTCAGCAGAAGGCTGTTGAGGCAAATCAGGCGGTGCAAGATAAAAAGAAGGAGCTGTTGCGTGCGTTGCCGGAAGGTAATGTTTTGCTGGAGCAAATCGAAGCGCTGGAGAAAAAAATCGATAAATTGCGGGCAAGCTTATAGAGGGGTGCGTTATTCGCTCGAATCCTGCCGGTAGAGTTTGCGTACGCGGTAACGGCGTTGCCCTTGCACGGATTGATAAGTTCTGCCGACGTATTCCCCGACCAGACCCACCTGTACGATCAGGACGCTGACCAGCAGGAAGAGAATGGCAAAGAGCGTGAAAACCCCTTCGGCTTCTGACGCGCCGGGGCTGATGAATCTTCGGAACAGCAGCACAAAAACCAAAAACAGGCTTCCTCCCGAGGCTAAAAAACCGAGTAAGGTGAAAATTTGCAAAGGCAGCAGGGTGATGCCGGTGATCATGTCGAAGTTCAAGCGGATCAATCGGTAATAATTGTATTTGGAGTCTCCCGCGTTGCGCTCACTGTGTTCGACTTCGATCTCGGTCGGGTTGGCGGCTAATTTGTATGCTAATGCGGGGACAAAGGTGGAGCGCTCATTACCCTCGCCAATGGCATCGACGATCGCCCGACTGTAGACTCTCAACATGCAGCCCTGGTCATTCATGCGCACGTCGGTCATCATTTCCCGGAATCGATTGGCCATGGCTGAGGCTTTGCGGCGCAGAAAAGTATCCTGACGGTCTTTGCGTCGGCTTCCCACCGCATCGTAACCTTGTTCATATTTTTCTAATAATTTGGGAATCTCCTCCGGGGGATTCTGCAAGTCGGCATCCAGGGTGATGATGACTTCGCCCCTCACATGACCGAAACCCGCGACCACCGCCATGTTCTGACCATGGTTGCCATTCAGATCGACCACTACGATCTCGCGAGGACTGGTTTGGTGAAAGGAGCGCAGTAATTCAAGCGAGTCATCCTGACTGCCATCATTGACAAAGATGATTTCAAAAGGTTTGCCGTGATCGCCCATCACTTTCATCAGGCGTTCGTAGAGAGGTTTTAGATTTTCGGATTCATTGTAGACGGGAATAACGACACTGGCGTAAAACCCGGTGTTTTCCTGCTCGTCTTGATCGGCTCCTGTGTCTTTCATGAAATCGTTATTTTTATCAGGCCTTTCATCGCTTTGAGTTCGGTGCATGGAAGCGATGGAATGATCTGTGGGTCAGACTGTTTATGGATCAATTGCCTTACTTTCTTTTTTAAGCGGAATGTTCGTGTAAATCACGACAAAATCATCTCTTTTCCATTCATAAAAGGGTTCTCTGATTCGGGAGGTGAATTTTTCTTCGTCACCTCCATTTTTCATGACCATGTAAATGCGCTGATCGTGATCCCGCCAGCGACGGCGCAAATACTGCAGTTTCATGTAGCGGTCTGACAAGTCTTCCCATTCCAGCCCAAAGGATTGTTCGGTGGGGATGTGGTCGACCACACCTACCAGCTGATCGAGATAGAGGGGCATTTCGTGGAAATATTCTTTAAACGAAAATATCTGGTCGTCCGGCTGGGCGCTGGCCTTCAGTTGCCGCAGTATCGGCTCCAGAGCTGGAGGTTGGAAGCGAGCGGCGAGCGGGTTGAAGATGAAAAGCACCACCATCATGGCAATGGCAATGCGCTCGGCTATTTTGGTCGGGTTATGAGCGGACGAGCGCCATAACCAAGCGCCGGCGATCAGGCAGGCCAGGGAGCTGAAGGCAAAGAGCAGCGGGGAGCCGTCATTGAGATCACCTGCTTGATTTAATATATAAGCGGCGGCAGGGATCGCCGCAGCGCCGATGAATAAAAAGAGACTGGTCGAGTGTGCGCCTCTCTTGAGTGATTTCAGTCCTGACTCGCCCGCATTTTTCAAACTTGCCAGATAGGTGCCGATCAATATCGCCAAGGGGGGAAGGGCGGGCAAAATATAAGGAACCAATTTTGATTTGGAGATCGAAAAGAAGAGCAGGATGAATACCGACCAAATCACTAAAAACCAGGCTTCTTGATTTTCCTTGCGATGTTTCCATCCGCCTTTGAGGGTTTCTTTCAGCGCTGCAGGTAGGAAAAAAATCCACGGAATCATGCCGACGGGCAGAATGACAAAAAAGAACCAAAACGGTTGTCCTCGATGACTGACGTTGCTGAGGTAGCGTTCGAAGTGTTCGTGGATGATGTAGAAGTCAAACCACTCACTGTGCTCACGAGCCACTAGCACATGCCAGGGTAGGGCGATCAGTAGGAAAATGAGCCCGCCGGAGAATAAATACAAGTGACGCAACTGCTTCCACTGATTGAGCAGTAAAAACCACAAAAAGATGATCGCTCCCGGCAAGGCGATCGCCATCAGCCCTTTGGTCATCACCGCCAGGGCAATCAAGGCGTAAAAACTCCAGAAACACCAGCGGCGATCAGGGCCTCTTGGCTGCCGGATGGCCACTAGATAACACAGCAGAGCGGCGCTCATGAAAAACGAAACCGCCATATCCAGAATGATCATTTGGCTCAGGCTGAAGTGGATCAAAGCGGTTCCCAGAACCAGCGCCGACCACCATCCGCTCTCGCGATTGAACAAACGTTTGCCCGCCCAGTAACAAATGCCGCAGGAGGCGAGGGCAAAAAAGGCCGGCCAGAAACGTAAGGCCAGTCGATTCAGTCCTCCCACTTTATATGAGAAGGCCTCCAACCAGTAGAATAGAGGAGGTTTGTAAAAATACAGGACACCGTTTAATCGCGGAGCGAGCCAATCGCCGGAGCTGATCATTTCCCTAGGGATCTCCGTATAACGGGGCTCATCGGGAGTGCCCAAGGGGCGCATCCAAGAACTACCGAAGTAAATTAATACCAATATCGCAAACAGTCCTAACCAGGGTCTGGCGGTAGCCATGGTCGTGCCCGATGAGCTTTTCTTTATTATAGGCTCTTCGTTCATGGCTGATTTTCCAACATGGGACTGGATGTTGGAACTTTGGAATGGCTCATTTGACTAGGTGATGGAAAGCCTGACAAAAGGGGGCTCAGCTGGATTTGTCCAGTGGATATTTTTAAAATCACACCACATGATGAAAAAAAATATAACCACTGATTTAACTGATAGAGAAGAGCGCTTGAAGTGGAAAGTGATATCTATCAGTTCATCGGAGGGGTGTTCCTTGTTTGAAAAAATGTCGGGCTATGGGTTCCAAAATAGGAGGGAAACAAACTGCTGTTCTGTGGGAAAAGCTTTATCAGGATTTTTTGAATGAGCAGTTGATCGAGATTGAAGCGTATTGATGCTTGTCAGAGGGGCTGAGCGTGGTCATGTTGGCAGCTTATGGATACGGAGAACCCCTATGTGTTGACAGAAGCAACGGTTGAAGAACCGCCGAAGAGCTTTTTTGGTAAACTGAAGTTCCTTGGACCGGGTTTTATTTTATCGGCATCGATCGTGGGATCGGGGGAACTGATCATGACAACCCAGCTTGGGGCAAAAGCGGGTTTTGTGACTTTGTGGGTGGTTCTGGTCAGTTGTCTGGTGAAGGTGGCGGTGCAGTTGGAGTTTGGTAAACATGCGATCAATACCGGAGAGACGTCCTTGGCGGCATTCAACAAGCTGCCAGGATTGCGTATGGGACGGGCGAATTGGTCGGTGTGGTTGTGGTTGGCCTTGATGGTATTTAAGTTTTTCCAAGTGGGGGGGATTGTTGGTGGGGTGGCGATCATTTTACACATGGCGTTTCCAGCGCTTTCGATTCCCTTGTGGGCGGGGATTTCCGTGGTGGTGGTAGCGCTGCTGGTTTTTCGCGGCAAATATGGATTGATCGAAAAATTGTCGATTGTGATGATTGGCCTGTTCACCGTGTTGACTTTGATTTCACTGATGATGTTGCAAAAAACCGACTTTGCGCTGACTTGGGAAGCTGTGTCGAGTGGGTTGCAGTTCAAATTACCTTCATCGGC
>JASFYY010000089.1:0-65067 GCA_045046875.1 Verrucomicrobiota bacterium | reverse complement strand
ACATCAAACCAATGCCCATCGTCATCCAGATATGCACCTGGGAAGGATGGGGCCCTTGGCCCACCTGCATCTCCTGCAACTCAGGCAAACCCTCGTGATTCTCATCCGCCATTTCCTCCCCAGCAGAGCGGCTTTGCTCCGGGACCATGGCCGAGATATCGGTAGGCTGTAAATCGGGCTTTGCAGGCGTGATAGGAGTCACATCCGGCTTATCTCCCATACTTGCAGGGATCTGGATTTTTGTTCCACAACCCGGACATTTCACCGCTTTACCCGCCTGCTCGACTTCCGCCAGCAAGTGCACATTACATTTTGGACAACTAAACTTCATCTCTTTGATTTCCGTTAATAAAAACCTATTTGAATTAAATCTGGCACAGCTTCTAAAAAAGCAACCTTACCTAATAGCGTGCTGTTGGCGTTTGACTAGTAAAAAAAGTTCCCTTTCCTCGGTATTACCGGTTCCGCAAGCGTTGTGCGGCAGCTAATAACAAGCTCTCCGAAGTCGCCCAATCAATGCAAGGGTCCGTAATCGATTGACCGTAAACAAGATCCTCGAGTTTACCCGTATTCCCCTGATTACCTGCAAGCAGATTACTTTCAAGCATCGCTCCAAAAACATGCTGGTCACCGTCCGCCCATTGCTGGATAATCTCGTCAAAAACCAAGGGCATACGCTCAGGGTTCTTACTGCAATTGGCATGACTGGCATCAATCATCACCCAGGGTTTCAAGTCAGAAGCCTCCATGAGATTTTCAGCTTGTTTGGAAAATTCAGCGCTATAATTAGGGCCCTCGTCCCCCCCTCTTAAAATCAAATGAGAGTAAACATTGCCTTTCGTGCTCACCGCCGATGCCACCCCTTCAGGACTGACCCCCAGAAAAGTCTGCGGTTGGGTAGCCGCTTTCACCGCATTGACCGCTGGCTGAATACCACCGCTGGTGGTATTTTTAAATCCCACCGGCATCGATAAACCCGATGCCATCTGGCGATGCGTTTGTGATTCGGTGGTGCGCGCGCCTATCGCCGCCCAACAAATCAGATCAGCGATATACTGAGGAGTGATCGGATCGAGAAACTCGGTAGCCGTCGGCACACCTAAATCCAACACCTCCTGCAAAAAACCACGCGCTTTGCGCAAGCCCAGCGGAATATTCGCCGAACCATCCAGATCAGGATCCATGATCAGACCTTTCCACCCCACGGTTGTCCTGGGTTTCTCAAAATACACCCGCATCACCAACTCCATACAGTCCTCCACCTTCTCACGTAGCTCCGCCAACCTTTCAGCATATTCACGACCCGCCACCGGGTCATGAATCGAACAAGGCCCCACCACCACCACAAAGCGCTGGTCTTTCCCGTCCAGTATCGCTTGAATCCGCTCGCGCCCTTCTGTCACCACCCTCGCTTGTGATGCGGTTCGGGCTTGTTCATGAGCCAATAAGGCCGGTGCCGGCAGGGGCACATTATGCTGGATATTCAGATCGCTGACTTGTTCACTCATAGGTCTATAGAAAAAGCGGACAGAAAGGTCAGAGCCCGCTTTTGTCCAGCAGATACTTTTCAATCATCAGCAAAGTCACTTGCCCGACCGTCTGCAAACTCTCCGCACTCAACTTGTCAAGTGTATCGCCCGGAGTGTGCCAGTAGGCGTAATCCATATCTATAAGGTCGATCGTCGGAATCCCCGCCTCGTTCAAGGGTACGTGATCATCGGTGATTCTCTGACTACCCAGACCAAAATATTTCCTCAAGCCCAACTCGTCCGCCGCCTTGAATAATTTTCCCACCAGGAAATCCGGAGAATCCGCCGGCACCCGGATTGCCAGATCCTTATCCCCCACCATGTCCAACAACACCCCCCAGCGAGGACGTGATTTTTGCGGCCATTGTTGCAAGGCCTGCGCGTAATAACGACTGCCATACAAACCGTCAGTATCGGTATAATCGACAAAAGCCTCTTCCCCATCAAACAAGACCAGCTCAAGTTTTTCCGCCAGAGCCGGGCGTCCGGCCATCACCCTCGCCATCTCCAGCAAAACCGCCACACTGGATCCCGGATCGTTAGCTCCGCTGAACTCAAAAGCTTTAAACTTTTTGCTTTCGTAGTGTGAACACACCACCCCCAGAACCGACCGCTGCCAGATTTGAGGATTTTTCACATCCGGCGTCCGCCCATCCGTAGTTCCCCCCACAAAACGAACCCGCAAGTTCACAAACTCAATCTCACCCTCAGGCGTTTTTTTTTTGAAAGCCTGCCGTTTCACCTGCCAACCCCACTGAGCCAATACTTCCTGCAAATGCAAACGGGTCTTTTCCAAGCTGTCCGAACCCGCCACCCGTGGCCCAAGTTGCATTTGCCGCTGCACCTGTTGCAGAGCCTGCTGCCCGGAAAACTCCTTGTGAACCGCACTGGCCGGATCGTAAACCAATCCCTCCCCACAGGCACTCAACGCCCACGGCACAAAAAACAACAAAGCCAATGCCGAAATATTTCCGAGCTTATTCATCCGGCAAGCCGATCACGCCCAAAACGCGATCCAAATCATCATTGCCAAAATACTCGATTTCAATCTTGCCCTTCTTTTCACCATGCATCAAGCGCACCCGAGTACCCAGATGAGCCTGAACCCGCTCCTGTAATTGCTGCATGTAGGGCGTCAAACTCTTCGCCGACGATGGTGACGTCACCTTTTTCAACTCCTTGTCCCCACCCGTCAAATGATCAGAAACCAACTTCTCGGTTTTGCGTACCGTGAGTTGTTTTTTCAAAACAATATCTGCCAACAAACGTTGCTCTTCCGCATTTTTCACCCCCAACAAAGCCTTGGCATGACCGGTCGAAAGCAAGGCCTGCGATACCAGTGCGCTGACCGTCGGATCCAGATCCAACAAGCGAATCGCATTGGCCACCGTCGCTCTGTTTTTGCCAACCCGCTTAGCTATTTCCTCCTGCTTCATCCCAAACTCACGAGACAAACGCGCGTAAGCCTCGGCCTCCTCGATCGGATCCAAATCCTCACGCTGAAGGTTCTCGATCAGAGCCATCTCCAACACCTCGGCATCGCTTGCCTCCCTGATGATGACAGGCACTTCTTCCGCTTCGATTTTCTGACAAGCCCGCCAACGACGCTCACCGGCGATCAACTCCAGCTTCCCATCCACTTCGCGAACGATCAAAGGCTGGATCACCCCTTGCTCACGAATGGACTCCATCAACTCACCCAGACGCTCATCATTAAAATGTTTACGCGGTTGGAACGGACTGGGCACGATACGCGCCAAAGGCACCCGGTTCACTCGTTCCCCTCCGCTGCCTTCAAAAGCCTCTCCAGTCGCCTTGGTTTCATCCAATGACGATCCACCTTCAGCTTGAGCCTTGTCTGCCTTTGTCTTAATGGGAGCCTTAATCAGAGCCCCAAGTCCTTTTCCTAATGCCTGTTTTGCCATATTTCTTGCTCCAGACTAGGAACGAAACGCTGGAAACGCAAACCCGAAGCGCAATAAGTGAAAAATAATTGCCCCAAACAGCGAAAAAACTACTGATTGGCAACCACCGCTTTATTTAAAGGTGCCCCCGCAGGGTCAAGCACCCGCACTGTAACAAACATGATCAAAGCCCTACGGGAACGATCATCAACGTTGCTGCGAAACAAACGCCCGATCCCTGGCAAATCACCAAGCAACGGTGTTTTATCCTCCACCTTGGTCGCAATCTCTCCCACCAAACCGCCAATTGCCACCGTCTGTCCATCCCACACTGTGACACTAGTGGTTTCCTTAACTGATTCAAATACCGGCATCACGATGCGATTAGATGTCAACACTCTATTCCCGTCGGTGATCGGCGAACCATAATTGATAAATCCAATGAAATCTGAAACATCCGTAGTAATATTCAACCCCACCGACATATTATCTGCCCCCAAAGTAGGCTCTACTTCCAGCACCTTACCCAACTCACGAGTTTCAAAAGCAGTCGGATTCGCCGGAGTCACAGGAACAGTCCCTCCTCCGTTCAGAGGAATAATAACTGGTCCTGGCAGCAAAATAAGAAATGCTGAAGGACCAGTGCTGACCTGATTTGGGATTTCAGGCGGGTCGTATTCCGTCGGATAAATAAACTCCCTCACCTGCTTGATCACTGCCTTATCTCCCGAACGTGTGACCACACTCGCTTCACACAGACGGTCCACTCCCTTTTTTTGATCCAAAGCTCGAATCACCATCTGAAATTGAGGATCAGTAAATACCCCCGCAACCGAAAAAACCCCAGGAGCATTAGTAATTTCCGTCCCCGCGGCCGAAGGCGTATTGGATTCCAAAATATCATCAATGCTTAGAGTCGATTTCACATTTCCTGAACGATTGCCTGCTGTCACCGGATTCCTACCAACCGGCGCACCCGCCCCCGGTGCCACAAACGGATACTCCGAGGAAGGAATCGCATTAGCATTCCCGGTAGTGCCACCACCAAAAAATACCCCCTGGCTGCCCGGCACATTCGACGCACCCAATAACCAGTCAAAACCCAGCTCATTCAAGCGACTCTCAGAAACCGAAAGCATGCGCAAATCTATTTTTATAATCTTCGCCCCCTCGCCACGAGAAGATATCACCATCGACTCCACCAACTGGATATTAGCTGGTGTATTACGCACCAGCAGAGTTGACGTCGCAGGAATAAACTTGGCCAAGGCACCTTCAGGAAAAGTGATTCCATTTTGCATCAGAAAATCTTTAGCCGTCACCCTTCGCACTAAGGTCCCACCGCCACCACCGCCCGCCGGTTCGGCAAAAGGGTCATCAGATCCAGCACCTTCTGCACCACCATCTCCTCCTCCACGAATAAAACCTGGAGGCACTTGATACCGACGAGTCGCCAGCGCCGCATCATCAGCATCACTCAATGGAACCAAGCGCACGGCATAAGACTCAATTCTCGGTTTCAAACCCGCCCGTGTAGCCACATAACGCAGAACCTCTCCAAGCGGCACGTTACTCAATTTGATATCCACCGCCTGCTCATTCGCCGACGGCCCTGTTCCCGAGTCGATAACTATGTTTAATCCCTTTTTAAGAGGGTCCTGTTCCCGCACATCAAGCTCCTGGGCTTTTTGAACAAGAAAATCAATCACATCAATCAAACGAGCACCCTCAAATTCGATATTAGGAATCACAATATTTTTCAACTTCTCCTGAATCGCCACCGCCTGGTCGCCCAAGCCAATATCATCCGGGTTATTGATGGTATTGGTCAAAGTCATTTGATGGGGCACCGGCAATTCCCAACTACCAGCCACCCGTTGCAGCATCTCCGCACGAGTTTGGTTCCGCGCCGCTTTATAATAATCGCTCGCCAGACGGCTCACCTGCTCCAATCCACGGCGAGCGGCTTCATTGTAAGGATCCACTGCAAGGACTTGCGCATAGGTTTTGCTAGCATCATCAAAACTACCAAGATCCACATGCCCCTGCGCCACCTTCAGCAGCTGATCCACCTCAGCCGCATTCTTAATGAGCATCGGCGTGCGCGCTTTGTTAAAATAATCATCCGATTTCACCTGACCCAACAATTTGCGCAAATCGGGTGAAATCACCCCGGCAGGCAAACCCGAGTTCCTGGCAGCGGCCATAGCTTGACTGAGCATTTTCTCAGCCGCATCAAAATGCCCCTCATCCACCAACTGCCGGGCATACTTCACCACGGTAGTCTGGTAGCGTTGAAAAACGCCTTCTCGCAAAGAAGCGCTGGCCGGGGATTGATCCAAACCCTGGAAAGCCTGCACATACAAGGGTAGGGCTTTAGCATAATCTTTATCACGATAGGCACGGTCCGCCTCCTGAATCAAAGATTGGGAATTCCTCACCCGCGCCTGCCTCTTCAAAACTTCTTTCTGCGCCACCGCAGGCAAGCCCCCATTAGCACCACCGGCACCCCCTCCAGCTTCACCACCCTCTGCCTGCACTAGTTCATAAGGCAACGACAACAATGAAATCACAGCAAGGCAAAAGAACGGAAGCACTGCCCCGCTCTTCATCTCTTTCTGCTTGTCTGCTTGTTTGATCACCCTTCCTCTCGATTTCCCTTGTTTGTCAAAAACCCGTATAGTAACAGACCTACCCCAACGAAAGCAACCCACTTTCCACTTATTTTCACTTGCTACGCCCTCCACCTCTATAAAGGAACACAAATTCCCGGTATTGATAGGTTTCCAGACCGGGAAAGACTCTAATCAGCTTAAATTCACCCGATTTCTCCAATAACTCCAGCACCGAAGCATCCTCCGCCTCCGCACTGGGGTAATTGGCCAGCACAAAATAAAACGGTCGTTTTTCGCGATCCGCCTTATCCATTAGAAAACCAATCTGCACCTTGTTGTAAGCAATCTTCATATACGGATCATAAATATCCGCATTGGTCCACCAACCTGCCGTGATCGGCACCCGCTCCTCTTCGTTAAAGGGATACACCCCACCACGAACCAATTTGATCGTATCACGCATCGCCTGTTTTCCAATAGCCCGGTAACGTTTGAGCGGCTTCATCACAACCGCCGCATACATGGCAATCACGGCATACAAGATGATTCGATTGCGCATCACCACCTTACCGCCCCCCGCCTGACTGCGAAAACGCAACAAGTCCGCCAATCCCAGGCCAAGAGTCATCGTCGCCACCGGAGTCAAATACGATAAATACCAAGACAACACCGTCCCCCCGTTGAGCGAGTTGAGAGCAAACACCAACAAGACCGATCCCCCTGCACCAGCCAAAACCACTCGCCCCTCCATCCCTGATTTCCACCAGGCTCGAATACCCAATAACACCAATATCGAAACGATCACAATACCCAAAACCATAACCACACCCGGCAACCATTTTTCAACCGCCGGGTTCCACGGATTATCAGGATCCCCATCAAACCACGACATGCCAAAAGCCAGATAACTCATCACATCCGGCCACAATCCACTCGGCATACCTAATTTAAAAATCCCAATCGTTTTGGTCGCTCTGGAAATTTGCGGAATACTCGGCCCCATCAGTAACAGGAAAAAAATCAACGACATCACATTGGACACCACCAACGCCTTGAACGTTCGTCCATCCCATTGCCGTATCCGGGTGAGCCCACCAACCCTCCCCCATTCACCCAGCATCCAAAAACAAGCCACCGCCGTATTGATCGCCAGCGCATGATAAACTCCTGCCAAACAGGAATACAAATAGAGACACTGAAAAAGGGCATAAGCCATCCACCATTTCCATTGTTTTTCTTTTAACGCCCTGATCAAAAAATAAATCGCCAGCATCATCAAGCCAAACAACAGCCCATAACCACGGGCCTCGGTAGAAAACCTTACGTGCCATGGATGCATCGCCAAAAAAGCAGCAGCAAAAATGCCCGCCTGGGGACGCCCCAATTCCCTTAAAACCATTGCCACCATCAAAATCGATAACAAGCCCCCTGCCAACGCCGGCAAGCGCAAAGGCAACTCATGAATCTCTCCCGGCACCCTGCCGCTGATCCAGCGATCAACAGTATAACAACAACGAGCCAATACACTGAACAACACATGGTTATTGCCCTGCTTATTGCCCCAGAAAGTCGAATCCCAACCCTTTTGTTGATACTTCGGCAACTGCTCCGTTTCCAGATCCCAGGCGGCTCCTTTGAAGCTGCCGTCAATGTAACGAATATAAACATCCGCCTCATCGTTGTACAAACTCAAGTCCATGCGTGGCCAACGCACAAAAACCGCAGTCGCAAGAATCAAAAATATCCAAGCATACCACTGCAAACGATTACCCGACTTCGCCCCCCTTCCGGCAGTCTTTTCACTTTCAAAATACCAAATTTTACGGCTCAAACACAACAGCAACGCCATCCCCCCTGCCACCAACGCCGCCCACCACAGTCCCGTGCGAATGAAATGCTCAAGCTTGAGGCTTTTCCCCGCCTCCACCCGCTCTGCCATCGCCTTAGCCCAATCTCCTCCAGTAAGGCTAATAAAAACCAAACAAGCCAGTAACAACAAGCTCAGAGAAACGGTCCAAATCCGCTCCTCACGGCTACGCCCCAACAAAAGCTCTTTTAAAACCCCTGATCGGCGCGCCTCTTTTCCAGCTGTTTCCTCGTCACTCAAGATGGCCAGACTAACACGAAAAACTCAATAATCGACCCGTTATTCTTCACCGCTCCTCCTTCGCCCCCGCAATGCTCACCCCACTCATAAAACAAAACTTTCTCGATTAACCTTTGCGCATCGCCATTCCTTCGGCCATACAACTATTATCGTTAATGGCCAGCCCCCCCACAGAATCCGAACACCCCTCCCCCCCCGAAAACCACAATGCCCGGCTTTTCATTCTCTTCCGTATCTTTTTCAGCTGCCGGTTTTACTACCCTGTTTTTGCTATTCTGTTCGTCGATTTCGGATTGAGTATTGAGCAATTTGCCTACCTCAATCTAGCCTGGGCGATTAGCATCGTCGTGCTTGAAGTTCCCTCCGGTGCTCTTGCCGATCAATTTGGACGGCGCACACTGCTCATCGCCGCCTCAGTGTTGATGCTTGCAGAAATGCTGATCCTTTGCCTCTCCCCGGTTGTCGATCTAACCAGCCTGGTCAATGATCCCACTGCGCACAAAAAAGCGGTATCGTTTCTTTTCATCATCTTCTTATTCAACCGCATCATCAGCGGAGCCGCCGAAGCGGCTGCCAGCGGCGCCGATGAAGCACTGGCCTACGATTCCCTTGCAGCAGAAAACCGCGAATGGAAATGGTCGCAAATCACCCTGCAATTGATGCGCTGGCAAGCCTTCTCCTTCATTCTGGTTTCATTGATCGGCGCCGCCGTTTACGATCCCAAATTCATCAATTGGCTGGTTTCTTTTTTTGCTTCCTCCACCCGGTTTTCACAAGCCCAAACCTTGAAATTTCCGATTTTTCTCAACCTGCTGATGGCCATGATCACTCTTGGCATCAGCCTGCGAATGAAAGAAAACCATCAACCCGGCGCTAAAAAACTGCCGCTGTCACAGGCCATCAACAACAGCATTCAGAAAACCTATTCAACCGGTATGCAGATCCTGCGCCACCCGGCCACTTTCATGCTCATTCTCATTGGTCTGTTTTTCGATAGCATCATCCGACTCTATTACACCGTAGGCAGTTTTTATCTTCACTTGTTGGAATATGAACCTCGCCACTTCGGCCCCATCAGCATGGCTGGATCGCTCACCGGCATCGCCGCCGCCTGGATCGCCGGGCGCTTGATCCAGCGCTACCGCCCCTCTACCAATTTTCATATTGTGACTATGCTTATTTTCCTAGGCCTGCTCAGCCTGGCTTTTCCCATTCCCTACATCAGTGTGATTTTCCTGGTGCCCCTGTGGCTGGCCATGCGCTTGCTGCATTTTTTCCTCTCAAATTATTTGAACCAAATCACTGCTTCCGAAAACCGAGCGACCGTGCTCAGCTTCAAAAGCATGAACATGAACCTCGCATACGGAGCCCTGGTTTTTTTATACGGACTGCAAAGCAAATACCTCCACAGCCAAACTGACAGCTCCCTTTTCGACCATGACCCGGAAGCTCTTGAGAGGAACGTCTTCGCCCAAGCCGTGAGCACCTGGTGGATCTACTTTGCCCTGGTCGTGATCGGCGTCTTGCTATTTCAAAAAATCAAATACGGACAAAATCTCGATGAAATGATGCTCAGCGAAGAACACAAACTCAAAAAATCGTCCTAAGGAGCTTCCTCCCTCGTTTCCATCTGTTCGCATTTATGAGATTTATCTTTCAATTACTTAAGAAATCTGTAATATCTGAGAATCTTTAGCTGTCACTGCGCTGCTACCCTATATTGTTATGGCCAACATCCTAATTATCGACGACGAAACCGGCATCCTTCAGCTGATGAGCAAGGTATGCAAACGCCAAGGTCACACCACCTATACCTGCCTCACCGGCAAAGAGGGCCTGGAAAAACTCGACAGCGTTTCTCCCGATCTTATGATCGTCGACCTCAAAATCGGCGACATGCTCGGCTTGGACATTATTGAACACAGCCAGCAACGCCACCCCCATACCCGGGTGATCATGGTCACCGGGCACGGCAGTGTGGACTCCGCAGTGCAGGCAATGAAACTCGGCGCCTTTGATTATCTGACCAAACCCTTTGAACTGGCAGACCTTCAACGCACTATCAATTTGGCGCTGAAAGAAAAAGCCCCTGGCGAAGCTCCTTCTTTGCCAACGGTGACCGACTCAAGTGAACTGGAATTCCAACTCTCTCACTCCCAATTAATAGGAGCCAGTCCAAAAATCACCGAAATCCTTACTCTGGTCGAAAAAATAGCAGACAACGACAGCCCGGTGCTGCTTGAAGGTGAGTTTGGATCCGGCAAGCAAATGGTCGCCCGTCACATCCACAATACCAGCAAGCGAAATCCAGCCCCTTTCAAAACCCTGCAATGCAGCGCCTTGCCGGAGAACCTGCTGGAAGTCGAGTTATTCGGCCATCCTTCGGGCGAATCATCCTCTATTTTCAACCGTGCCGCAGGTGGCACCGTCGTATTGGAGGAAATCAATCTGCTGCCACTACGACTACAATCCCAACTGGAACGTTATCTGGAGGAAAAGGCCGAACAGCGATTGCAATTCCCCTCTTCTGCCGAATCAAATGCCCGCTTGATCACCACCGCCACCATTTCGTTGGAAGAGTGTATCCAACAAGGTTCATTTCGCGAAGACCTCTATTACAGAATATCCATCATTCCTGTGCCCATTCCTTCCTTGAGAGAGCGCAAAGAAGACATCCCCCTGCTGATCCAACACTTCCTCGATCGCCACGCCAAAACCACCCGCCAAAAAGCCTGCGAAATCGACACCTACGCGAGAAAACTTTTAGAACACTATCGCTGGCCCGGAAACGTCGGCGAACTTCAAAACGCTATTGAACGCGCCTGCTGCCTGTGCGAGAAAAACCACATCCGCCCCATTGACCTGCCACCGAAGATCACCCAGAAACTCGAACTGAGCAGCGACGAGCAACCCGTTTCACAAAGCATCCCACTTGGAGAATCCCTTTCCGACTACATCCGCAAACAGGAACGCACCTTTATCCGCGAAACCCTCAAGTTCAATGGAGGTTCGCGCGAAAAAACCGCAGGCATGCTCGGCATCAGCATCGCTACCCTCTACCGTAAAATGGGCTTGAAAATTGAGCGCGAAAAAGCCCTCAGTTAAAGCTCTTCGACATTACCCCCAGACTATTTTTTGCTGAGCTATTCCCGGCTTCAGTCCGCCCCGTCAGCATACAGCAGATCCTTCTGCCATTTGAGCAGCAAATCCGACGGTTTATCATCCCTATCGTCAGCGGTGAGCCGCTCTAACACCGAGCGCGACCCCATCAAAGTGGCATCGATACCCAATTGAACCGCAATATCGTTTCTTCGTGATCGCAACGATTGAAAAGCCGATTCATTCACCTTGAGACGCTTGCCCGAACGCTCGGGGCGTTTTTCAGGCCAGTCTGCCTCAGCCACTTCACCTGCCGCCGCCACCGCATCAGTCAAACGCCGGGCGGCTCCAGAACGAATGTAATGCGGAGGCTCAACTGCCTGCCCGCTGCCCAGCTGGTTCACCATCTGCATCAACTGGGCATTGCCAAGAAACTTAAAAGCCGGGCGGTCCAGCCGTCGACACTCATCATCGCGCCACTGCCACAACGCATGCAGATACATCAACTCTTTATGGGAAAGTTTTCCCCAGCCATTAATCCTCCACGCATCATCTTTCGGGCGCTCTTCCCTTTGCAACACATCCCGCCTCGCCGCACGACAACTCTCCTCAAACCAATGCAGTCGATCCACCTCTTTTAACCTTTCAATCAGCTTCGCCCCCATGGTTAACAAATAACGCACATCGTTATAAGCGTAGGTCACCATCTTATCACTCAAGGGGCGCCTTCCCCAATCCGCCTTCTGCGATTGTTTGGATAATACCACCCCGAACTCCGATTCAATCAAGCTGCCCAGACCAAATTTATCAGCTCCGGTTAATCTCGCCGCCGTTTGTGTGTCCCAAATATTCTTAGGCACAAAACCAAAGGTCTGCAGGAACAGGGCCATATCGTAATCCGCTCCATGCATCCACACCCCTTCGGCTTCATCCAAATAATGCATCAAAGGCATCAAATCCTGCCGACTCATCGCCAACGGGTCGATCAGCACCATTTCATGTGGAGTCGCAAATTGGATCAAGCACAACTTGGTCTCATAAGAGTGCATGCTGTCAGCTTCGGTATCCACCGTACACCAAGTCTCCCCCCTGTCACGAAGTCGACCCACCAAGTCCAGAACCTGTTGCCCTTGGTCAATGTAGCTTTCCGGCAAATCGGTCACCAACTCCACCGGAGCCACCTGTAACCATCTCAACAATTCATTGCCTGTTTTTGCTACATCTGCCATCACCACTTCATTTTACATTTTCCTCATCGCAGTCCCCGCAATAACAGCTCGGCATTAGAACCGGTAAGCTTGATATTTTTGATCAGAGTTTCCATCGCCTCACCGGCTGGCATTTGTGCCAATTGACGTCTCACCCCATTCACCCGTTTATACTCTTCAGGGTGGTAAAGAAGTTCATCCTTACGAGTTCCCGATTGCAAAGAATGAATCGCAGGAAAAACTCTTTTTTCGGCCAACTCACGATCCAGATAGATCTCCATATTGCCCGTGCCTTTAAATTCTTCAAAAATCACATCATCCATCCGGCTATCCGTTTCAACCAGACAAGTCGCCAGAATAGTCAAACTGCCGCCTTCTTCCACATTCCGTGCGGCACCAAAAAACTTTCTTGGTTTTTCCAGAGCTTGTGTATTCAGTCCGCCACTACCCGTGCGGCCTTTGCCTGGCATATTCGCATTGTGCCCGCGTGACAGTCGGGTCAGACTATCCAACAAGATCACCACATCCTTACCCATCTCCACCAACCGCTTGGCGCGCTGGGCAACCATTTCCGAAACCTGAACATGGCGCTTAGGTGGCTCGTCAAAAGTGGATGCATAAACCCGCGCATCAACCGTTTCCTTGAAATCCGTCACCTCCTCGGGACGCTCGTCCAACAACAAAATGATTAATTCAACCTCCGGATGATTTTTCTGAATCGATACCGCAATGTCTTTCAGCAAAATAGTTTTACCCGCCCGCGGAGGAGCCACGATCAGTCCGCGCTGACCTTTACCCAAAGGAGCAACCAAATCCACCACCCGCGACGATGGAGATTCCGTATCCTTGTGCTCCAGAATCAACCGCTCCGAAGGAAACAAAGCCGTCAGTTTGTCAAAAGGAACCGGGGTTTCCCATTTATCCTCTTCAACTCCCTCGATGGTCAATACAGATTCCAAAGATAGAAATTTCTCCCGATCACGCGGAGCCCGCACCACCCCTTTGATCAAATTACCCGGCTTAAGTTCGTATTGCCTGATAAACGAAGGCGAGACATACACATCATCCACATTGGGCATGAAACTCAATTCCTGCCATCTCAGGAAACCGTAGTTTTCCCCATTATAATCCAACACCCCTTCCGCTTCGATGCGCGTGCCATTGCGTCCGAAAAAAGTGAGTATTTCAAAAACCAACTGGTGCTTCGAACGCACTCCCGCCACCCGCAAAGCAAGCTTCTGTGCCTCCGCCTGCAACTCGGCCAGCGAGTGTTTCAAAAAAACGTTCAAATCGACCAAATCAGGTACCTCCACCTGCGGTTTTTCCGGTTTATCGGCCTCATCAGCCGTATCAGTGTCACTAGTCATTCACCTACCTTTTTTATCAATCCATGCTTTTAACAAATACGCCTGTTCGGTCAATTCTTCAACACCGGCGTCATTCCAAATCACTTGCTGCGCTCGAGATATTTTTTCCTCCATCGATAACTGGGCCTTTAATATCAGCTCTATCACGTCATCAGCCAAAGCCCTGCGATCTCTCAAGCGCTGCCGTTGCGACTCCAAAGAAGTCGCGACTACCACATCGGTGTCACGTTGTAGAGAAAAATCAACCTCATATAACAAAGGAACCTCAAACAATAAATACCCCGGAGGCTCATCCCTGGCCGCAACCTCTCGCTTCATCTGCTCAGCAGCCGACAATACCCGGGGGTGCAAAAGCCCCTCCAAGCGCCTCCTATCGTCATCGCAAGCAAACACTCGCTCACGCATGGCTGCCCGGTCCAGGTTGCCATCTGAACCAAAAACCCCTTGTCCGAAAATCTCTTTCAGGTCGAGTAAAATCTCCGGATCTTTCAACAAGGAATGCACACAACGATCACAATCAAAACGCTCTATAGCCGAAGCTGAACCCACACTCGCCAGATCAACAAATAGATCGGAAAAAAGCGATTTCCCGCTAGCTACTCCTCCCGTGACGGCTAAAACAAACATATCAAACCTCAATGTAACATGCACAACTTTATCCAAGACGCATGCTCATCTAAACAATAAAAAAGAGGCTGATCGCTCAGCCCCTCTTTGGTTAACTCTAAAATAATACCGGTCAGTTCACCGCAACGAACTCATGGCTGGCTTATTTGGTGAAACCACCTCCCAAGCCTACCGGCCCAATCACTTCAACCGGAGGTCTAGGTGCCAATCCAGGAACCTGCATATCCAATGGAGCGCTGTCATCTTTGTCCGATACCGGGATGTGGTATCTGGCACCAGCAGGGTCCATGATCACCGCTTTCACGAATATCGTAAGGTTGCGCTTCAAGTGCTGTTCTGAACTGGAGCGGAACAAACGTCCTACCAAGGGCAGATCACCCATCAATGGAACCTTGTCCTCCACATCCTGCACGTCCTCACGCATCAGACCACCAATGGCCACGGTTTGTCCATCCCAGATCGTCACCTGTGTGGTCACCTTACGGGTTGCAAACACAGGCATCAAGATGCGGTTAGTGGTCAATAAAGTCTGTCTCCCTGTGAGTGGATTGGTGGCGCCTGAGAAAATGGGCGTTCCATAGTTGATGAAACCATCAAACTCGACCACTTCAGGGGAAAGGCTCAAATCAATAGTGAACTCATCCGCACCCAGAACTGGATCAACCTCCAGAGTCACCCCCGTATTACGAGTTTCAAAAGCAGTCGGGTTAGCTGGGGTTACAGGGATATTACCGCCTCCACCACCGACACCACCGATACCACCAGTCGAGCCAATCTGATTGGGAATTTCCGGCGGATCATACTCGGTTGGATAGATAAACTCTCTGATCACTTCGATTTTAGCACGCTGACCACTACGCGCCATTATGCTTGGAGCGGACATCAAATCTACTCCCTTTTTCTGCGACAATGCGCGAATCACCATTTGAAACTGAGGGTCGGTAAAAACACCCGCAATGCCAAAAACCCCTGGGGCTTTTGCCAATTCCGTGCTGGAAGTGATGATATCATTCGAGTTGGCAATCAACCCACTGATGCTGTCAGTCGCCAGAGCTAGATCACCACTACGATTACCTGCGGTGATTGGGTTTGAACCCACAGGCACAGAACTACCGGGAGCATTAAATGGGTAATCCCCTTGATTGGTAGGAACCCCGTTACCATCAGTTCCACCAGAGCCAAACACTTGGTTTCCACCCAAGTTGAATCCTCCCATCAACCAGTCAAAGCCCAACTCATCGGTATTATTCTGAGCAATTTCGATGAATTTGGAAGTGATGTAGATCTGCTTCTCGGCCTTGCCTTTAATTGACTCGATGTAAGCTTCTATCAATTCAATCTGATCCTGGGTATTACGAACGATCAATTGTGAAGTCCCTGGGTTGTATATCGCACTGGTTCCCTGGGCAAAAGTTACCCCGGCTTCCAACAGAATATCCTTGGCTGTGCGCCTTTTCTTGGGACCGGATCCACCACCGCCGCCAGCATCATCCGCAAAAGGATCAGCTGCCGCGCCACCACCGTCATCACCACCACCACCACCGGCTGACAAGAAAGTAGGAGGCACCACATATACATTGGTAAACAAATCCGTGTCCGGTGTGGACAAAGGAATGATCAGCACAGCATGAGGTTCAACTTTATACTTCAAATTCGCCATCGAAACTGTGTATTTGAGAGCGGTAACCAAGGGCACATTAGAAAGCTTCAGTGTGACCGGAGCATCTGCTGCTCCACCGCCGCCACCACCACCGAATCCACCACCGCCGGCAGCATCATCAAATCCGCCGCCGCCGCCATCAGCTGCAGGAGCTGCAGGAGCTGCTGCACCACCACCATCAACTTGAAGAATAAAGTTGATTCCCTTTCTGGTAGGGTCATTCTCTCTTAAATCAAGCTCCACACTTCTCTCTTGCAGGAAAGTCAATGCATCCTTCAACGGAGTGTCCTGAAATTCCACACTAGGAATAATGATATTCTTCAGCTTATCTTCGATATAAGCCACTTGATCCGCACCGCTATCAACGGCAACCGGCCCGATTTCCATATTTCCACGAATTCTAGTAGGTACCGGCAACTCCCAACCTGCAGCGACCTGCTGGAGGAATTCAGCGCGGGCATGGTTACGTGCAGATTTGGCATAATCAGTCTTCAAACGAGCATTTTCTTCCAATCCACGGCGTGCCGCTTCATTGTATTTATCATCGTTCAAAGCACCAAAATACTCAGTTTCCGCACGATCATAGTCTCCCAGATCCATCGCTCCCTGAGCGGTTTTCAACGCCAATTCCACTCGCCGCACTTTCGCCAGATACTCTGGAGTCATTGCTGGTGAATAATATTCAGGATCATTCAACTGCTCGAGCAGTTTTTTCGCTTCAATGTTATCAGGATCCACCGTGGGAGCCAACACGTTCTCAATCAACTGAATCGAATCCGCGTAACGCCCTTCTTCAGCACGCTGGCGAGCCAGTTTCACGCTCGCATTCGCAAAAGAACGGGTGTAGGCGTCATGCCTGTCCTTCGTCATCGGCGCATCAGGCAAAAGATCCAAAGCCGCCTTGAATTCACGGATAGCACCTTCAAAATCACCGTCAGCCAGCAATTGGGACCCGCGAAGCGCTGCTTCATCTGCTTTCCTGACTCGTTCCTGCAAGCGGATCACATAACGACTCGCCACTCCTGGCGCACCACCAACGCCTCCACCGGCAGCACCGCCGCCAGCTTCTGCATGAACCTGTGAACCCGTCACAAATACGGAAGCCATGACACCTGATAAGGCGGCAAGCTTCACACTTCGTCCGATTCGATTATTACCTTTGCTGTATTTCAACGCGCTTTTCATGTTTATAAAAAAATCACAACTCCACTACCACAATTGGTAGCAAAGTCATTGTTTATATCAAAATTGTCACTAAAAGTCTACTTTCTAAGCTTAATTTCTTTCTTAACTTCTTTGCCCGGCTCAGATTCGAAGGAGATTACCGCTTTTTCGGCATCAATGTCAATGAGTTTATACTCTGTTTCAGGATCAATTGGTAAACGGAAGGTTTTCCCCTTCTGCACATAAAACTCGTCAGTAGGAGGATCCAGCATCAATTTGAACTGCGCAAAGTAAGTCGGGATAGTTTCTTTAACCCGTCTCACCAGCTTAACCTGACGTCCATCAGGCAGATAAGTGATCGTCAATTCCGACGCATTCACGTTAATCCCCAATTTATTAACCTCTTGTTTTTTATCAAACTTATCAATACGAAACTTATTATCAGGAGAAGTTTCTCCCTTACGCATGATAAAAGTTCCCCGCTTCACTCCACTACTGAGATGACGGATGATCTGGTAACGCTCCTCATCCGGTTGAGCCGCAAACTCCAGGATATAGTTTTTCTGACGTCGCGCAATGAGAGTCAGTTTATTGGCAAAAGACGGATGAGAAGAAGCATCACGCGGCAAGGTTTTGGCCTCCCACTCTTCCAATGAAGAAAAACCATCTCCGTCCGGGTCCTGATTCAGAACATTGGAGCTCAAAAAATTAAGCTCATTTTCAAGCAACCACTGGTTGCTAACAGGAGGTCTGATTTTTTCAGCACTAGAATCCGTCATATCAATCAACTTGCCCCCGATTTCAACAATGGTGATTGATTTGAAAAGCGGAATTGGGCGAGGAGGGTTGCCGATTTTTGGCAAAGTCCACAGTAGTTTTTGCTCTACCAATTGACTGGAGGCGACCACGGTGGCTTTCTCCATTTCAGGCATCTCATTGCTTGGCACTACCGAGGTGATTTTAAACTTGCTACCGTATGCGGAGCTCTGCCTAATATAAGATTGCGCAAAAAACACGGTGACCAATGCCACTGCAATCAAAACCACTTTTTCCCATTCTTTGGAAATATCCATCTTACTTTATTACCCTTTAAATCTTATCGACCGCTTTTCATCCGGTCACGTCAAGCTCGGCGATCACTTCTGCGGCATTTGCCCTTTTCCCAAATTTCCCTTTCCAGAGACTTTTGCCGAAGCATCGGCAAACCTCACCAAATCAATCACCATGAATACTCTCAACTTCTCATTCCCCAATAGAATCCGTGCATCACTGCTCTGCAATTCAAACCCCCCATGCTCTCTCATCCAATCAACCTGCCCAGGAACATCCAAATCCGGCGGGATTTTATTGACCAGGTCTTCCGGAGCCTCCTCCCCGACAGCATTCACATAACTAGGAGTATTAGCGCCGTCCTCCCCGTCCCCCTTGACCAAACCTTCCTTAGCGCTGTTGTCCACTCGCAAAGCCCGCAGGATGAAAAAATACTTATCATCATTGGTGATCTGGTTCACCAACTTGACAAACGCCGGGTGCTTGGTTTCAAAGGTCAAGCTCACTGGGTATTTGGCGGCCACGGCAGAACTCTCAATAGAGACATCTTCCCCCGATTTACCTCCTGCGGTCCGCTCTTCAGGCAACAATTCACGATCCAGATCGATCAATTCACTCACCCCGACTTCAACAAGCGTATTCAAAAGATATTCAATCGCTCCCAGTTGATAATCGAGCAATGGCACCGCCTTGATATCCGGAGGAGTAGTCCGATAGGCATCCATAGCCATATAGAATTCTTTTTCCCCTTCAATTTTAAACCCCTTTTTCTTCGCAAGGATCTTAAAAGCTTCGATTTTAGCCTTCAATATCTGCGGGAACTGCCGGTCGTCAATATTGCTGTTCAACGGTTGCTGGAATCGATCCAAGCTCTTGAACAAGTGTTGGATCTTCTCCTCGTAATCCTTTACTTGCTTCCCAATTTCTCCCAGATTTTCTTCATTTGGATAAGGCTTGCTGCGTTTCAGACGCGTAAGATCCGTGCGACGTTTATTGAAACCGCCTCCCGCTTCTTTGTAAGCACTGTAACCTTGATAACAATAGAATCCAACAGCGCCCAACAGGACAGCTGTCACGATTCCAAACACGGTATAAAATTGATTCCCCTTCATCAAATCAAGTAAACTTGCACAAAATTATTTTTTAAAAGAGATTTGGTAAGCCTCGGGCAATGGTAATATCATCTCCCATTTCCAGGCATATTTACTGCCTCCAGCTCCCGACTCCACTTCTCTAACGATATCCTTTACAGTCAATCCCTCCAAAGCAAAAAGCTCTGATTTCATCAGCCCATCCAAATAATCATAAACCACTTTGGGGCCACCTTCATTCTCCCGGTATAAACCCCGGATATGAAGAGTATCGATCATTTTTTTCCCTTCCTGCCCCCCATCTGCGGCCGAAGGATCAACTCCAAGCTCGGAAAGTTCATACAAATCCTCGATCACCGGTTGCCCTTCGGCCATCGGCTCGACCATAGTGATCCACATCAGATCGCTATTCATTCGATGGCTCAAGTCATTAAACAAACTCGCCCAGTAGGTTCGAGCATAAACCGCATCCGTGTAAGGACGTTTGGTCGCCTCCAATTCGGATAACTTGTCCTTCCAAACCTGTATTTCCCCATCGTAGCCAGTCAACTCTTCAACATCAGTTCGCAGAGCTTCAGACTGCGCATTAGCGATACCTGCTGCTTGATTAAAATAAAAGCCCAAAGCACCCACCACCAATACGATAGCCGCAGTGGCCATGAACAAATAAGGTTTACGCTTGTTTAATTCCTGCTCAGCCACCACCGATTCCGGCACCAACTCGACTTCCAATGGACACTCGCCCGCTTCGCGCAAGGCGATGCCAACCAATTCTCCGGAAACGTGAGCCTGACTGACCAAAGCCTCGCGATCCACACCACTGCCCAGGGTCACATTGCGGAAAGCGTTAAAATAATCGATCGGAATGCGTAGCTTTTCTGCAAAAAATTCGCGTAAAAACGGCAAAGCCGCACTCGCACCACACAGTAAACCCACCTCAGGGGCGTCCCCCCCTTGCTGACTGCGATAAAAATTCGTCGTCCGCATGATCTCGGAATGCAATCGGGTCAGCGTATTGCGGATCACTTTGGAAACTCCGGCGATCACCGGGTCTTCATGATCGGCATAAGCCCCGCCCAAAGCCACAAAACCATCAGTGACCTTGCGTTGCTCCGCTTCATCAAAGGACACATTAAACTCTTTGGCGATCGCCTTGGTGATGTCTCCACCGCCAATTTTGATCGTACGAACAAATACCCCCTTAGGCCCGCAATAAATCAGGTTGGTGGTTTTGGTCCCGATATCAATCAATAAAGTTGTGCCTGTAATATCCGAGTAATTAAAACGATAAGCGTTGTAGATCGCCATCGCGGATACTTCCACCCCCGTAGTTCTCAAACCGGCAGCAGAAACAGAATTGTCAATAATATCCAGCTCCGTCGATTTCACCGCCGCCAAGACCACATCGACCTCAGACCCACTATCCTTCCCCATGAGCTGGTATCCCCAGGTCACTTCATCAATCGGAAAAGGTACATTCTGCTGGGCTTCGAATCCAACAATCTGATCCACTTGATCCACATCCAACGGTGGCAGCTTCACAAAACGAATAAAAACCGGCTGACTGGTGATCGAATAACGAACCGCCTTACCTTTGATTTTCAAATGAGAAGCAACACTCGTCAGCGCCGCCTGCACAGCTGCTGGAGGAACTTCTTCCCCCGGAGTTTCTTCAACGTGATGACGCTGGAGTTGCAAGCCCCCGCGCCCTGTCTCTGCAAAGACAGCGGCGGATACATTTTGCGAACCAACGGTAACGGCTATCAGTGACTTTTTATCAGCCATCAAGTGTAATATATAAAAGTGCGAAAATGATAAAATTAACCTTTAGATCCGTCAGCCCGTATTAACGTCCCTCCTTCACATCCGCATAACGATCAATCCAAAGAAGGCCAAAAGGCGTTTTTTCTTTGCTCAGAATGCCCTGCTCGGCTGACAAGCTCTCCCACCAGCGCCCTTTGCCGCCAGTTGAATCCCCCCCTATTACCCGACCATTATAGGAAATCTCTACCGCCACCGCATTGATAGCGCTTTTTTGGAAGTCTTTGTATTTCCCCGTAAGCTTTCCCAATGTCGTTGGCGACACATAAATAACAGAAAACAGCTTGTCTCCTTCCATCATATTCACATGAGTGACATCCCCCATCAGCAGGCGAGTGCCCTCCGCTCCTTTTATCGCAACGTAATAACGAAACTGCAGATTATCTACGACCCCCTCTTTGTTCCCAGCTTTCACCTCAAACTCCACTTCCACTTCCAGCCAGGTCTTCTGTCGCGGGATTTTTTTGGTCTTCACCCCGCCGCCCGCTTCAAAAACAGGTGTGGGCTGGAGCTCTACCTCTATCTTTTTCACCTTCACAGCTGGCTGACCTTTCTGCGCTACTGCTGTAGATACCATCAAAAAAACACCCATCAGAGCCACTGCAAATTGTATTCCACTTTTCATATTCTCGTTCCGTTTAAAAGCACTATGATCAATTCCACGCTGGAGTTAAATGACAAGTTCACCATCTTCTCCGTGCGAGCACTCCTTTTAATCCAATTTCACTGCTTTTGGCAATACTAAACTTTCCTTATTTGCACTTTTTAGCACTTTTGTTCCACAAACTCCACGCAGGCCATAGGGGCACCTTTTGACTTTTTTGTTTACTCACCCGCTGGAGCACCTTTGAAATATCCTGCCATTTCAGTGATTCCTTCATCAAAAGTCACTAGCGATTCCCCGTCCAGTAGGATTCCAGCCCAGACGCTTACCTCTTGCCGATTCAATAAATCAAATGCTCCGGCAAATTAAAAGCGTTTTTGATCAGGTTGATCTCCGGAACTTCACCGTCTGTTAGCAAAATCTCCACTATATCAAAACGAAACAAAATCTCCGGGTGGTCCAATAACCGCAGCCACTCCAAGGCTCCGCGAACGATTAACAATTGTTTCTTTTTATTCACCGCTTCCGCCGGTCGCCCGTAAGCGAGAGTGGTCCGTGTTTTGACCTCGATAAAAACCAGGGTATCGCCATCACGGCAAATCAAATCTATCTCCCCACCTTTGGGAGCGCGGAAATTCCGGTAAAGGATTTTCATCCCTTGCTCTCTTTTCAAAAAAGCCGCCGCCTGCCGTTCTCCAAATTTTCCCACTGCCTGCTTCCACCTCCCCTGCTCCGTGGTTCCTCCCCCCGTACCCGGTAACAAATCACCGAACACCACCGGTCGCCGCAGCGACGGGAGCAAAGCTCTTTCGATGAATCGCACAAGGCCCATACTGATTCAGTCCCTGCAAATGTTTTTTGGTGCCATAACCCTTGTGTTGTTCAAACCCATAATGCGGAAATTGTATCGCATAGGCTCTCATAAGGCGATCTCTTTCCACCTTCGCAATAATACTCGCTGCCGCGATCGACATGCTCAGGGAATCCCCCTTGATCACTCCTCGATGCGGCACCGGCAAGCCCTGCACCGGGCGACCATCGACCAAAGCCGCATCAGGTCTCACCGACAGAGCTTCAAGCGCACGCGCCATCGCCAGATAAGTTGCCTGCAGGATATTGATCTGGTCAATCTCTCCCGCCTCAGCCAAGCCCCATCCCCATATCACCCCCTTGTCAGCGATCAGATCCTCATACACCTTTTCTCTCCGACTTTCGCTGAGCTTCTTGGAGTCATTCACCCATTCATGACAAAATCCCTCCGGTAAAATCACCGCCCCTGCAGTAACCGGCCCCGCCAAAGGGCCACGCCCCGCTTCATCAATACCAGCCACCAAACGATGCCCACTGGTTTGCATTTCTTTTTCCAATGAAAAATCCGGCATCTCCCCTTTCCTATAAAAAAAATCAGGCGACCGAGGCCGCCTTCATTCATTATTTAAAACAACTGCCTGCTTTAGCTTTTGCGTTGCTGCGGGCGGGCTTTCACCTGCATCGCTTGCTTGCCTACGCGGTCACGCAAATAGTTCAATCGAGCGCGACGCACTTTGCCGCGTTTGATCACTTCGATTTTTGCCAGTTTGGGCGAATGAATCTGGAACACACGTTCCACTCCTTCTCCGTTGGAAATTTTGCGGATGGTGAAAGCCTGATTCAAGCCGGATCCACGACGCCCCAAAACGATACCCTGGAAGATCTGGATACGTTCTTTTCCGCCTTCTACCACGCGCAAATGCACTTTCATGGTGTCCCCTGCTCCGAATTCAGGAAGATCCTGCTTCATCTGTTCCTTTTCAATCTTATCAATGACCGTGCTCATGGTATCTTCCTTTTATATAAAAACTAATCCTCCCAACTGCGTGGAAGGGCGCTACCCTACTCACAAAGCTACCGGACGCAAGAACAAAGCTGGCGATATAAGAAATTTGAAACATTTGGTTGCACCTTTTGTATCTCAGCATAAAGTCACGCACTTTCCAATCCCTCGGATGAACTCATATTCAGCCGTAGATTTTGGAGCGGTAGTTCAGTTGGTTAGAACGCCGGCCTGTCACGCCGGAGGTCGCGGGTTCGAGTCCCGTCCGCTCCGCCACTTCTAAGACGATTAAATAGAAGTTGGCACCCCATGCACCACCCGTTTACGACTATCCAGACGGGGACGAGAACCCGCAAGGGTTCGACTGCCTTGGCGCGATAGCGCTCATTATCTGGCGGCTTGTCTCGCCGAAGCCCTGGCGAAGGCGGAACGCCTCTTTTGCAGAGACGAAGTCAATCCCGTCCGCTCCGCCACTTCTAAGACGATCAAATAGAAGTTGGCCTACAATAATTTCAAAGGGCACTTGTCCTTAGCCCTAAAAGGCTTCACATTAAAATTGTGTTCAACATTTCTTCTTCCAAGAAAACTCCGTTTTCTCCCATTGCAGAACTCTGCCGCTTGTTTGTCGTGATTGGCTGCATGGCATTTGGCTTTCCGCTCACCGCCCAAACTGCAGACAAAGCAGACAACCCCTTCCCCGCAAACTCTCCAGAACACGCTGCGCTTAATGCCGCTTCAGATTACTTGAGCAACGACGCCTTCCTGCTGCGCCAGGATTATTGGAAAGGGGGTCTCTCCACCGAACTCGGCAAAGCCCTGCAACTCCAGTTTTTCAAAGGCAATCGCTACCGTTTCTTTTTTGCGATCAACAAAGCCAACCTTCCCGAGCAAGCGCTGCTGCATCTACACATCTATGACAAAGCCTCCAATGAAGTCGCCTCCACCTCGTCCAAAAAGAGCAGCAATGTGATCGAACTGCAATTCACCCCCAAATCCACCGGCCTCTATTTGGTGCTCATGAGCATCGAAGTGCCCAAAAATTCCAGTGCCCGCACCGACATCCCCTCGGTCATGTTTTACGGGTACGAATAATTCAAGCCCCCTTGGGGCCTCTGGATCCCAAGCAAACAAAGGCTTTGGCAGGCTAGTGCCTCCTCGGCCTCACCCCTCTTCGCCCTTCCTGCGTTGGCCACTCCCAGTCATGCCACTCCACCTCATCGATAGCCGTAGGTTGATCACTCAGAAAAATCACCACCCGCAATCCGTCAGTGATATAAGGATCCCGGGTGTAGTTGCGCCGCGGATTTTCCCGACTGGAACGCCCCACCCCTTTGACAAAAGCAACCTGATTACTCGACGGTGAGCTGATCAAATCTTGCATCAGATAAGACCTCGCTTCATCCACATCAGGATCTATCTTGTGAGTCACCAACGTTTTGTGAGTGAATTTGACACCAATATCGCGACTGATCTGCCCCACCCAAACCGGGCTACCCAGGTAGGTCACCGGAGCCTTCCAAAGCCTGAGATGATTTCGTTCATCAACCGTGCTGCGGGTTTTCTGCAAAGCCACATCCTGCGGCCTGCCAAAAAGATAGAGCGGTGAAACCGGTGACGTCCGGTAGGCTGATTTAAATAAGGAAGAAGCCACCGTGCGCCAGGCGCTGCCCAAATCCATCGTCTCTGTCAGATCCCATCCCCGGCGAACAAACATCGAGAGCGCGCGCTTGCCCCCGCCCACTATCACAATATTCAACGGATCCCCCGCTGTTTTTTTATCTCCTCCCAACACCGATGGAGGTAGCGCTTCAAGATACGCTCTCAACCCGTCTGCGTCCAGCGATGGCGTTGCCGGATCAACAGAAACAATATGGGATCGCAACGTTTCTTCAAAGTTAGACCTCAAACCTGGAATGAGTTGCACAAAATCAAATTGATGACTTTCACGATCGCCGATCAACTGAACCGTGAACGCCTTCACCCCGGGGTCGTGATTGGTGAAAACATACCCCTCCACTTTTTTCCCCGGCGCAATCAGCAAGGGGATACGTTGGTCAGTGAAAAATTCCATCTTTTTCTTGGATCTCAATTCCAACAAGCCCCTACTACGCCAAGCCGCTTCAGAAGGTGAAAAATAATCGGGGTCAATAGCGAGATGCACCAGCAACAGCTCTTCGTCACTCTTATTATCAACTTCCAACCACACCGGTTGAATATGTCTTTTTGCCATTCGCCCACCAAAGACCTGCTTGCTTTCCTGATCCGAAAGCACCACCGCAGAGACTTTCACCCGGTTATTTCCCTGGGTCTTGGCACGCGCAAGAAAATCCATCTTCGCATTGCCCGCCGAGGTGAAACTTGCGCAACCTTGCAGCAGTAGCAAAACCGAAGCAGCCAACACCATTATCCATTCTCTTTTTTTCTTCATCGTCAAAACCTTTACCTGCTTGCCACTCTAAAACCGTTCAAACTATCCACTATTTCTTGCTTTGCCATCCAAATTAAGATTCAATCCTCATTCCACCAAGCCTCTTCCAAACTGCGGTCATTTATTTTCCAGAAAACATCACCTACCCACTTCTAAAAGTCCACCCATGCCCCTCGACCTAACCAAGCCCGCCCATCTCGACGAACTCTATCAATTAGCGGATCAATACCTCGAAAACCCATCAAGCTCCCCTTCCTCGCTTCTATCACTGGAACAGCAACAAAGCCAGAACCCTGATACATCCCTACGTCAACGAGTCGCCCTCAAACTCGCCCGCTCCAAGGCCATCATTCAACAACAGTTCCCCGCAGGACAGACTTTTTTTATCTCCATCCTCTTTGCCGTTTACAAAGAGCACCGGCGCATCCTGAGTTCCGAACAACACCCCCACGGTGAAGATTTCCTCAATCGTAAAATCCACCAACTGCATTGGCTTTTCGATGACAGCCCGCAGATCAAATGGAAATTGATCATCATCGACGATGGCTGCCCTGATCACTCAGGTCAAATTGCCCGGGATATCATTCAGAAAAACGACCATAACGAAGTCGCAGAAGTGCTTTTTTTGCAACAGGCCATCGATGAAAAACTCCCCGTCGCCGCCGGTTTATCCTCCCCCGCCGACAGCCAGAAAGGAGGAGCCATCCTCTACGGCATGTGGCACGCCGCGCAAACCAGTCATGCGGATAACACCACCCACCTCATCCTTTACACCGACGCCGACCTTTCAACCCACCTCGGCCAGTGCGGCCTGCTACTCGAACCATTCCTCAATCCTGAGACCCAGTGCTCAATCGGCTCCCGCCGTGAGCCCTCATCAGTGGTGGTCAAAAAAGGCAAGCGCAATGCGCGCGGCAAACTTTTCATCTATCTGTGGAAACGCCTACTTTCCCCCTTGGAAAAAATCATCGATACCCAGTGCGCTTTCAAAGCCTTCCGGGCGGATCTCGTCAAAGAAATCATTCAAAACAATATCGAGAAAAAATTCGCCTTCGACATCGAACTGCTGCTCAAAACCGAACAGACCCACCCCGCCTCCACCCAAGTGATTCCGCTCGCTTGGATCGACAGCGAAGCCGCTTCAACCACCACCGATCTCGAACCCTACCTCCCCATGCTACAAAGCATCGTGCGCATGTACCGGCACTATTTACCCGCCAACGACAAAGCCGAACCTTTTGCTCAATTGATCGAATCCCTCAGTCAGGAAAGCTGGCAAAAACTCGCTAATGAAGTCCCTGCAGAAATCGCCGATTGTGAACCCGCTAAACTCGGCGATACCGAACTGATACCCGCCAACCAGCTTTTAGACATCTAATCAGTTACACCTCTACCTAACTCGACTCATGAAATTCATACTCTTATTTGCCGCCCTCGGCATCGCTCTGCTCAGGCCGGTTTCAGCAAGTGATTCACCCAACATCCTACTACTTTGCATCGACGACCTGCGCCCCGAGCTCGCTTGTTACGGAGTTGATTACATCCAATCGCCCAACATCGACGCCCTGGCCGCCAGCGGACGCATGTTCAGTCGCCACTACGTGCAAGCCCCCACTTGTGGCGCCTCACGCTACGCTTTACTGACTGGCAGATACGGGATCTACGGCAACATGGAACTTTTCAACCGCGCCAAACGCCTGGAAAAAAATCCACAAGACGTCCCACCCAGTATGCCTGCCTGGTTCCGCCAACATGGCTACACCACCGTCTCCGTCGGGAAAGTCTCACACCACCCCGGCGGGCGCGGAGGGCCTGATTGGAATGATCCTCAACAAGCCGAAATGCCCAACTCATGGGATCGCCACTTGATGACCAGCGGCGACTGGCAGCACCCGCGCGGCATCATGCACGGGCTCGCCCACGGGGAAATACGCGAAGATCCCAAGCAAATGGATGTCTTCCAATCCGCCAAAGGAAACGACGAAATTTACCCTGATGGACTCATCACCAATGAAGCGCTCCAACAAATGCGCCTGTTGGCTGCCAACACGGAAAAAAAACCTTTCTTTTTGGCCGTCGGCCTCATCCGTCCCCACCTGCCTTTCGGGGCTCCGGCCAAATACATGGATGCCTATCGCGACGCCCAACTCCCTGACACTCCCCACCCCGATCAGCCACAAGGCAAAACCACCTGGCACAAATCCGGGGAATTCATGAGATACAATCGTTGGGGCACAAATCCAAATGACGATGAAAAATTCGCCCTCCAGGTTCGCAAACACTACGCCGCCTGCGTGACTTACGCCGACACCCTGGTCGGGCGAATCCTCAAGCAACTCGATGACCTTAAGTTACGCGACAATACCATCATCGTGCTCTGGGGCGATCACGGCTGGCATCTCGGTGAACAGGCGGTGTGGGGAAAACACACTCTATTTGAAGAATCCCTGCGATCACCGCTCATTATTACCTACCCCGGCATGGCACAGCCCGGAGTAAACACGGCCTCCATCGTCGAAACCATCGACATCTTCCCTACCCTCTGTGATCTGACTAAGCTGCAAAAACCAGATTTCCTCAATGGAACCTCATTGCTTCCCATTTTGAAGCAGGCTCAAACGCCCGGTCATCCAGCTTACTCCTACAAAGGCAACACAAAAACCATCCGCACCGACACTCACCGCCTCATCGCGCACAAAGATGGTCATCTCGAACTATACGATCACAGCAAGCCCGATGGTGAAACTCACTACTCCGCAACTTCCGATCCTGATACAGCAAAAGCGCTTCTAAAAAAATTGCAGCAACGGATGCCCTGATTTCCCTACTGACGGGACTTGCCTTTTTAATGAAAACGGGATAAACCAAAAAGGTACCCCTACTGGCCCGCTATGAAACCCTCAGTAATACGATCCTCCATCATGCTCACAAGCATGATACTTTTAATCAGTTGCGACAGAGATCCCGCACCAACAAATGGCGAGACAGTGGTTGCCAACGATCCCATTCCAAAGGATGAATCCCTTGCCGCCCAACCTAAAAAAAGCGCCGCCAATCCAGCTCAAATTGCAAAATTAAACAAACAACTGGCTAGCCGGTTGATCTTTGCCGAGCCTGATGAAATCATCGAACTGATCAAAAAAGGCGCCACCCCGGATGCCAAAAACCGCTATGGCCTGCCAGTGATTTTCCTAGCCGCCGAACGCGGAAATTTAACCATACTAGAAACACTGATCGAGGCCGGAGCCAATGTGAACAGCAAAATTGGCACCACTCATAACACTGACGGAGCTGGTTACACAGGAACAGCCGACGGCACTCCCATGGGTTATGCCGCAGCCAAAGGGAAGGTCGAAGCCATGCAGTTTCTTCTGGATAACAAGGCTGACGTGAACGGAGCTGGCCCGGAGGGAACCACTCCGCTGATGCGCGCATCAGAATCCCTTCAACTGGAAGCCGTCCAATGGCTGCTTGAAAATGGCAGTTCTGCTGGCAAGGAAAAAGCTTTGGGACTGACCTCCATGTTCGTCAATCCCGATGAAAAAACCAAAAAAATCATCCTACTGTTAAAGTGATTCCCCTCATTTCAATCCCTAATCCCTCCATGCAAACACCCCGACAAAATACCACTCGACGAAAATTTCTTAGCGCAACAACCGCAATGGCGGGTGGAGCCCTCATCGTCCCCTCCAGCATTTTCGGAATTGATGCCGACACCGATCTTTCCAAGATCCCGTCCACCGATCACTTCTGGTATCGCCTGCAACCCGACGGCCCCTACATCGACACACAACGCGACAACAAAGCGTTTGGCTTCACCGATGACGGCAAAATCTATCTATCCGAAGACAACGCCCGCACCTGGCCCCATCAGGCCGCTTTTGCCAACGCCAAAAACATCACCTTTTCCTGCATCCTGAAAAACGGCAACGTGCTCTTCGCCACCCGTAGCAAACTTTACCTCAGCAGCGACAATCTAAAGTCTTACAAACAAATCATCGTCAAGGATACCGACGGCAGTGATTACATCCCCCACACACCTGCAGACCCGGAAAAACCCGGCTGGTATTTTCACTCCCTCGACGGCGAACACACCTGGGATATCGACGGCAAGGAAATGATGGTCTGGGGCAACTACTGCAATGTGCTCGGTGGCGCCGTTCCAGTGAACGTTTATTACTCCACCGACAATGGAGAGACCGTAAAGATTGCCTATTCCTTCGGACAAAACCCCCACTTTCAGGAAAAGCTCGCCAAGGGGCAAACCCGAAAAGGCCCCTTGTTGGGCAACCCGGACAACCCAACCGTCTGCCGCCACATTCACTCGGTTGCCTACAACCCGGCGGAAAATGCCTTTTACGCCTGCACCGGTGATCACGATCGAACGGTCGGCCACGAATGTCACTGGATACGTGGCAGCTACGATGCCAGCAAAGACAGCTGGGATTGGAAAGTCCTGGTCTCCAGCAATTCCAACTCACGTTACAAATCCGGCGGCATCAACTTCGTCGACGGCCAGCTCTACTGGGCAGCCGATGCCAATGGCAAAAACGGCACCATGCCCCACGACCGCGGTATCTTCACCTGTGCTCCAGCTGACATAGCCGATCCTAAAAAACACACCCTGCTCTTCAACCCGCAGTATGAATCCGCCAATCTACTGATCGAAGACAAAGTGATTTTATCTGCCCACTATGGCCCCGCCTCCCCCTACAACACCGGCTTCATCTACTCCCCGGATATGGGCAAAACCTGGGCGCAATACGACCTCAAGCCATTCGGCAAAAGCTCTCCGTTGCGCTTCAATAAAAAAAACAGCGACGGCTGGTTCCGCGTGGACTTAAGAAAAGGATGGATCGAACGCAGCCAGGTTTTATTTATCAAACCAAAAGCACCTTCGGCCTAGCCAAAAAAACGCAGCAACCGAAACGCTCGCCCTTCAGTCCCCAAAGAACCTTCATACGGAAATGCGCCCCTTGCCTGGCCGCACATTAATTCCATGGTGTGCAGAAATGAAACAGCGCACCTATCCCTACCTTTTCCTCCTGCTCATATTTGCAGCAACCCACATCACTGCTGCGGCTAAAAACATTGCCCCCAACGACGCCAACATCCACTACCAAGGCGTCAAGTTCATCACGGAGCAAAACGACGGCAGCCGATCTTATCAACGGTTCAGCGAAGAGATTTACCAACTCAGCCCGCCCCGCACAAAAAAGGGGGAGACGGTTTCGTCGAAAAAAGCCCGCACCACCCCTTGTGTGAAGATGCTGTTCAAAACCGCCAGCCCGACGGTCAAACTCACTTTCAAAACTCCGCCCGGCTACGAACACCGCGGCGCCAATTTTGGCGTTTACCAAAACGGCAAGTGGTGGAAATCACTCGATTTCTCCAGCAAAACCCGCGACATGGAATTAGTGATCCAATCGGAAACCCCGGGCAAAAACACCATCTACACCATCGCCTTCCCCAGTTGGTCCAACCCCCGTTTTTACGGCATAGAATTGGAAGACGGGCATCAATTAGGAGACTTCACCCCCCGGAAAAAGAAAATCTACGTCGCCTACGGTGATTCCGTTTCGCATGGCACCGGTCAGAAATCTGCCAGTTACCTGACCTGGCCTTACCAATTAGCAGAAAAGCTCGATTACGAAGTTTACAGCCTCGCCGTTGGCGGCGCCTCGATCAAACTCCCCGTCATCGAGATGTTCAACCAATTTGAAAAAATCGACCTGATCACCATTTACATCGGCATCAATGACAGCGGACGAAAGTCGCTGGAGCAATTCGAAAAAGAATACGATAGCATGCTCACCATCATCAGAAAAAAGCACCCGAAAACCAAAATTTTCTGCATCACCATGCACGCCATCCCCGAGGATAAAACCAGCAAGTTCACTGGCACCAAACTGATTGACTTCAGAAAACCCGTCACAGCTGTGATCACCCAAAGGCAACAGCAAGGGGATGAAAACCTCTTCCTCATCCACGGAGAAAGCCTCACCACCCTCGACGACGCCATGAACCCAGGCAATGTGCATCTCAGTATCGATGGAGCCAAACGCTGGGCCGAGAAAATCTACCCACAGATCAAAGGTAAGCTCTGAGCTTTACCGCTGGCACTTGACGCAGTAAAAAGTAGAACGTTGTCCAATAATACAACGCTTGATCAAGCTCTTGCATTTTCTACAAGCCTCGCCTTCCCGACCATAAACCATCAGCTCCTGTTTGAAATAACCCGGTTGCCCATCTTCGCGAACAAAATCGCGCAGGGTCGTGCCTCCACTCAGAATCGCCGCTGTCAGCCGATCTTTGATCGCCTCAACCAACACCCTAAGCCGCTTGCGTGATATTTTTCCTGCTGCTCTGTTGGGATGAATACCCGCCATGAACAACGCTTCACAAGCGTAGATATTCCCCACTCCCACCACCACCTGGTTCGTCATGATGAAGGTCTTAACCGCCCCTTTTCTCCCTCGCGCTTTTTCCTCGAGATAAGCTGCACCAAAATCATCCGCCAACGGCTCGGGCCCCAGCTCCTTGAACCACCTCATCTCCTGCCAGGCCCCGCTGGTCCAATCCACCAAACCAAAACGACGTGGATCGTGATAGCGCATTTGCTGACCTGTATCTAACTCAAACACCACATGGTCGTGTTTACGCAATGACACTGCCGCATCGCAAATACGCAAACTGCCAGACATGCCCAAATGAATGACCATCCGGCCTTTTTTTGTTTCGAAAATCAAATACTTGGCACGACGGTGGATAGACTCTATCTGCTGGCCAACCAAGTCGTTCAGACCCTCCGGCACCGGAATGCGCAAACTCCCCTGATGCACCACCAAATCCGTCACCTGTCGCCCCGTCACATGTGGGATCAAGCCGCGGCAGGTGGTTTCAACTTCAGGCAGTTCCGGCATCAACTCCAAATAGCATAAATACAAACAGCAATGAACGTTCCTGGGAACAGGATCCGACAAATCCGATCCATCTTCAGCGCCATTTCCTCTTTACCGACCTTCACCAGACGGCTGGTAGTCACTGCTTCCATCAAGGCAATGAACACCATGATCGTCGCAAACAGAATGAAACCATCCATGCGGGTGATATAAGAAACCTTTGGCAACATCGCCCCCAGGGCAAATCGATAGGCAATCAAGGTTAACATCGAAGTGATCGAAACACTGATCTGCGAACCCGCTTCAGACGGGTGGATCCAGAATACGATCCACGACATCATCACGATCATCAACAAAGGCAGCAAGACCTTGACCAGATAATAACCAATGTAACGTTTGGCGTGGAATTCAAACGCCATGCCCGGTAGTGAGTTACCCCCTTCAAGTAATTCCAACGGGCTGGCATCCACCTCCCAACCAGTGATTTCCCAATCTGGCAAAGAAAGTTTTTTAGCCAGACCTGAACGAAACCTACTATTGGATGATTGTTTTAAGATAATATTTTTGTGATCAGATTGGGCTGACACCAACTGGATAACAAAAGTATGCTTATCCAATGGAAAGTCGTGCAGATCCAGCGGCTGGGAAAAGCTCCCCCAGAAGCGCTGCACCCACTCCACGCTCCCATCCGCCGCTACCGTCACTCGATCAGGAAAGGTTTTTACTAATCGTTGCTGATTAGTGATCTGCAAAACAGGATCCCAGACGTCAGACATGTCCATTGCCCTGAATTCCGCCCCTCCTTTCAAACGATCATCCTGCCAGCGAGCGAGAACCACCACATTGGCGGTAAAACTTTGTTTGGCGCCATCAATTTCGGCAACATCGAGCACCTTGATCGCTACCTCCACTTCGGTTTTGCCCCCCTTACTGTCCGGTCGCAGAGTCAGATCCACCTCCTCTTCCTCCGCCTGAATGCAAGTCAATAATCCGGATGCCAACAGAATCAATCCTGTTAATAAGTGCAAAAAGGGTCGTTTCATCTGCCCAACAGTTTACGCACTAGCCGTATCGGTCAAATAATACCTTTGCCGCTTGAAACTGGCAGCTTGTTACGGTTCACTTTGTAGATCATATTCGAGCCTATTTGACCTCAGCAGATAAAACAAGCTATCTCCGTGCGCTCCCTCATTCTGCAAATAGCCCGCCTCGGCACCCTTATCGCCATCGTTTGGATGATACGCGAACACCAATTGCGGATCCGCGTGCAGGGTGATCGGCCGATCACCCTCAGTGAAGTTCAGGTTTTTCTCCCCCAGGCGCACCGGCTCTCTGTCGATGATTCCCCCAAAGCCGGTTTGTGGGTTCACGACCTGAATGGCAAAAACATCGGTTACGCCGTGCGCAGCATGCCGCAGTCCCGCGAAATCATCGGTTACTCCGGCCCCAGCGATGCCCTCATCGTTTCCGATGCAGCGCTTACGGTACTCGGCGTTGCCATCCTCCACAGCTACGACACCCCCAGCCATGTGGAGGATGTCACTCTCGATTACATTTTCATGGAAAGCTGGAATGGCAAATCATGGGATCAGGTCGCCTCGATGACCGATCTGAAAAAAGCTCGAATCTACGGAGTCTCCGGCGCCACCCGGACTTCCGAAGCACTCGCCCTGTCGGTCAGCAAACGTCTGGATCTAAATAACGGTAGCCAACACCATTCCCAGTCCCTCACCATTCGCTGGCAAGACATCGGCTTATTTCTGATCGTCTTGGGAGGACTCATTTTTGCCTTTATCAAAAGAGAGAAACTTCAAAGCTATCGTTGGTTGTGGTCGATTGCCGTCTTCATTACCCTGGCTTTCATCCTCGGTGATTTATTAGCTCTGGCTCTGCTCGCCGGCTGGGCCGAATCAGGCATCCCCTGGCGCATGGTTCCCGGACTAACCCTGTTATTTATCAGTGCCTTCCTCGTTCCCTGGGCAACCCGGCAGCCGGTCTATTGCCAATACATCTGCCCGCATGGACACGCCCAGCGCTGGGTGATGAAAATCCTACCCGCTCGCATGATATTCCGCCCGAACCCTGACTTCAAATGGTCGCTGAAATGGATCCCTCCCACCCTGATCCTGCTAGCTCTGATCACCAGTTTTTTCAAACTGCCGATCGATCTCGCCGGTCTCGAGCCCTTTGACGCCTACTTGCTACGAGCCGCCGGACGGGCATCCATCATCGTTGCGATCGCCAGCTTGCTGTTTTCCCTCTTCATCCCCATGGCCTACTGCCACTACGGCTGCCCAACCGGTTGGCTACTGGCTTTTGTTCGTCGTCGCGGCGGACAAAACCAGCTTCATCCCAATGACTTGATAGCACTGCTCCTACTTATCAGCACCTTCCTACTTTATCATTTCTACGAAGCCATTCACCTCTGGCTTGTTTCTCCTTGATTTTGACAGGGGCGCACTTGATTTTCTCACAGATCTTCCGAAACTAAGTCATGAAAACTCACATCGCCTTCATCGGAGCCGGAGACATTTCATGGCTACATGCAGAAGCCATCCGCCATTGCCCTAGCACAGAGCTCGCTGGAATATGGAGTGAGGATGATCAACTGAACGAAGAAAAATCCATCCCCTTCCAGTGTCAGATCTATGAATCTGTCGAAGAGTTGATCGCTGATCCCCACATCGACAGCGTTTTCATTCTCACCAACATCGATAGCCACGCCACTTATGCCATGATGGCGATGAACGCCGGCAAAAATATACTTATCGAAAAACCGGTCGCCAGCACCGTAGATGAACTGCTCGCGCTCAAAGCTTGTGCCGAAAAAAACCAAGTAGTTCTGATGCCAGGGCACAACTACATTTACGAACCCGCACTAACACGTAGCAAGGAGCTCATCGACACCAAAAAACTAGGCGACTTAGTGGCGATCTATATTCAATATCATATCCACCACCCAGAGGAAGTCGCCCAGCGCTACCCCGGAGTGATCCGCCACATCCTGACCCATCACGCCTACATCCTGCTGCATCTCGCCGGCGAACCCGAATCCCTCTCTGCGATGAAATCAGTGATCCACTACGAAAATTTCACCGGAGAAGACATCGCCATGGTGAACCTGAAAATGAAATCCGGCGCGCTGGCTCATTTTTCTGCTGACTTTGCCGCCGATGATCACAGCTCGGATCCGTGGACTTTTGTGATCAAAGTGATCGGCAGTAAAGGCTCCACCCGCTTCAGCTACCGAGACTGGGTGGAAAACCAAGCAGGAGTTGTTCACAGCCATACCTTCTCCGCCTACGAACACCACATCCGCGAAGAAGTGCGATTTTTTGTCGAAAATTGTGTCCAAAACCGAGAATGCCCGCTCTCTACTATCGACGACGCCATCACTTGCCAAAAAATCATCGAAGCCTGTGAAACTTCCGTCGCAGAAAACCGTCACGTTAATTTATGAAATCCATCCAAACCGCATTAAGCATCTTCTTCCTTTTTACTCTCACCAGTAATCTGCGCAGCGAAACCATACTCGTCGAAACCGAGTCATTCAAAGACCGTGGTGGCTGGAAGCTCGACACCCAGTTCATCGACCTCATGGGCTCGCCCTATCTGCTCGCGCATGGACTGGGCAAACCTGTCGCCGACGCCAGCACCAAGATCCAATTCAAGCAAGCGGGTGAATACCGTATGTGGGTGCGCACCCTCGACTGGGTCGCTCGCTGGGAAGCCAAAGGTGCTCCAGGCAAATTTCAAATCCTAATCGATGGCAAAAGCAGCGGCAAAACTTTCGGAACAGAAAACGCTAACTGGCATTGGCAAGACGGCGGTTTGGTCACCATCAATAACAAAGATGCTTCCATTGCCCTTCACGATCTCAGCGGATTTAATGGCCGCTGTGATGCCATCCTGTTCTCCGACGACCTCAATTTTGTTCCCAATAATACCAGCGAAGTGCTACCAAAATGGCGCCGCGAGCTGATGGGGAAATCAGCTGAGATCATCGACGAAAAACCCTTTGATCTGGTTTTTATCGGCGGCGGATACGCTGGGTCCTGCGGTGCCATCGCTGCCGCTCGCATGGGTCTGAAAGTCGCACTGGTTCAAAACCGAAGTGTTCTCGGTGGCAACGGCTCATCTGAAGTTCAAGTTTGGGCTCAGGGCAATACGCCTGCTGGCCTCTATCCCATCGGTGACATCATTCGCGAATTCGAAGACCATGCCAAAGCTTCACCCGGCACCATTGAAGAATACGAAGACTCCAAAAAAGAACAAATCGCCCGCACTGAAAAAAACCTAACACTCTTTCTCAATTACCACGCTTACGCCGTGGAAATGAAAGATGAAAAACACATCGACGCCATCCTCGCCCTCGATACTCGCAGCAATGAAGTGCGCCGCATCAAAGCACGTTTTTTCTGCGACTCAACCGGTCACGGTTCGATCGGCCAATGGGCCAACGCTGACCGCGAAATGCAGCCCAAAGGGCGCATGGGCATGAGCAATATGTGGGCCTGGGAAAACGCGGACAGCGAACAAGCTTTCCCCAGCGTGCCATGGGCACTCGACCTCAGCGAAGCCGAATTCCCCTACCCGCGTAAATTTCATGCCGAGTGGTTCTGGGAAACCGGCTTTGATAAAGATCCGATCAAAGACCTCGAAGCCATCCGCGACTGGAATTTCCGTGCCGCCTTCGGAGCTTTTAATGCGCTCAAAAACAAAGGCGCTCACGCCCGCAACGATCCCGATAAAAAGGATCACAAAAACGCCCGCCTAACCTGGATGGCCTACATCGGTGGCCCGCGCGAAACCCAACAACTGCTCGGTGACGTCATTTTAACTGAACAAGACCTGGTCAGCAAAAAACCTTTCCCCGACGGTTGCGTGCTCACCACCTGGGGCATCGACCTGCACTACCCGCAGGAACGCTATATGAAAAAATACGCTGACAACCCCTTCATCTCACGCGCGGAATTTGGCAAAGGCGTGGACAAACGCCGGGGTTACCCGGTTCCCTACCGTTGTTTTTACTCCCGCAACATCGACAACCTGTTCATGGCGGGGCGCAACGTTTCTGTCACCCACAAAGCGCTGGGCACCGTGCGGGTGATGAAAACCGGCGGCATGATGGGCGTCGTGGTGGGCAAGGCCGCCGCCATCGGCACCCAATACAACTGCTCACCGCGGGACGTGTATTCCAAATACCTCGACAAACTGATCACCTTGTTGCAGCAACCCGGCTACATCCGCCGCGATTCACTGAACGATGAATTTCGCGACGACCCCGCTCTGCCCCACCTCTCTGCCCCGCCATCGGACTTCATTAAAAAAAGTTCACTCAACGGCATCGTCATCGATGATCGTGAGGCTAAGCTCACCGGCAAATGGACAGAGGGTGAAGGCCTGAAAAACTACGTCGAGCATGGCTACCACTACGCCAGCCGTTCCGGCAAAAACGAAGCTCGTTTTGAATTCCAAGTTCCCCAGGATGGTCCATACGAAGTGCGTATTTCCTGGCAGCCACATGCCAACCGTTCATCCAAAACCCCAGTCACCGTCATCAGCGCCGACGGAGAAAAAACCACTCGGGTGAACCAGAAAATCGCCGCCCCTCTGGCCAAAGGTTTTGCCACCTTGGGAGTGTATTCATTCAAAAAAGGTCAGGACGCCGCTGTGATCTTCAGCAACGAAGGCGTCGACGGTAACGTCCACATCGACGCGGTGCAAATTCTAGCAGAGAAATAAGTGCCAAGCCGTGTGAACCTACGCTCGCCGACCTCCTTACTAAAAATAAATTCTCGCTAAACAACTATTCTGAAATCGGCTGCAGTAATTGACTATAATTTTCACCGGCAGGCAAGGGCAGAGAATCGCCGTATTTATCGTAATAACGCAAAGTCGTTTCACCCCAGGGATGGCGTGACACCACACGACTCACATCGTTCTTCAACCACCTCGTTTTAGTAAGACTATCATCAAGACGGGACTCAACCACTCTGCCCTTTTCATCATAACGAATCAAATTATCGTTGCCCTTCACCACGGATTCAGGAACCCCACCTTTCCTCAGGTGCCACGTGATTTTGCCCTCGTTCACCTGACGTAGTAATTTTCCTTCAACATCATAAAAAGCTTCATAGAATACCTTCGAACTGTTTTCTGTAGGGCTTTTACGGATTCGTTCACGCTTACTCACCAAATTAAACACAGCTCCACGAGTATTGATGTAGTAGGTTCGGATCAACTCACCCGTGGATTTCTCGACATCTGAATACCCTGCGTCTTCATCATGAGTGAATGACTCCCAAGTATTATTTTCAAACCGCCGATGAATAGTGTAAACCCCTGTGACCGTTCGCTCCTGACTATAATCGCCCTCCCTTCGGAGAGGGCTAATCCGGTAATCAACCTTATCCGCCACGCTTAGTTGTTCCGTATTTTTGTTCCAAATAAAATCCATGACATCGTCCTGATACCTCATTTGCATTTTTATATCATCGCTGCCGGGAATATCTGCGTAACTCAACTGAGTTTCAGCTCCATTGGGCCATGTGATTGTTTTGAGCGTATAAAGTGGAGGAAGATTGGAAGGGTGCAGCTCCGGATCCTTGGAGACGGGGTGGATTTGAAATTCCAGTTTATACCGCCCTCGTTTTGTAGTGAACACACCTTGTTTGTCATTGATCCTGTTAATTGAACAAACCACTGCACCCGAACTTGAACGCACCGTCTTACAATGCCCCCCTTTATATTCAAAAATCAATTGATTGCCTTTTGGAGTCTGCACCCGCATCAATTGCCCTTCATTATATTCCAATATAAATCCGTCCTTGCTTTTACGGATAAATTTATCAGAACCCACCTTGAGCGCACTGTTCTTACCATTAAGGGAAACATACCTCTCAGGATCCGCAGGCAAACGATATAAATAGATTGTCGCCCCGCCCAAGGTAGTGACTTCTATGAAATAGTCATTATCAATCAATGAGGACTCCAGCATAGGCACAAAAAAACCTTTACCTAAAAGTGGAGACTCATATTCTGAGTAAGAAGAATATTGAAAATAGAAATTGTAAACTTCTGTTTTGGATAATTCTATCGCCCCTAGATGTCCGGTAAACTGCAGATTCCCAAAACAGTTGGCATACCCTATCGTGTCATTTGGCTTAGAAAATTCATTAGCTAATAACGAAAATTCACCCACGCAGGCACATCCCACGACAACAATAAAAACTTTCAAGCTGCGCAACATGAGAATGCTTGGATGCATAGTGAACAAAATATTGCTTATTTCAATATCCGAATCTTTGTCTTTCTCGTCGTTTTTTAACTGACCCAAAAAAAAGACTTCCTGAATAGAAGTCTTTTCCCTCGGATTACGGTAAACAAATTCACCTGCAAATCCGTAAATATTATTTTGCTTATTCGTTATGCCCTTTGCCTTTTGGTTTTTTCTCTCCATCAGGTTTAGGGTCATCATCTTTATCGTCGTCGTCGTCCCCGTCATCACCTCCCTTATTTTGCTCTTTAACTTCTTCTTTTGGGCCAGGCGCGCTGACTTGATCCGTATGACTGTTATTAGCGAAAACAGACAGATTCAGCGAAAAGAACAGGGATAAAATTCCAAATAGAGCGACAAGTGCTTTCATTATAATGATATAGGTTTGATTTACTTTGTGAATATTACTGATTTTCAGGAGGGTTTATTATTTCCATCCAGTTTCCCAAATAAAGTTTTTTGCCTTTCCTCAGTTCCAGATCCCAGCCAAATCCATCTTCCGCACAAGCGTGACGAATCGATTTGGCAATAGCATCCTTTCTGTGAGACCCCAAAATAACTCGATTTGAACGCGCATGTCCAGACTTTTCTAACATTCTTAAAGAATTTAAAATTACCACGTCACCTTGAAAATTATTAATTTCATCTAAATCGAAAAAATCCCCCGATAGCACCATGAGCTCAATCCCTTCCGGCACAGTATTTTCTGCTAACGAATCGGCAATCAACCATCCGGATGAAAGGTTCTCACGCAGCTGAATTCCATAATGTTGACCAAGAACCCTTTCATCAGGTTGCAGCAACAGATTTCGAGGGAGGCGTATTCCAAGTATCACATTTTCTCCATCGCAGTGAATCGGAATGTCAGGCTTAACGGCATACCCCATTAAGGCCAGAGAAACAAGACTGACAAATGAAACCACGGCTATAACAGCTATATCCCTGCCCCCCCTTGTCAAAACATCGCTTTCCGTTCTCAAAAAACACCCGAAAAAAATCATCCAGAGCAAAGATCCCAGCGGCAAAACCCACAATACCCAGGATTCAGCGATGGAACTAAAAAACATACTGACAGCAAATGAGAACCATATCCCGGTGGCAATTGCGGCACTCGCTCGACTTTTCACTCGATCCCCCTCCGTTGATCGATCAAACACAATGGCAAACAACAAACCCCAGGCAAACAGATAAACAAATCGACCGAACCAACCAAATTCGACCATCCAGGTAAGGTGACTGTTCACCAAGGTGCGGTACTGATAACGGGTCGAAACGGGTTGATACCACTGCATCCAGGCTATACCCGCCCGCCCTATTCCCCACCCTCTCGGAGCGTCCGTCATCATTCGAGGGGCATCTTTCCAAATACGCAAACGGTTACTGATCGAACGGTCCTCGTCCCCTGGAAGTAATCCCTGGGTATAACGGCTCGCAGCGTTGACTTGAGGAAGCAGTGCATAAATTGATAGAACGGCGAACAGTATTGCTCCACATAGGAACTCCCTCCTAGCCGGCTTTGTGAACTTAGCCCCAGTGAATGCTCCCCAGAAAGCCAGCTGCCCAAACACCGCAGCCAAAATGCCCCCACGCGAATAAGTGTGAATCAAACAGACTCCCAAGCTTAAAAATACCGCCCCAAAAACAAACAGCGCCCACGTTTTGTTATTAACAAAACGAATAAGATGGGCAACGACCATCAGGCAAGCTATCAAGGCAGCGGTTTTATTAGGGTTACCCAGCCCCCAATCCAAACGTAAATGATCTCCGTAAAAAAACTCCAATGTCAGCCCCTTATCTTAAAAACCCTGAAACCATTCTCATTCTGAAATAGGCCCCCAGGCTTCAGCCAGTTTTCTGGTAGGCAAAATAACCGCTTGTGACTTAGGTATCCATTGCCCCTCTGCTGCGGGCACCACCAGCCCGTTCACATAATCGGCTATGTAGCTCTGACTTAGCTCGACCTTGCCTTTATTTATGAGCGCATGCTCAAAAAAATCCATCGACAATTTCTGCAAATCCGTGATACCCGAATAAGCCATATCAGGATCGTATTCCTCTGGTGCATTGCTGCGGGTATATCCCTTTAGAATCATCCGATAATCCATCTCCCTACACTGCCGATAAAAACGTTGCGCAGCGATATAAGCAGGTTCATCGGCATGACTGGTCACCAGCCATTGAATCGATTTTGCTTTCGGGGTGGGAACATCATAGCTGCCGCCATAGTGCACGTGAACAGCCTTGAAATATTGAGGCTGCCGCAGGGCCATGCGATGAGCATACTGAGCCCCGCCACAAAGACCGTATAACAGCCAATCACTTTTTGGCAGCCTGTATTTCCCCGCAAAACGATCAATGGATCGCGATAGATCCCGAGCCAATCCATCGAGATTTTTGTCTTGGTCGATCGCATTGCGACGAGACAACATATCGCTATTCGCAGTACGATCCCAACCTCTGCCAGGTGGAGAGAAGCCAATTGTCGCCAGTTGATGGCGATCAGCAAAATTCAACAAATAGCCAAAATGCCTCGTGGAACCTGCCAAATCCGTCGCTAGACCACGATCACTGTATTTACAAATCGCCAGTACCCCTTTGATACTATCTTTCCCCGAAGAAGGATAACGCAAGTAAATCTTGAAATCACCACTCCCTGTCTGGCGAGACTTATAGGACTCCATGACAATCCCATCAGGCAGTTCGGGCGGTTCAGGCAGTTCCTCCTGAGCAAATCCCGAAACAAAAAAGCAACTCGCTGTTAGAAAAGAATAAATGATAAATTTCATAACAAAGATATATTAATGTCAAATTACTGGCAATGAAAGCCAGATTATCGACTCTGGCTTAAAAAACCCGGCAGGTATAAAAAATAGATAAAAGCGATAACAACCTGCCAGTCGAATGAAAACTTTTATCCAGATCTCAATCCTCCTGCTCGCCATTTTATTAGGGATCCTCTGGCAGACTTTCAGAACAGAAATATATGTTTTTTTGGAAATGCCCGAAACCGTGACAGTAAACAACCCTCAATCACCAGAAACAAACCAAGCAAATCTGCAACAAATTCCGCGACTTACAAAAAAACCAGAACCCGCACATTCTCGGAATAATGCACCTGACAGCCCTCCAATCAGCCAAGGTTTGCGCACTAAGGATAGCGCATCTTTAGATCAAGATACTCAAATTGAAAGTATCGTCCTGCGACGTTATCCCGACATCGTAAAAATACCTTTTGCTGAAAAATATCCCGACCTAGCACTCCTGCCCCCGGCAGCTTTGCCTGAACGAATTCAGATTCAACAAGACTTAAACTTCAAACTTAAGCGAGAAGGTAAAATCGTTGGAATCAGTGTCGTCAAAGCGGGAGGTTTCGTTCGACCTCGCCAAATCAAGATGGATCACATTATTGTGTCCAGCCTAGCTAATAAACAAATGACGGAATCACTCCTCCTCTCTCAAACCAACTTTATCAATTCGGCAAAAAACAACTACGGTTCCAGTTTGGAACGTGCCATCATTCGGCTTGAAAAAATGCGCGAAGCTGACCGGATCGAATTACGCAGGAACCCGGATCTGTGTAAAAATCTGATCGCTGAAAAAAAAGTTTGGTATAACCCGGATAACAAGCAATTTGATTATGTCAAATCAGAAATATCACAATTGCTAGCAGGAAGGTCTTTCAATCCTATCGCTTTTTATGCAAATGGTGACACCAAAATTGAAGGTAATAAGACATACTCAGGCGTGTATTATGTCATCATTGTATTACTCGAAGGACGCGACACAGGATTTGGCCCTTATCCATGGACGGTTCGCTGCTTACTTAGAAACGGACAAATCGTCACTTGGATCGGATTACCTGAAAAGCCCGAATCCGTTGACCTTTGAAAGCCGCCAAACTTCGATCAAGCATCGCTATTCCCAAATCACAAAAAGAGCGCCGGCCACGCTTTTTAAGCGTGCTCCCTCTTTCACACTAATCGGGTCCGTTGCCACTTTTTCGTAACTTTTAAATAGAGCGCCACCTCCATAGTTAATCTGATAGAACAATAAGCCAAATCCAACGATACTCGGAACCAACACCGTAATCCATAACAGCGACAACCCACCTTTGGCTTCGGGATGCCACATAAGTTCTATACTAAATAATAAAGCCGCCACAAAAAAAGCGTAGTGAATATAAAATGGCCAGGAAAAAAACACCATCACAACGAACCCTAATATAAAACAAAACCAACCAGCTATGATAATTCCTTGCCGAGCGAGCGCCTGAAGCCCTGCCTGCCCCGTTTTTCCAGATGAAGATGGCGCCATTATTCTGCCCGCCTCCGGGATAGGCGCAGCCGAAGTGAAATCCGGTGGAGGTAAATCTGATTGAGGGTGCGAACTGGCCGGAATAGGCGGTGCAGCTAACTGGTCAATATCGGTAGCCGATGCAGGCTGCAGCAAAGGTGTTCCTAACACTGATAGCGTCGGTGATCCTGTGGAGTTCACAGCAGATGGCGTAGTTATAGGCATGAGCTCACTCAAGGGCTGCCATCCTTCAGCCCCCTCGGGTTGAGCCAGGTCAAATTGATTGATTTCCCCAGCAATGACAGCGCTGCGCAAATAGTCTTCGGTGTAAGGCCCTATTTGTTGACCGTCTCTCTGAAGATAAATTCTCATGGGCGGTCACTATAAAATAGGCTTCAACAATTGGCGATAATTTTCGCCAAGGATCTGGAATTTACCTTTTTCTGAAATCTCTGCTCCAACAACCTTACCCAGCTCTGTTCCCAGTGATCTCGATGGCAAGTGACTGCCAAACACGATGCGTTGCGCCCCCAATTCGCGCACGGCCATTTCGATGAAACCTGCGGTGGCGTCAAAACCTGAGGTCTCTATCAGAATATTCGGCGAATCCCGAACCGCCCGGATGCCACGCTCCCATTCGCCTCCGGCATGGGCGCAGATAAACTTTTGCTGGGGAAACTTTGCTGCCAGTGTGGCTAACTCTGTCGGGGTTGAAATCGTGGGACTTGTCTTGCCTCCGGTGATGAACCAAGTGTGTTGCATGATAACCCCCTTCAACTCCTCAATCCGTGTGATCAAGGGCTCGTAATTCGGGTGATCACAGGCCAAAGCTCCCGGCCCGCTACCAGCAAAATACACCCCGAGCATCGGGCCGTCACGCAACCAGCGATCGAGCGCATCAAGTGAGGCGGGCACGTCATTCAGATTGAGTTGGATCATTCCAATCAACAGTTCTGGCCAACGCTCGAGAGGTTTTAAAATCAAATGGGGGTCGGTGCGAACGGCTTGCTCAAACTCCTTGTCCGTGGTGCTTCCGATACCCACATGAGAAAAGAAACAAAGCCGCTCGAATTGCCCCAATTCTATCGTTGCTAAAGTCCGTTCAATATCGGCAATGGTCAGGCTACTACCATCACTGCCAGGTTTGGAATGGGATGGCAGAAAATAGGAATCCCAGATACGGTATTTTTTCAACTGCCCAACGGAAGGCAGTCCCAACTGTCCGAAAGGGGTGTTCATGGCTGAATCGATTTTAAGACTTTCTCCGCATTGCCTCTCAGCAGGAATTTTAATTCAACATCGCTGAGACGGGATTCCGCAACCCGGATCAGCGCCGCTTCAGGGATGAGGAATGGCGCATGGGTTCCAAACATCAGCCGATCAGCCGGCAGGCGGCGCAGTAGTTTTGCCAGTCCATCAGTGGAGTCTATCCGCGCCGTGTCGAAACTCAGATTAGGACGGCTGACCAGCCCTGCTGGCAGCACCGACCGTGGCCGTAAGTTGAGCAGCTGCACCTTGAGTCCGGGCAGCTTTTTTATCAGCGCAGGCAGTGGTTTCAAATCAACATCAGCAACTCGAAGCCGAGGGTTCTGGGTGCGCACATCTTCCATCGTCACCGCAATCTGAACCAGCAAGCCTGCTTCATCCGCCAGTTCCAGCAGGCGGGCAAAGCGCGGATCATCCAGAGTATACGCATGATAGTTCGGATGCAGACGAATACCCGGCATTTGATGCTTTTCCCGACACACCCGCAAACTGTTCTCCCAATCCGGCAAGCTTGGGTTGATGGAGCCGAAGGCAATCAGTTCTTCATATCGCGCACAAGTCTCAGCGAGACGCCGATTAACGCTGCTGATATCACGCTGCAAGAGCCCTTCAAAACTCCCCGCCCAAGCTTGACCAATATTCAAGTCTCGCATTTTTTTGACCAGTTTTTCAGTATTATCAAGCGGCAAACGGCGAAAGGGCCAGCGGAACAAATCGACATTGCTATCGATAATGGTGTTCTTCGCTTCGTTCTTTGCTCGAATGATAGACGGTGTCAACACCGCAGCCGATCCAGCCAAAGCCGTGGTGAGGAGAGTGCGTCGTTTCATGATTTCATGGCTCAACTCAAAATATCAGTCACCACCCGTGGAGGATCGATTCCGGTGAGTTTTTCAGGCAACCCGTTGCGTTTGAAAAATAGCTTTTCATGATCGAGCCCAAGCGTATGCAGGATGGTCGCATGAAAATCATGCACGCTGACAGGGTTCTCCACCACCGCATGACCAAAGTCATCGGTTTTGCCATAAGTGGTGCCACCCTTGATACCACCTCCGGCCATCCACGAAGTAAAGGCCTGCATATTGTGGTCGCGGCCAGTGTATAGATCACCGGTTTTTTGCGAAGTCGGTGTGCGACCGAATTCTCCACCCCATATAACCAAAGTACTGTCGAGCAAACCACGTTGTTTTAAATCCCGCAACAATCCCGCAACCGGTTTATCGGTGCGCTCACAGGCCGCCCGGTGATTGGCCGCGAGGTCCACGTGACTGTCCCAAGGTTGCTGTTCGAGGAAAATTTGAATAAAACGAACTCCGCGCTCAACCAACCGGCGAGCCAACAGGCACCGTCGCCCAAAGGAGTCGGTGGCCTTTTCTCCCACTCCGAACATCTCCAGGGTGTGAGGGCGTTCTTTGGAAATATCAAGCGCTTCATCGGCCGACAACTGCATGCGCGCAGCGAGTCCATAGGATTCGATACGCGCATCGAGCTCGGGATAATGCGGACGTTTTTTGCGATGATCTTCATCGAGCTGATTTAATAAAGCCCTGGCCGAAGCCGTGACCGCGGAAGGTTGTTCATACTGCGGTTTGAGATTCAATATCGGCGAACCGGTCGGACGGAAGCGGGTGCCTTGGTAAGTCGGCGGCAAAAATGCGGAGGTCCAGTTACGCGTGCCGTTTTTAGGCATGCCGAGCGGATCGTTGAGCACTACATAAGCGGGCAGGTTTTGATTCTCCGAACCCAAACCGTAAACTGTCCACGATCCAAGAGTGGGGTAACCCATGAAAAGGCGCCCACTGTGAATTTTGTATAACGCGTTGTCATGATTCGGATGATCGGTCCACATCGAATTGATCAAACAGATATCATCCGCCATTTTGGCAGTATGCGGCAGCACGTCGGCCATCCACATGCCTGATTGGCCGTGTTGTTTGAAAGGGTATTGCCCGCCCATCATCACCCCAATGCTATCCGTACCCTGGTTGCCCAGATCCTCAGGATTACCCGGATAAGGTTTGCCATCCATGCGATTGAGCACCGGTTTGGGATCGAACAAATCCATCTGGCTCGGCCCACCATTCATGAAAATCTGAATGACACATTTGGCTTTCGCCGGGAAATGGCCTTTTTTGGGTTTCAAGTCATAACTCGGTGCCGGTGCCTCCCCTTCCCCGGCGTAAACTGAAGCCCCACCAAGAAAATCATTGCTGAGCAAATGAGCCAAGCCCATGCCAAAAACTCCGTCGCAGGTGCGCGCAAAAAAATCGCGGCGGCTCGGATTGAATGAGGAGGGTTTGTGCTTCATTGGCTCAGTCGATATAAAGGAAGGCTGCGGAGTTGAGCAGGGTATGACAATAGGTGACCAGCGGACCGTTTTTGTCTCCCTGCCAATCAAGCGTCAGATCTTTCAGGGTGGCGGTGCCCAGGCGAAGCTCTTCCTCGCTTGGAGGTCGGCTCAGGGCGAGGTGATAAACGGCAGTGACTTGTGCGCCGGGATCATTGTTTCTTTTGCCCAGGGATTTGTTAATTCGCGCGGCAAAGGCGGCTGCCAAATCGCGCACATGCTGATTATTCATCAGCATCAGGGACTGCGGCGACACGGTGGAAATATTTCGGGCGATGCAGTTGGGGCCCATTTCAGGATAGTCAAAAGTATCCATCATGGTCGGAATCTCAGTGCGGCGGTATTGCAGATAAATGCTGCGCCGCCAGCCCCCTTTCGCCGATTCATTGACCACCACCAAGCCGTCACGTTTGGCGGTGACCCGATCCGGTGGACCGCCGGGGCGGTCTTCAAGTTTACCGGAAACAAATAACAGAGAATCGCGCAGGGCTTCGGCATTCATCCTCCGCATCGGCATGCGGGAAATCAGACGGTTTTGCGGATCCAGCGTCAAGCGCTCGTCACTGATGATGCTCGATTGTTTATAACTTTGCGAATTCATCAACAACCGGTGCACCTCCTTAATGCTCCAACCACTCTCGACAAATTGAACCGCCAACCAGTCCAACAGTTCCGGGTGACTGGGCTTCTCTCCCTGCACCCCAAAATTTTCCAAACTCTTCACCAAGCCGATGCCAAAATGATGTTTCCAGATCCGGTTGACCATCACCCGTGAAGTCAACGGATGATCGGCCTGGGTCAACCAACGGGCAAAAGCGAGCCGCCGCCCCGTCTTGCTTGTGCCATTAGGGAAAGGTTGCTCGACCACAAAGGGGGTGTGCCCATCCGTGAGAGCGGTCGGCACTCCGGGGCCCACCAGTCGCCCGGGTTTATTGTATTCCCCCCGGCGCAGAATATAAGTTGGCGAAGGCTGCCCTCGATCCCACAAAGCACGAATGGCAACCGGCGCTTCCATCCGGCCCTCCACCCGACCAATGTCCCTCGCCACCTCCTGAAGTAATTGCCGCGCTGACAAAACAGCTTCCGGTTGATCGGAATCCGGCAACAAGTCGGCACGTAAATATTTTTCCACCAAAATTGCCTGCGTCCGGGTGCGTTGATTATCGGCCTTTTTCAGCGCAATGATGGTTTCCTTTCGATCAGCTTCTGACTGATCCGGGAAGTGCTGGCGCATCAAGGTAAGCTGGGCCTTGCGCACCGCTTTGATTTGTCTGGACTTGAGTTTTTTGAGCTGAGCCTGATAAGCCGGATTGATCTCGCTGATACGCTTTTTGTGTTCCAAGGTGGCCACATTCAACGAACGGGTTTTGAAACTCATCCAATCGTGTTCATCAAAAGCTCCCTGGAATACCGCCTTCAAGCGGTAATAATCCCGCTGCGGAATGGGGTCGTATTTGTGGGTGTGACAACGCGCACACTCCAGCGTGAGACTCATGATGCCGGAACCGAGAACATTGATCGCATCCCCGATCACCCCAAGTCGCTCGGGGACAAAATTCATCGTGCGCGATCCGGTCTGGTCGATGCCCATGCGCAGAAACCCGGTGGCCACCAGGTTGTCGACCATCTCATCAGTGATCACCGATGCATTTTCATAATCGATCAGTTCGTCACCCGCGATCTGCTCCAACAAAAAACGATCGTAAGCTTTATCCTGATTGAAAGATTTGATCACATAGTCGCGGTATTTCCACGCCACCTGACGAATCGTATCAGCGGACACGCCCCCCTCCGAGTTTGCGTATCCGGCCAAGTCGAGCCAATAACGCCCCCACCTCTCACCATAGTGAGGGGAAGCGAGCAAATGATCGATCATCTTTTTATACCAATCCGGATTTTTATCACTGCGCCACTTTTGCCACTCGGCGAGGTCAGGAGGCAAGCCTACCAAATCAATGTAAGCACGGCGAATGAGCGTATCGCGATTAGCCTCACTTGAGAAAGACAAACCCTTTTGTTTTAATTTCGACAAGATAAACTCGTCGATCGACTTAGCACCCGGCTTCGCTTTTGATTTTATAAAAGCCCAGTGCTGACGATCATCCGCAGAGACCAAAGGGTCTCCCGCTGTCGTAGCCACATCCGGCGCGATATCGACCACCGGCGCTCCCGCAGATATCCAATCACGCAGGGTTTTTGTCTCGGAAGACGGTGGGCGTTTGACAAAATACTTCAATAACAAATCGCGTGGCGGACAAGCCTGACTCTCGATGCGTCGGATCATCAAACTGTCATCAGGTTTTCCTACGATCAGCGCCGGGCCGTTTTCCCCGCCTTTAAGCATCGCCGCCGGAGTTCGCAAATCGAGGCCACCGTCCTGGCGGCGCGGGCCATGACAAACAGTGCATCTCAATAAAACAATGGGCAATACATCGTGTTGATTGAGTTTTTTTTCCGCGATCTTCGGTGGATTCTGAAAACGTGCTCCGCCCTCGATCCAATGCCGGATCGTTTCAACCTGCTGGTGTGAAAGTTTGTCGCCCTTCTTAGGCATCTCCCCCTTGTGGGTCAGTTCATAGAGGTGACTCTGTTCAGGTTCACCTGCTTTGAAAACCGCTCCGCTCTCTCCGCCGCGCATCAGTGACTCCGTCGTGGAGAGATCGAGCTCCCCTTTACGTTTATCCGGATTGTGACAATCGGAACAGTGCTGCTTTAAAATCGGAGCGATGGCTGTTTCAAAAAACACCGACTTCTCTGCCGCGTACAAACCCCGCCCACCTATTAGCCAGAAGGCTAAACCTAGGCATAAAACACGCGACAAAATGGGCAACATGGGGGGCATGAAAAAAATCGAAAGGCGATGCAAATTAAAGCCACAAAGCCCTCCTGTCCACGTGCAATTTACTAGACCCATCACCACACCCCGTGACAAGCTACCTTTTTGCACTTGCGGGCATCACCCGCGCCAGCCATAGTTTCTTTTTCCCCAAGCTAGTTGATTCCCCCCCCTTCGCTCCCCTCACCCTATGAAATACTTGATTCACCCCTTCGCCCTTATCTGCGCCATCAGCGCCTACTCAGCTCACTGGCTTCAGGCCGAAGACTGGCCGACCTATCTACGCTCGAACGACCGCGCGGGAGCCACCACCGAGCAACTCAACTTGCCGCTCAGCTCACAGTGGACTTTATCCCCGGCAGAAAAACCCACACAAGCCTGGCCCGGCCCCAAGAACCGCACGCTCGAAGGAAAAAAACTGCGCCGCCGCAATACCTTCGACGACGCTTTCCAGGTCGCTGTGGTTGAACAAAAGCTCTACTACGGCTCCTCTGTCGATCACGCCCTGCGCTGCGTCGATCTCGAAACGGGGAAATCCCTTTGGACCTTTTTTACCGAAGCCGCCATCCGTCTCGCCCCTACTGTCCATGATGGCAAAGTTTATGTTGGCTCCGACGACGGTTACGTTTATTGCCTCAATGCAGACAAGGGCGATCTTGTATGGAAACTGCGCCCCGGCCCCTCGGACGAACGCATCCTCGGCAGACAACAATTGATTTCCCGTTGGCCGGTGCGCACCGGCGTCTCGGTCACTGCCGACAAGGAACACGGAGCCGTAGCGTATTTTGGTGCGGGGGTTTTCCCCCATGAACTGATCTACCTCTACGCCGTGCGCGCCTCAGATGGCAAAGTGCTGTGGAAACTCGACAACATCAGCCAGCAACGAGCCGGTCGCAACGACCTCTCTCCCCAGGGTTACATGCTGACCAATCACGAGCTGCTGGTCATCCCCTCAGGACGCACCTTGCCCGGAGTCTTTGATCGCAAAAACGGGGCGTTCAAATTCAAAAGCAATCACAGTTGGCGCAGCGCCGCAGGCGGAGTGGTCGGAGGCACCCAGGCTCTGCTCGCCGATGATCAGATTTATTCCTGGGGAGCCCACCACATCCTGGCGATGAATCAAAAAGACGGCAAAGTGGGTTTTGGTTGGTTTGCCGGACGTCAAATGGCGGTTAAAGACAAAGCCGCCTTTGTCGCCAATGGCAAAACCATCGCCCGCATCGACCGCCAGGTCTATGCGGAGAACAGCCGTATCCGCCACAAACTCGAAGGCGAAAAAGAATTACTCTTTCGCGAAATCCGCGGGGTCAAGGATGCCGCGGACAAAAAAAAGATCCAGGATCAGATCCGGGAAAAAGCCGCCGCCATTGATAAAATTGCTGAGATTGGTTTTATCTGGAAAACCCCCTCCACCCACCAAAGCCGCTTGATCATAGCTGGCAATACACTCTTCGCCGGAGGCAAAAACGAAGTCAGCGCCTTTGACCTCAAAAGCGGCAAGCAGACCTGGACCGCCAAAGTGGATGGGGATGCCCGCGGACTCGCCGTGGCCAACGGCAAACTGATCGTCTCGACCACCACCGGCGACGTCGTATGTTTTTCCAGCAAAGGAAAAACACAAAACCCTCACTCGAAAAAAATCGTCACTGATCCCTTCCCCAAAGACGAATTGAGCGGAAAATACGCCGCCGCCGCTGAAGCGATCCTCGCCACCACCTCAGCCAAAAAAGGCTTCTGTCTGGTGCTGGGCAACGAAGACGGCCGCCTCGCCTGGGAACTGGCCAACCGCTCCGATCTCGAAATTTATGCAGTGGAACCCGATGGCAAAAAAGTGGCTGCTGCCCGTGAGCGTCTCACCCAGGCAGGGTATTATGGCAACCGCATCACCATCCACCACGGACCGCTCTCGGACATCCCCTACCCCAACTACTTTGCCAATCTGGTGGTATCCGATACGTTGATCAAAACCGGCAAACTTCCTGTAGGCTTCGCATCGAAGGACATCGCCCATTGCATCAAACCTCTCGGTGGAGTGATCGCCCTCGGACCCACAGCCGACTCCAACAAAACCCTTTCTCAGTGGCTGAAAAACTCCGGACTGGGAAGTGAAACCCAACTCAGCGAAAAAAATAAAATCGCCCTGCTGACCCGAGGCGCACTGCCCGGCGCAGGCTCTTGGTCTCATCAATACGGTGAAGCGGGAAACACCGCCACCAGTTACGACTACCGCATCAAAGGAGGACTTGGCGTGCTCTGGTATGGTGATCCCGGTGAGGACAAAGTGGTCAACCGCCACGACGGCGCGGTCAGCCCACTGGCGATCAACGGCCGCCTCATCGTTCAGGGCGAGGACACCATTCTTGCCTACGATGCTTACAACGGACTCTTCCTGTGGGAACGCAGCAATCCCAAGTCCATCCGCACCGGGGTATTCAACAATGTCAATCCCGGCAACCTCGTAGCCAGCGACGACAGCTTGTTTTTCATGGAGGAAAACATCTGTTATCAAATCGATGCAGCCACCGGAAAAGAAATAGCCGCCCACCTTTTGCCTGAAGAATTTCGGAAAGAAGGAGGCCACCAGTGGGGTTATGTCTCCTACCGCGACGGCATCCTCTTCGGTGCCGCGTCGGTGCGCAACGAAGCCAAAATCAAACGCCGTGGGCGTCGCACCGATGACCAAACCGATGGCATTTTTGCCATCGATGTCAAAACCGGCAAACACCTATGGGCCTACCGTGGCAGCAAAACCATCGAACACCAGACCATCGCCATCGGCGATGACGCGGTCTATTTCATCGACAGCTCGATCACCGGCGAACAACGTCAAACCATTCTTCGCCAGGATAAATCCAAGTTCCAAGACCTCGACGAAGCCGGGCGCAAAAAAGCTGAAGCAGAACTCAAAAACCAGGATCTGCGTCTGGCGATCGCGCTCAACAGCCGCACTGGGGAAAAGCTTTGGGAAAAAGCGGTGGATGTAACCGACTGTTCTGAAATCGGCATCGGCGGCGGAAAACTAACCCTGCTATTCAGAAACAACGTGCTGCTGCTTTGCGGTGCCAATGCCAACGGGCACTACTGGACCCAATTCATGGCCGGCGAATTTGCCAAACGCCGCTTGCTCGCGCTTTCTGGCGGCAACGGCAACCAGCTCTGGGTGCGCGACGGCAACTACCGCAACCGCCCCATCATCGTCGATGACCAGATCATCGCCGAGCCCTGGTCCTACGACCTCTACACCGGCAAACAAAAAATGCGCAAACACCCGATCACCGGCAAGGACGAACCCTGGAGCATCATGCGTGACGGTCACCACTGCGGTATGATCGCCGGCACTCCCAACATGCTCACCTTCCGCTCTCGTTACACCAGTTTTTACGACCTCAATGATGATATTGGCGCCAAGCACTTTTCCGGACACCGCACCGGTTGTTGGATCAATGCCATCCCCGGCAACGGCCTGATCTCGGTGCCGGAATCCTCGGCGGGTTGTGTCTGTCTGTTTTCGATCTCGTCCACCATCGTGATGGAACCGCGCGCCGATCGCAAGGACTGGCACATCGCCTCTTCCGTTGGAGCCAAAACTCCGGTCAAGGAATTACACCTCAACTTCGGCGCCCCCGGCGACCGCCGCGCCGCCGACGGCACCGCCTGGATCGCCTACCCTCGCCCTCGCCCGGAACGTAAAACCAGTCTGGATCTGGAATTCAACGCCCAAGTCGCTTTTGAAAAAGGCGGCGGCTACGTGACGCACAATGCGGACAACATCGACATGTCCCCAAGCCAATCCGGCCAAGCTCCCAATTGGGTCTATGCCTCCTGGGGCAACGGTGTGCGGATGAGCCGCATCCCCCTGCTGGGCAAAAGCGATACACCAGCCAAATACACCGTGCGCATCCACATGGCCGCCCCCGAAACGAAGGACAAACAACTGGCAGCGGATCAAGCCGTCGAACGCCATTTTAATCTGCGTCTGCAGGGCAAAGTGGTCGCCGACAACATCCAAATCCTGCCAGGCGAACAAACAGCTCAAGTGCTGGAGTTCAAAGGCATCGAAGTCACTGATGTTTTAAAACTCGAACAGTTCTCCAAAACCAAAAACCCCACCGCCGCTCAAATGCCGGTGCTAAACGGAGTCGAGATTTTGAGGGAAGGATAATATGAATAGATCACAACTATTTTATCTAACTCTATTTATCGTCCTCATATCTCCGGAATGAGGTGCGTGGAAAAAAAGAAAGGTAATTATGCAAATAGCGCGAAAAATATTTCTGACAAGTGTTTTGTTCGTGTATTGCTCAAGCGACTTGTTATTGGCCCAAGCTCCGGATGCAGGCAAATACAATCGAGAGAAGTATGAAGTCCTTGAATTTAAAGATGAGAAATTCCCCATGCGTGACGGGGTGGAGTTGAGGGGCGATATTTTTCGCCCCAAGTCGGATCAGAAATTTCCAGCTATATTGTTACAAACACCCTATGGGAAAACGGGACAGGGTAAACGGGCGAAAAAATTTGCGGCACTAGGTTATGTGGTGGTCAACACAGATTCCCGTGGGCGTTTTGAATCGGGAGGCGAATGGGATCCTTTTTCTCCCAAGCACAAAACCGATGGTTACGATTTGGTGGAATGGATTGCCAAACAGGAGTGGTGCAGTGGCAAGGTCGGAGCCTACGGATTGTCTTACATGGGATGGACACAGTGGTGGACGGCCACCCAAGCCCCGCCGTCTTTAAAAGCTATTGTTCCTGAAGTCGCTCCACCCGATCACTTTTACAATTGCCCTTACCAGAACGGTATTTTTGTTTGTTGGATGGTGGATTGGGCCGGGACTTTGTCCGGTCGCACACCGCACCGAGCAGGTCCGGGTGGTTACGGCGGGTTTGCCGTCAATCGCGAGGAGGCTTATAAACTTCCCTACATCGACTTCGACAAAACCCGCAATTACCTGCCGACAACCTGGTGGAAAAAATGGGTGAAACAAAACACTTCCGAAGGCGAGTATTGGAAAGGGATCGCCTACCAGACTCCCGAGACTTACGCAAAAGTGCAGGTGCCTTCACTGGCGATCACCGGTTGGTTCGATGCGGACTTCCCCGGTACGCCGATGAATTATCTGGCGATGAAAAAATACGGCGCCACCGAGCTCGCACGCCAACCGAGAATGGTGATTGGCCCCTGGCAGCACATCATCAATCGCAGCCAAAAAGCGGCGGGAGTCGATTTCGGACCGCAGGCGATCATCGACTGGGATGGTTATATCCTTCGCTGGTTTGATTATCATCTCAAGGGAGTCGATAACGGCATCATGAATGAGCCCCCGATTCACATTTTTGTCATGGGGCGTAACCAGTGGCGGACGACAACAGACTGGCCTTTGCCGGAAACCAAGTTCACCAAATTTTATCTGCATAGCGAGGGGAAGGCGAATTCGTCTTCGGGTGACGGATTGCTCAGCCGCGAGACACCAGGTGATTTGTCACCGGATCATTATACTTACGACCCCGAAGATCCGACGCCTTCTGCTGGGTTTACCAACGGTCACATTGACGGGCCACGTGACATCAGCAAGTCCGCTAAACGCAATGATGTGTTGATCTATGATACTCCCGAATTGAAGCAACCAATGGAGCTCATTGGACCGATCACTGCCAGAATCTATGCTTCCACGAGTGCGCACGATACCGATTGGATGGTGCGCCTGTCTGATGTGCAACCGGATGGCAAAGCTTTGTTTCTGGGAGAAGGGATTATGCGAGCCAGATACCGTGATCCCGAAAAAGAAGGGGCTTTTAATCCCCGCAAGCTCAGTGAAATCAAACCTGGCAAAGTTTATCAATACACCATCGAATTCTGGCGCCCAACGGGAAACGTTTTTGCCAAAGGGCATCGCATTCGCATTGAGATTTCCAGTAGTTATTATCCTTTTTATCTAAGGAATCCCAATAGTGCGGAAGATAACATGGGGCTGGTGAAAAAGTTCAGGGTGGCAAAGCAGATCATCTATCACGATGCGGAGCATCCATCGCACATTGTCCTGCCGGTGATTCCTTCAAAGAATTGAATGTACACAGATTTGTAACCCTTTATTACTTGATACCGGAAACTTTCACTCCAACTTCCTTCGCCATTTCCTGCATCCGCGTTTGCAATTCGGCCACCTTTGCCGTTTCGCTTTCAGCGCGATTAAAACGTTCGAAAGGGTCGGTGACCATGTCAAAAAGCTCAGGCTTGCCAGTGGTCAAACGTAGTTTCCACGTCCCGGAACGCAAAGCTTCGAGCCCTCGCCGGAAATAAAAATATTCTTTTCTTGGGGCTGTTTTTGATTTTCCGGTGAGAAAAGTCGTCAGGTCGTGACCGTCAATTTTGTGTTCCGGCAATTTGCCTCCCGCGACACTGATGAGGGTTCGATAAATGTCCGGCATGCCTACCAACTCGGCTGAAACTTGTCCTGCTTCAATTTTGCCAGGCCAGCGCATGATAGCAGGCACCCGCGGCCCGCCTTCGTAAGTCTGACCTTTTGAGCCCCGCATCCCTCCGGTGGATCCGGCGTGCCAAAGTTCGTTACCGGCTTGCCTCATGCGTGCTGGCATTTCGATCCAGGGACCGTTGTCGGAGGCAAAAAATACCAGCGTATTATCGGCGACGCCTTTCTTTGTCAAAGCGGTCAGCACCTGTCCGACACTCCAGTCAACTTCTTGGATCACATCACCGTAAAGACCGGCCTGGGATTTCCCTCGCCGTTCATCCGAAACGTGAATAGGTAAATGCGGCATGGCGTAGGCCAGATAGAGAAAAAAGGGTTGATCTTCTGCTTCATCGATCAGCTTGACGGCTTCGGTGGTGTATCGAGTGGTCAGTTTATCCTGATCAAAGGGATGCTCGACGATTTTGTCTCCGCGAAAAAGTCCGAGAGGTTCGTCAGTTTGCACCCACGGCTTGATGTAATCATTGGAATAAGGCAGGCCGAACCAGGTATCGAAACCCTGATTGACCGGCAGAAATCGTTTTTCCTTATAACCGAGATGCCACTTGCCTACCATGTGGGTCCGATAACCAGCACCCTTTAGTGCCTCCGGCAATGTCAGCTCAGAATCGGGAAGCCCGCCTTTGCCACCTGCTCCGGTTCCACCATTAAATTTGATTCGCGGCATGTAGCGACCAGTGATGAGCTGGGTTCGTGATGGCACGCACCATGAACCCGTGACGAATGACGTCAGCCGTATGCCATCCGCTGCAAGCTGATCCAGATTGGGGGTTCGAATGCGCGGATGGCCGTAACTGGAAAGATCGCCATAGCCCATGTCATCGGCAAAGAGAACGACGATATTGGGTGGTGCGGTATTGCCGCTTTGCGGTATGATCAATACAAAGAACGAGAGGCAGGTAAAAAAAGCTTTCATGACAATCGAAAGGTGGGAGAGCCGGCCCATTTGTCAACTGACGCATATGTGACCTGATCATTTTGAAATCAACCACTTGGGCGCGATCTGATCGGGAGCATCGGCGGTCACTATCCAATGAAGCAAATGATCCTTCATTTCCCGTTCGATCTCTGCGTATTCTGCTTGTCCGACCAGATTACTGTATTCGTCCGGGTCTTTTCCCAGATCATACAACTCCGCGTATCCGTCCGGATAATAATTGTATTTCCAGCGTTGGGTCCGAACCATTTTGGCATCGGGGTAACGAATGCCTTTGATGCCTTTGCCTTTTTCAAAATAATAATCGAGCCCCCGGGTGATCACTTCAGGAATAATATTTTCACTGAAAACCGCATCCCTCGGTACATAGTCCCGCCCCATATCGGCGATGAGCGGTGCCAGACTGCGCCCCTGACTTTCTTTCGGTTCAGGTAATCCCACCAACTCGAATAAAGTCGGCAACAAATCAATGGTCTCCACCAGTTCCTTGTATTGCCCTGGTCGAACGTGACCGGGGTATCCTATAATGAAAGGCACCCTCACCGATTCCTCGAAGAATGCATTCTTTCCCATCATTCCATGTTTGAGCAACTGATCACCATGATCCGAACTGAAAGCAATAATGGTATTATCCGCTTGTCCCGATTCCTCCAGTGTTTTTAAGATCAATCCAATTTCCTTGTCAATCTGACTGATGGCGGCGTAATAACTGCGGTAGATCCATTGCAGTTTTTTGCGATCCATGTCGTGCTGCGGTTTTTTGCCACGCAGGATGAGCTTCTGCAGCGGCAGCGGCAAGCGTTTGATATCCTCCATCGTGGTCAACTTGGGCAGCGGGATTTCGACGTCATTATACATCCGGTCGTAGGGTGCCGGAACCTCATAAGGGGAGTGAGGTTTCCAGAAGGAGCTGTAGAGGAAAAACGGCTTGCCCGCTTCAGTCAGTTGTTTGAGATGATGTCGGGTGCGTTGCCCAACCCAAGCGGTATCGGTGTAGCTTTCTTCGATGATCGAACGAAAAGGGTTCTCCCCTGCTTTGGCATTTTTGACATAAGCGCGGTAAGGCCGCTTTTTGTTCGGGTCATGTTTGTTGCGCCATTTTACGTAATCGGAAAATTGATCAAGATAAGGAACCGCATCGTGGAGTTCGACCACATCAAAGCCGCTGTTTTTAGCCTCTTCTACGGTAGGAGGAAAAAGGTGCAGCTTACCAATCGAAGCGGTGGTGTATCCTGCCTGCTTGAGCCGTGCCTGCATCAGCACTTCGCTTTTAGCCAGCGGCGTGTAGTTCACCCGGTTTTTGTGCGAGTGTGGATAACGTCCGGTAAAAAAACTGATTCGCGAAGGCACGCAGACCGGGGACTGGACAAAGGCGTGAGTAAAATTGGCTGATTGAGTAGCCAGCCGATCCAGATTCGGGGTCTTGATGATTTTATTGCCGTTTGCGCCCAGACAATCCCAGCGCTGCTGGTCTGTCATAATGAAAAGGATATTAGGACGAGCGGTCTGGGTAGGCTCAGCGGCATTGAGGCTAGTTTGGGAAAGTCCGCAAAGGAAAAGAACAAACAATAGAGTGATCGTGATTTTTTTCATAATGGTGGGCTAGTAAACAAATGCGCGTGCGAGTGTAATGAAAGGAATTTGAACCACTGATCGACATGAGCCGGAGCGAAGCGGAGACATACGGAGTCAATAAACACGAATGGGGAGGAAGGGGGAAAAAGGATCTATACAAATTGAGGATGAATTGGCGCGCAATAATTTTTAGAATACTCGATCCATTTTTCAGAATTGGTTTCTGCATGTTTTAACCCTTCACCGATATCGACCAATAAGTTGCTGTCGGCAGGGAAGCATTCCCACCAAGTATCTATGTACGTTATACTGGTAGCACTATGTTTCGAAAGGCTTTTAAAAAACTTTGGTCCAAGGAAATCTGTTAGATCAGGATCTGTGATAATATTTTCTAGATCATTATTATTGGCTTCAAAGCCGACAAATTCTGTCCACTCATCCAAGTGGATATAAGGTGCCGCCTTTGAAAATTTCCCTTTGTCTAACAACGTAATTCCTGAATTACCAAAAGCATTCGTTTCAACCAAACTTTCTTCACGAATTTCATTCATTGCGTCGTGATCTTTCTCAGTGGCTTTGCGTTGCCACACACACCAATAGGCCCTATCTCCAATCAACCAGTACATCTTGTCGTATTCAGATAAATCTTCAGGCAAAAACGCCAGCAATTCAGCATCAGTGTAAGCAATTCCTTTCATATTAGCGTTTATTGACTCTGGTGGTTGCCGGCTCTCTTCCTTCGTGCCTTTATTACTTTTCGTGGTTATTGTCTGGGCTGGTTATTTGCTTCCGATACTGCTCTGGTATTCTCTTGCGTATTTTTTCAAGCGCTCAACCACATCCGGACGCTTGCTGATCAAGTTGGTCGTTTCGCCAATGTCTTTTTTTAAATTAGCGAGGAACAATTTTTTGTCATCCGCGCTTAGTTCCGGTGTTCCTTCCGGTCTGACCGTCTCCCGCACATTGGCGTAAAGTTTCCAGTCTCCCTCGCGAACTACCCACTGCGCTTTTGCTGGATTATCTCCGAGCTGCCAATAAAAACGTTTATGCGGTGAGGGTGCTTGAGAGCTCTCTATCACCGTTATTATAGACTTGCCATCAAGCTGGCGATTGGGTTTTGTTTGCGATCCGGTGATCGCTGCAATGGTCGGAAACCAGTCACAACCGGTGACCAGTTGATCACGCACTTCACCCTCGGGCAGGGTACCGGGCAGCGATACCACCGAAGGCACTCGCAGCCCGCCTTCAAACAGGCTCGCTTTGTGTCCGCGATAAGGTCCGGCACTTCCACCTCCGCCAAAGGTGCGCTCTTCTACCGAATGCCCGTGATCGGATTGGAAGATGATCAGAGTATTGTCACGCAGGCCTTGTTTTTCAAGATGATCAAGAAGTTGTCCGATCATTTCATCACAGGAGGAAACAAAAGTGGCATATTTGTCACGCGGGTGAGGCAAGTCCGCGTATTTTTTGCGCCACTTGGCGGTGCCTTGCAATGGGTAGTGCGGCCAGTTGATCGCCCAATAAAGGAAAAAGGGCTGCTGCTTGTTTTTATCGATGAAGTTTTTCACTTCGTTCACCATCAGGTCTCCAAAGTATTCTCCATCGTGCCAGACTTCTTTTCCGTCCCGCCACAAATCATGCCGGTTAGGACCGTTCCAGTAAAAAAAATGTGAGTAGTTATCGATGCAGCCGCCCATGTGACCAAAGCTGCTCTGGAACCCTTGCGCGTTCGGCATCGTCTCCGGAGTATAACCCAGATGCCATTTGCCAACGTGCCCTGTCGAATAACCGTTCGACTTCAGCATCTCGGCAATCGTGATTTCCTCTGACGGCATGCCCGCCTGCCCATGAGCCGATGAAACATTTCCGGACACTCCTGCTCTTGCTGGGAACCGGCCGGTCATCAGGCCCGCTCGAGAAGAAGAACAAATCGCTGAAGGAGCCAGCATCTGAGTGAAGCGCACCCCCGTTGCGGCCAGGCGATCTATATTAGGGGTGATCAAATCGGTCGCACCATAACAATTGGCATCCACGCTGCCCTGGTCATCGGTGTAAATAATGATAACATTGGGTTTGCCCAAGGCAGGGTGCAGGCTGGCCGTAAGGATAAATATTGCCGTGATGGGCGCGAGCCAACTGAGTCGTTTCATAGTAGGAAAGCTGATTCAATAAAAATAAGACGCAAGGAAAAACGCTTCCATGAGCCGACTCAACCCTGCTCTCTCGCCGCGGCTTCACGCAGTTTGTCCTTTTTACTCTTGCGCCGCCCTTTGATTCCGCCTGCCCCTTTACTTACCGATGCAGCGGGTGCGGATTCACTCGGCTCAAAACCTGGTAACTCTTCGCGCGCCACATTCAAGCCCTGGCGTTTTTCGATCAGACAAAACTGAGCGTTGGAATCAGCGGTGACAAAACTAATCGCCAATCCGCTTTCCCCCGCACGCCCGGTGCGACCGATGCGGTGAGTATAATCAACAGGCGAACGAGGCAGATCATAATTGATCACCACCGGCAAGCTTACCACATCCAGGCCACGGGCAGCAAGATCCGTAGCAACCAGCACTTGCACCTCACGATCTTTAAAATCCATCAGCGCATCACTGCGTGCCCCTTGACTGAGACCTCCATGAAAAGAAAGCGCCTTGATGCCATTGCGGCGGAGTTTGTCCGCGACATGATCCGCGCCGTATTGCTTGGCGACAAAAACCAGGACCTGCTGCCACTTTTGCGTCGTGATCAAATGACGTAACAAAGGGGCCCGCTTGGCAGTATCCACTCGAATCGCGCGTTGTTTGATGTCCGGCGCATCCGCTACTTCATCATTCATTTCAACCCGTGCCGGATCGCGTAACAAATCCAGCGCCATGTTTTCCACCGCTGCCGGAAAGGTCGCCGAGAACATCAAAGTCTGCCGTTGTTTCGGCAATAAAGTCAAAATCCGTTTCAGTTCATCGGAAAAACCCAAATCGAGCAAACGGTCCGCCTCATCCAGAACCAAGGCACTCAGCGCGGAAAGTTGCACCGCATTGTGATCAACCAGATCCAACAAACGTCCCGGAGTGGCAACGACGATGTCCGCTCCGCCGCGTAAGGCCATCATTTGCGGATTGATCGAAACCCCGCCCACCGCACTGACCACTTTGAGCTTCTCCGGCAGATGCCTGGCGAGTTGTTGAACCACCTCCCTGACCTGCGCCGCCAACTCCCGGGTCGGCACCAAAATCAGCGTATGCAGCGGTCGCCTTTGCTGCCGCGAAGCCGCCAACCAACGTTCAAGCAGAGGCAATACAAAAGCGGTGGTTTTGCCCGACCCTGTCGGTGCCGTCACCAACACGTCACCACCCGCCAGCACCAGCGGAATCGCCGCCTGCTGAACCTCTGTGCATTGATCAAAATGACTGACCGCCTGCTGTAATGGATCGCACAGGCCAAATGAAGAAAAAGACATGGGCACTTATAATCCCAATCCCCCATCCGGCCAAATAATCATTGTGCCCTTCCCCACCCCATAAAAGCTCCAATTTTCTTCAAAATCCTTTGAACAAGACACGCTTTACCTTGTCCCAATAGGGAACTCTGGGAAACTCTGCCAAATGCGGAACTTTTGTCCCTGCCTGCCCCCCACCTGACCTGCCCCCCGAATTTTTGCCTGAAACCACGTGATGATGAAAAAAACGACCCGAAAAAACGCTGCGCACATGAATCGCCGGGAGCTGTTACGCCTAGGCATGATGGCCGCACCTGCTCTGGCCATGCCGCTTCGCGCTGCCAGTCCCATTGTCACACCGAAAAAAGACACCAACATCATTTTTATCTGGTTGCCCGGCGGTCTGCCGCACATGGACATGTATGACATGAAACCAGATGCGCCGATCGAATACCGAGGTATCTACTCCCCGATCAAAACCAATGCCCCGGACATTCAAGTCAGCGAATTGTTACCGCGTCACGCCAAAATCGCCGACAAATTTTCCATCATCCGCTCGATGCATCATGAGTTCACGGACCACGGTGGTGGCAGCAAACGCTTCATGATGGCACGCCAACCCAAGATCCCGAATGGCACGATCAATGATTCCCCCGCTATTTCGGCGGTCATCAAACAACAACTCGGGCCACTATCCGACTACGGCATGCCCTCCGTCATCGGACTCGGTTACGGTTCCGTCGGCACCATGGGCCCCGCCTGGTTGGGACAAGCCCACGCCCCTTTCCTGGTGCCTGGAAATCCGAGCACCCCCGGTTTTAAAGTCAGCAACATCGGAGTCGATGACAAAATGGCCAACCGTCTGGTTGATCGCATGATGTTGCTTGAAGGTTTTGACAAAGGACAAAAAAGTAACGACGGCAAAGGCACCGCCGAAGCGATCCATAAATTCAATGACCAGGCGCTGGCCATGTTGACCAGTGAAAAAGTCAAAGACGCCTTTGACCTGAGCAAAGAAGCAAAAAGCGTGCGTGAACGTTACGGCATGAACGACTTCGGCCAAAAAGGCCTGCTCGCTCGTCGCCTGGTTGAAAACGGCGCACGTTTTGTCAACGTCAACTGGAGCGCTCCGGCCAGCCCTCCCAAAACCTGCGCGGGCAACTGGGACTGCCATGCGGTCAATTGCAATTTGCACAAAGATCTCGAATGGCGCCTAGGCCCTTACGATCAGGCTCTCAGTGCTCTGATCGAAGACGTCCATCAACGCGGCATGGCTGACAATACGATGATTGTGGTAACCGGAGAGTTCGGACACACCCCACGGATCAATAACCAATCGGGAACCAAGACCGGTGTGTTGCAACCCGGACGTGATCACTGGGCCAAAGCGATGTCGGTGCTGGTCTCCGGCGGCGGCACCCGTGGCGGACAAGTCATCGGCGCTACCAACTCCAAGGGAGAATACCCCATCGACCGGGCAATGACCCCCAATGATCTGTGGGTCAATATGCTGATGCATTTGGGAGTCGATCACAATCTCGTATTGCGTGACGAACTCAATCGTCCGATTCCCGTGCTGCCTTTTGGCAAACCAATCAAAGAATTGCTCACGTCGTAGCCGAGTAGCCGA
>JASFYY010000088.1:0-21558 GCA_045046875.1 Verrucomicrobiota bacterium | reverse complement strand
TTTTACCGATGGGGCGGTGTTGGGCAGTCAGAGGTATGTGGATGAGTTTTTTGAGAGCAAGAGGGACCAATTTGGAGAGCGCCGTAAGGACGGCGGGCGTAAGATGCGTGGGGCGCAGTGGGGGGACTTGCGGGTATTACGGGATTTGAAAGCTGATGTGATTGTTTGAGGGGGATCGTAATTCTCAAGATTCCAGCTGTTTCGGGTCATCCTTAACCTCGGCTTCAGATGCGTCTGTATGGATGTGTTCACTTATCACTTTGTTGGTGATTTCAGAAATGTAATCATGCAAGACTTTACTGAGTTCAGAGAATTCAGGCCAAAGGGTGTCGTCTAGAAATGACTTCGGGATTTTTGCCATCACTGTTGTTCGGCGTTGACGGTACAAGCGGTAGGGGCTGATTCCGTAACGTCTCAATAGGGCGATAAAGAGCGAGCGGCTCCATTGATCCGTGAGGGAAAATTTGTATTCAGTAGCAGTCTCTTTTGCTGCAATGTCGTTTAGTCTGGTCTGGACGCGTTCACGGGCATTGGCTGCTGCATCACGTTCACCGTCCGTTTTGGCACCTGAAAAAAGGCACTCAATTTTTTCTAGTTTCTGAATGAGTTCGCTCTCTGTCATGGGCTAGTGATTTTAAATTAATAAATGGTTATAAAAAAAAGCGGGCAAGTCGAAGACCTGCCCGCTTTTTCATGAATTGGATTTATCTAGACTCAGGCTTCTTTGTAATTGTAAACCAATTTGTCTTTAACTGTGCCGGGCATGGGCACTGAGTTGGGTTTGAAGCTGTCGCTCCAAGCCGGTTCATCTGGTCCCAAATCCTCCCCTGAATTCAGGGCTTGCTCCCAGGTCACTTTTTGTCCTGAATGAGCAGCGATACGCGCCATGATCCCTAGCATGGTGGAGTTGATCATGCGATCACCATCGTTGATGAAGTTGCCTGAGCGGATGGAGGCAAACAATTCGTTGTGCTCCACTTGGTACATATTTTGCTCGCCTGCATTTTTGCGTGGTGTGCGCCATTTCCAAATCACCTTGCCGCTGTGGTCTTCGATGTAAGGGTCTTTACCTTTACCTATGATCAACTTGCCTTTGGTGCCTACGACGTAGTCAGCATTTTCTCCAAAACATCCCGGCAATTTTCTTTGGCCGAGGTGGCACCAGACATTGTTGGGGTACTCGTAGGAAGCGTGAATGTGGTCAAAGATGTTGCCACCTTCCTGCGGCACTTGCAGTCCGCCTACCGAGCGACAGGAGATGGGGCTTTGGTCGCCCATCACCCAGCCGATTTTATCGACACTGTGGATCGCTTGTTCAACCAGTCCTCCACCGCCGAGCCATGAGTAGTTATACCAGTTGCGGATTTGCCATTCAATATCGCTTTCGTTGGCGCCACGTTCACTCGGTGCCAGGTGGGGTTTAGAATAACCGGAGTAGTAAGTGGCATAAACTGCAGTGATGTCACCGATGAGGCCTTCTTCCAAGACTTTTTTGTAAGCTTCGCGACGGGCAGGGTGGTAACGCCAGCAAAATCCAGCGACCATGGCAATCGGTTTGGTTTTGGAAAGGGCTACGGTTTCCAAGCAACTCTTCACGCCTGCGGCATCAACGGCCATGGGTTTTTCGGTGAAGATGTGTTTGCCTGCTTCTACGGCGGCCTTCAGATGCTGTGGGCGAAAACCAGGAGTAGTAGTCAGAATGACCAGATCCACGCCCGAATCGATGACTCGTTGGTAAGCGTCCATGCCAACAAATTGCCGTTCTTTGGGAACTTGGACCTTGTCCTTAAATTTGGCATTTTTCGAGAGAGTGGTGAGAGATTTGTCGATTTGCTCTTGAAAGACATCACCCACTGCATGCAGTTCCATGTTGTCGTCTGCGCTTAAGGCCTGAGCAGCGGCACCTGTGCCACGACCTCCGGTGCCGATGAAACCGATCTTGATTTTTTTGTCAGCCGGGATGCCTTCACCACGTGAGATCGAGGCAGAAAGGGCTCCAACCGCGACAGCGGTTCCGGCAGAGGTTTTGATAAAATCGCGCCGTTTGTGCATCTTATCGCTGAGATTTTGTAAGGGATTTTCGTTCATGGTAGTTTTTTATGGGTGTTGGTTGAACTTGATAATTCTAATAGAAAGATCATACTGAGATAAGGCCTTGTCGCTAGTACAAATATTATTTATATTTTCATAATAAATAATATTTTATGTGAGGGGGTTCCAAAAAGCTGAAAAATTTCACTGCAAGGAAGATTCGAGAAAGATGGGAAAAGGATACGAGGCAAATCAGTTGAGATTGTCGAGCTTAGCGTTGTTAGGCAAGGATCTAACACGCCGGGCTAGGTCGAAATGTGAACTTTGTGAGACCGGAGGTGTGAAAATGCTTACTTATGAAGTTACTCCCATGGCGAGTGAACCCGACTTGGAGAAGTGTTTATTGCTTTGTTGTGATTGTTTTGAGCAGGTGAGTGAACCGCGCCGCTTCAAAGCGGGGGAGCAGTGGCGTTTTTTGGCGCAGGTTTTATGGAGTGAACTGCCTGCGGTTCAAGTGGTGGCGGTGCGGATGTTGAAACGTCAGCAAGATTCGCAGCAGTGGGCGTCATCTGCGCTGGAGCAAGTGTGGTTGGAGCCTGAAGTGGAGGCGTGGGCGGGGCAGGATGATTGAGTGGTAAGCAGGTAGAGCCTGATTTATTTTATGCCTCTGAGTTGGGCGTGAACCTGGGCGACTTTGCCCATGTAGTGATCCATTTTGTAGTCATTGGCCGCGAGGCGGATGTGCTGAGCGGATTTGTCCTTTTGGCCGAGGGCTTCGTAGTAGAGTCCAAGATAGAGGTGGGCGTAACAGAGCTGGTTGCGCAGGTCTTCTGCATTGGGCTTGTCTGATCGGGCGGCATCGAGCACCGCTTGTTCACTGCCGCTTCCGGCGAACAGGTCATGAATCTCTTTCATCGGGATGCGCTGGTCGCTGTCGATGGGGATGAATTTTTTGCGGGCTTGTTCGACCTGGCCTTCGGGAGCACGAACCGCACAAAGAAAATGCCAGACGGCGTTTTCCACGTCCTGGGAGTTCACTGTTTGATGGATTTCAAACTGAGCTTTGCCTTTGGTATAGGCCGCCGCGTAATAATAGGCGATGCCGCGTTGCCAATGGTGGGGTTCTCGCTCGGGATTGAGGGCGATGTACTGATCAAAGTCGGCGATGGAGTCTTTGATTTTGCCTGCGAAGAAGCGTTGCTCTCCACGTCGTTCAAAAGCCGATGAGCGGGCTTGATGCCTGATAGGGGATTTGGTCTTTTCTGTTAGGCTGAGCACCAAGGTGTAATCTTCAGCTTTGAAAGCCGCTATGAGTTGCTCCCCTAGGGAGGAGATTTCGCTTTGAGCTAAAATCCTGTCACCAGTGGTGATCAGGCAGAGCAAGGAAAGGGCGTAAATAAAAAAGGAGCGGCGGGGTTTCATAAGGGTTGACCCACCGTAGGACAGATTTTCATATCTGTCTGCTGAAACGTGGCTCAGTTATTCGCCAGCTCGTTTTTCTTGAAGTATTCAGCGGTGGGAACGATCAATTCCTGACCGGGAACGATCTTGGTGTTTTTGCCCATTTTGTTGAGGTTTTGCAATTCTTTTTCGGTGGTGAAAAAGTCGCGGGCCAAACCGTAGAGAGTGTCGCCGGTCTGCACTGTGTAAACCCCGTAAGCGTCACCAGCTTTGGGTTTGTCATTGTCAGCGCTGACCAGTGTGGTGACTGGGGAGGGTTTGACTTTGGAAAGCGATTTGGCGGTTTCCTTTGATGGGATTTTCAATTTTTGTCCGGCACCAATTTTGTTGGGGTTGGTGATTTGGTTGAAACTCATCAGGGAGCCTATGGTGATGCCATGGTTTTTGGCAATTTTGCCCAGATTGTCACCAGATTTGATGGTGTAAAAGCTGTAACCTTTTTCAGTTTCGGGGGAGGTGGGTGTGATGTCGGGAGTTTTTACTTCGGCTACCGTGGTTTCAATTTCAGGGCTTTCGACGAGGGTGATTTTTTCAGTGACAGTGGGTTTTTCCGGAGCGCTTGGGGTGATAACTGGTGCGCTGTCTTGTATGACGACTGCCGGGGCGCTGTCGGCCACAGTGATGGTTTCGGGAGTTTCGATTTTTTCCGGTGCAATGACTTCGGCGATTACCGGGGTGGTGGTCTTTACCTCCACTTCTTTTTTCGCAGCAACTTCCACAACTGGAGCTGGAGCTGTCTGGCTTTTGGCTTTTTCGACTTTCTCACTTTTTTCGGTCAGGGTCCATGCAATAGGGATCACCTTTTCGGCAGGTGCCGGGGTGGTTTTTATCGGGGCTGGAGTTTGGTCGGCGGAAGCGACAACAATCGTGTCCTCTTCGGTTTCGGCTAGAAGAGTGGCAGGGATGATCAATTCGTCGCCGATGTAGATTTGTTGGTTTTCGCTGATGCCGTTCATTTTCATCAACTTCTCTCTAGAGATATGGTGACGATTGGCGATTTCGGTGATGGTTTCGCCGCCTTTGATCACGTATTTTTGTGGTCCGGTTGAAGTGGCCTCAGCGGTAGAATTTTGCGAATTCCCCAGCATCGATTTGAGCGATGTAACCGTTTTTTTCAATTCGGCGACTTCTGTTTCCAGCTGTTTCACTTTTTCTTTCTCCTGTGAGAGTTGTTGAGTGAGCACGGCATGGCTGACCTTAACCTCTCCGGAAGAGGCTTTTGCTGCGATTGCTTTTGAGGCACCGACCCCAGTAGTAAGGATACAAACTGAGAAAATGAGGGCAAATTTCAATTTCATGATATAAACTTAGGAAGTATTAACTATTAAGACAAGTAGAATTTTCATAATGAACGGCAAAAAGTGTGTTTTTTTAAATTTCTACGTTTTTCCAGACATTCGGGATGGTTGATTGCGCTTCAGTCTTTTCGAACGAAGTCTGTTTTTGAGAGACTAAACATTTTGAGCTTTGTGTCTTGCCCGCGTCTGAAGGTGAGACTACAGCTTACCCGATCATGCCACGAAAACTGCTACTTGTTATACCTCTATTGGCTCTAGGGCTCGTAGGCTGCGATTCCGGTCGCAGTCCGATAGCGATTACGGAAAAACGACCGCTGTCTGAGACGGAGCAGAAGCTCGCACTTGATGCTACTAGCAAGGAGCGTTTTGCGATGGTGCGTCAGATGATGGGTATGCCGGGGGAAGAGGATCACAGTGGTCACAATCACGCTGAGGGTGAACATAATAATGACCGGGCGGAGAGCGCGCCGCTGGCTTTTCAACTGCCCGAGGGTTGGACTAAAGAAGCGGCTACCCAGTTCCGTTCTTTGAACTTCAGTTTTGGCAAGGAAGCGGAGGGGCAGTGTTATGTTTCCCGGGTGGGTGGAGGTTTGCAGGCGAATTTGAATCGCTGGCGAGGACAGATGGGGCTTGAGCCGATATCGGCAGAAGAGATTGAAAAACTGCCCAAGCGTTTGCTGTTCGGGATGGAGTCCACTTACGTTGAACTGGATGGAGCATTCAAGGGCATGGGATCGCCCGAGGCCAAGGCGGACTACCGCATGGTGGGTTTGGTGCTTTCGATGCCTGATGTTTCGTTTTTTGTTAAAATGACGGGTCCCAAAACTTTGCTGATTGAAAATGAGAAAAATTTCACCCAGTTCTGTGAGTCACTTAAATTGGTAAAAGGAGGGTCGAATGAGTAAAAAACCTGTGACACCGCTGACGCGGCTTTTGAAAACCATTTCCTCTTTTGGCCTCGCCTGTGTGGTTCTGTTTCTATTTTTCATTCTTACCTTGCTGGGCACGCTGGAGCAGGTGGAGCATGGTCTGTATGAAACCCAGAAGCGTTATTTTGATTCGCTGTTTGTCTGGTATGAGGTAGCGGGGATGGATCTGCCTTTGATTCCGGGAGTGCGGCTGTTGATGTGGGTGTTGTTTTTTAATATCCTGTCGGCGGCGATTTTAAAAATGCGCAAGGGCTGGAAAGGTGCGGGTTTGTTGATTGCTCATTCAGGTATTTTGTTGCTGCTTGTCGGAGGTGCGATTGGTCTGCAGTTCAAAAAGTATGGAGCGATGATGATTTGGGAGGGTGATACCGCTTCCGAGTTTGAGAGTTACACTGAGTGGCAGTTGGATATTATGCCGGTGGACGAGGAGGGCAAGGTCAGTGAGGCTTTGGTGATTCCCTCGAAGCAGGTGGATCGAATTGGCAAGGGGCAGACACGGGTGTTCACTTCGGATGAACTGCCTTTTGATCTGGTGGTTCACGGCAGAGAGCAGAATGCGATTCCGGTGCCATCCGGAGCGCCGATGTCGGCATCGGTGGAGGGCAAGGAAATCGACGGATACAAATTGATGTCGATGAAACCGGCCAAGCAGGCAGAACAGAATTTGCCCGGCATGTATGTGTCCTTTCCAGAATCAGGTAAAGCGGCTGGCGAGGCCGAGGCGATTTTGTGGGGCGGCGACGTGGCTCCTTTTACTTTGCATCGCGACGGCAAACGTTGGGCGGTGAAGTTGGTCAAGGAAAAGTGGAAGGTGCCTTTTGAGATCAAGTTAAGGGACTTCCATTTTGAATATTTTCCGGGCACGCAGAGAGCCCGGGTTTATCGTTCGGATATCACCAAGCTGGAAAATGGAGGTGAGCGTGATGTGCGCATCTCGATGAACAAACCGCTGCGTCATCAGGGTTACACTTTTTTCCAATCGAGTTTTGGGCCAAGTGGAGCGGACGATAAAGGGGATCAACGTATGTACACCGTTTTTGCGGTGATGAAAAATCCAGCAGACCACTGGCCGCTGGCTTCATTGATCGTTAGTGGGGTTGGATTGCTGGTTCATTTCATGATCCAACTGTGGGGCTACTTAAAAAGGCAGGGGAGAAAACAAGCTAAGGAGAAGAAATGAAAACGTTATTTGGAATTTTTACAACGCTGTTGCTGGCGGTGACAGGCTTGCAGGCGGCGGTCGAGGTGGAGGCTTCTGAGGCTTTTTCCTCCTACACGCCGTGGGACAAGGATGTGGTGGAACTGTTTGCGTCGCTGCCAGTGCAGGATGGGGGGCGGATCAAGCCGATGGATTCGATTGCACGTTTTGCGATGTTTCGCATGCATCAGGTGCGCGGCATGAGTTTTGTGCTTACAGATAAGGACAAAGGCACTTCGCAAAAAATCAAGCTGACTCCCGCTGAGTGGTTGATGGATGTTTTCTTTCGCACTGAACAAGCCAAACATTATCCAACTTTTCGGATCAATGATTCGGATGTGGCGATTGCCCTGGGGATCACGCCTAAGAAAAAACGGGATAAATACTCTTACAGCGAACTGGTGGTGGCGAGGGCAAAGCTCAGTGAACTGGGTGCCAAATACCGTGAGATGCAATCCAAGGATCGTGACAGCTTGGATCGAATCCAGACTTTGGTTTTGCAGTTGAACGGCAGCATCAACGAGTTCGAGTATCTGATGGCTTATTTTGAGTTCGCTAAAAAGGGTTACTTTTTTAACGCCGATATGTTTGACGCCGAGGCGCGTAAACTGGCCGAGGGCATCGTGATCTCGGAATTGATCAAGCACATGCCGGAAGTGAAATTTGAAGTGCTGATGCAGGAAATGCAGCGAGGCTTGCAGAGTTCGGATGAGGAAAAGCGAATTCTAGGCAATACCTACCGTTTGTTATTGGCCTCGGCGACCTTTTCATCAGCGATCGCTCTGATCCCGCCGGAAGGTAAAGATTTGGACGATAAATGGGTGTCCTTGGGCGATGTGATTCGTCAGGCGACTGAGGACAAGTCCAAGCGCGAGGTGTTGCTGCCTTGGTTGGCGAGTGTGGAGGCGATGGTGGCGGCGGTGCCCGAGCCGGAAAAATTCAAAAGCGAGCTGAAGGCTTTCAGTGACAAAGTGAACAAGGCGGCGGCGTCGCGTGAGCAGGGCGGCACGGTGGCTTTGGAGCTGAGATATTATCGTTTGGATTTGTTTTTCTATTCGATGATCGTTTTTGTGTTGAGTTTTGTTTTACTCACTGTGTCATGGCTGAGACCCGAAGGCAATACAGCGGGTTTGTTGCGCAAGGTGACGGGTGGTGGAGCGATTTTGGGCACGCTGTTGATTGTTGCGGGTATGATCATTCGTGGAATTATCCGTGACCGCCCGGCACCGATGACCAATCTTTATGATACGGTATTATTCATTGCGGCTTTTTCGGTGGCATTGTGTCTGGTCATTGAGTGGATGACAAAAAAACGCATCGGTCTGACGCTGGCGGTTATCATTGGAGCGGGTGGCATGTTGTTATCTCTGAAGTATGAAATGAAGGATGCAGCGGATAACATGGATCCGGTGCAGGCGGTATTGGATTCGAACTTCTGGTTGTTGACGCATGTGGTGGCAATCAATATTGGTTATGGCGCGGGTTTGGTTGCGGCGGCCTTTTCGCACATTTATCTGCTTGGGCGTTTGTTTCGTTTCAAAAATGATGATCGGGACTATTACCGTGATGTCACTCGCATGGCTTATGGCACGATTTGTTTTGCACTGTTTTTCTCACTGGTGGGAACGGTGTTGGGTGGGATTTGGGCGAACTATTCCTGGGGACGGTTCTGGGGCTGGGATCCAAAGGAGAATGGAGCTTTGTTGATTGTGTTGTGGTGTCTGGTGGTGCTGCACGCGCGAGCGGGTGGTTACATTCGGGAGATCGGAGTGAATGTGTTGTCGGTTTTTCTCGCTATGGTGATCGTTTTTTCCTGGTGGGGGGTGAATAATCTGGGTGTGGGTTTGCACAGTTATGGCTTCACCGATGGTCTGTGGTTGATCCTGGGAATCTACTGGGGTGCGGAAACGCTGGTCATGGCGGCAGGTTTTATTTTGGCTGCCAGGGACGGTGCGGAGAAGCGCTTGAAGCGGGAGCTGCGAAAAGCTGGCGAGGCTGCTTGAAGGAATGATTGTAGAGCGACCGCTTTGCTTGCTCGCACGTGCAGATTCAGAGCAAATAAAAAGCGAGCCATTAGGCTCGCTTTTTTTGTGTTTGAAGTAGCCGACTGGAAAGTTCGCTCTTCGCTGAATTTTCACGCTTTGATTTCAAAGATCGCTTCGACTTCGACCGCGGCGCCGGTTGGCAGGGCGGCGAATCCGAGCGCGCTGCGAGCGTGGTAGCCGTCACCGTCTTTACCGAAAATCTCGTGCAAGAGATCAGACGCTCCATTGATGACCAGATGTTGATCGGTGAAGTCGCCGGCGGAGTAAACGCAGCCGAGAAGTTTGATCACTTTCAGATCGTCCAAGGTGCCGTGGGTGTTGTGGACTGATTGCAGAATCTTGATCATGCAATCCTTGGCTGCGGCGTAACCTTGTTCGACGCTGACGTCTTTGCCGAGGATGCCGTGCTGATCACTGACGTGCCCGGAGGTCATCAGCAAGTTGCCGGTTCGAATGCATAGGTTTAAATAACCGGGTTCCTGTGAAGTGAAGGTTATTCCGAGATCGTTGGCTTTTTGAGTATAGGACATATTTTTCGATGGTTAATGAGAGGTATATAAGCATGCTTGCAGCGCTTTGCGAGTTCATTTGAAAATGAAAGGCACTCCGGCTTTTTCAAAAGCTTGTTTTTCCTTTTTCATGTAGCGCTCGGCGAGGGCATTGAATTTTCTTTCGCTGCGGTAGATTTTGAGGAAATCATTGACCTGTAGCCTTAGCTCATCATTGCCTTTCTTGATGCCGATGGCCCATTCTTCCTGGCGGATGGGTTGTAACAGGGCGGTGCTTTTGTCAGGGTGTTGCTGAGAGAATCGGTAGATGGAGATCTGGTCGTAGATGAAGGCGTCGGCTTTTCCCTGCACCACGGCGAGCGCGCACATCGAGGCTTCGTCGAGCACCACCAGTTCGATCCCTTCGAGTTCGGCCTGGGCATAGAGGTGGCCGGTGGTGGCCAGCTTGACGGCAACTTTGGCAGTGCTTTCCTGTAGGTCGTCGATGCTTTTGTAAGCGGAGTCTTTGGCTACCAGCATGCACAGGCCGTTGCTGACATAGGGGGCAGAGAAATCAATGACTTGGGCGCGCTCTTCGGTGCGGGTCATCGAGGAGATGATCAGATCGATTTTGCCATTTTGCAGGGAAGGAATGATGCCGTCCCAAGCGGTGTCGATGATTTTTAACGGGCGCTTTAATTGGGCGGCGAGGTCTTCTGCCAAGCGCACGCTGATGCCGTCAGGTTGGCCGTTGGCGGCGCGCATTTCGAAAGGCGGGTAGGTCAGCTCCATGCCGACGACGAGAGGGGGGATCTGGGAGGAGTTTTGCTCGTCATTCGATGGGGAGCAGGCGACTATGAACGTTAGTATAAATAAAGCTTGGAGTAAACGGGTCATCGTTGTATGAGATGGAGGGTGCTGGAAAGAATCCAGGCTAAGATGTCAATGAAAGATAGGAAAGAAAAAAGTTTGAAGCTGAGCGATGTCTGTAGTTGAAGTTATTTTAATAGCCCTAGCAGGGGCATTGGGGCTGGCGCTGGCTGTTGGGGTGGCGGGCTGGATTATGAGCCGTGGAGCAGAGGTGGCGGCAGATTCCGTTGATTTTGACAAAGAGGAAAATGGGCAGCTTTTCCCCAAATGGATTTTTTGGGTATATATTTTCAGTTACTCGATATTGTTGCTGCTACAATATGCTTTGACCGATTTTTTGGATTTCCCCCACAGCGGTGGTCATTATCCTATGATAGGAACGATGTGGATTCAGTTTGCGTTGGGTTTGTTTCGATACGGGCTCATCGTCAAACGGCGAAGAGGAAGCGTGCCTTTCCGCAGACTGGCTTTTTATTTGCTGTGCGGCAGCGTGGCTGGTTTGCTGTTAAGCACGTGGCAGTTGTTCGGCTTGTTTTAAGCTTCGGGAGTCTAGGGTGCTTTTTTTCCAGCGAGTTCGATCAGCCAGACCGCCAGACAACCGGCGATGATGATGGCGACGGCGATGAGGGTCGAGCTGTTCATCTCAGGTATTTGCCAGTCGTAACCGATCACCTTTTCTTTCACTTTGTCACCGGATTGGAAGGTTTGGGTGATTGCTTTTTTCCACGGCCAGATGGTGAGCAGGGAGCCTGCCACAAATCCGGTCATCAGGGCGATGGCGGCATCGTGGAAGCGTTTGAAAATCCAGGACAGCAGGTGGCTCAGGGTGATCATGCCGAGCACGGCACCAATGCCGACGGGGATGAGCACTTTCAAATTCAAGCCGGTGATGGAATCGATCATGATCAGTTTGTAGTTGCCCATCAGGAGCAAAACAAATGAGCCTGAGATACCGGGGATGATCATACTGGCCATGGCGATAACGCCGCAGAGAACCAGATAGAGGGGATTGGCATTTTCGGCTGCGGGTTTGACCAGAGCGATAGCAATGGCGATGCCGACTCCGATCAGCAGGCTGACGATGGGGGCGGCGGTCCAGTGTTTGACGGTTTTACCCACCAACCAAATGGAGGCGAGGATGAGGCCGAAAAAGAATGACCAGACGTAAGTTTCGTGATTTATAAAAAGGAACTTTAATAAACGCGCCAGAGTCAGCAGTCCGACTACCACGCCCAGTCCGAGGCTGATTAAAAAAGGCAGGTCAACATGGTCGGAAAAGTCTTTGATTTGGAATTTGAGCAATTTGCGCACAGCGGTCACGTCGAAGGATTTGACCGCGTTGATGAGGCGCTCGTAGATGCCGGTGATGAAGGCGATCGTGCCTCCTGAAACGCCGGGGATGGCGTTGGCGACGCCCATGGCGATTCCCGTGAGAAAGGTGCTGAGGTAGTTCATGTTACAAATTAAATCGACATGGCGGAGAAACCTCCGTCGACGATCATTTCGATGCCGGTAATGAAGGATCCGGCATTTTTTGAAGCGAGCAAAAGGGTGGCTGGAATGAGTTCGTCTGCGTTGCCAAAACGATCCATCGGGGTATGCCCCATGATGGAGGCGACGCGGTCTTCGGTGAGCACTTTGCGGTTTTGCTCGGCAGGAAAAAATCCAGGCACGAGGGTATTCACGCGGATGCCCTGGTCTCCCCATTCACGGGCGAGGTTTTTGCTCAGATTGTGAACGGCGGCTTTGCTGGCGGAATAAGTGAATACGCGGCTCAAGGGGCCGAGCCCGGAAATGGAGCCGAGGTTGATGATCGATCCACCGTTTTCCTGGCTGAGCATTTGTTTGCCAAAAATCTGACAGGCGCGCAAGACGGCGGCGAGGTTGATGTCGATGATGCGGGCGAATTCGTCATCAGGGATGTCGAGCACGGGAGTCGGCGAGTTGATGCCGGCTCCGTTGACCAGAATGTCCACTGAGCCTTCGATGGCCATGACATCGGCGAGCAGGGCTTCGAGCGAAGAGCGGTCGGCGACGTCGGCGGCGACAAAGCGGGCTTTGCCTCCGGCGGCTTCGATGGCGGTGACACGTTCAGCGCCTTTTTCTGCGCTACGCCCTACGATGATGGTGTTCGCTCCAGCCTGGGCGATGCCTTGGGCCATTTCACCGCAGAGGGTGCCGGTGCCACCGATGATGATGGCAGTTTGATTTTCTAGTGAGAAGAGTTGGTCGAGGTAGGACATTTTTGAGAAGGAGTCAGGAGTTAGAATTCAGTAGCCAGAAGGAATGATTAAGCTTCGGTGAAGAGGGGGAGGTTTTGGGTGGACCAGGGGGCGGGGTCGAGTTTGCATTCGGTGGCGAGTTCGGCGAATTCTTCGAGTTCGGCGGCGGAGAACAGCAGGCCGCCGGCTTTTTCGCTGCGCTTGGCGTTGTTGGCTTCGATGGTGCCGGGCAACATGCAGTTTTCATTGCCGTGTCCGAGCACGTCTTTGATCACGGCGGTGATGTTTTCTGCCTGGCTGCGGTTTTTCGAGAAATCCCGTCCGCTCAGGGCGTCGGGGTGGATGACTTGAAAATAGAAAGCTGTGGTGGATTTTTCACCTGCGGCTTTGGCTTCGTCGGCGCGCCCGCGCAAGGTGGGGAGGGAGCCGCCGATGACGGCTCCGTAAAGTTCGTTTAAGAGGCAGAGGCCGTATCCTTTGTGCGCTCCGAAGGGGAGTAGGGCGGCGACCTGATTGGGGTCGGTGGTCATGTTGCCGTCGCTGTCGATGGCGGCGTTGGGTGGAAGTTCTTTACCTTCGCGTTTGAGTTGTTGTACGCGACCCATGGCGACGGTGGACGTGGCCCAGTCGAGCACGACGGGGTAGCCGACGGCGTCACAGGTGGGGAAGCCCCAACTGTGCGGATTGGTGCCTAGGGTTGGGTATTTGCCGCCAAAGGGAACCACTTCGGATAGGGTCGAGGTGCAGTTGGTGTAGGCGATGTAGCCTTTTTTTGCTGCGTCGATGACGTAGCCGCCTCCCCATAGGTAGTGAAAGGCGTTGTCCACGGCGACGATGCCGACGCCGTATTCGTCGGCGAGTGTCATGCAGGTGTTCATTGCATCTATGGCCACGGCTTGACCAAGTTTGCGATGGGCGTTCCAAGTTTGAACGGCTTTGAATTTTGATTCGATCACTTCGATCTCAGCGTTGGGAACACAGCCGCCGCTGCCGCTGCCAAAGAGTTCGTCGAGGTGCAGCGCTTTCAGCGCGTTGTGGGTGCGGATGCCGTGATGCGAAGCGTTGGCGCACATGGTGGCGGCGGCTTCGGCTTCGCTGCTGTTATAACCACGAGCCAGATAGGCGCCGTGCACCAGCTGTTTGTGTTGTTCGGGCGGGACGATGTAAAAGGATTCCTCTTGAGACATGTTGTTTGTCTAATCCGAAGCGGGGCGCTTGGCAATGGGAATTTTGGGGGAAGCTTGCTTGTGGCGCTGCCGTCGAGGGGAATAGGGGGAGGGCGACGTAGGACGGGTATCCCCACCCGTCGAGAGTGGTGGGGGAGAAAGGGATTATGAGAACCAATGTATGGGAAATGAGGGGTATTGCCGTGTGGTGGAAGTGTGCGGGTTGGAAGCCTGCACTACGGGAGTTATTTTTTCTCCGCGAGGATAGGAAATTCTTTTAACACTCGTTGGGAGAAGGTGTCGGGGTAACCTTCGTTGTTTTGTTTCGGACCAGGGGTGGTGCGGCCCTTGTTGATGGCGGTGGCTAGTTCGTTGACCAGCTGTTTGACGAGTTCAGGGTGTTGGTCTTGCAGGTTGTGTTGCTCGGCGAGGTCGGCTTCGAGATCAAAGAGTTGCACATTGGGCAGTGTAAGGTCTTTCAGTGCTTTTTTGGGCTTGGGTGTGCTCCAGCCTCCTGATCCCGGGCACAGGGCGAGCTTCCATTTGCCTTTGCGGATGGCGAAAGAGCCGTTGATAGAGTGATGGATGGTGAAAGGCCTGATGGCTTTGCCGCTATTGTCGCCGGTGAGAATGGGTAATAGGGAAAAAGAATCCTCTGCGGCATTAGCTGGTATGGTATCGAGTTGGCCGTTGATGTCGGCTACGGTGGCAAAAATGTCCGATGTGCAGATGGTCTGGTGAGCGGTGCTGCCGGGCTTTACTTTGGCCGGCCAGCGCACGATGAAGGGGATACGGTGACCGCCTTCATAAATGTCGGCTTTGTGTCCGCGTAAGGCGCCGTTGGGTTTGTGCCCTTGAGCTACCAGGTCGGGGATTTTTGCCGCAGGGGAGCAACCATTGTCGGTGACAAAAATCACCAGGGTGTTCTTTGCCAGCTTCTGTGCGTCGAGTTCGGCCAAGACCTCACCGACGACCCAATCGGTTTCCATCAGGAAATCGCCGTAGGAGCCGATGCCGGATTTGCCCTGCCAGGCTGCCGAGGGCACGATCGGAGTGTGAGGGCTGGTGAGCGGTAGGTAGAGGAAAAAGGGGTGATCTTTTTTCGCGGCGCGGGTTTTGATGTAAGTGCGGGATTCTCGGGCAAAATCACGCAGGCATTTGATCGCTTCAAAATCGGCGCCTGAAGGCCCGGGGCGGAAAAAGGCTTTGGTCACGGTAGCTACTTGGGTCGGTTTGTCGTCTTTCAGGTAGACATAGGGAAACATGTCCAGCGAGGCAGGAATGATGTAGGATTGATCAAAGCCGAGTGTGGTCGGGCCACCGCTGACTTTTTTGCTGTAGTCGATGTCCCAGCCTTCGCCTTCGGTTTTGCCGCTCAAGGCTTGGCGTTTTTCGCCATTGGGTAGTTTTTGCCAGCCGAGGCCGAGGTGCCATTTTCCAACGATGGAGGTGTGGTAGTCCTGTTTTTTTAAAAAAGCAGGCAGGGTGAGGCGGCTTGTAGGGATGAGTGGTTGATCGAGGCCAAATAAAACGCTTTTTTTCAGCGTCGAGCGCCAGTTGTAACGCCCGGTGAGGATGCCGTAGCGGGTGGGGGTACAGACGGATGAAGTGGTGTGGGCATCGGTGAAGCGCATGCCTTCCGTAGCGAGACGGTCGCAGTTTGGGGTAGGCGGTAGGCCTCCGTCACGATGCAGGTCACCGTAACCCAGATCGTCGGCGAGAATGACGATGATGTTGGGAGCTTGCTCGGCAGCGAAAGTCGTGAGGGCTGTGAACAACAGCAGGCTGAATATCAGGGCGGGGATGGTTTTCATCATGATGGTTAAGAGAAAGCGGGGGAGGGGCTTGGGGCAAGCGAATGTTGATACGTATATACGCTAATTTTGAAGACTTTGTCGGGTAAAATTTGTCAGGTCGAAAGGAGGTAGTTCTGAGAATCGATTTCTGGTGAGCTCTATTTTTGGACTCAAGACTATTGGTCAGGAGATTGAGCTTTTGACTTAAGCATACCTGTTCCTAAATCGCGCAGTACTCGCAGATCGCCCCACTGCGCTCCGCGCATTTTTCGTCCACCGTCTTTCCGGCGTTCACTGAAGTGTTCGCGGTTGTGGTTAAAAAAATTGTCCACATAGTTCTGCCCGCCAAGCACTGCTCCATCGCTAAAGTAGCGAACCCGGCAGCGCAAAGCTGCCGCCAATGGCAATTTGCCACCCGCATGCCATACTTTCTCAATCTGCTGCTGAGTGAAACCTCCTTTCCAAGGCTTGCTTCCCTCTGGTGTTTCACCGCCCAATCGCTCATCTCCTGATCCGTATAATAAACAACGATAATCTGCTTCAACCTTTTTCCATGCGACCCGTTGCCGCCCCACCACCGCAAAAGTCAGAGCCTGGCGAGCACTTTTCACTCCGGCCACCGCTGCAGCATACGAACACCAACGGTAGTTTTCCGGTTCGCTTACGATACCGGCACGAACCGGATTTAGATCGATATAGGCAGCTACCGTGCGCACGGCATCACCACTTTCCAGTAGCACGCTCTTAAAGCGTCCTTGCCACAAAGCCCCCTCACGGTCATGAGCCTTGTTAAAAGCCAGGGTCATCTTCATTTTCAGCTCTTTCATGAACATCGACAAATCAAATAGGCGCTCCTTCACGGCTACCGCAATTTCAGTGATCCTTTTATCATTCCCATTCTCCCAGTGCGCTTCGACTTCCCCCAGTAGTTGATGTGTGCTCCACTCTCTGCGGAGAACATTTAAACGTTTGATGTAATCCTCATCCGTCCAGTCCTGCGTTGCCATTTCCTTATCCGGCACCTCCAACAGCAAATGGAAGTGATTGCCCATAAAGCACCAAGCCAGTGCTCGCAGTCCACTGAACTTCAGCTGTCTCATCAGAATATAACGAAAAGCTTCCTTTTCATCATCTTCAAACAACCTGTATTTGCCCGCCGTCCGGCTCACCACATGATAATAGTTCGTCTGCCCCTTTTCTCCCAACAAAAACGCACGTGTCTTTCTCATACAGGACAGTTTATCACCCGGTCCGAAAAAGAACAAGTAAAAATACAAGTGAGGTCAGTCCCCATAAAATTAAATGATCGGAAATATTATGGGGAGCTTTTTGTTGTCAGGTTTCTAGGCCTTGCATGGTGCCTGTGGTGCCGGCGAAGGTGTCGGTTTCGATGCCTAGTTGTTGCAGCATGGAGACGTAGAGTTTGGGCAGGGCGTAGTTGGTGCTTTGATCAAAAGCTAGATGTTGGTCGTGTTTGAAGCTTCCGCCGGCTAGGATGATTGGCAGGTTGCGGTTGTTGTGGTTGGAGGCGTTGCCTAGATTGGAACCCATCAGCACCATGGTGTGATCGAGTAGGCTGCTGTCGCCTTCTTTTGTTTGTTGCAGTTTGCCGAGGAATTCGGCGAAGGCTTGCATCTGGGCTTGTTCGATGATGGTGAGTTCTTTGATTTTTTTGGGATCCTTACCGTGATGGGAGAGGTTGTGGTAATCCTGACTGACTCCTTTGACCTTGGGCACGGCGTTGATGCCGTTTTTGAAAAAAGTGATCAGGCGGGTGGAGTCGGTTTGCAACGCCAAATGCATCATGTCATACATCAGGCGGGCTTTATTGATCACATCGGTGCGGTCCTGAATGTCGACGGGAGTTTTGACATCTACTTTGGGTTTGCTTTTGTGCTCCCATTCTTCGCCTTTGACCAAACGCTGCTCTGCTTCACGCAGGGCGGTGAAGTATTCGTCGAGCTTGGCCCGGTCGTTTCCAGTTAGGCGTTTTTCCATTTGCTTGATTTTAACCATGACGCTGTCAAGAATGGATTGTCCGTCCTTGAGCCGCTGGATCTGCAAGGCTTTCTCCCTGGCTTTGCCTTCGAGGAAGAGTTTGGCGAATACCTGGGAAGGGCGGGTCTCGGAAGGGATTTCGACTCCTCCGCGTGACCAGGAGAGACCACGTCCGGCGAGGCTGAGGCAGAGTGTTGAATAACGGGTGTTCACACCGATCTGCTCGGCGGCCAACTGGTCGAGGGATACGGTGTTCTTGAAACTGGTCGCGCCGGGGTGAGCAGCGGCGGTGAGGAAAGATTTTTCAGCCGAGTGCCCCCCATCCACGCCCGGGTGGGATGAGCCGGATATGATGGTGAATTGTTTGCGAAAAGTTTCAATGGATTTGAGGTAGGGCGTGATTTTGTATTCGTGACCGCTTTGTTCGGGAATGAGATTGCCGGCATGAAGCCCAAGTCCAATATTGATGGCGACCATGCGTTTTTTTGAAAGAGCCGCTTCAGCCGCTTTATTGTCGGCGGGTAACAGGGCTTCGAGAAATGGCAGTCCGATGGAGACGCCTGAGGCGCGTAAAAAATGTCTGCGGTTCATAGGCTGGAAAATGGTAGGAGGGGGGGCTCAAGGTTGCTTGAAAATAGGTGATTGCACGATTTCGTGGATGAGGCTGCGCAAGCCGTAGTTGTTTTTCTGCGAAGCTTTGACCAGTTGGTATAGGGTGGCGCGGTCTGAGAAACCGAGTGATCTGCCGGTGGCGTAAGTTGCAAGGTTTTTGGTGAGTCCATGGGCGATGCTTTTTTGATCACGTAGCAGCAGTTTCTTGAACTCGGTGATATTACTGAAGGCTTTGCCGTCAGAGCTAGTTCCTGTGGCATCAACAGGTAGACCGATTTTGTAGCGCACTCGCACATGATTGTAACTATCGATGTATTTGTCGGTGATGCGCTTGCCTTCGCCGAGGCTGCGGTAGTTCTCCCGCCATCCGCCGATGACGTTGAAGTTCTCCAAGGCAAAACCGGGCGGGTCGATTTTGATATGACAGGTGGCGCAGGACTCTACGTTGCGGTGTTTTTCCAATTGTTCACGCAGGGTAGTGGCTCCGCGGATGTCTGGCTCGACGGAGGGTACGCCGCGAGGAGGGGGAGGGGCGGGTTGGCCGAGGATGCGATCGAGCACCCACACGCCGCGCAGCACCGGGGATGTGTTGGTGCCGTTGGCGGTCACTTTTAAAACTGCGGCCTGGGTCAGCACTCCGCCCCGCACACTATTGGCCGGACGCTTCACCTTGCGGTAGTGCAGTCCTTTGACGCTGTCGATGCCGTAGTGTTCGGCCAGGCGCTCATTGAGGATCAACCAGTCGGAGTCGATGAAGTTGCTGAGACTGAGATCCTGATCGAGAATTTCTTGAAAAAAGCGGTGGCTTTCCTCGACCATGGCCACCTTGAGAAGTTCATCAAATTCGGGATAAAGGTTTTTGTCGGGTTCAGTGAAATCGATCTCGCGCAATTCGAGCCATTGGCCGGTGAAGTTGTCGGTGAAGGCCCGGCTTTTGGGATCACTCAGTAGACGTTCGGTTTGTTGGCGCAATATTTCGGGTTTGCGCAGATCCCGGCGGGCGGCCAGAGTCAGCAGTTGTTGATCGGGCATGGTGGACCAGAGGAAATAGGACAGCCGACAGGCCAGTGCGTAGTCGTTGAGCTGCCCGGTTTTGCTGCCGGGCTCATCGAGGAAAAGGAATTCGGGTGAGACCAGCACGGCTTTCAAGGCCACTCGTAATGAATCCATAAAGTCGCGCTTTTGCGCACGCGCGGCTTTGAAGAGATTGCTGTATATTTGGATTTCCTTTTTTGATGTTCTTCGGCGGAAGGCACGCGGCAGGAAACGAGTGAGAATGTGTTCCGCTTCGGCCAGGCTGGCACTATGGATGTTGATGTTGCCTAGCAACGCAACACGACTGGCTGGCGGCCATTGATCGATGATAGGTCCGGTCATTTCTGCTTTGCCCACCAGGATACCCGGGCGGTCTGATGTTTTGGCGTCTTTGATATGCCCGCCGTTGCGGTAGGGAATGACTTTCACCGAGTCATAACGTTCGAAGTGATCCTCAAATTCGATGGTGGTCCATTGCTCGCCGGGGTTCAAGCTGTAGTGCCCGACCAGATGTTTTTCCCGGCGTCCGGCGATGACGTCCCCGGCATAGACCCGCATGATCAGAGGGGTTTCGCTTTGCACTGCGCGGGCTTTTAATTTGATTTTGTAGCGTCCGGGTTCTCTAACCATGAACCCCCAGAAATTGGTTGGCGAATAATATGAGGAAAACATCACGATACCTTCAGGATCGTCGCGTAACAGAGAACCGAGATTTCGTTTCAACCGGCCTTTGTCTTTGAGGTCGGTGTGCCAGGTTTTAGTTTCGGGGCGTTTTTCCGGGCCGAAGGCGGCGTCGAGAGCGAGGTCAGCGGTTTTTAGATAAGCGGCGATTTGTTCGGTAGAAATCGACAGAGCGGCGCCGATGTTGTCAAAACCGTGGGCTTTGGCATCCTCGGGCAGGTGAGAGGCAAGATCGATGTCGATGTGCAACAGGTCGTGCAGGGTGTTTTGATATTCTATCCGGTTGAGCCGCCGAAGTACCACTTGCCGGTATTTTTTGTCGGCTAGAGTCAGGGGCGGGGCAAGGGCGGAGAGCAGTTGTTTTTTTTCAGTCTTGGCGGGTCGTTTCTTTTTTGCCGGAGGCATTTCGCCTGACTCGATTTTTTCAAAAACCTGCGCCCATTGCCGGGTTTGTTGCTGGGTATCGAGTTTCAGCGGGAGTTCATAAAGGTTTAGATCTCCTTTGGTAGAATCCTCATCATGGCATTCGTAGCAGTGTTCTTCGAAGAAGTGGGTGGCGACGCTGGCTGTTTTTTTGAGATCCGGAGTAGCTGCTTGCTGCTTGGCTGGTAAAAGCGAAAACAAGGTGACCGCAGTCAGTGTTCGGAACAGGCAATATTGGGAATAAGCGGGATTCATGTAAAGCAACTGGATCAGTCGTCAAAGCATGATTAGATTCCCTTGTGGATTCAATGAAAAAAATAAAAATCAGCAGTAGGGAATATAGCGGTGGGGTTCAGCCTGCTGGAGGCACACTTGCGAAGCGTTGTTTGGGATCACTGTTGATGACAGTTTTGTTCTGCTCTGCAGCTCGTGGGCAGAATGAGGGGGGAAACAGTGGGCAAAACTGGAACTATATCGCAGCGGATTTTGTGGTGCCTGAGAAATACGCGGGAGATTATGGAGACTTCCGCTCGCCTTTGAAATTTCGTGATGGCAGTGAGGTTAAGACCGCAGCGGATTGGGGAAAACGACGTCAGGAAATTCTCGATCATTGGAATGGGATGATGGGGCAGTGGCCGGCTTTGTTGACGGAGCAGAAACTGGAGATTGTTAGTTCAGAAAAAAGAGAGAACTTCACCGAGCACAAAATCCGCTTTCGCTGGTTGCCGAATGAGGTCACGGATGGCTATTTACTGATTCCTCAGAATGCCAAGGGGCAGCTGCCTGCGGTGGTCACGGTATATTATGAACCTGAGACGGCAGTGGGGAAGGGCAATGAGCTGCGCGACTTTGCTTATCAACTGGCCAGGCGGGGTTTTGTCACTTTGTCGATAGGAACCCGGGCAACGACGGATAATAAAACCTATTCACTTTACTGGCCTGGTATCAAAGATGCCAAGGTGCAGCCGATGTCGATGTTGGCTTACGCGGCAGCCAATGCCTGGTTTGCTTTGGCTAACCATGAAGGTGTGGATGCAAAGCGGATTGGCATTGTGGGGCATTCTTATGGAGGTAAGTGGGCGATGTTCGCTTCCTGCCTGTTTGACAAATTTGCCTGCTCGGCGTGGTCGGACCCGGGCATTGTTTTTAATGACGAGCATCGGAGTATTAATTATTGGGAGCCGTGGTATTTGGGATATTACCCCCAGCCATGGAGGAAAAGAGGGATGGTGACGGCAGAAAACCCGTCGTTCGGGGTTTATCCTCAATTGAGGAAACAAGGCGATGATTTGCATGAGCTGCATG
>JASFYY010000087.1:0-52393 GCA_045046875.1 Verrucomicrobiota bacterium | reverse complement strand
TTGATAATAAAGCTCTCACGCAACCTTTGTTGCATGAAAGCGGTAACAAAGCTGAAAAATCATTTAATTCTTCCTAGAACTCGAAAATCGAATCTAAGAGCTAGCGCCCCTTAAAAAACACCCCTGAATCTGATCCAATGTGCCACAACTCTCATGCTAGGCTTTGCACTCGAAGCTGACAGAGTAAAACCACGCGCCCCCTCCCATTCCACCCCGCCCGATGAATATGACCGACATCGCATGCCGTCTTTCATACCCAAGCTTAGGCACCCATCAATTCTCGTGAAAAACACCGGAAGCTTCTTTACACAGTGCCTGCTGTTCCTTACCCTCAACACGAAGCATTTTAACAAACAATGTCTGAAACGGAAATCTCCACAACCTGGCGTCACATTGCCCGTCAAACCCAGGCGAAAATCAACGCCGCCTGGTGGCTGGATCGTTTCACCCCCCTGCTGGTTGCGCTGTCAGTTATCAGCGCAGGCATCGTGCTCTATCTGCGCAGCATCGAAAACACCCCATCCCTCCCCATCCTGTCCGGTGCTTTTGCCACCGCCTTGATCTTGTTAGCTATTGCCGCCTGGCTCACCACCCGCCGCTCATACATCCGCCGACAGGATGCCCTGGTTCGCCTGGAAGACCAACTGCACCTCCACAACGCCCTGACCACCGCCGATCAGGGAATCGGCAAGTGGCCCGCCCCGCCTGATTCACAAAACATCAATGTCGGACTCGACTGGCATTGGCCGCGCATCCTCACCCCTTTTGCGGTTTCAATCGCGCTGGTTCTGGCCGCCTTCCTCGTCCCTGTCACCATCATTCAAGGCACCGCCCTGCCCCCTCCGAGCCAGCCGCTCGCTTGGGAGCAAATGGAGGACTGGTTGCAGAGTTTGGAAGAAACCGAATTGATCGAAGAACAATCACTCGATGATGTGCAGGAAAAAATAGAAGCCCTGAGCGAACAGCCCAAAGACGAATGGTTCAGCCACAGCAGCATGGAGGCCTCGGACAGTATGCGTGACGGTCTCAACAAACAAATCGAGCAACTCGGAGCCGATCTCGCCCATGCAGAGCGCGGCCTGAACGCCTTCCAGAATTTTTCTGACCAGATGAATGAGGCCGCCAAAAATCAACTGCTACAAGAATATCAACAAGCACTGAAAAACCTCCAAAGCGGCGCCTTGCCGCTCAATTCAAAAATGATGCAGGCGCTCAAAAACATCGACCCCTCGATGTTGAAAAATATGAGCCAGCTCAGCAAGGAACAAATGGATGCCTTACGCAAACAACTGAAAAAAGGCGCAAAAGCAGCACGCAAAGCGGGCATGGGAAAAGGTGGCTTGCCCGGGCTCGAAGAAGGTGACTTGATTGCTTATCTGCTCAGTCAAAACGGTAAAGGCAAAGGCCCCGGACGAGGAGGCATCAGTCGTGGCCCGGGCGAAGCTCCGATCAGCCTCGGCGATCCCCAACACCTTGGCACAAAAAACCTCGAAGCGGTGCAAAACCCCGACCTCTCCCGCGCCGCGCCCGGCGATCTGGTCGGCGTCGGCCAGAGCGAACACGACATCGACAAAAGCAAACAAGGCCCCCAGCAAGCCGGAGCGGTCAAATCCACAGGTCAAGGCGGTGACACCATCTGGCAAGAATCTTTATTACCCGCCGAAAAAGAATTGCTAAAACGCTACTTCAAATCACCTTAGTTAATATTTTGAAATTTCAAACCTGAAGTCTGAAATCCCACCATGCCCATCTCCGAAAAAGATATTCAAAAATACGCTACCGAGATCACTAAGCTCAGCGACACTCTAAACGGCGTATTATTCGGTCAGGAAGACCTCATCGAACTCACCATCACCGGCCTGCTCGCCCGCGGCCACATCCTGTTGGAAGGTCTGCCCGGATTGGGGAAAACCGAACTGGTCACCGCCCTGTCAAAAGCCCTGCAAATCGAAACCAAACGTATTCAGTTCACCCCCGACCTATTGCCCGGAGACATCACCGGAAACCCCGTATTGCAAGAGACCTCCAACGGCCGCGAGTTTGTTTTCCAACCCGGCCCGCTGTTTGCCAACCTGGTGCTCGCTGACGAGATCAACCGCGCCTCACCCAAAACCCAGTCCGCGCTGCTCGAAGCGATGCAGGAACGCCGCGTCACGGTGCTGGGAAAAGCCCATCAACTACCCGTCCCGTTTTTTGTATTGGCAACCCAGAACCCGATCGAACTGGAAGGCACCTACCCCTTACCCGAAGCTCAACTCGACCGCTTTCTCTTCAAACTCGAAGTGCAACGCAACAGCGCCGAAACCCTGGAGCGCATCGTCCAGCACCGCGAACTCGGCATCGAACCCAAAGTCGAATCAGTCATGGATGCGCAAACGCTCATCAACATCATGGACGCGGTGCGCAAAATCTACCTGCCCGACGTGGTAGCCAACTACATCGCCCGACTGGTCGACGGCACCCATCGCGGCCAAAGCAAGGTATCCGAAGGCATCCGTTTTGGAGCCAGTCCTCGAGCGGCCTTGAGTCTGGCTTCAGCAGCCAAGTCTCGCGCTTTGATCAAAGGCCGCATCAACGCCAGTTTCGAAGATGTCAAAGCGGTGGCCATACCAGTATTACAACACCGCATCGTATTGGAATACCAAGCCCGGATTGATGGCACCACCGCCCGCGACCTTGTCGAAAAACTGCTCACCGAAATCCCCACCCAAGATCTCGATACCCCAGCCACGTTAAAAGAAAAAGCAAATGCTTAGGGCCTCTCCTCATAGAATTTCGTTCAAATCGAACCTGCCTGTATGATCCCGAAAAGACGCCTCCCAGCTCCGTTCCTGACCTTGATTCTGCTGATCGCAGGTTTGCATTTCCTCGCTGGCTTTGCCTCGGCTCAGAAAAACATTTACCAGCACACCTACCCCAAGTCGGGAGGCTCCAAAATATCCCTTACCAGCCCTTTTGAAAAAGGCCCCAACTACGGCTTCCAGCCCATCCACGTGGTGATCAAAAACGGCACAGCCAAAGACCGCAGCTGGCGGCTGCAATTCCGCAGTGACAGTGAAAGAAATCACCACTCAGTATTTAAAATCACAGTCAAAGCCGGACAGGAAGTCAAACAGGACATCCTTGTTCCTGTTCACTGGCTGCCACAGTATTCACGTTACCGTCAGGAAAGCATTCACATCCAGGCTGACGGTTTCTCCAGCCTTTCCACCTCCAACTACGAGCAATTACCTGAACAATGGCCCAGCATCATCATCAGTGAAAAACTAGCCGCCCGCAATCTGACCCTGCTGAGCAACTACCTCAAAAAACAAAAAAACAAAGGCTCCAAATCCCGCTCATCTTCCAATATCTCATTTGCCGCCAGCTGCGACAATCAACTACTGCCCTCCGACTGGAGAGCTTACATCGGTTACGACGCCCTGATGATCGCAGCCGACGAGTGGACCCAGTTGCGCCCCGCCGTGCAAAAAGCCATTCTGGAACGCAATCGTTTTGGCGGCATCCTGCAGATCTATACCGAGCCGCGGGACAAACAGCTCGATTACCGCTCACTGGGCTTCGATCGCAAACCGGTGCTCGGCAACATCATCCGCAGCGACCACAGTTACGGCGTCATCGAATTGCACGGTTGGGACGGACGCAACGTCAAATTGGCCCAGGCCTACAACACCTTGAGAAACGCCGCAACCAACCGTCTTAATTTCGAACAGGCCTACCGCAAGGACTGGAAATTACAAAAGGATTTTGGCCGTAAGAGATCCAATCCTGTCCTGGTCATGCTGATCCTCACCATCTTCAGTGTGCTGGTAGGACCGGTGAACTTTTTTGTCTTCGCCAAAGCCGGCCGCCGTCACCGCCTCTTTTTCACCACCCCACTGATTTCCCTCATTGCCGGTCTGTTGGTGCTGGCATTCATTCTTTTTGAAGATGGAGTCGGCGGGCAAGGTCGCCGCATGTTGGTGATTGATCTGGAAAGTGCCGCCACTGAAAAGCGTGCTTACATCACCCAGGAACAAATCAGCCGCACCGGAGTACTGCTTGGCAATCATTTTCAACTTCAGGACAGCAGCTTCATCACCTCAGTGGCACTGGCCCACTCACGTTGGAGCCCGCGCGTTTCTTACTCCAACCACACTAACTTTAATTTTGCTGGCGATCAACTTTCCGGCGACTGGTTTCAAAGCCGTCGTGAACAGGCGCAGTTTATCCAAAGCATACAACCCACCCGCTCCCGTATCGAGATGACCGCCGAGATCACCCCTACCCAGGATCCCAAGCTGTTTTCCAGTCTTGAGTTCACTGTCGAAGATTTTTTCTACGTGGGTGAAGGTGGCCGGGTGTGGAAAGCCAAAACGGACAAGCCCATCACCCCGGGCAGCGAAATCATCCTCGCAGCCTCCTCGCGTAGTGAGCTCAACACCTGGTGGAATGAACACAGTTCAGTTCTCTCGGCAAACCGCTCCAACAACAAAACCACTGATAACTCCTTACGTCGGCAAACCCGTGCCCTATCCTTTCGTCCGGGTCATTTTTTCACCGTCAGTAAAGATCCTAAATTAGCCTTTATCGAAACCCTCGATTCCATTCGATGGAGCAACGCCGACGCCATGATCTTTGGCCCCGTGACCAAAGCTTCGCCAGCTCCTTCTTCAACCAACGACTCCGCTGCTGCAAAACAATGACCCCTCCCGCTCTACCTGCTATCGAAGTCATTGATCTTCATCGCAACTTCGGCAACCTGAAAGCGGTTGACGGGGTCTCTTTTAAAATAGAAAAAGGCACCGTAGTTGGTTTTGTCGGAGCCAATGGTGCGGGCAAAACCACCACCATGCGTATCCTCGCCACGCTGGACTACCCGACCCGGGGCACGCTCAAAGTGAGCGGTATCGACGTCACCCAATACCCTGCCGAGGTTCGCTCAAAGATCGGCTGGATGCCGGATAGCTTTGGAACCTATCACCACATGACCGTGATCGAGTATCTCGATTTTTTTGCCCGCGCCCTGGGTTTCAAAGGTCAGGAACGAACCCGGCGCATCACCGACGTGATGGACTTTGCCGATCTCGCTCCCCTTGCCGACCGACTGATCAATACCCTGAGCAAAGGCATGGGACAACGACTCTGCCTGGGTCGCTCGCTGCTTCACGACCCGGAAGTATTGATCCTCGACGAACCCGCCGCCGGCCTCGATCCCAAAGCCCGGGTGGAACTCAAACACCTGATCCGGATTCTGGCCGAGGAGGGTAAAACGGTTTTGATCAGTTCCCACATCCTCTCCGAGCTCGCCGAGATGTGCGACAGTCTGCTCTTCATCAACGAGGGGCGAATCATTCACCAGGGCAGCGCCGAGAGCCTCAAGCGCGATGACAGTGGTAGCACCATCATTCGCGTCGAAGTCCACGGTGATACCCAGGCACTGCTCGAATGGGCGCAAATGTCGCCGCATGTGAAACTCAAAGAAGGGCTCAAGGAAGGCGCCCGGATCGAAGTGGACTCTGTTGATGATCAAATCACCGCCGAAGTCCTCCAGCGCATGATCAAAGACGGCCTGCAAATCATCGAATTCCACCGCGAAGAACGCAAACTCGAAGACGCCTTCATCGACATCCTCGAAAACATCGAAGCGCAAAAAAATCAAACCACTCCAGCTTGAACACTTTCCCCTCACCCACTCATTCCGCCCTTACAGGTACAGGGCTTCATTTTTTCACACCTTTTCCCAGGGCCTTGCCCTGGGCTATCTCATTTCACCCCTTCGGGGCCAATCCAGCTCGGAGCAAATCCATCATCCCCCCTTTGCAACTCAATACCAGCTCCAACGGAGCGTCATGTTACAGCCCAGGGCAACGCCCTGGGTATCTCGCACCAAAATATTCCCAGCCCTGAAAGGGCGTAATTCATGAAAGCGCCAACAGCCACTACGGAACTCACCGACTTCCCCAACCGCTTCAGCCCGATGCTCGTCAAAGAGCTTCGCCAGGGTTTGCGCACCAATATCTTCACCACCTCCTTCATCCTGCTACAAGGCTTCATGGTGTTCACCGTATTCATCGGTGCCGCCTCCACCGGTTCGGCCAACGCCGCCAGCGGATTTTTCTGGACCTTCCTAATGGTGACTCTTTTGGTCGCCATGCCCATTCGCGGGTTCAACGCCCTGGCCGCCGAAAAACAAAACAACTCCCTCGACCTGCTCCAGCTGACCCGCCTCAGCGCCTGGCGTATAACCTTCGGCAAATGGGCCGCCCTGATGTCACAAACCACCTTACTGGTCATCAGCATCCTGCCCTACCTCGTCATGCGCTACTTTTTCGGTGGCATCGATCTGATCGAAGAATTTCTCATCCTGTTTTTCACATTTTTTGCCTCCGCTTTGTTCACCGCACTCACCGTGGGGTTTTCGTCATTCCCAGTCTTACTGCGAGGTTTTATCGTTGCCGCAACAGGCTTTATCTGTTTTTACGCCATAACTATTTTTTCTTTCAGCCCTACCTACCGCACCTTTGGTAGCGGCCGGACTGATCCCAACTTTTGGTGGCAAATCGGAGGCATCGTGATTGCCGGCACTTACATCATCTATTTCCTGCTCGACTTCGGTGCCGGCCAGATTGCCTCGCTGGCAGAAAATAACGCTACCCGAAAGCGTTTGATCTCACTTTTTTTTGCCATCGCCATCATCTTGTTAAATCTGGCCGGCGTAGACGAAGGACTTGTATTTACTTTGGCAGGCATGGTCATTACTCTTGTCTGGGCCGACGCTCTCACCGAACGCCCTTCCACCTTACCCAGCGTGCTTCGCCCTTTCACCAAAAGCCGTCTCTACCCCTCAGCCAAATACCTGCTCACCCCCGGTTGGCATACAGGCATCCTCTTTCTTATTTTCAGCAGCTTGATTTTTATTAGCATTTTTCTCTTTAGTGATGGCATCCTCTATTCAGACTGGACCATTGTAAACGCCGCGATGCTGATCAGTCTCATAGGCTCCATCACCTATCCCCTTATTTTCATCCATCTGTTTTTTCCGAAATCCAACCAGATGTTTGCTTTATACATTCTGATTCAATGTTGCACCGTAGTCATCAGCTTCATCCTCGCTTTGGTAGGAGATACCTCCAAAAGCATTGGCGACGTGCTATTTTTCTGCCTGCCCATCCCCCCGGTCTCGCTGCTCGCTCTGAGTGATTCCGCGGGTAAAAACCACCCCCTCTATTTCCTGCTCGCATCCAGCATCTTCACCCTGATCAGCCTGGCCATCCCCCTCTGGCGAGCAAGACCTCTCTACCAAGAAATGCGCTCAAAAAAAACGAATCCTGAATCCTGAATTCTTCATCCCACATATCCGAGATCAGCACTCGCGCTCAAACCTACGCCGAACTGTTCAAGCTCCCCATCGCCCATCAAGTATGGCGTGGACAGGTAGGCGATTTCCAGGGCGCCGGCATCGGCAGTTCCCTCGATTTCCAGGACCACCGTTCTTACATGCCCGGCGATGACCCCCGTCACATCAACTGGCAGGCTTATGCCCGCACCGGCAACTACTCGATGAAACTCTACCGCGAGGAAGTCCGCCCCTCCGTCGATGTCATCCTCGACATCTCCGAATCGATGAAACTCAGTGAAAAAAAATGGCAGCGCTCACTCGAACTTTTCTATTTTGCCATCCACGCCGCGCTCAAAGCCAGCGCCTCGCTGTCCGTATCCGTAATCAAAGGCAGCGAACATTTGCACTTCCAAAACGACATGATCCACAGCCCCTCTTGGATCGATAAGATCAACGACCTTCCAAGCACCCCCGCCGCCGCCTCTCCCGACTTGAGCCAAGTCCCCCTGCGCGCTCAATCGATGCGCATTTTTGTCAGTGACCTGCTCTTCCTCGACTCCCCTGAGAGCACCCTCATCGCCCTCAGTCGTGATCGCGGACGCGCCATCCTAATGGCTCCCTTTTTAAGTGACGAAGAGAAACCTCAATGGGAGGGCAATTACGACTTCGTCGAAGTCGAAGCCGGCAGCCACCACTCGCACCGCATCGAAGCCCATTTATTAAAACGCTACCGCAGCGCCTACCAACGCCACTTTGATCTATGGAAAACCCTAGCTCAAAAACACGGCATCCTAATGGCCCGCATCCCCAGCGAACCCGACTTCCAAACCTCCCTACAATACGAAGCCCTCTCCGCCAAAGTCGTGGAATTTTGAAAAACAGAATTCAGGAGATAGAATTCAGAATGCAGAATAAAACAACCCTACTGAATACTGACTACTGGATTCTGTCTCCTTCCTAACTCATGCCTTTCACTTTCGCCAATCCTCTCGGTTTCTGGGCTTTGCTCGGCATCCCTGCTATTATCCTGATTCATTTCTTGCAGCAGAAATCGGTCGTAGTGAAAATCAGCACCCTCTTTCTGCTCGATCACCTGCAACACCAAAGCGTGAAAGGCCAGAAATTCGACCGGCTGCGCTCATCCATCCCTCTGTGGTTACAACTGCTAGCCGTCCTGCTGCTGACCTGGGTTCTGGTTCAACCTCGTTGGATGCAAAACAACGCCGTTCAGCGCATCGCCATCGTTATCGACAGTTCCGCCTCGATGGGAACTTTCCGCGAACCTCTATACCTGCAATTGAAATCCGAACTCAGCCGTTTGGCGAGCAAGGTGCACCACACCGAATACATCGTGCTGGACTCCCACCGCTCCAAACAGCCCATCTACAACGGCAACAGCCGCGCCCAACTCATCGACGCTCTCAAAAACTGGCAACCCCTCGCCACCGCCCACGACTTCACCCCGGCGCTCAGAACCGCCCGCAGTCTGGTCGGGACAAGCGGCACCTTGATCATGGTCAGCGATCACCTCATCGACGAACTCGCTTACGACGCCCAACTGCTCGCCATCGGTCAACCCACTGACAATGTAGGTTTTGCCGGACTACAAATTGTGAAACGGGACGACGGCCAGGTGATGTGGAAAGCACTGGTGCGCAACTACTCCGAACAAACTCAAAAACGAAACTGGTTGTTACACACTGACGAGAAAAAATCAAAACAGCGATCCATCGAACTGGCCGCCGGTCAAACCCGCTCCCTGCAAGGCGCATTCCCCGACGGCTCGGACCAGATCACTCTGCGCATGGATCCGGACGCTTTTGCGCTAGACGATCAACTGCCCATCATCCGCCCCAAACAAAAAAAACTCAGCCTAGCCACCATTCTCACCCCGGAAATCCAACCGCTACTGAAAACCACCCTCAGCTCCCTCTCCGGGATTTCCCTGCCCATCCCCGACCAAAACGCCGATTTAACCTTTTCCGTTTATCAACCGCTCAATCCCGCGCCTTTATCTAAAGGCCACGGCATCGTTTTTCTCGACCGCAACAACCTGCCCTCTAAATACCTCAAAGGACAGATCTACGCGGAACACCACCCCTTACTTGACAATCTCAATTGGCAGGGCCTGCTCGCCCGCTCGTCACTCGGATTGCCTCTGACCGAGGCCGACACCCCCTTGTTATGGCAAAACAAACGCACCCTCATTTTCCTGCGCCGCGGTGAACAAGGCAATCAACTCATCTTCAATTTTGACCTTGCCTCGTCCAACGCCACCCACCTGCCCGCCTTCATCGTCACCATCCACCGCTTTGTCGAATCAGTGAGAAAAATGAAAGTAGCTCCCTCGCAACTCAACTTCGAAATATCCCAACCCATCAACCTTGCTTTTGATCACAGCGAAGAGGCCATCGCCCTCACCATGTCCAGCACCATCAAGCAAAAAACCATCAGCCGGGATCTGCCCGCACATCAAGCTCAAATCCGCGCACCCGCTCAAGTTGGTTTTTTTCAAATCCGGCAAGGCGAAGAAGACCGCCCGCCCCTGCTCAACGGCGCCACCCACTTCGCCGATACCCGCGAAGCCGACCTGCAACAAGCCGCGTCACGCAACGACTTAAACAAAGCAGAAAACGATCTGATCAATCAATACAGCGAACAAGACACTCGCTGGCAACTCTGGCTGCTCATCCTCTGCGCCGCCCTACTCACCTCCTGGCACTTCGTCTCCCGCCCCACAAACAATCCACCCCCAATTGTTTAACTGATTTTATAACCACTGATTCACACTGATGGACACCGATATATATTTGAAAAACGAAAGCAAAATATTAATTGAATGCGCCATACGAGTTCACAATGAACTAAATTACAAACTTCATAAAAAACCCTACGAATACACTAATAAAAAAATCAGTGTTTATCAGTGCCCATCAGTGGTTTAACTCTCTCCTTCCCACCCATGTTCCTCGCTCCTCAATGGTTCCTACTTCTGCCTGTATTCGCCGTCATCGGCTGGTATTTCCGCAGCCTGCATTTGTGGCAAAGCCGACGCGTGATCATTCTCATCTTGATCACCCTGATCCTCACCCACCCACAGATCAAGCGTCTCAAGGACGGTCTCGACCTCTGGGTTCTGATCGACCGCTCCGCATCCGCCGAAAAAATGGTCGACCAGAACATCGACGAGTGGCGCCGCTTACTAGAAAAATCACGCCCCTCCGAAGATGATCGATTACATTTTGTAGACTACGCCGCCGAAGTGGTCACCCAGTCAAACTCAGAGACCAGCAGCTATCCCGGCCCGCGCAACCTGACTCGAACCGCCCTCGCCCTGGAAGACGTGATCGCCCTCGCCGATCGCAAAAAACGCAGCCGCATTTTGCTTTTCACCGACGGCTACAGCACCGAGCCCTTAACCGGCCTCAGTGAAAAGCTCGAACAGATGTCAATCCCACTCGACTACCGCTTACTGACAGCGGAATCCACCGTGGATTACCAGATCACTCAATTCGACCTACCCAACCGCATCCAAATCGGTGAGCCCTTTTTGCTCGACATCAAAGTTCTCGGCAACCGGGATGGCGATATCCCCATCACCATTTACCGCAATCAGGAAAAGCTCGGAGAAAGCAGCGTCAAAATTTTCCAAGGCAACGGCAAGCTCAAATTTACCGACCGCATCATCAAAGGCGGTTCCTACCAATACCAAGCCCGGATCTCACCCCGGAACGATGCCCACGCGGGCAACAATCATTACGAAAGCTGGGTTGAAGTTCACTCCGGTCCACGCATCCTACTGGTCACCCACTACATCAAAGACCCGCTCGTGCCCATCCTTCAGAATCAAGGTTTTCAGGTTCAAGTCGTAAGTGAACCCGCCTTGCTGAAAATAGGACAACTCAGTGGCTGCAAAAATGTGATCTTTAATAACGTGCCCGCCCACGAAGTGCCGCAGTCTTTCCTCAAAGCCCTCGATTTTTTTGTCACCGAACAAGGCGGCGGATTCCTCATGGTCGGTGGCAAACGCAGCTTCGGTTCCGGTGGTTATTTTCAAAGCCCCGTCGATGCCTTGTTGCCGGTTTCCATGGAACTCAAAAACGAGCACCGCAAACTCTCCGTCGCCATGGCCATCGTCATGGATCGCTCCGGTTCAATGTCGATGACCGCCGCCGGAGGGCAGACAAAAATGCAATTGGCCAACGAAGGCGCCGCGCGTGCCGTCGAGTTGCTCGGCTCGATGGACCAGATCACTATTTTTGCCGTGGACAGCACCGCACACGAAATCGTGCCACTGATCGGTGTGGAAGCCGGGCGGGCAGACATCATCAACCGCGCACGATCCATCGAAAGCATGGGCGGCGGCATCTACGTTTACGAAGGGCTCAAAGCCGGATGGAACTCCCTGAAAAAAGCCGAAGTCGGCCAACGTCACATGATCCTTTTCACCGATGCAGCCGATTCAGAACAGCCCGGGCAATACAAAGCCCTGCTCAAGGAAATCACCGCCAATGGAGGCACCGTCAGTGTGATCGGCCTAGGCACACGCTCCGACCCCGACGCCGTTTTCATAGAAGATGTTGCCACCCGGGGTGGTGGTCGCATCTTTTTCACCACCGACCCGGCCAGCCTGCCCAACATCTTCGCCCAGGAAACCGTGACCGTGGCCCGCTCCACCTTCATCGATGAAGCACTCAAAACCCAAAGCACCGGTGGCTGGTTCGAAATATCCAGCCAAAACATGAAGTGGCCGGCTGTTATCGACGGTTATAATTTAAGTTACCTTAAAAACGGTGATACCGCCGCTTTGAAATCTGCCGACGAATACAATGCCCCACTGATTGCCACTGGCCGCCGTGGCATCGGTCGCAGTGCCGCCATATCCTTTCCACTCGGCGGCGATTTCTCTCAAAAGGCTCGTGACTGGCCTCAGCTGGGGGATTTCATACAAACCTTGAACCGTTGGCTGATGGGTGAACAGGTGCCTTCCGGCATCGGGATCCGCACCCAGCTCAACGGCACCGAACTCACCATTGACCTGCTCTTTGATGACAAAATCTGGGGCGAACGTTTTACCACCTCCCCGCCCAAACTGGTGATCAGTGAAGGTATCAAAGGAAGCCCAAAAACCAAAGAACTCATCTGGGAAAGGATTTCCCCCGAACACTATTCGCTGCGCACGGATTTGACCGAAGGCCTGCCGGTGCGCGGAGCGATCCAAATTTCCTCAACACAGGCGCTGCCCTTTGGACCACTGGTGGTAGGGTCGAGCACCGAATGGGCTTTTGATGGCCAACGAATCGAAGATCTCAAAACCCTTTCAGCATCCAGCAAAGGCCGCGATCTGGTCGACCTCTCCGACGCCTGGCAAAAACCCACTCGCCGTGACTTCGCCTCGATCCAGCCATGGCTGCTCGCCGCCTTGCTGCTCGCCATCATCCTCGATGCCCTCATCACCCGCACCGGTTGGCATTTACCCTACTTCGCCTTGAACCTGAAACGCCCGCGTTTCTCACGCGCCAAAAAAGCTAAACAAACACCCAAAACAAACACCCCCGCCCCAGCCGAACCGGCCACGCCTTCAGAGCAGACCGAGCCAAGCCCCGCACAGCCACCCCAATCCGCCCGCTCACGTTTTGCCCGCGCCAAGCGCCGGGGAAAATAAACAAACTTGAGCTCCCTAAGATTTAGCTTCGCGCCTAAAACAAACGGGGTTTCATTTTTTGTAGATCCTAGTGGATTTTTTGCTCGTTCTTTGGCAAAGCTCCAAGCTCGCGCTTGATTGAACTCCCAAAAATAGAACCCACTTCCCAACCAATCGTAAGAGATTCGAGACCCTTCGTTTTCTGTATTTCCCTCCCGACTGCAGGACAAAAAAATCAGCCATTGCTTATTGAAAGCTAGCTTATCACCCGACAACATCATTTCGCCCTTTTAGGGCTGGCAATAAAGACAATTTAACCCCAGCGCTTCGCACTGGGCTATCACATTTTGTCCTTACAGGACAGTTTACTTTTCATCTCTTTTGCACCAACGGTGCTCAATGATATAGCTCAGTGCGAAGCGCTGGGCAAAAAACCCAATTCTCCCAGCCCTGCAAGGGCGAAATGCATAGCCGTCAGCAGCTTAACTTTCTTGCCCCCCCCTCTAACCTCTTCTTACCCATCAGTGTTTATCAGTGCAATCAGTGGTTAATTTCTTTATCGTGTAGTGCCAAAAAGCAGGCATTCACAAATGAAAGGCTCAACGATCTTTCGGCATAATAACCAACATCAAAGGGCGGTGATCACTGGCGAGGTACCAGTCTTTTCCATGTGGGATATAACTCTTTTTTTTATCGATCTCCCGCAACACCCCTTTACTCGCCAAGGCAAAATCAAAACGCGCATACGAGTCGGCGTAATTCCAATAGTGGGTCCAGCGAAAACCATACTGATCTTCCACATTGATCGCAGTGAGATAATAATCGCTGCGGTAGCGACCTCGCAGAGTGCGCACCGGGGCTTCATTTTTGGTGTCATTCAGGTCGCCATAAACGATCAGATTAACTCCCGGCTGCTCCCCTAAAATTGCATCAATATGCTGACGCGCCAACTGAGCTTCGTTCCTGCGCATCAAAGCCTGGTCTGCCTGCGGAACTTCTCGTTTGGATTTTAAATGTAAACCCACCAAACGCAGCCGATAAGTAGGGTTCGGAGCAATCGTGACATCCAAAATGCCACGTTGAAAAGGCAAACGTTTGTCGCCAATCAAATAAGTGAGATCCGTCTGCGGATCACGCTCCACAATAGGAAAACGTGACAGCAACGCCAGATTGCGTTCATATTCGGTAGAGGCTTCGACCAATTCAAGATGCGGCAAGTCAATGCCCGCTTTTTTTAACCGTCGCTGAAAATCCTGCAAATAATCCAGGCCCCCTATTTCGCAGACTCCAACAATATCCGGTTTGGATTCCACCACCACTTTGATCAAGGCGTCAATCTCATCCTCCGGTTTGGGAGCATCCTCTACACTAACACCATCCACCCGCCGTTTCATCGGCAGGTAATTGCGCAAGTTATACGAAAGGAAACGAATCTCCCCCTCAACTACAGGTGCCGCTTTGCGCTCTTGTGCGTAGGCACTTGCTGAACCAAAAAATCCCCCATTCCCTAAAAGGAGAAAAATCGCCAAGAAAAACCCCGCGAAAGAGCATTTCGCGGGTTGCCTTTGAGTCGAAGCGCTGATGCTCTCGACTCTCATCATCTCAAAAAAAGCTTAAGCAGCTGTTTCTGCCTTTTCCTTCTCAGCTTTGACTTCTTCAGCCTCTTCCTCTGCCGTGTCTTCCTCTACGGCATTATCAGAAGACTGCGCCACCGTTTCAGAAGGTGCGGAAGTGCTTTTGGGAGGATTGTTTCCTTCATCGGTGCCACGCTTTATTTCGTCTTCGAAATCCTCCTTGGCTTTTTTGAATTCCCCCATGCTCTTGCCGATGCCACGTGCAAGCTCAGGCAGTTTTTTTGCTCCGAAAAGCAAAAGAATTACCAGTGCGATCAAAATCATTTCCTGAAAACCTATAGGACCCATAATAAAGTGTAGTTGGAGTTATTGTTAAATTATGTCTAAAGATACGATCCGTCAGCAGCTTTGCAATGGAAATTTTTCGCAAGCGAGGCCCTTTATTTAAAGGCTCCGGCTTTCTTAATAAACAAACGCTGCCACTTGTCAGGCAGATTCCCCCCTGCTGCTTTTTTCAACTGGGGACTATTCGCCAAATGCAGAACCTTCAAGGAATCCGGGTTCAGCAATCCTTCCAGATCCGCCAACTGGTCGCAATTGGCGATGCAAAGCTCCCCCATATTCTGCGCAAGCTCCGCAGCAACCAGCGATTTCAGTTCCCCGCATTTACGAATACTGACCGCCGACAAAACACTGCCGCCCCCTGCGACCTTAACACTTTGCAAGCTCTGCATCTGCTGTAGATCCAAACCCTGCAGAGTCGCAAAGGCAGTCACATTCAAGGCCGTCAAATCCTGCTCGGATGTTCCAAATTGTTCATACACCTTCAAATATTTCAAAGCCGGCAATTTGGCCAATGCAGCAATGTCCGGACATCGGGGGAAACGAACGGAAAGCATGCTTAATTTTTTCAAATTCGCAGCGCTGCTTTGCAACGCCTGCACATCATCCGAGCTCATCATCTGCACCTCTAAGTTGGTCAACCCGGCAATCCCGGCAAGGATGGCCATATCCAGATCATCCTGATCTCCGGTCAGATATAAGTTGCTTAACAGAGGCAATTTGGAAAACGGCATCTCCACATGCGTTTTTAAAGTCGTGACCTTTGCAAACAATCCCCCATCAGCCAGAGCCACCACTTCGCTGCCATTATAAGTCCCGCTCAAAAACACCGTGCGCAGTTGTTTCAATTCCTTCAACCCGGCCACCTGCGGATCATAACATTCATCGCCAAGCCTCAATACCGACAGCTTGGGGCACGCCGCCACCCCCTTCACATTCATTTCATTCTCATCCGGCAGTGCCAGGCTTTCCAATTCCGGCAACCCGGCGATGAAATCACCAAACTTGTCCGCGTCCTCTATATCCGCGCGCTGCAGTGACAATCGACGTAAAGCCGGCCACGCCGATTCCCCGGTCGCAGGCCCCAAGCTGACATCCCCATCGGCTACCAAGGTGGTTAAGCTTTTGAGCCGCGACACATCACCAAGGGGAAAATCCCCCGTCATGGTGATGTCCAAATACTCAAGTTCTTTCAAACTGCTCAACCCGTCAAAAGAAACCAAATCCCGGATCACCCGGATCGCGCGGATTTTCGAACCCGCTACGGACAACCGTGGGGTCTTTCTCACCACAAAGGAAAATACCGGCTTGGATCCCAACAAAGCAAAATCCGCGTCATCCAGAAAACCAGCAAAAATACAAACCCCGCTATCGGGTATTTCATCCTTGAGAGCTTTGAGCTGCTCCTTGCCCCCGTCATCCTCGATGTCGATTCCGACCAGCACCGGACGGCTTTTCCCCGCGGCTACTGATCGATACAATTTCGATTTCTGATAAGTAAAGGTCCACTCACTCTGCCCGTCATAAGGCAGCAAAAACTCCGGTGCATACCAATCGCCACTGCGCCGCCAAAGCCGGATCAATACCCAGGCTTTTTCCGGCAACTCAGCCTCCCAGGTGTGCAAGCCCACCCGCCGGAAAGCAGCCGGAATGCCCGGGGCTTCAACCGAATCAACAAACTCCGGCAAATGCACGCGCAGGATTTTCCATCCCGCCGGATGCCCCATCAACTCGCGATGCTTGAGCCAGGTTTTCAAAAAGGTCACATCCGCCGCGCTCAGACTGTTGGCAGGCAGTTGAAAATTTTTGCCGTCACTCATTCGACTGATCGACACCTTACCGCCACTGACTCCCAAAACCCGGGCGGTCAAAGTCTTGCCATTTTTGGCAGTGAACGTATGCACATCCGGGGAAGACTGCTGCGCTTGCAACAAAACCAGTCCGTTGAAAAATAACCAGACCGCACTTGTCAAAAATATACTTCGTAAGGACATCATAGCCGACAAGTTCAACCAAATCCATCTATTGTCCATATTAGCTTTTTTCCTGCTCCAATGCCGCCAGCTTCTTTTCAAGCAGCTTCACTTTTTCCTTCCACTTCTGCAAGCGCATCAAGTTGGCATGCCCTTTGGCTGCTTTGTCATGAGGAATGGCAGGGTAACCTGTCACATATACTCCCTCTGTAATATTTTTTGTCACCCCTGCCTGAGCCCCCACCCTCGCGGTGTCTCCCACATGCAAATGCCCAGCCAACCCCGCCTGCCCACCGATCGCCACGTGGCTGCCAATCGTCGCACTTCCTGCGATGCCAGCCTGGGCCGCCATCACCGTGTGATCCCCGACTTGCACATTGTGCCCGACCATCACCAGGTTATCGATCTTCACTCCCTGACCAATGACGGTCTTGCCAAAACGTGCCCGATCAACGGTCGAGTTCACCCCGATCTCCGCATCGTCGCCGATCTCAACCGTGCCGATGTGAGGGATTTTCTGCCACACCCCGTTTTCCAAATAATTGCCAAAACCCTCACCTCCCACCACGGCACCTTCATGGAGAATCACCCGATTCCCAAGGACCACCCTTTCCCGCACCACCGAATTGGCATGCAAAACACAGTCACTGCCGATCACCGCATCGCTGCCGACATAACAGCCGGACACCAATACCGTGCGCGGTCCTATCACCGCGCCAGGTCGCACCACACAGAACGGTCCCACGCTGACACTTGCATCCAAGCAAGCATCTTCATGCACAGAACTCGCCACATCTATACCCGGATCTGCCAAAGGGTGGCAGCTAGGCTCAAATGCATAACCTGCCATCGCCATCGCTTTATCAGGAGACTTGACCCTGATCACCGCACACGGGCTGCTGCCTTCCCAATCCTCGGCAACAATCACTGCCGAAGCCTTGGTTTCTGCCAGCAGGGATGCGTATTTTGGATTGGAAAAAAAGCTGAGCTCGCCTGCTACGGCTTCAACCAAGCCCGCAATCCCGCTGATATCCAACTCAGCATCCCCTTCAAGGCTTCCTTCTATTCTTTCTACCAGCTCTCCGAGTTTCATCGCTCGATGTGCAAATTTTTTAATTTTCGTTTTGTCACCCCTGCAGGGCCACACTCGGCGTCAAGCGCGAGCTCCTCCAAGCCGGATACAAACCACTGACCACACCCACCAATACCGCGATCATCACCGCACGCGACATCAGCGTCCATGAAAGATCAGGTTCCAGCAAGCCGTGAATCGCAGGTGTCATCTCAAGGATCGTACAAGTGAGCACTCCCAGAACTACCCCAATCACACCTCCCAGCAAACCCAGTATCGCAGATTCACACAATATCAGGTAAACAATACGGCGACGCTTCCAGCCCAGAGCGAGAAAAATGCCGATCTCATGGGTGCGCTCAAAAACCGTCATCAACATGGTATTCATCACTCCCAGAACCCCGACGATGATCGCCAGCAGTGAAGTGCTCCAACTCATCGCCCGGGCAATTTTAAACCCCTGACTCGTGCCCACCACTTCTTTTGCCATCACCGCACGTCCCTCGGGAAAAACTTTCTGGATTTTATCACACAAAGCCTTGGTCGTCTCCTTATCGGCTTCCGACGGCACTTGAATATCAATGAAATTCACCATGCCTTCATAACCGCTCACCTCCTGAAACAACGGCAGAGCCAGAATCACCGCCCCATTCTCCACCACTGATTTGCCATCGACAATCCCCACCACTTCAAAATCCTCAATCTCAACCGTCACCGTATCCCCTACCTTTTTTTTCAAAACCTCCGCGGCAAGACGCCCCAGCACCACCACTCGTTCCTTTTCATCCTTGGGCATACGACCTTCCACCACCGTCAATTGATCCCAGGTGAAGCCTCCCCATTCACGCCCGGATACCATCATCATCGGAGCATCCTCGACACTGATCATACGCATCAAGACGCTGGTGATCTTCTTCACATTCGGAAAGTCCCTGATCTCATCCTGAAGCTTGGCATCAAAAGGTTTTGGCATCATGCCGCCCTCCATATTACTGACAATCACATCAATACCGAGTACCTCGAGCTGTTTGACTACGCTTTTTTCATAACCCGATGCCATACCCACCAAGGCCACCACCGCGGCAATTCCGATGGCGATACCCACAAGAGTTAAACTGGTGCGCACCGGACGGCGCCAAAGACTACGAGTAACAATAGTTAAAAAATTCATAATCCTTATGCGCTGGTTTCTTCGACGGAATTATTATCAGAAACGATCAATCCATCCTTCATTTTTATCACTCGTTTGGCATGACCTGCGACCTCCAAATCATGCGTCACCATCACCATGGTCGTTTTTCTCTCCTCGTGAAGTTTGTCCAAAAGTTCCATGATCTGCACCGCGTTTTTGCTATCCAGATTACCCGTCGGTTCATCCGCCAGCAATACCGCCGGCTCGTTCGCCAAACTGCGTGCGATCGCCGCCCGTTGGCGTTCTCCACCTGAGAGTTTCAAGGGCAAATGATCACAGCGATGGGAAAGCCCCACATCATCCAGCAATTTAACCGCTCGCTCACGGCGTTCTGTGCGCGACCACGGCATACCGAACATCGGAATCTGGACATTTTCCACTACGGTGAAAGTCGGCAACAAGTGAAACGATTGAAAAATAAACCCAATCTCACGCGCCCGGTAAGCAGCGGGATCCGGCAAATCGAGAATCGATTGCCCTCGGAACAGCAAACTGCCCGTGGTCAAATGATCCAAAGTTCCCAGCATATTAAGTAGAGTACTTTTACCACATCCACTCTGACCGATAATGGCTACAAAATCCCCCTCTTCAATCTTGAAATTGACCCCCCGCAATGCCGGAACCCGTCCGTCATCGTACTCTTTTTTCAGTTCAATGGCCTCAAAAAGGAGGGCATTGGCATCAGATGGGCTAGCAGAACTCATGGGTTTTTATCAAATCTTGAATCAAGGCGAAAGTGTAGCCGAAGCTTGAGGGAATCACAAACTCTATCAATCCCCACTGGTTTCAACCGTTTTCCACTGACCTCCCACTTTAGGGTCAGGCAGTTGACGGATCAAATGCGCAATAGCCGCGTGATAACTCGCATAGGGCTGGGTATCCCCCTCTTCTTCCGGAGCCAGCCAATCGGTGTGCTCGGGCATTTCCGAATAGTGCATTTTGCCATTGATGTGATGAACCCCGTGAAAAGGCTCATGCAACAAAGAAAGCGAAATCAATTTTCCCACCCAGGTATCGGTGACGATGCTGCGGGTGCCGCTGCGTGCCGTATTACCACTCAGGCCGACATGCTCGATGTATTTGCGCCAGCTCTGCATATTGCCCGTGATATAAGCCGGGATGAGATAGTTCCAGAAAAACCAGGGCCACAACTGATAATGGGCCACCAAAGTGAAGGTCACCGTCCAAAATACCACGATCAATGCCAGTTCCATCCAGATCCGACGCCTGATTTTAGGATTGCGAATTTCCGTATCACGATGGAAAAACGCCCGCCAAAAAAGAAACGGAGTGAAAGCCAAGCCAAAGTTCAATTCGATGAAAGCAACCAAACGCCGTTTCCATAAAGGCGCACCGGGATCATTAAAAGGCCACAACTCCACATCCCGCTGGGTGGCAAAATGCACATGATGTGATTGATGCAACATGCGGTAGAGCGTGAAACTGTTGTAACTGATCGTGCCCATCAGCACGCCATTGAAGTCATTCAAAAAACGATTCTTCCGGTAACCCCAATGAGTCGCTTCATGAAAGCCAATGAGGTAACCATGCATCAAATGACTGACCACTAAAACCAGGGGAATGGAAAGCCAAAGCCAGCCCCGGTAAACACTGTAAGCCAGCAGAGCCTGACCGAGATAAAAGAGAATATTAACGACCGGGATGGCGGTGCGATTAACCCACGATCCCCACGGAGTATAAGTGACTTGGCTGTTCTGCTCGCTCATTCGCTTCCGACTTTAAAAGAATCATCAGATCTTCATTGCCGCTGGGCTGATTTTCGGTTGTTCACAGACGCTTGTCAATACTTCGTGAAACAGTTGGTTCAGTTCCTTCACCTCATCCAAAGATACCACCGATTCCCGATGCAGCCACACCACCTCGAATCCCCCATTGTCCTCGGTCAACTCACAGGCCAGATCAAAACGTGCGGTGCCAGTGGAAATCACCCTGACCCGGGTCGAAATACCCGGCAAGGAAACTTCCGGCATCGGATGGTTCTGGTAAGCAAAACGGGTATCAAATACGCAGTGCTGATCTGCTGATTTGGGTTCACCCACAGCCGCTGCCAGTTCGGCAAAAGGAATGGCGTGCTCAAAGGCATCCATCGTCTGTTCATGCACCACCTTTGCCCGGTCGGCAAAAGTTTGCTCAGGATCGATCTTGCCGCGCAAGGGAACGACTCCCGAAAAATAGCCCATCGTTTCACGCACTGCAGTCTTGGTTCGGTTGGCCACCGGTGTCCCCAATACAATGTCATCTACCCCGGTCCGCTTGAAAAGTGTCAGTTGGAAAGCCGCCAGCAAGACATTGAAAACCGTCACCCCCAACTGGCGAGCCAGGTCACGAACCTTATCTGCCTGTTCTTCGGACATCTCCGCGACCCAACGCTGCAGCCGCTCACTCTTGTCCCCTTGTTTTCCTGCGTCCCCCCACAACAACTTTGATCCCGCCAGGCGTGCTTTCCAAAAATCCGTATGTTTGGCAATCTCTTCAGGTTTCCACTGGGCACGCTCAACCGCCCCCCATTCGCTATGGGTCATCGCCAGCGGAGTCAGGGAATCACGAATGCCCTTGATCTTCCCCAAATCCATACCCGATTCACGCAAACCCAGAATGTAAGCCGTGCACAAATCTTCAACAAACGCGCCCAACGTCCATCCGTCCCCCACACTGTGGTGAACCGTAAAAGCCAGGACCAAATCCTCCGGACCACGTTGCAGGATATCCATGCGGTAAAGCGGGCCATTTAAAAAATCGAAGGGTTCAATAAAACCCTCGGCCATCACTGCCTCGATAGCTCCGGGCTCAGCCTCCTCTTCGCTCAGTTCACGAAAACGCACCGCAGGTTCACCGCCAACAGCGCGAATAATCTGCAGTGGGCGCTCCTTGCCAGGCAAAAAAGAAGTGCGCATGGCCTCCTGCCGCTCGACCACCTTACCCACCGCTGCTTTGATCTGCTCAACCGTAGCTGGTCCTTTGACTTCAAAAAACGAACAGATGTGATTTGCCGGATCACTCGGTTTGACTGGAGAAGTCTCCCAAATCTCGCGTTGGGAGAAAGTCAAAGGTTGCAGGCGGGCTTTTCCGCTCGCCAGCATTTCCTTCAACCGTGATAAGGCATTGTTTTTTTCCATCCGCTCTGTTCCGTCTAGCTCGCCGATGCTGCCGTTTCCGGCTTCGCTTCATCTTCCGAAGCGCCATCAAGTAAACCGTCCAAATCCACATCCGACAGAGCATCCAAATCGACTTCGTCCAAGGACAACTCCTCTTCGACCGGAGCCGCTGCTTCAGCCGGAGCCGCAGCGCTGCTTTCTCCGCCAAGATGGCCGTAGATCAATGTCGCAATCTGACCGATGGTGCGGGCACGCATCAGGCTGGTCGGCGGCAAAGTCACCCCGATGGAACTTTCGATCAAAGTCTCGATTTCCACCCCCATCAACGAATCCAGACCGAGGTCAGTCAGCGGTTGATCTTCACGCAAAGTCTCAGGTTTGACTCGCAGAACCGAACCAACGATGTCCTGAACCGCCTTGCAAACCACCGCTTCACGCTCGTCAGGATCAGCCGATTCGATCTTCACCCGCCAATCACCGGCGCCACTTGAAGACTCATCCGCTTCCACTCCGCCAGCGAAAATTCGCTCAAGCAAAGGATTCTCCTGCATGGTGCGGAAAGACTTACGCCACTTGGCCCAATCCACCCGAATCGCAGCAGCCTGCGCCACATCGGCATCCAGGAAAGCCTCAAGCAGACCGGTCACCTCGTTGGGTTCGATCGACGAAGTGCCTTGTTTTTCCAAAAACTCGGCTACTTTTTCATTTCGAGCGACATAACCTTCACCACCCAGAACACCCCAGTTGACGCCCAAAGAAGGCAAACCAAGAGAATGACGGTGATGAGTCAGCGCATCGATGAAAGCATTAGCCGCAGAGTAGTTCCCCTGCGCCGGATTTCCAAAAATACTCGAAATCGATGAGAACATCACAAACGCATCCAAATCCATTTTCGCCGTGCCTTCGTGCAACAACCAGGCACCGAGTGCCTTGGGCTCCATCACCGCTTTCATGCGATCAGCATTCAGATCACCCAACGGAGCATCGTCGATCACCATCGCCAGATGGAACACACCTTTCAGTGGCCGGCCGGTAGCTTCGACTTCTTTAAAGATACCTTTCACACTTTCAGCAGAACCCACATCGGCAGCCACTGCCAGAGTCTCCACTCCCAGCTCCTTGAGCTCGGCGATGAATTCGGGTGCGCCCTTGGTCGCCGCACCTTGTCGACTGGTCAGGGTCAAGTGACGCGCACCGGATTCAACCAGCCACTTCGCCAATACCCGACCAAAACCACCAAAACCACCGGTAATCAGATAGGTCGCTTCAGCACTAACGGTGAAGTCCTTATGCAGCGCTTCTCCCACTCGATGAACAAAAGGGTCAGCAAAAGCGATCACCACCTTACCAATATGTTTGCCCGCAGCCATCAATCTGAAAGCGGCATCAACTCGACAAGCGGGGAATGTGCGGAAAGGCAAGGCGGTCAAAGCCCCCTCTTTCACCAGATCCACCACCTCTTTCAACAGCTCGCGGGTGAGATCCTCGTCTCCAGCGAAAATCGCATCCATGGCGATCACGTGGAAAGAAGCGTTGCGACGCAATGAGAACAAAGGCAATTTCGAATTCTGATAAATATCACGTTTACCGATTTCGATGAAACGTCCGGATTCGGCGAGACAGGACAAGCCCATCGGAATAGCCTCGGAAGCCAGTGCGTTGAGCACCACATCCACTCCTCGACGGTTGGTCAGTTCCATCACCTGCTCGGCAAAATCACCCTTACGTGAATCAATCACCTCGGCCACACCGAGCGTCTTCAGCATGTCGCGTTTGATCGCACTACCGGCAGAAGCAATCACATTGGCTCCCAAATGGTGCGCGATCTGAATAGCCGCCATGCCCACTCCGCCTGCTCCGGCATGAACCAAAATCCATTCACCTTTACGCAAACGCGCCGCGTGTTTCAAAGCATGCCAGGAAGTCATGAACACCACCGGCAACGTAGCCGCCTCCTCATGCGTTACTCCCTCGGGAATAAGCGTCACATCAGCCGCGCGAGCCAAAGTGTGTGTGGCTAGACCAAAAACAGCCAAACCAAAAACCTGGTCACCTACAGCGACATTGTCTACTCCTTCGCCAATCGCGACCACCTCACCAGCCACCTCATCTCCATACATCCGGGCATCAGCCGTTTCAGCAGGATAAAGTGCCAGTGCTTTAAGCACATCGCGGAAGTTCATGCCCGCTGCTTTGACCTTGATCAAAATCTCGCCAGCGGCACATTCTTCATTAGCAAAAGCAGTGAACTTCAAACTGTCGAGGATACCACGCTCACGGGATTCCAAACGCAAGGATACGTCGGGTGGCAAAATTTTCTCATCAACAGCCAGACCTCTGGTCAAGCGCTGCGAATACCTCGCTTCACCACGCAAAGCCACCTCTCGGTCGGTGTTAGGGCTGCGAAACTCAGCCAACAACATTTCTGCATCATCAGCCGAAACCTGAGTAGGTAAATCAACTCCCTGACAAGGAATGTTAGGATGTTCACTGAGAACCACCCGGAACAAACCAATCGCCGGTCCCTGGCTCACCGTCACCGGACCTTGATCACGTCCTGCGGGTTGTCCCCCTCGAGTGATGTGATCCACACGACAACCGCCGGTTGGATAAAATTGATCCAACGCATGGGAAAAATGCAACATGGAATCGGTGCCAATCAACGCATCCTTGCCATCCTCGGCAATCTTCTCGTCAATCGTCCACATATAAACAAATCGCTGGGGTCGCTCTTCGGCAGTCCATGATTCGAACAGCTTTGTCCAATCTTCCGGATTTTCCGGGTTCATCTCAAAAGCACCCTCGCCTTTGTCCGCGAAAGCCCCTGCCTGGGTCACCACCCGGCACTCTTTGCCTTCCGATTTTAAGTTTTGCGCAAGACTCGCGCCCACTCCTTCTTCATCAGCGAATATCACCCATGAACTTGCCTCCGGCTCTTCTGGCGTCTCCACCACTTCAGCTTCTTCACCCTCCTCCGTTTCCTCGGAAGATTTCTTAGCAATACGAACAGGCGCTTTGCCATCCCAGGCTTTACGCCCCATGATACCAACCTGTCCCTCGCCACCTTCCGGCCCCAGCAAGCCGGGCAATGTGGTGACTTCTTCAAATCCAGAATTTTCCAGAACTTTTGCCCAGGTCTCACGCGAAATCAAAGGCTGGTCAGGACGCAAATCGCGGTCAGTGAAACTCCACCAGCCACTGGTCAAACCAAAGGTCATTTCCGTCCACAACTGCGGCGTCGCCAAATCCATGAACAACAAGGTGCCGCCTGGAGCCAACATCTCATGCAGATTTTTCACACTCTCCGTCACATCCGCCACCGCGTGCAATACGTTGGTACCGACGATAAAATCAAAAGGCCCCTCATCAAACCCCTGCTCTTCAGGCGTTTTTTCGAGGTTGAACGCTTTATACTCAACCTCTGGGAAAGCCGCCAATTTCTGCTGCGCCGGCAGGAAGAAACCAGCCGAAACGTCGGTAAAGATATAGCTGTGAAGATTGCGTTCCAGCTGAGGCAAAATGTATGCCGCCAAACCACCGGTTCCCGCACCCACTTCAAGAATACGCAAACCTCGTCCTTCTGGAAGACGGCGCGCCGCTTCCTGTACCCCGGCAGCCATACCGGTCATCCAGTGACTGGAAAACAAACCATCACCGTAAAACTGCTCCAACAAGTCAGCTCCGGGACCGCCGAAAAGAACCTGCACCGCGTCTTTTTCACCCGTCAGAATCGGACCGAAATCCGCTCCGGTGGTGGCACAGATCATACCCTCCGGCAAATGCCCCGGATGATTGATCAGGAAATTTTTCAATGCCGCATCGGAGGATTGGGCCGCTTCATCAAAAGCTGGCAAAGCCGTCCAGCCTTCTCCGGCAGCTTCAACCAATCCACGTTTGGCCAGCTTGTCCATCAGACGCTTGAACACCGGACGCATCAACTCGGTGACCTTGAGTGAATCGGCGGAAAATGTTGCCGCCGTTTTGGCGTTAACCCCCATCTCACGCATACCATTGGCGATCTGTGCCGCAGCTAGAACATCCTCGTCCGCCATCACCTTGATCAGTTTGTCACGACCGCGCATGTCCAGCACTTCATTGAGTGCGGTCTCCACGGTTTTGCTCAAATCTTGCAACGGCATGGACTCCAGAGCTTTGGGCTGGGCCGCCGCATCCGAACGTTCCCAATCCACATGGTAAACCACATCGCGGCCACCGCCGGAAGCTCCCGAACGCCTAACCGAACTCATCGCCACCGCGCGAAAACCGTCAACCAGCACACAAGGGCTGCCCGACTCATCATACAAGCCAATCCGGCCTTCGATCAGTTCTTCGTTGCAGGTCAAAACCTCGGCCCGCACCCGACTGGTCGCACCCGGAGATTTGACATACAAAATACGATCAAAACGAACCGGCAGTTTCATCCCCGCCTTGCGATCCTCAATGGTTTGTGCTCCAGCAGAAAAGACGTGCAACGCCCCGTCCAGAATAACCGGATGCAAGGCATATTCACCAACACGTTTGGCGCTGGCTTCGGACATCTTCACCACTCCGGATGATTTGCCATTACTGGCGTTCAACTCTTTGACTGGCTTGAACTCGTCGCCGTATCGCAAACCGAGGTTCGCCATGTATTCGTAAAATTCATCTGCAGGAACCGATGCCAGATCATCCCCCGGAGCTTCCCAATCAGACTCCGTGAAAGAAGACTCCACCCGCTCCGAGCGCAGGTAACCCACCACATGGACGGACCATGTGTCCGAAGGCTCAAAACAACTCTGAATCAAAAATGTGCGCTCATTCGGATCATAACTCAGCTCCAGGATCAGCCCCACCGGCGGATCGGACATGATCAAAGGCTTGCGAATATCCAGACCTTCGATCGCAAAAGGACGACCTTCAAAAATCTCGATCCCAGCTTCCAGAACCATGTCGATAAAAGCAGCCGCAGGGAAAACCACGTGGCTGTCCACTTTATGATCACGAAGGTAAGCCATGTGACGCTCATCGAGACGAGTAGTCCAGGTAGGGGTGGCACGTGGCGTGCGGGTATCAAGCAAACCTTTGCCACCGGGAGCCAGACGACTGTCGCGCAGCTCTCCAGCTTCATGCCACCAACGCTCCATATTCCAGGCGTAAGTCGGCAGAGTCAACAGATGGCGCGATGGCGTCATCGCCGCAAAATCCATCACCACACCCAAACGATGCAGTTCGAGAGCGGCTTCGAGAGCCGAAGCATACTCGCGCTCACGACGAGCCGAGGCTACCACCGTCGATTTGTTCTCACTATCAGCAAGGCACTCCTTGATCGAAATCGCCAAAGCCGGATGAGCGCTGATCTCCAGCCACACATCCACTCCAAACTCATCCACAGCTCCCACCGCAGACACAAATTGCACCGGTTGACGAATGCCTCGCGCCCAGTGATTAGCGGTGACGTCTTTGCCGTCACAACGCTCTCCGGTCACCGTGCTGAAAAATGGCACCGTCTCTTCCTGCGGAGTGAAATCTGCCAGCGCTTTTTCCAAAGCATCAGCGGCAGGTTGCATCAAAGCGTGATGGAAAGGATGATCCACTTTCACAAAACGCGCAAAAATCTCTTCAGCTTCCAGCTCTTCCTGAATCAATTTCAGCGCAGCTTCCGGTCCAGACAAAGTCAAAGATTGCGGGCCGTTGAAAGCGGCGATGCTCACCGAAGCGTCGTGCTTGTTGATCAATTCCTCCGCTTTCTCCTTAGTGACCGCTATCGCCAACATCGTGCCTTCTCCACGCGCACACTCATTCATCAACTGTGCCCGCAGCACGATCACTCGCGCGCCTTCTTCCATCGTCAAAATTCCTGCCAGGCAGGCCGCGGCAATTTCGCCCACACTGTGACCAGTGATCGCAGCAGGTTCCACCCCCCACGATTTCCACAATTCACACAGCGCATACTGCATCGCAAAAATAGCCGGCTGGCCAATCGCCGTTTGTTTCAAACGGGAATCTTCCTCGTCGCGTGCCAGTTCCTCAAGCAGCGAAAACTGCGCATGTGGCTCCATCGCCGCCGCACAAGCTTCCATCGCCTCGCGAAACACCGGCTCGCTCGCCATCAGTTCCCGTCCCATGCCCCACCACTGTGGTCCCTGACCACTCATGATAAAACCCACTCGAACCGGATGTTCCGGTGCCGGCGTGAACGAATCACGCAAAGTGGTGCCGTTCTCCTCTTCGACGTGAGCACGCAGCTCCTCCACCAACTCGGCCGCCGAAGTGACCACTGCCGTCAGGCGATAAGCGTGTTGGTTGCGTCGTGCCCCCAGCGTGAACACCAGATCCCCCAATAAAGTATCACTTCCCTCACTCACGTCCTGGGCTTCCACCCAGTCCGCCAGATCACCCGCCGCCGCTTTCAACGACTCTTCCGAACGAGCAGAAAGCATCACCGGCCAAGATTTGGCCGATTTCCCAGAAGCTTTGCGTTTGGTCTCCTGAACCGGAGGCTGTTCCAGAATAATGTGCGCATTCGCTCCACCAAAACCAAAAGAGTTGATTCCCACCAGACGAGGCCCGTCACCATTGGTTTCAGGGAAATCTTCAACTTCAACCGGCACCCGCAACTTGCACTCGTCAAAATCGATGTGCTCGCTGGGTTTTTCAAAATGCAAACTCGGCGGAATCTGTCCGCGCTCGACCACCAAAGCCGCCTTGATCAGACCCGCTACGCCCGCAGCCGTCTCCAAGTGTCCCAGGTTGGATTTGACCGAACCAATCGCCAATGGTTCATCAGCAGAACGATTCTCACACAAAGCACCCGCCAAAGCATGCGCCTCAATCGGATCCCCCACTGCCGTTCCTGTGCCGTGAGCTTCGACGTAACCGATAGTGCTCGGGTCAACACCCGCATCCTTACAGGCATCTTTCACCAAGCGCCGTTGCGCGTCCTCACCGGGCAGTGAAATCCCATTGGTGTGACCGTCCTGATTGGTCGAAGTACCACTGATCACCGCATAAATCTGATCTCCGTCAGCTACTGCTTTGGAAAGTGGTTTCAATAAAACCATGCCCGCGCCTTCACCACGCACAAAACCATTGGCCGAAGCATCAAACGCCCGGCATTGCCCACTAGGCGAAAGCATTCCCGCCTGGGAAAAACCGATAAAACCGTCTGGAGTGATCATCACCGTCACCCCACCGGCCAATGCCATGTCACAGCGACCTTTCAAAAGTTCCTCACAAGCTGCATGCGTCGCACTGAGCGCCGACGAACAAGCCGTATCCATAGCGATACTAGGTCCAATCAGGTTCAGGCAATATGAAATCCGGTTGGCAGCGATACTGTGCGCATTTCCGGTCGGAGAATGAGGACTGATGCCCGTTCTATCCGTCGCACTTCCCTGGATGCTCTGGTAATCCGTATGTGAAATACCGGCGAACACGCCAATATTAGTGCCATTCTCAAAATCAAGGATCACCCCGGCATCTTCGATCGCTTCATAAGCCGTCTCCAGCAACAGACGCTGCTGTGGATCGATATACGGAGCTTCACGCGGTGAAATTCCAAAAAATTGCGGATCAAATTGATCAATGCCTTCAATGAAGCCCCCCCACTTAGCGATCGTTTTGCCAGCCAAACCAGGCTCAGCATCATAAAAACGCTCCACATTCCAGCGATCCGAAGGCACCTCCACCACAGCATTCCCACCCTTCAGCAAAAAATCCCAGTAAGATTCCACATCATTCAGCTTGCCGGGAAAGCGGCAGCCCATTCCAATGATAGCAATTTTTTCTTTGTCCATTTGAACCAGATATATTTTATCGTTTCCTTATGCTCCCTCTTTCTTTAAACAGAACACAAAACAGCAACTTCAATTTTAGAGCATAATTTAAGCCGGATTGGATAGTAGAACTACACAAAACTGCACGCTACTCCCTTCACAGCTTATAACTGTTGAGGAAGAAGTCAGGAATTCGCACAGGATAGAACCTTTTGCAAGCACCGGTTGAGGAAAAACGCCACTTCATCCATCCCATGGCTCACTTACCACCCTTGCTTACAAACACCAGTGCTACCATCTTGACACGCTCATCTGCTGTATTAGCTTAAAAAATACTTTTTATGAAAAATATATGCGCTTCGTGTCGCTATTTCGTTATATGAAATCAACCAGACGTCACCCTTGGCCTCACATCCTCGCTTTTACTTTCACTCTGCTGCTCATCAGCCTCTCGGTTCCAACGATCCGGGCAGAACATGTCAAAGGCATCCTGCTACCTGGAATTATTGCCATTGATAAAAACAAACTGCACCTGAACGGCACCGCGGTCCGCTCCAAATGGGGATTTAATGTCTATGTTGTCGCCCTTTACCTGCGCGAGAAAAACCACGATGCAAAAACGATCATGGACAATCGTGATCCAAAACGCATCCACATCACCATGTTACACGGCGTCAGCAAAAAACGCTTTGTCTCTACCATCGAGAAAAATATCGATGTGAATTTCTCCGAAACTGAAAAAGAAAAATTCGCCCAGCACTTAAAAGACTTCATGAAATGCTTTCATGGTGGCTCCTCACTGGTGAAATACAGCACGATCAATATCGATTTCCTACCAGGGAAAGGAATGCGTGTGGCGGTTGATGGTAAAGAGTTGCATACCATCCCCGATGACGACTTCTACCACGCCATCATGCGCCTGTGGATCGGTCAGCCCCCGCAGGAATCATTAAAAACCGGCCTGGTTGGCAGCGATTAGTTGAGCTCAGGCAAACTTACCGGGCTCTGATAACTTCCATCACCCACTCGACATTTTTTTGCCGTGCAGTATAGATCTTCTCCTGAATCATTTCCTCTTTCCCATCAGTGCCCATCAGTGAAATCAGTGGTTACATTTTTCTACAAATAACGTATTAACAATACACTTCTCTCTCATGCAGAAACTACTCCATCAATTACTCGTTTTAAGTCTCTGCCTCCTGCTGCCTGCCTGTAGCCATTATTCCAAGGCCAGACTGCGCCCGATATCCAAAGTAACGGTCACCGCCGAGCAAAAAGATTTATACAAATCCACCAAAAAGTTCTCTAAACAACCACACAAACAGCTCGCCCTCTATCTGGACGCCGCCAATGCGGCACGTTTGCGCCTGGTGACCCATCCCCAGAATACAGTTGCTCTGGTCGACTACAACTTCGCCACCTCCCGCATCGTAGAAATCATCAGCGAGGCCAATCTGCGCCCATGGGAAAACCCACTCGGCTGTGAATCCGATACCAGCGGTCAATGGAGCCTCAGCCTCAAACCCGCGCACCAGCGCCAAGCCGATAATCTAAACCTCTATCAGTTAAGCTCGGCCGACCGCTACGACTTCAAAGGCAAACTGGTCGGCGAACGTATATTAAAAGAAGGCCTGGGAGCCCCCGTCATTGCTATCGCCAAAGATGCCAGTTTAAAAGAATTCAGCAAGTATGCCAAACAGGGCTTGCCGATGTTTTATGGCTTGACCGCTGTGATCCAATTCAATGGCCGCAACTGCGAACTGCAATTGATCGACCCCCTGGCAAAAGAAAACGTATCTTTCAATGGCCGCAGCTACCCGCTCGCAGCTGATTTCCAAGCACCACTGGCCTTGACCTTGGCTGACCTGGATCTGAAAAAAGTCGAACTGTCCGGTATGTTCTCACCCAGCAAACACGAAAACTCCGCGCGCCTAGCCCAGCTCCAACCTTACGACCCATCCAAAACCCCGGTTCTCTTCATTCATGGACTGGGCAATTCTCCTGCCACCTGGGCCCCTATGTTTAGTTATCTGAGGAATGACGAACAAATCCGCATGCGCTACCAATTTTGGTTTTTCAGCTATCCCACCGGCGTTCCCTACCCTGCCAACGCCGCTATTTTACGCACCCAACTTGACCAGATGAAAAAGAGATACCCCGGCCACAAAGACATCGTAGTGGTCGCCCACAGCCTGGGTGGCAACATCACCCGCCTGCTGATCACCGACTCGGGAATGAAACTCTGGGACAAATATTTCGCCCAGGACCCCAGCGATATCCCCTTCCACGAAGATACCCGCAAATTTCTCAGTGAATCGCTCATCTTCAAAGCCCGCAACGACATATCACGAGTCATTTTCGCTTCCGCCTCCCTGCGCGGCAGCAATGACGCCACCAACTTTGTCGGCCGCATGGGAGCCAAGCTGATCGGCAACCCGCTCGCCGAAGATCAAATCACCGAAGAAACACTGGAATACCTGCGCCCGGAAGTCAAAGCCATGGGCAAAAAACATCTTCCCAACAGCGTCGAAATTTTGAACCCGGAGAGCCAGTTCCTTTTATCCGTCAATGCCCTGCCGATCAAACCCGGCATCCCCTACCACTCACTCCTTGGTGACCGGGGTAAAGGCGACAACCTCGATCACACCAAACCACAAAGCAGTGATGGCATCGTCCCTTACTGGAGCAGTCACCTCGACGGCGCCCAAAGCGAATTGGTCATCCCCAGCGAACACTGGAGCATCCTTCACCCCCTCGGCATGGCCGAAGTGAAACGCATCTTGAAAAAATACTGATTAAAGCCCCCCTCGCTGTGATCTTGACTAAAGACCTCACAGCCTTTAAAAATGGGGAGCCATGCAAAAAACACTCCATTTTTTGAGCTTGATGCTCAGCCTTCTCTTACTCAACGGGTGCAGCCAATACTCCAAAGTCATCAAGCGCCCCCTGTGGGCCGTTGCCGCGACCCCCGGGCAAAAATCCCTCTACCGCTCCATCCGGCCCCACTCCAAACAACCGCTGATCAAAATAGGTCACTACCTGGACGCCGCGAATGACGCACGATTAAAACTAATCGACCAACCTAACGATGAAAACGCTCGTGACATTTACGATTTTGCCGTTTCGCGTATTTTAGAAGTCATCGAAGATGATGATCTGGAACCCTGGGACAAGCCCCTTTCCTGCGCCTCGGCTGATGGAAAAAACTGGCAGTTCAGCCTCAAGCCTCCCGACCCCCGCCCCGAATACCACCCCTCCAACTTTCACATCCTGGCTTCGGACCGTTACCGCTTTCGCGGCACCCGGATCGGCGAGCGAGTGCTGCCGCCCGGACTGGGAGCCCCCGCGATCGTCATTGGCAAAGACATGGACTTCACCAAAGTAGACCAATTTGCCCAGGGCAAACGTATTTATTACGGGTTCACCGCCATGGTTCGCTTCAAAGGCCGGAAATGCACCATGGAATTTATCGATCCATTACGAGAAGATACCCTGTCCCTGGATGGTCACAGCTACCCCCTGGCAACCGATTTCCAAGCCCCGCTGGCTTTATCCATGGCTGAATCCCATCCGAAAAAAACCGGCCGAGGCATGATGTTCAAACCACAGAAATACGAACACTCAGCTCGACTCTCACGCCTGCAACCCTACGACCCTGACAAAATCCCGGTCATTTTTATTCATGGCCTGGGTGATTCACAATCCACCTGGATGCCGATGATCAACGACCTGCGGAATAATAAGAAAATCCGCCACACATACCAGTTCTGGGTTTTCAGCTACTCATCCGGCCAACCCTACCCGATCCCGGCCGCTCAGTTGCGCATGCAAATGGATCAAATGAGTCAAAATTATCCCAATCACAAGGATTTTGTCATCATCGGACACAGTCTCGGCGGCAATATCAGCCGCATGCTGATCAGCGACAGCGGGATGAAGTTATGGGACACCTATTTCCCCCAGGCGCCTGATAAAATTCCCTTCCACGATGAAACCCGTTTGGTCCTCAGCAAAATGCTCATCTTCAAAGCCCGCCCCGACGTTTCCCGCGTCATCTTCTCTAACGCCTCCCTGCGCGGCAGCGAAACCGCCGTGAACTTCTGGGGGCGCATGGGCGCCAAACTGATCGGCAACCCGATCACCATGGATCAAGTTAATAGAGAAGCCCTGCAATATGCCCGCCCCGAATTCCGTGAAGGCAGAAAACACCTGCCCAACAGCGTTGAGATTCTCGACCCAGGCAGCACCTTCCTCGGCCTGGTCAACAGCCTGCCGATCAAATCAAACATTCCCTACCACTCGATCATCGGCGACCAGGGCAAGGGTGGCAATCTCGACCACACCCCACCCGTCAGCACCGACAGCATTGTTCCCTACTGGAGCAGTCACCTCGAAGGAGCCCAGAGTGAAACCATTATCCCCAGCAAACACTGGGGCATCCAACACCCGGACGGCATGGCCGAAGTGAAACGCCTATTGCTCAAATACGCCGATTAATAAGCAGCGCTTACCACCGGCAACGCTCTTGTCCCCACCCACCTCTTTATGTCAATCGCATCCACCACATCAAACCCCGCCCCTCCCCAGGAAACCACCGCCGCCGAACTCAAAAAAATCGGCGACCCGGCGCTGTTGCTCAAACAACCCGTCACCCCGATGGAAGCGGTCAACCTGCTCTATTCGGAAGGCCATAACGAAATCAGCGAAGCCATCGTTGCCAGCCTGCGCCGCGAGATTTTCAATAGCGAACCACCCCGCCCCGCCCCCTCTTTCAAACGTATGCTGGCCGTGATCTCTTTTTTCCTGCTCAAACGAACCACCAGCACCCAAACCAAAACCGGCCATGACGGCCAGGAGTTTGTCAGTTACCAGAACACCATCCTCGAACGCTCCGACCATCCCTATGCCCGTGCCCTGCTCGAGACGTCAGGCGCAGACAGTGCCTCCTTTGTCGAAGGCGGCGACCCGATGAACGCCCCCTACATGATGATCTCTCCAGAGATCACCCGCACCTCCTGCACCTGGGACCGTCTCTTACTCGATTCCGTCCAGGGCAAGGACGTACAACTGCGCTTCATCTGCGAAGCCCGCGCCACTCTCAACGCCGCAAAAAAACACCTCGACAAAGGACAGCCCGTTCGTCTCAAAGCCGCCGCCGCCGGCACCGGCCTGAGCATGATCCTCGTCTTTGACCGACTGATCCGCGAAGGTTACGACCCAAGCCTGGTCACCATGACCATCACTGATCGCTGCCCCACCAATATCGAAAAAATCAATCGACTGCTCAAAAAGCTAACCAGCACCCGCGAGCATCTCGCCCGAACCAAACAATCATCCGGCATCTCTGCCCGCACCGAAGACCTGCTCGAAAGCGACACCGATGCAGAAGAGCCCTACCAAATCATCACCCTCATCGGCATCCTTGAATATTTCCACGGATTCACCACCACCACCACCGAAGATCACCTCGGTCACCCCAGCCTGGCCTTGGAACCCTGCGCCAAAAAACTTGCCCACTCCATCTCCTCCATGACCGCAGATCTCGGCACCTTGATCACCAACACCTACCGGGTGGAAACCGGCGCCCGCATCCTCGAACTGTTTGGAAAAAAATTCCGCTACCGCAATCAGGAAGACCTCCACGCCCTCGTCGAAATCGCCAACTTCACCCCCCTCCACACCGAAGGATCCGGCCACATCTACGACGTAGAAGTTTACCAAAAACAAGCCAGTTAAACTAACTGACAAGTTTAGACCGAACTTAAATCCCACCACTCTCATTCGCACCTATTGACCTCACCTGTCTCCCTCCCTGTGGCACGAATTGCTTGCCCGCCATAGCCCCTAGGGCGAAGGCGGGGCAATTTGCCTTCGGGTAGTTTCCTCCAGCTATCTACACTACGTTTCGATTGCCTTCGGGTAGTTTCCTTTGGACGCTATGCTCAACCCTGCGGGTTGCCTGTCTTGCTTCGCTGCGGCTGGCTCTCTCCTTTCAGTCGAGTGCGGATCCCCCGAACCACCCCAAGACCCACGCAATACCATTAGCTTGTCCGCCAAAGCCTGTCAGGCGACGGAGGATCCCACACCCCCCTTCTCTCCTAAAGCCTAACCCCCTACAGCCTCCCCCTTCCCCAAAGGCACCACCAAACGAAACTTACCCGTCTTCACATCATTGCCGATCTCATCCACCAATTCGACATCAAAACGAACACAGCTCTGCAGCGATTTCCCAGACAAGATTTCCGCCATCTTCTCCCGAATAGCCGCCTCCACCCCCTGCTCATCACCGTTCACAACAGCCCTCATAACCAGGTGGTTCGGCGAAGTCTGACGAAACTGGAACTTCTCCAAGCCCGGCACAAAAAACTCCGCCAATACAATCGGATGAATAAAATCTTTTTCCCCACCCTCTTGCTCAAACCATAAAAAGTCCTCCTGCCTTCCCGCCATGCTCTCGATAACAGGAAAAGGCCAACCACAAGGGCACGCCTTATCGCTCAATACGATCTCATCGTTCATCTGGTAACGAATCAACGGCTGGGTGTAATTATAAAGATTGGTAATAATCACCCGCCCCGCCTTGGCAGGCAGCAAATCATCGCCGACCACCTGGACGCTGCACCAGTCATTATATAAATGAAAGCCACGGCACTGGCCACACTCCCCAGCAAGGGTCATGGTTTCCGAACTTCCATACATATTAATAGGATCCACCCCGAAGGCCTTTTTTATCCGCTGCCTGAAAACCACCGTCAGAGGATCCCCGGTGCAAAAAGCTTCACTCGGATCGATTTGAATCCGACCCGCCAATTGCTCCTTCGCCAGCAGGTTTAATCCCGAAGCATAACCCGTTATCACATCCGGCTGGAATTGATCGATCTTGTCACGAATCTCATCCAGCGGACTGCTGATCGACAAGGGCAATAACTTAAATAGTAATCTGGGCAAATTGTAAAAAGAAGTCACCGAGGCGAAGTGCCCGTCCGTGGCCGCAATAAAGGCGATTTTTTTCCTCCGCCCAAAAGGAAGTTTAACCCCCGTCGCCCTCAAACTCAGCGCCTTGCCCATCTCCCACTCCCTGGGTCCATAAACAAACAATCCAATCGTTCCGCTCGATCCCGAAGTATGCACCACCGAATACTTCTTTTTATACTTGGACCCCGGCGTCGGGGACTCATTGATAAAAGCCTCCAGCTCAGCCTGCTTGATGGCTGGATCAGTGACAAAATCATCATAATTTTCCATCATGATGTTTTTATCAATAATCGGCAGGTCCTCCACCCGCACCTCATCGAGATCCCCCTCATTGATACCATGTTCACGGTAAAAACGACGATAAAATGGCGATTTGGCCACCGTATGCTTCAGCAGTTTTCTCAAGCGCTGGTCCTGCAGCTGCTGAACCTGTTCGTTGTTCAGGGACTCAGCTTTTCGAACCGCGTACACCGCACGCAATAACTCCAGAGATCTCATCTGCAAAAACTAACTGGCTAACTATCGGGGAATCCTAAAATCGTTAAGTGCGGACGTGGTGAAATCCTTATCCGAAAACTTCACATCATGGCGAATGCTGGACCCCTCGATTTCAGTCACCGTGCCACTGCCCGTGCGACGAACCTCCAGGCTCGCAGGCACATAGTGTTTTTCATCATCCTTGGCCACCCGGGTGGTATCGAATCTCCTCACTAGTTTTCCCGCAGAATCGTATTTCTCCACCCGCATCGCGACCAGTTTGACCGGATCAATCCACGACTTCACCCTGCCGTAAGGGCTTGCATCCTTCGCCCCCGGCTTTGATTCCACAATGACACACTCAACCCTGCCCAGTTTCTCCTTGCCCGCAAGACTCTGCGTCTGCCAGCGAAAAAAATTCTCAATCACATCCTGATAAGCCAGATCACTGCCCAGCAAGCCATTCATCATCTCCCCCTTACCGAGCGTCGTGGCCGTCTTGACGGGCGGAGTGTAAACCACCCCCTTGGGCGAGCCCTCCCCTTGTTTCTGAATCAAAAAAGCCTGCCCCTTGCGCGTCTTCGGCCACAAAACCTGATAGAGCACCTCCTTTTTTCCAGCGCTGCGCCGGGCCTTGATCTGAATCTGCAACAACACCTTCTCGCCGCTCCCCTCTGGCACCACCTTCAAACGCAAACGCGTAGCCGAATCCCCATCCTCGACCAGCGCCCCCAGCCGGGCCGCCAGATCCGCCGCCGATGCCTCCTGCCCCTGCGCCCTAGGCAAAGAAAAAGAACAAGCAAAAGCGACCACACAAAAAAGCCCCCAAACCTGCAGGCCAGTCATTCGTTGATAAAAACTCATAACCAGAAGAAAAAGCCATACCCGCCACTAGTCAACACCGAAGCTGTCAACAAAAACACATTCCCCCCGTAGGATAGATTTCCAAATCTGTCCATCCCCCCGTAAAACAAATCCCCATATTCACTCCTCAACTTGTCCGCCAAAGCCCGTAGGATAGATTTCCAAATCTGTTCCCCTCCCTCTCCCTTCAAAACCACCTCCGAGCAATTCCACCAACCACCACCATTGCATTCCAGTTCTTCCTTTCAAAAAATTGTAGTGCGGCCGCTCCGGCTGCCTCCATCTTCCCATTCATCATTCAACCATCGCCTCCCCCTCCTCATTGCTTTCGAGCAATTTCCCCCGTCATCCTCATTCGTCCCACGTAAATCCACTCATTTCAAACCTCGCAGGGCAATCGTAGCACCGTCCTCGTATACTCAAACATTTCATAATCATCTTGCTTTAGATCAAGCGCTATGTCATTCGCCGCTAATACCGATTCAAGATAGCTGTTGATACAATTGCTGATTTTTTGCCAACACACGCTTGGCAGCTTCATCAAAATCCACATCTGCCTGACCAATGAGGTCTTCGACGGAAGCGGTCAAAAGTTGCGCGGGCTGCAAGCCCAAACCTTCTGCTTTTTCCCTCAGCGCAGCGGCCTTTGCATCATCTAATTGAACTGTGATCGTCGTCATAACTGCTACTTGGTTTTCATAAACTAATGGGTTTACTACTTCATATCAAGCCATTCCCCTCCTCTCCCTTCAAAACCACCTCCGAGCAATTCCCACCAACCACCACCATTGCATTCCAGTTCTTCATTTCAAAGAATTGTAGCGCGGCCGCTCCGGCTGCTTCCTTATTCCAGTCCATCAATCAACCATCGCTAATCGACAATCGCCACTCTTCCTCCCCCCCGTAACACAGATTTCCATATCCACTCCTCAACCTGTCCGCCAAAACCCCTCGGGCGACGGAGCACCTTTCATTGCATTTCAAACTTCAAATTTCACCCTTCTAACTTCCCGCCCACCCTCTTCTCAGCCTACAGCCTAAGCACCTAATTCCAAATACCTCCCCCCACCAGTGTCCCATGCCCATGCTACATTAAGTAGTATAACAACCATGAAAGAAAATTCATCTACCCCATCTACCCCTGACAGCGAAGCCCTCGCCTTTACCCTTACCCTTGCCAAAATCAAACCCACCGAACCTATTGGCTGGTTTCAATGGATGCATGAAGGTTTTATGTCCCGTTCCCCATTATGGGAACGCATCATCACCTATCTACCCCAACCAGAACCCCAAGGGTGGCAATCATGGCCTAGTCCAGCAAGCGATTGCTCCTCACTCTATACAGAACAAGTCAAACAAATCGAACGTCATGCCTGGCAATTTGGCTTTGAAAATCTGCACTCCATATTACTAACCGTATGGAAAGACCTCTCCCCGCAGGCAAGAGGTCGCGCTTTAGCCGGGTTGTCTGAAGAATGCCCCTACCCACAGCCCACCGATACACCAGCCAAGATTTTCACATGGATCAGCGAGCGTTGCCATGATGACGCAGACATCACTTTCGACTCAGACTCCGTCACCCAACTGATATGCAACTTTACCCGCCGAGAACAAGCTCTAGAGACCGAGCAAGAGACCGCCACCCTGCTGCAGCTTTCATTTGAAAACGTCAACCAGTGGGGCGACTCGCCAGTACATCGTTACAGTCATGGCGGACCCAGCAATAGTTGCTCTAAAGAAATGGCAGACTTGAGCTCCAATGCTCTCGACCGTTGCCTAGAAGCCGCCGTGCGCAGCGATCACAGCGAAGCTACTCGCCGCTGTCTCGAAGCCGGCGCCGATCCCGATATCAATGTATGGATATTAGACCGCTCCTACAACGAGAAACATTGCGCCCTCACCTTCGCCCTGAGCTACCGGGGCTGTTCCTCGACTGCTACTCCACCCCCTTCCACCCCACCAACTCCACTCTGGCAGCTACTGCTAGCCGCTGGAGCCAATGCCGCAGGCACCCGATTCTCAGGACTCAACAAACCTCTCTTTTATGCCGTAAGAACGAATCAACAAGTTCTCACCGAGTACTTGCTCGACAGCGGAGCCACCTTCGAAGGCGGAGAACTGCTCGAACACTTTGAACAAGGTTACTCGGATGCGCTCATCACTCGCCTCTGCTCAGTAGTCCGAGAAAATGGAGACAGCAGCCTAGACGCAATCAAAGCAGATTTTGAAGGCCTGATCCCGCTTACTGAAATCAAAGATACCGCCTATTTTCACGATGGAAATGGTCAAGGCGGTCAACACACCAGCTTCCTCAGCGCCACCCGATCACTGCAGCAACTCAAGTTCCTCGCAGCACGCGGTCTGCCGCTGAAACCCACCATCGTCGAACTGTTAGCCGATGTTTACCCCTTTGAGCGAATGAAATACATCGCCCAGCAAACCTGCGGCACACCCGAGCACATCATCATGTATCACTTCCGCAAAGTTTTCCCAGATTGCGGAACCTTCGGCATGCAATTCCTTTGTCGCCCCGAACCCAACGGCTCCAATCTAATAAAAAAATTCAACCCGCACGGCCTGCCCGCACTTCAGAGCCCCGGCGGCATCAAGTTCTATGTGGATCTAGACAGCATCGCAGCCCCAGGACACCAGCTGGGAAGCCTCCCCCAAAAGCACATCTTTGTACGCAAAGTCACAGCCAATTTCCGGCGCAGAGAAAGCCACCTCATCACACGCGGACTACAAACCTCCTGGCAAGCCGTGCCGATCCCGGGCACCACCAATGAGCGATTGAACACCACCTATCAAATTGGCCGCCTGCTGCCCATCGTCAAAGAGCAAGATGGCAAGTTCTTCTGGATCGGCCTCAACTTTACTGATTTAGAAAAAATGCAATGGCCCGCCGCTAACAAAGAGCGATGCCAACAATGGAAAGACCAATCAGGAGAAAAAATACTGCACCTAGCAAGTGAGCGCATTGCTCAACAACAGCAAAACAACCCATACGCAGCTGCCAACGTTCTCAGCGACGATCATCTGCAAGCTTACCCACATGAGTTTTGGCCCTACCTGCGACCATTAGCTAATCACACCATCGGCGTCACCACAGAGAGCTGCGCAGATAACCCATCCATTCAAGTGCGCTACCAACAGTGGGCACTAGCAAACAAACCCGACATGAGCACCTTCATCCCCGACCCACGGTTGATGAAGTTACCCTGGTGGGATTCCACCCCCTGGGAGCTACAGCCCTTTTTTGAAATCGGCATCTTTAATCTTGCTTGCGCCGTTTCCAGTCAAAATCGCAATGACTACGAACAAACCATGATCAAGCAAGCCGTCGATTGGAAAAACGGCAAATTCAAAGAAGCCTTTGAGATTCTAGTCAAAAAAAATCCCAAGTGATACCATTATGATAGCAAGACGACATAGGGGCTCAACTAAATGCCTACAGCCTAAACACCTACAGCCTCCCCCTTATTCATCCCCCCACCAACCTGCTCGCCCGCCACTCAATCGCCGCCACGCTAGGAGTAAAGATCTCCTCCTACGGCCGCAACATTCGCTCCCCCGCCAACGCACACAGCTCAGCTTCCCCGCTTGATCTGCGATGCTCCAAACTCGGCGACACCTGCCACCGGCCTTCATGATCCGGAGTGATCAAGTGACGGTCAAAAGCCCAATGATGATTTTTGCACAGCGCAAAACCATTGCTCGGATGATCATTAGCTGACACAGAAAAGGGAATCAAGTGGGCCGCTTCCACCATCGTGATTCCGCTTGGCAAACGGATCCGCATCCCGCAAGCCACACATTGATGGTCGTAGGTTGTGAGGATGAGCTTTCTAAATGCCGCGCTTCGAGCAATCACATCTTTTGCAGATACTTCAGCCGCTCTGTGATGTCTTACGGATAGTCAGCTCAGCCAGAGCATCCTGCTTGTCCGGGAAATAACGAGAAATCAAAGCCTCCCGAAAAAGTTCCCTTTTTTTCCTATCCTCGAGCAAATGATAAAAATCAGCTTCCAACTCCACATGGAAAATACCATCTGCCAAATCTGATTTCCGAGGAGGATTACTTAACCCCTCAACTAAAACCTCTTTACCGGCTTTTCCCACATGCCGCCAAAAGCCCTCGGATCTCAGATAAAAATACAGATTCTCCGGCGTTGCCTTGTCATTCGATGATCGAACCACTTCGAATATCTTAGCAAATCGCTCACGCAGACAATCATTCCATTCAATCCGATTACGAGCGATCTCCCCAGCATCCATCAGATCCAACACGGTCAGCAACATGGCCGGTTTATGTGGACGCTCATACCGGTCACTACCTTGACCAACCACCCCTACCCGCAAGTTATACAGATTCTCAAAATATCGCTCTAGTGCCTCCATGTATAGATCTGCGGTTCTCCTATTCAGTTCTCAAAAATATGTTCCCGATGCCATTCTAGCGCTGCTAATGACGGTAAATTTTTTTCCGGCAACCGAATCACACCTCCCTCAAACGCAGCGAAACTTCGCTCTATTTCTTGCTGCGGTAAAATGTCTCTGAGAGCTCGACCAAGAACCAGCCGGTAATCACCATCAATAGTTATCAATCCCTGATCAAAAGCCGCATCATGAGTCGCGGCAAGACATAGCCCATTACTCGGCATAAGCCGGTGACCTTCAGACTGCGCCCATGGAATAATGTGACTGGCACGAAGAAGTGCTGGGACAGGGTTTCCTGTGATACAGCAGTGAGATCCATACGAACCCAAAACCACGCGACGAAAAAAGCTTTGATGCAATCGCCTTTTTGCAAGAACGCTTGTTTCAGTTGAGCCCTCCGGAGTGTTCAGTGAGGGTGACAACAAGAGCTCTGTTTGTTCGGCAAGTTGTTCGAACGCTCCTTCAAACTCAGCCCATATTTCTCGATCCAATTTGCTAGCTCCATGCAAACCGGAAATTCCTCGAGCTTTTTCAACAGGATCAAGTGAAGTGAAATTACTAAGTTTCATCGCTACCGCCGAAGGTGTCCTGCCTATTTTGTCAGCGAGCGCAACAATCGGAGCGTAGGTCTTGTGCTGCTTCCCAAATACCGTTTGATGATAAAGGCTCAGTGCGAGTAGAAGTTCGTTTCGAGTCCAGAGATTCATGTCGTGAAGGTTTCTAAATTAATATGAGCTGTTTAGAAGGAAGCGGCGCAGAGAAATTCATCCTTCTCCTGAACCTCCTGCCAATGCTGTTGCACTTCTTCGCACTGTTTTTTGAACACTTCCTTAGAGGCGCGGTGAAGCTGGTATTCTGAAGCATGGGTGGTGAAGCTTTTGGGCAAAATGAGCTTTACTAAATCATCACGTTGACTATAAACTATCAAATTCAGCAAACGTTATCTGCTCGTTTTTCCAATTTAAGCTGAAATCTGAATAATTAGTTAAAGGGATGCATTTTAATCCGTTTTTGAAATTTATTCTCATCAAGATATAAACTCCAAATTCCCCAACTGGTTTTATTTTAAAACCAGTTCATGGACGCACCTCGAACAAACCTAAGCTCCCCTCGCATCAATTTCTCCACTCTGTTAATATAACACTCCTCAGTCTTCACAAGTAACTCGCAAAATCAAAGTTGATTTAAATGCAGATCAATAAGTGCAGGATGGTGACACCTTTCAAATTTGATCCAATTCCTAACATTGAACAAAATAGACCAACCACAGGAGCGCGGGTTTTCCTACCCGCCATATTTCCTTCCCCCTGCGGCGGACTGAAAAGTCCGCACTGCTTTGCCTTCCACTCTTTCCATCATCTGACAGATAACCATGTATCCCTCATCGACGCCCCCCTGAAAACGAAGAACATTGAGAAAATCACCCCCACATAACGGCTTGTCTTCATCATCAATTTTATATGACACGGAACGGGGTGGCATTGTGGTTACGAATGGGATATTTCCCACATAGCTAGTAAGAATGTGTGAAAAGCAACAGCCTGAAAAATGATGAAAACCATAATGCCTGTCCTCGTATTCCTCGCCTTGATCTTCATCATCTTGTCCATTCGTCCCCCCAATCAATCTTCCTCCTCATCCGCCAAATATGCGTCTGCGCGGAAAAAACCTTCGGCTAGCGAGGCTTACCAAAAACATATCGACCTACTATCCAAGGCAGGAAAAAGAAACTGGATGTTTTAGCAAAATGAAAGACGAATACCAACAAGTCCGCTTTCACTGTGAGCAAAAGGAATTACCTGCTGCTTTTTTTGTTGTCACTGCCCACAATCCGGAAGGGAATACCGTTGACGACATAGCGAACCAGATGGCCAATGAACAACTTCGCGCCGAGCTTGAGTCACTCAATTTCAAAAACTTTCATGTCACTGGGGGGAACTCCGATTTTTCACACGCCGAACCTGGTTACGGAATTGTCTGTACTCGCGAGGAAGCCCTCCGCCTTGCCCGAAAGTTTCGGCAGGATGCCATCTTCGAGGTGCGCGAAGGCAAGGTCTTCCTGGTGTCGGCAAAAGACCCGACGGAGCTTATCAAAAAAATTGGCCTATGGGTCGAACTGATGGAACAACCGGAATCAACTTAAGATTAGCCGGATGTGATGGTCCGGGCAATTAACCGGGCGATTGATCGACCATGGTCGAAACGAATCTGGTTACCGGCTCACAAATTGCCCCTTTATTGCCCCCTATCATTCGTTGCAAACCCAAAAAATCTCCGTAACTCATTTATAATCAAGTGGGCCCACCTGGGATCGAACCAGGGACCAAGGGATTATGAGTCCCCTGCTCTAACCGCTGAGCTATAGGCCCGAAAAGCTCATCAACCCAACCATGGTCAGGCGACGAGCGTCTCGGCGGCGAATATAGCGGAGCCTTTCCCGCTGGCAAGCCGTGTCCCTGTTTTACTGCATTTTTTTCATATTTTATGATTCAAGCCTACTTACTGACAAAAGCAGTTGACCTACGACTTATATCAGCCTATTTGTGGACGGCTTTTTCATCTAGAGATTCATCGACCTCCTCGAGGCGCGGAAAAAACATCCTATGATGAAATTATCACTTCACCATCATTATATTTTCCAACCTTTAAAGAATCATGCGCACCCGTAGAAAATACCTGAAAACGCATTTGACCCGCCCTCGTAAAAGTGGTGCAGCCAAGACTCGCCGTCGTCTCGAACAACGCAGACGTTTGGTCGCTCTGGGCATGGATGAAGCTGCCGTCAACCGCCTCAATACCCGCGAAGTGCTCGACAAACTCAAACGTCCGGCCAAAGTCGCCGCTGAGCTTGCCAGCGCTTAAACCTCGGGCTTAAGCCTGATTTTTTGCCCCCCCTTCAATCCGTTGGGGATTTGTTCATTTCACGAAGCGTTTTTGTGCCCGGATATAAAGATCCGCCTATCGAAACGATCAAAAAAACGCGTCGCGCCCCCCTTATTGTAATCACTATCTCCCACTGATCCCTGCCACTGCTTGGAATTACTTAATTTTGTTTGAACTTAATCAGCATTAGGCCTTCTAATCCCTAATGCTGTCGATTCTCAGTTCTGATTCAGGAAAGTTCTGTGATGGGGTTTCACGTCGAAACTTCCTGCGCATTGGCGGCTTAGGCCTTGGCGGACTGGCTTTACCTGACCTTTTGCGTGCAGAATCGCAAAAAAACCACCCCGCTAAAAATAACAGCCACAAGGCGGTGATCATGATTTTCCTGCCCGGTGGGCCGTCCCATCAAGACATGTGGGACATCAAAACCGACGCACCTTCGGAAGTGCGCGGCGAGTTCCGTGCGATCAAAACCAATGTACCAGGCATCCAAATCGGTGAACTGTTCCCCAAAATTGCAGCCATGGCCGACCAGTTCACATTCATCCGTTCGATGGTCGGATCCTTCGGCGGTCACGATGCCTTCCAATGCCTCACCGGGCGCAGTCCGCGCAACGCCCCCCCCAGCGGCTGGCCAAGCATGGGTGCGGTGCTCTCCAAAATGGAAGGCTCCGTCAACAGCTCTTGCCCGCCTTTTGTCGGCCTGTCACCCAAATGTGGCCATGACGAATGGGGCGACCCGGGCACTGCCGGTTTTTTAGGCCCCTCACATTCCCCCTTCACCCCCTATCGAGGCGGTGGCAAGGAAGACGTGGTATTGCAGGGCATCACTCTCGATCGCCTCTCCGATCGCAAAAACCTACTGGCAAGCTTCGACCATTTCCGTCGTGATATGGACAATTCAGGCATGATGAAAGGGATGGACTCCTTTCACGAACAGGCCTTCGGCGTGCTGACCTCCAGTAAACTGGCCACCGCTCTGGATATCAGCCAGGAAGACTCAAAAACTATCGAAAATTACGGCAAGGGAACCGAAAAGCTCACCGCCGACGGTTGTTGGAAACGACTCGATCAATTTCTCATGGCACGACGTCTGGTCGAGGCCGGCGCGCGCTGTGTGACTCTCGGCTTCAGTCGCTGGGATTGGCATGGAGGCAACTTCAAACGCGCCCGGGAAGATTTTCCACTATTGGATCAAGGCGTCAGCACTTTGGTTCAGGATCTACGCGACCGGGGGCTCGACAAGGACGTCTCAGTTGTCGTCTGGGGTGAATTCGGCCGCAGCCCGAAAATCAATAAAACCGCCGGACGTGACCACTGGCCCCGGGTCTCCTGCGCATTACTGGCCGGCGGCGGAATGAATCACGGCCAGGTCATCGGTGCCACCGACCGCCTCGGCGGCGAAGCCAGTGAACGCCCGGTTCATTTCCAGGAAGTTTTTTCCACCCTCTATCACGGTGTAGGTATCGATGCGCGCCGCGCCACCGTAGACGACCTCGGCGGCCGTCCCCGCTATCTCGTCGAAGACCAATACCCCCCCCTTCCCGAACTCATTTCCTAAGCCCAATCCCCATGTCTAAAATAATAAAACTCTGCCTAGTCCTGCCGCTACTACTACTGGCCAATACCCAGGCAGCAGCAACAGCTCCCGCTGTTGCCCTCCCCGCAAAACTGAGCATTCTCGCTCGAGCTGGCACAAACGACATTCACCTGACCGGCCCTGATGCCCATCAGCAAATCGTCGTCTCCCTCGATGTGCCCAAATCACCCGGAGCCGCGCTCGTTCCTTCTCGTGACGTCACCAGCAAAGCTAAAATCGAAATTATCCCTGCAGGTATCATTTCCATCGATGCCTCGGGATATATCAAACCGCTCAAAAACGGCACCGCAACTCTCAGCGCACACTTTAATGATTTAAGCTCTGCTGATACTATCATCACAGTCGAAAAGTTCACCACTCCACTAGCCATCAGTTTTCCCAATGACGTGGTTCCCATTCTCACTCGCAATGATTGTAATACCGGTGGTTGCCATGGCAAATCCGGAGGCCAGAACAACTTTCGATTATCACTGTTAGGATACGAGCCGGAAAAAGACTACGAATTTCTGGTCAGTGAAAGCCGTGGGCGAAGACTTTTCCCCGCCGCTCCAGAATACAGCCTGCTATTGATGAAAGCCTGCGGAGATACTCCGCACGGCGGCGGTGCGCGGATGGATAAAAACTCGGACGAGTATCAGTTGATCGTTCGTTGGATCAAAGACGGCATGGACTACGCCCCGGACAACGACCCAGTGGTCGAACGCATTGAAGTGCTACCGCATGCAAAACTCGTCAACCCTGGTTCCAGGCAACAGCTTTCCGTAACCGCCTTTTTCAGTGACGGTTCCAATCGCGACATCACTCATCTGGCCCTTTACGAATCCAACCAACCCGAGATGTCCGAAGTTGATGAGCATGGTTTGATCAAATTCGAAAAACAATCCGGCACCACCTCGATCATGGTTCGCTTCCAGGAATACGTGGATATTTTCAGCGCCACCATCCCTCTGGGAGCCAAAATGCCCCAGCTGCCCAATCCTGTTAACTTTATTGATGAACAAATATTCACTCAACTGGAATTACTTGGCATGCCACCTTCTCCGCAAAGTGACGACGCCACCTTTTTACGTCGAGTGACGGTGGACATAGCAGGCAGACTACCAACCCTTGACGAAGCCAAAGCTTTCATCTCTTCCAAGGCTCCAAAAAAGAGAGCATCCAAAATCAATGACTTGCTCGACAGCCCCGACTACGCTGATCACTTCGCCGGCAAATGGGCTGCCATTCTGCGAAACAAACGCAGTACCCCCGGACACACCCGAGGAACCTACCTTTTCCACTCCTGGATCCGCGACAGCCTGATGCAGAACAAACCCTACGACCAGTTTATATCGCAAATCATCACCGCCTCGGGTGAAATCGGACAGAATCCTCCGGTGGCGTGGTACCGTGCGGTTAAGGATCAAAAAAGCCAAATGCAGGATGTGGCGCAAATGTTACTAGGTATTCGTATCCAGTGCGCCCAGTGCCATCACCACCCTTACGAAAAATGGAGCCAGGACGATTATTACAGCTTCTCTGCTTTTTTCTCCACCCTTGCTCGGAAAAAAGGTGAGCAGCCCGGCGAGGAAATCATCTATGACCGTAGAGCCAACGCGGCCAGCACCAATCCCAATACCAAACAAAGCCTCAAACCCACCCCTCTCGATGGAGAAACCCTTGAACTCTCTCCCGGTGAGGACCCGCGTATTGAGCTGAGCCGTTGGTTGACAGATAAAAAGAACCCCTTCTTTTCCAAAATGTTGGTTAACCGCTATTGGAAACATTTTTTCTCCCGCGGCTTGGTCGAACCCGAAGACGACATTCGGGTCACCAACCCGGCAACCCACCCCAAATTGCTGGAGCAATTGACCCAGAGTTTCACTGATAGTGATTATGACATGAAACAATTGATCCGCACCATTTGCAACAGCCACACTTATCAGCTGAGCGCAGCTCCCAACGAACACAACGCCACCGACACCCAGAACTATTCCCGCTATTACCCCAAACGACTGCAAGCCGAAGTCCTGCTCGACTCCATCAATGACGTCGCCGCCACCGCCAACTCCTTCAAAGGGCAAATCAAAGGAGTGCGGGCGATTGCCCTGCCTGATGATAAATTTAATAGTCAGTCTTACTTCCTAACCGTATTCGGTCGCCCCGAAATGGACAGTGCCTGCGAATGTGAACGCACCCAGGATGCCAACCTCGCCCAGAGTCTGCACCTGATCAACGGTCAGACGCTGCAGAAAAAACTAGCCGCCGCCTCGGGCCGGGCATCGAGTCTGGCAAAAGCCAAAAACCGCAGCGACGATGACCGCATCACCGAAATCTATCTCTACGCCCTGGCACGCTCCCCCAAGACAGAGGAACTGAACGCCGCCAAAAACCACTTGGTGAAAAAACGCCAACAGTCAGCAGCAGACCCCAAAAAACTACCTGCGGAAAAAGCCGAGCAGGAATCATTTGAAGACATCCTGTGGGCATTGATCAATACCAAAGAGTTTCTATTCAACCATTGATCCCCCCTTTTGCTCTAAATCCCCTCACCCGCTGAAAATGATTCCCCCCACCCTTCGATTCACGAGCCTACTGATTTTACTGTTGGCCGCAGCCAGCATACAACAGACAAATGCGCAACTGCCCTCCGCAGAATTGCACACCATCTTCCCCGCCGCTGCCGCCGCCGGCAGCACCATTGAAGTGGATCTGGCTGGCACCCATCTCGACAAGCTGACAGGCCTACACTTTTCTGATCCCCGCATCCGGGCTGCAGCCGTCATGCTTCCCGCCGATAACTTCCACCCCACTGCGCGACCTAACGGCAATAAATTCAAAGTCACACTGCCAGCGGATATGCAAGCCGGCATCTATGAAGTTCGCAGCGTAGGCTATTTCGGTCTATCCAACGCCCGCCCTTTTGTCGTTTTGCCTGCCAAAACCAAAATACTAAGCGAATCCGGCATTCATTCATCCAAGGAAAAAGCCACGCCGATTGAGCTTGAACAAAACATCTCTGGACACAGTGATCCTGAACAGGTTGATTTCTATAAGTTCACTGCCAAGAAAGGCCAACGCCTACTGATTCATTGCCTGGCCGAACGGCTGGATTCACGCCTCGACAGCTTGCTCGTTTTGTATGATGAAAACGGCCATCAAGTTGCTCGAAACCAAAACCACTTTGGACGTGATTCGATGATTGATTTCACCGCCAAAACCGATGGCGACTATTACCTCACTGTGTCTGATGCGCTCTATCGAGGAGGAGGGCAATACCACTATCAAATCACCGTCTCTGCCCGCCCCCACATTGATTTCATCTATCCTCCCGCCGGTGCCCCCGGCAGTAAGGGCAGCTACACCCTTTATGGGCGCAACCTACCCGGAGGCAGTCTGGATGCTAACCAGAGCCTCAACGGAATGCCGCTCGAAAGCCTTAAAGTGGAAATTCAAATTCCAGCCAAAACAGAAAAATCTGCTGCTGTTTTTCATCCCGGCAAGGCCCTCGCAGGTTTATTGCCAGGCTTCGAATATCGCTTCAAAAACTCCAATGCCATCCGCATCGGATTTTCCGGATCTCCGGTGATCCAAGAAGATCAGAAAAACAAAGTGCAAAAAATAATACCTCCGGTTGAAATCGCCGGGCGTTTTGAAACCATCACTGACCAAGACAGCTACCGCTTCACCGCTAAAAAAGGCAGCAGCTACTGGCTGGAGGCCATCAGCAGCCGGATGGAAGCAGGCACCGATCCTTACCTCGTCGTAGAAAAAATAACCAAAACAGCCAAAGGCGATGAGAGTTATGTCAAAATCGCCGACAAAGACGATCCTCCCGCTCTGCCCAATGACACCCTCAACCTGACCACCAGAGACAGTGCTTTGTTCTTCACCGCCGACCAGGATGGTGATTATCAAGTCAGCATTGTTAACCAGTATAAAAACGGCGACATCTCCCGCCTCTACCGGCTAGCTATCCGCCCCGCCCAACCTGACTTTCAAGTGCTCGCCGTATCCGAACGCGACTATCTGGAAGCTCGCCAAGCCTACCCTGCCGCTGCCTTACTCCGCCAGGCAGGCACTTACGCCTATCGTATCCTCACCCCCCGCCGCGATGGTTTTGATGGAGACATCACCGTCACCGCAAGTGGGCTGCCCAAAGGAGTCAGCGCGACACCCGCTGTCATTTCTGGAAAAAACAGCAGCGGCTTTCTTATCCTCACCGCAGCTGCGGACGCCGCCGATTGGGCTGGCCATATTCGCCTCAGCGGGCAAGCCACCATCAACAAACAACTTGTCACCCACCAAGCCAGAACCGTTGGTGTGGTCTGGGGCACAGCGGACTACAACAAAGATCGTCTGCGCTCCCGGCTAAGCACCCGCATCCCCCTCGCGGTATCAAACAAGGAAAAAGCACCCGCCGCCCTCGCGCTGACCGATAACAAAAAATGGATTGTGGAAATCGGTAAAAAACTCGAACTGCCATTTAAAGTCAGTGATCCCGGAAACCGCAAAGGTAATCTGACCATTCAACCGATTGGCTTGCCTGGAATGAAAAAACCACCCACCACGATAGTGGCCGAAAAAAAGGAGGAGGGTAAAATAACCCTCGACTTTGCCTCCAACGGCAACTTCAAACCAATACCCGGCACCTATCAGTTTTTTTTAAAAGCAACGGGACTCAGTAAATATGAAAACAATCCCGCTGCAGCCAAACAAGCAGAAGATTACAAAAAACGCCTCGAAAAACTGGCGCTTGATTTAACCGCTGCTGACAAAAAAGCAGCAGCGGTTAAAGTCCAGGCACAGAAAACCTTTGATGCAGCCAGAAAAAATACCGCCAGCGCCAGCGCAGCAGCTAAAGCAGAACTCAACAAACAACTCACTGCCGCCAAAGCAGCTTTGCACAATGCTAGTCAAAAATCCGCCGCTGCAAATGCAAAAAGTATCGCTGCTAACAAAGAAAAAAACAAAGCCATCGCAAGCGCCAAAGCAGCTGCCACCAAGGCCAAAGCCAAAGATGTGAAATTTGCCATTTATTCCTCCCCGCTGACCGTCGAAATCAAAGCCGCCGCCAAAGCTCCCGCGAAAAAGTAATATAGGAAAAGCCAAACCTTCATATTGCGCCAACTTCCATTAAGAAGCGTAAAACGGGATGAGCAGGACGGATGGATGATACCGCGCTCGCGAC
>JASFYY010000086.1:0-42581 GCA_045046875.1 Verrucomicrobiota bacterium | reverse complement strand
CACTGATATACACTGATAATGAAAAAATGTAACTATTCAGGTGTTCTCCAAGTTACTTTCGAATTCTTTTTGGATTAGACCGCAGATAGCGCAGCCGAGTGCAACGAGACTATTCTTCGAAGGCAAATAGGCGCGGGTGAGATGCTTTGTAATGAGGTTTTTACTATGCATTTTTCAGCTCAGAATAAAATGAAAGTCGTTACTTATTTGATTTAATATTTTCATTCCTTTCTTATCCGCGTTCATCCGCGCTATCCGCGGTTAAACTCTTTTAATTTATGACCTGTGAAGCCCCCATAAACTGCCCCAAACACCACTCATACTCCCGCACGATCTGATCCACCACATCCCCCGCTCGCAGCGCCTCCGGCATCACCGCCCAGGTGTAAGTCTCAATTTCAAAATGCGAACACAAAGCCGGATCCTGAGCCAATACCTTCACCGTGTCGAGAATGTGATCACGGGTATCGGAAAACCAACTCTCAGGTTGCGCATGCACCGGCACATGAAAATGCACCCGCCACTCATCACCGATCGCACTGCCCTCTTCATCGGCAAAAGCCAACGCATCCGGCAAATCCCGAAACCTTCTGGTGATCTCATCCCCTTCCCGGATCACCACCTGATGCAAATACACATCCTCCTTAAAAGCCTTCAATCTCTCCCGCGCCTCCACTGTCGGCTGCAAACACAAAGCCGAGCTCAAGTGAATCTTACTGATCCGAATCCCTGCCGCTTTCAATCGCCCCAAAGCCTCGTCCGCATTTTCATACTCCACCGCCAGATGACAGGTGTCATAATTAACCCCGATGTTACGCAAAATCTGCTCTTCATCCAAACCCGCCGCCTTGGCCCCTTCCACCAATCTGGTGAAAAAATCCACTGTCTCCTTACTGGTCTCAAAATAGCCCAGCGGCTCAGGCTCCAAACCCAGATGCAAATCCTGCCCCGTTTTATCGCGCAGAGCCTGAATATGCTGATGACATTTTAACAAATTGGCCACCATCAGATCTCCCTGTTGCCGATCATCCTCAATAAACTCCTTAAACGATCCCGGCAGAGTACTCACACTGCCGCTCATTTCCTGCGGCAATAACTCACTCAGCAGATCGAACAACAAACAGGTGTAATCCAACCGCTCTTGGGTCGTCCAATCCGGACGATACACCTGCTCCTTCACCCGCTCCCCGTGAAAGGTCCCATAGGGAAAACCATTGATCGTAAAAACATAACAATCATTCTCATCCAACCAGGATCGAAAACGCTGCAACTCCCCCTCGCCACAACGCAAATCGCTGGCAGCCTCCGCGCTCAAACGCAGACCAATGCCATATGCTTGATCAGGCGCCACCTGTTGTTTCACCCGCAAAGTGTAGTTTTTTAAAGCCTCGAAAGTCTCCACCCAGGTTTCCCCGCGATGAATATTCGTACAATAACCCAGTTGCATGCCATGACCGATTTCCATATCGCCCTCACTTTCGCACCCAATGCCCCCACTTCAACAATCCCTTTCCAATCTCTCAAATTCTGACTCCTGACTCCTGACTCCTGAATTCAGAATCCTCCCCCTCAAACCCCCACCGCAGCCACTTTCTCCGCATCCAACCATTCGACAAATTGATTCGAACAATCACAAATTTCCCGCAAGCCCTCCAAAGCCCCTTCAGGAATCCCCTCTTCCATCAAAATCAAGTCGGTGAAACCTCTCACCGAAGCCAATATATTGCGAAAATCATGCCTGACCTCACGATCGCTCAGATGGCTAGCCTGCTCTTCCCCATCATGTAAGGCGATATCAGTTAAACGTTGATACATCTGATTCGAAGATTTTTCCACAAACTCAAACATCTCCGGCCCATCCGGGCCAAACTCACTGGCAAAACCTTTTAATTTTGCCGCCAGCGACAAAATCCGTTCACTCAATACCAGTAACATCTCTACCGGCTTGCCATCTGCCAGACTGGCCGAGCTTTCCAAATTCAACGCATCCTCCCTCACCGTCAATTCCACCTCAGGCGGCAAATGATTGCCCTTCTGCAAACATTGGCGCAATTCCTGAGCCAATTCCAAACGAGGCAAAGCCCCATCCACCATCCCACACAAATCATCCCACCCAGGCTCAACATCCTCCCCCCCAACGGAAATCCCCATGATCGGTATCGTCGCCGTCGTTTCATTCTCCCTGAGCAAACGCAAAGCATCTCTCGCGTCCCCCATGCGCAGGTCGAGCACAATCAAATCGAGATCATACTCCCGACAAAAAGCCACAGCCATCTCCCCGCTCACCACGGAAACCGCCTTCATCTGCAAACCCTCCAAATCCACCTCCAAATGACAGGCTCGCAAAGGATCCGCATCCGCTATTAAAACTCGATACATCTCTATACTACGATACTATTCATAAATACCATAATTTCAAGAGATAATATCAATAGATTTAATCAATCCGCCTTGCTGCACACAGAGCCTTCACCTGCTCAACGTTGAGCGCCGCGTCATAAATTCTCAATTCGTCCATTACTCCAGTGAAACGAAAAGTATCACGCCCGGGAACCTCAATCCGACCAGCGATCAAAGGGGCATCCTGCATCACAGCCATCGGCAGCTTTCCCTTTTTCACCAATACGCCATCAACAAAAATGCTCATCACCTTCCCTTTGCGTGCATACACCAAATGATACCAGCGATCTTTTTTGATCAAAACTTCACTGCTCAGTTTTTCCGCAATCTGGATCAACACCCGCCCCTCGCGAATCACCAGATCCAAACGATTAGGATCTTTGTAACGATATTGTCCTAGAAAAAACTGCTTTTCCACATCGTCACATTTGATCCACACACTCACTGTAAAATCACCTGGAGGAATCACCGGCGCGCCAAAATCAACATAATCCTCATCACTGCTGAATCGCAATCCCGAACCTCGAATACCTTTCTCCAAACTAATTTCACCATGAATACGGCCGTGATGGTTTTGCCCTGATTTATCCTCCACCACCCCACCAATAATTTCATCAAAATTCCAGTACCCCAAAAGTCGAGTCTCTCTGCCACTAGCTGACCAGAGCAAAACACCTAGAAAAGCAAAACCAAAAAACAACCTCGTCGAAACCATAACCACTCTGTTATCAAGCCATCACATCAAAGGCCACATTGCCCGCCACATCGGTCAATCGAAAATCCCTTCCGCCATGACGATAGGTCAATTTTTCGTGATCAAGTCCCATCAGATGCAAAATCGTCGCGTGCAAATCATGAATGTGCATCTTGTCCTTCTCCGCCCGAATCCCCAACTCATCCGTCGCTCCATGCACATAACCCGGCTTCACTCCTCCGCCCGCCATCCACACCGTAAAACCATGCGGATTATGATCACGTCCGGTGCCCACTTTACCCTTCACCGGTTGCACCGTCGGAGTGCGACCGAACTCTCCTCCCCACACCACCAGCGTCTCATCGAGCAAACCTCGCTCTTTCAAGTCAGTCAGCAAAGCCGCCACCGGTTGGTCCACTCCCATCGCATTCTCACGATGATTTTCCTCCAAGTCCTCATGTTGATCCCAGTTCAAGATCCCCGGCTTCTGCTTGCGCATGCAATGGGATGCCTGGATAAACCGCACTCCTGATTCAGCAAAACGGCGCGCTAACAAACACTGACGCCCAAAGTCATCCGTCGCCTCATTACCGATACCATATAAATCCAGCGTGCGCTGTGACTCACTCTTGATATCCATCACCAGCGGCGCTTCAGCCTGCATTTTAAAGGCCAGCTCAAAAGACTGAATCAAACCCTCCAACTGGTTAGTCACCGGGGCGCGCCGTTGATGATCGCGATTGAGCTTTTGAATAAAACCCAACTGCTGACGCTGTAACTTTGACGAAATATGTTTGTTTTTGAGATTACTGATTTCCGCTCCAGCTGCCAGCGCATCCGCACCACCGATTGGCGTGCCCTGGTAAATCGCCGGTAAAAAAGCCGAGCCATAATTCCTCGCCCCGCCAAACATGCTCGGGCATATCGTCACAAAAGCTGGCAGCGATTCATTCTCCGTGCCCAAACCATACGCCAACCACGATCCCATCGACGGCCGCACATCCGTATCCGCTCCGGTATGCAAACGCACCGTCGCCTGGCCGTGATCAAAACCATCGGTGTGCATTGATTTGATCATGCACAGCTCGTCAGCGTGACGGGTCAGGTGGGGAAACAACTCGCTGATCCACATGCCCGACTTTCCATGTTGAGCGAATTGAAAAGGCGAGCCCATCAACACATTGGGCACTTTCTCCCGAATCGCCTGCTGCAGCTCGAAGCCCTTCAGTTGTTTCGTTTTGCCATCAGCCTGCTGCAATGCAGGTTTGTAATCAAAGGTATCCACCTGACTCGGCCCACCACGCATGAACAAAAAAATCACCCGCTTCGCCCGTGCTGGAAAATGTGGTAGCCGCGCCGCCAGCGGATGCGCCGGATTAAGGGTTCTACCCCCTGCTCCTGCATTGGCTACGGCCTGCTCTGCCAACAAACCTGACAAAGCCAGCGAACCAAAACCGCATGCACTACGACTCAGAAACTCTCTGCGTGAAAACGACTCTTTCATAAAAACCTCCTTTGATTAAATTTTCAGTTCAAAAACAAAAACTCATTACTAGCGAACAAACTCTGACAAAAACTGGTCCAAGCCTGCTCTCTTGCCACCTGCGGCAATCGCCCCTGATCTCTCATTTCTTTTTCAAAGTCGGAGATATAATCCAGCGAGTTTTTTTTCTCATCCGCGGTCACTCCCCTGCCTAACATCATCAGAAAAGCCCGTTCAACACGTCCCGAATCATTCGCGACTTCATCACCTTGCAACAAAGCCTTCGCCGTGGCTCGGGCGTTTTTCACCATGAAATTGCTGTTCATCAAATACAGCGCCTGGGTCGGCACTGTGGTCGAGTTGCGACGCCCAGTCACCAGTCCCGAGTCGGGGAAATCAAACACATTATACATGTCCATCGATGACGACAGCCCACTGCGAATAATCGGCAGATACACCCCACGCCGATTGTAGGGATTGATATCCACCGTGCGGTATCCACGCCGCGATGACCCCAATGATCCCACCACCGTCAGGGTCGATCCCCCCTGTTGATGATCAATCAACCCGCTAATAGTCAAAATCGAATCGCGGATCGCCTCCACATCCATCCGCCGCCCGTTAGTGCGCCATAACAAACGATTATCCGGATCGATTTTTGCCGCCAGATCCCGCTGCTCGGCGGCCAGTTGATAAACACGTGACAACATGATCTGCCGCACCAACTTCTTCACCGACCAAGCTTCATCGATAAATTGCTGTGACAGATAATCGAGCAATTCCGGATGCGATGGAGTCTCCCCCTGAGCGCCGAAGTTATCCGCCGTGCGCACCAGGCCCGCACCGAACAAATAATTCCATACCCGGTTGACCATCACCCGTGAACTCAAAGCCGATGCCGGTGATTGAGTATCCGTCAGCCAATCAGCCAACTGCAAACGCCCGCTCTGCCCCTCGGGAATGCCCGCCGCTCCACTCTTCATCAAGACCGACAAAAAACCGCGCAGCACCTGCTGCCCTTTGGTATGCGTCTGCCCTCGTATGCGAATGTTCTCATCGACCGCTTGTTCCATATCATTCACCGCTAGAGCCATCGGCAAAGCGGTCAGGTAGTTACCCAGCACACTCGCCTCCCCCGAAGCGCTGTCCCCATCGAACGTTGCTTTGACCAGTTTTTTTACCAACAAAGCCTCCGCTTTCTCATCGCGCTCCGTCCGCTCCCGCAGCTCCTTCATCTGTTGCTGCAACTCTTCGACATGCGCCAGGGCTTCTTTTTTGTGTTGGCCAGCCTCCGCTTTCAGCCGGGCAAATTCATCTTTCAGCCGCTGCGCCTCTTTTTCACCCACCGGCAAGGGAACCGGTTGCCACTTCGACATCGAATCCTTGGGTTTCGGTTTTTTCAAAGTTCGGGTGCTGGAGAAAATTCCTGCCAACGCGTAATAATCATTCAGTGACACCGGATCAAACTTGTGTTTGTGACAACGCGCACAGCCCAAGGTCAATCCCAGAAAAGCACGTCCCACTGTATCGATCTGCTCATCAATCACATTCCATCGTGTGACTTCCTTATCACGCTCGCCTAGATTTTTTGGACCGATCACCAGAAAACCCGTGGCCACTAATTGATCGCTTCGCTGATCATCATTGCTGTAAGGCAATAAATCTCCCGCCACCTGCTCACGAACGAACTGGTTGTAAGCTTTGTCCTGGTTAAAAGAATCGATGACATAATCCCGATAACGCCACGCATTGGTGTAAGTAAAATCACGCCCGCCCCCACTCGAATCCGCATAACGCGCCACATCCAACCAGTGACGTCCCCAGCGCTCTCCGAAACGTTGTGACTTGAGCAAGCGATCCACCACGTTGGCAAAAGCATCCACATCCTTGTCATTCACAAAATTCTCAATTTCCTGAAAAGTCGGCGGCAGCCCGGTGAGATCGTAAGTGGCGCGACGCAGCAAAGTATAACGATCCGCATCTCTCACCGGAGCAAGCCCCGTCTCTTCCAGTTTCGCCAAAACAAAATGATCAATGTTACCACGTGGCCAATCCTTCTTTTTTACCAGCGGGATCTTGCTCATGGCCAGCGGCTGATAAGCCCAGTGTTTGCCCGCCGCTTCCTTATCGGCAGCCAGACGTGAGACCTTGCCACTGCTCTCCCGAGGATCGGGCGCGCCCATCTTGATCCACTTGGCAAAATTGGCGATCACTTCATCCGGCAAGCGTTTTTTATCCGGCGGCATTTCAAAATCACCATGCTGAATCGCATTCATCAACAAACTCTCGCTGATCCGGTTCGGCACCACCGCCCGCCCGGTATCCCCTCCTTTTCGAATCCCCTCACGTGTATCCAACAACAAACCACCTTCCACTTCCTCGGCTTTCTCCGAATGACATTTGTAACAATGATCCACCAGCACCGGACGGATTTTTTTCTCAAAAAACACCCGCTGTTGCTGGTTCAACTCAGCTGCATATAAAGCAGAACTAAACACCGCTGAAGCAGCCAGGGAAATACAAATCAACCGCGGATTCATCAACAGGGGGGTAAATAGGGTTCTCATTATTTGTTCGCAGATTTTGATTCCCCGCTTCGGTTCCAAAAAATCACCAGATTTTTGGTTGTCCATCCAGCAGCGACCAGATCCAAATCCCCGTCGCCATCCATATCCGCAATCTGCAGACTCTGACAGGCCATCGTGCCTTCATCCACGCTGACCGTTTTCCACTCGGTAGCCTCATCGTTCATCGGCACATAAATGCGGATACCGTAATTGCCCACGCCCTCGTCGCCCCACCATCCTGCAATCACCTGATCGTAGCCCAATCCCAATACATCCTCACATTCCAACGCGTGACAGGCAATCAAAGTATCGTCGAGCACTTGCCTACCCTGACTATACTGCCCTTTGTCATCCTCCGGATACACCACCACCCGCGTCCCGTGTTTGGGTTCACCCAACGCCAGGAAAGATCCACCCTTCGTCCGCCCCTCATCAATCTCTCCCAAACCTTCCATCATACCCGGCAAACGTCGAACTCCATCCGGCTGCCAAAACTTTTCCGCCGAATTCCCCATCAGATCCACTCCCTCAAAACCAATGAAAAACAACTTCTCCCCTTGCCCCTTGTCTCCCTTCACCACTGAAAAATCATGCATGTCGCTCATGTTATCGATCAGCAACTTGCGCTCAACTTTCCCCTGCGCATCCGGCGGCATCGGATAAGCATAAATGTTCACAGCTTCCCCCTTCACTCGCGCATGAATCGGCACCGAGATGATATAGTGACGTCCATCCGCCCCCTTCGCCCAACGCATACGGTGTTGATTCGGCTCACTGGGCAGGCCCACTGGTTTCCACAACTGAGTAGGATCCGCAGGTCTCTCCAACCAATAAATCCTCGCTTTGGGTGCCCGGGTGCAAATGACAATCTCCACCTTGCCATCACCATCGATGTCACGCGCTTCGATCGACATCGCCCCCTGCTCATCCAGTCGATCCGCCAGCACAAAACGTTTCCAATCCCCATTGCGAAACCAGACAAAAGTCTCGCGATCTGCCAGCAATACATCCAATTTGCCATCCCCGTCCACATCCCCCGTGCTCAGGCCGTAACCTTTTTCCAAAGAACCAATCTGCTGCGCTTCAAAGCTAGGCTCCTTCCAGTCTGCCGCCATCGCCGCCCTGTCCAACCCGACCAGCACCAGCCCCGCCATCACCAGGCAAAGCGGCCAGCACCCCCTCACACAAACACACAAATCTAGTTGGTAAATCAATCGAAGGGAGTTTTTCATAAGCGTTGTAACAGACGCCCTAAGTTATAAACGAATCCGTTTTAATCCGATAGCAAACAGCGGACAAAAAAACCGTCCGAAATCGACAAAACAATATAAGGCACTCTATACAAGTAACTTATACATAAAATAAATTTCCGGAATGTCCGTTTTATCCACAAAATGTCCGATCTCTCCATCCCGAGATCCCGCCACCCCGACCATCAGCGGGACGGGCGTCCATCTCATTACCGCGCTTCGCCGCTCTTCACTCGATATTCCGTCGGTGACACCCCATAACTCGATTTGAACAATTTCGAAAAATAAGACTGCTCCCCGAAACCCACTTCCAAAGCCACCTCGGCTATCGACAGCTCCTTGTTTGCCAATAATTCGCAGGCTTTTTTTAAGCGAATCTGCTGCAACATTTTGCTGAAATTCTGCCCTTCCGCCGCATTGAGCGCCCGGCGCATATGCCGCTCGGACACCCTCAATCGCTCCGCCACCGAAGCGGCAGATAAATCACTCGCATACTCCTCCACCAGAATTTGCTTCACCCGCCGTGCCAAAACCCGCAAACCATCACTGATCTCCTCACTGCCCTCCCCCCCTTTTGACTCTTGCCTATTTTCCAATTCATCCATCACCTCCGGGCTTTCCCCTTTATTTTCACTTCTCATCACTTCCACCTCTTGCCACGCTTTTTTGAAACGGGAAAACATCCACCACAACAAAAGCACCGCCCCCAAAAACAATAGCCAAATCCAAGCCGCCGATCGCTCTCTTTTTCCCTCATTAACACCAGCCCCGGGAGCCCGGCGCAAAACCAACTTATTCCACCGGGTCGGATCACCAAATTTCGGCAATCCTGCCCAGTCATAATAAAAAAGATCTGCCGTCGCCGTATCCTCCTGCCTGCGATCCGTCACCGCAAAATCCACCAACAATTCCAAATCCGCCTGTGGCTCCACTCCCATTACTCGCCAGGGAATCGCGATTTCCACCGTGTATTCCTTGTCCGCAGAGCCTGACGAATCATTCAAACTCCCTTGCCACCGCACCCCGCTGAGAATATCCGCATCCCAGCTGTGATCACGTTCCCCCGATGTCGTGCCGCGACAGGATCCCACCGCCCCATTCAAGTTCACAATGAACTGGTATTCATTGGGCGACATTTTTTTCTCCTGAGCCGCCGCTGGATCCACACTCAAATAGACTTCAATCGCATCATCTCGCCAAGGCGTGCCCGCATCACTTGTTTCAGCCGCAAACAAACTATCGTCTTTCACCCGCAAAGCCAAATACAGCTTTTCCTCATCCCAAGTGCATCTCACCCAAGCCCTCGATGACGATCCTGACATCACGTCCAACGGAGAAAATCTTATCCCCTTATACTCCTTCCACTCATCCAAAATCCCGTTCACCGAAATCCGGTTGCGCACAAAAGGCACCTCCAGTATTTTTTGAGGGCTCGACAAATCCTGAGAAAACACCCGCTCGACCCTGCCCAAGAACAAGCACGCCCCTATAGACATCATCAGAAAAAAACTGACAGACTTCCAAGTATTGCTTCCCGTTCTCATGTAAAGCTTCACTTAATCACATTCCCATCCTCACGGCAAAAAAACATCCTCACGAAATATTTCATGCCGCCTCTAATCTCAGCAATCTGCCCTACCTTCAATCTCTATGAAATCATAACTTTAACCTATTCCTCCGCCCGGGTGCAGGACTAAAAAATTAGCCCCTGCTTATTGAAAGCTACCCTATCACACCTCAACATCATTTCGCCCTTTTAGGGCTGGCAATAAAACCAATTTAACCCCAGCGCTTCGCATTGGGCTATCTCATTTTGTCCTTACAGGACAGTTTGCTTTCATCTCTTTTGCACCAACGGTGCTCAATGATATAGCCCAGTGCGAAGCGCTGGGTAAAAAATCCAACTCTCCCAGCCCTGCAAGGGTGAAACGAATAACCGTCAGCAGCTTGACTTTTTTGTCTTACCCCCCCTCCGCCCGATAAGCCTCCGCCAACAGCGTGATCGGATGCGCCACCCTCACCTGCGAAGCTCCGCAGTCCTTCAGACCGTTTTCAATCTGCAAGTGACAACCAGGATTAGCCACCGCAGTCACAGTCGCGCAAGTGTCCACAATATTGGCCACTTTCTCGTCCTGCAGTTTTCCCGCTTGCTCTGGCTGAGTGATATTATAGATACCCGCACTGCCACAACACAAGGTAGAGTCCTTCAGTTCATTTAAATTCAAACCCGGGATGCTATTCAAAATCGCCCGTGGCTGCTGAGTGATCTTCTGCCCATGACAAAGATGACAGGCCTCATGATAAGTCACCTGAGTCGCTTCCTCTGCATCTCCTGCAGGCTTGCGAAAATCAATCTCCACCAACCACTCGTTGATATCCTTAGCTTTTTCATCCCACTGCCGCGCTCGCTCGCAGTAATCCGCATCATCTTTCAACAGCGGTCCGTAATGTTTCAAATGCGAACCACAACCTGCCGCATTGCTGATAATCGCATCCAAACAATCCAAATCCCAACGATCCAAATGCTGTCTTGCCATCTGCTTGGCCAAGTCCACCGCACCATTGTGCCCGTGCAGCGATCCACAGCAGCCCTGATTCCTAAGCGTCACCACCGTGCACCCATTCTGCAACAGCACATCCGCCGTATCACGATTCACATCCGCCAGAATCAAATCCTGCACACAGCCGGTCAGCAGGCCCACCCGATATTTGCTTTCACCCCCTTGCGGCTCCTCCACCTCGGCGATCAAATCATCGGAAAAAGCCGGACCAATCTTAGGAGTGGTCGGCTCCAGTTCACGCAGGTTTTTAGGCAAAATAAATAACACCCCACTCTTCCTCACCAAACCCTCCATCCCACTCACCTGGTAAAGCCGCAGCATCCGACCAATCAAACGCAACAAGCGCGGCCGGGTAAAAATCAGTTTCAGGCTCAACCACCTCCAAAAGCGCCGCTGAGGATGATCCAATACCCCGGCCTCCTCCACCTCTGCCCGCGCCATTTCAAACAACTCCGGATAATTCACCCCTGCTGGACAAGCCGTGGTGCACGCCAAACAACCGAGACAATAATACATCTCATCCGCAAAAGCCTTCGTCACCTCCAGCTCCTCATCCGCCACCGCCCGCATCAACGCAATACGTCCGCGGGGACTATTCTTCTCCATCCCCGTCTCCCTATAAGTCGGACAAGTAGGCAAACACATCCCACAATGCATGCACTGCTGCACCACCGAATAATCAAGATCTTTAAGATAAGAAGTCATATGGAGTTAGCTTGTTAGTCTGTAGTAATTTAGGCTATAGGCCGTAGATCCAAATTCCATCATCTTTAATCCCTTCTATCTTCGAGCCACACCCACCGTCTCGGCCCATGTGAGTTCTCTTCCTTCACAGCAAGGGCTCCCATTTCAAATCTCAAATCCTAAATTTCAAATTCTCCCCATTCGTGTTTCTTCGTGTCTATTAGTGGTTCCCTTTTTTCATAGCAAGAGCTCCCATTTTAAATTTCAAATTCTCCCATTCGTGTTTCTTCGTGTCCATTCGTGGTTCTCTCTCTCCAAATCCCTATCCTAATCCACATCAAATATTTTTCCCGGGTTCAAAATCACATCTGGATCCAGCGCCACCTTCACCTTCTTCAACATTTCATAACTTCCATCCTGGAATTGGTCCGACAAAAATTCCTTCTTCGCCAGCCCCACCCCATGCTCCCCGGTGATCGTCCCCTTCAAATCCAAAGCTTCTTTGAAAATCTCAGCCATCGCTTTTTCGACCCGCTCCATCTCCTCTTCATCCTTTTCGTTGGTCAAAAAAGTGGGATGCAAATTACCATCCCCCATGTGCCCAAAGGTCGCGATTTCCAATTGATACTTCTTCGCCACCTCGTTGACAAATTTCACCATCTTCGGCAGCTCACTGCGCGGCACCGTCACATCCTCCAAAATCGTCGTCGGGCGGATCCTCGCCAAAGCGGCAAAAGCACTACGCCGGGCCGAAGCCAGTTTCACCGCCTGCTCCTCATCCTTGGCAACCTCCACCGACATCGCACCGTGCTCACGAGCGATTTCCTCCATCAACTTCGCCTCCTCTTCGACCACCACCGGATGCCCGTCGGTCTCCATCAACAAAACCGAAGCCGCATCGGTCGGCAAACCGACCTTGGCAAAATCCTCCACACACTGACAAGTCTTGCGATCCAAAAATTCCAAGGTGCACGGAATCACATGGCGAGCGATAATCGCCGCCACCGTCTGTGCCGCCGCATCCATGCTATCATAAGTCGCCAACAAAGTTTTGCGAGCTTGCGGACGAGGCAACAGTTTCAGTAATACCTTGGTCACCACGCCCAGCGTGCCTTCCGAACCAATGAACAAATCCTTAAGCGTATAACCCGCCACATCCTTCACACACTTCGAACCCAACCAGATCACCTCCCCCGCAGCGGTCACCACCTCCATGCCCATCACATAATCCCTCGTCACCCCGTATTTCAAACCACGCAAGCCACCCGAATTATTCGCCACATTGCCACCAATCGTCGATACCTTGATCGAGCCCGGATCAGGTGGATAAAACAAACCCTTGGCTCCAGCCACTTCGTCGATCTCTTTAGTGATCACGCCGCACTCACACAGCATCGTCAAATTGGCAGTGTCCAGCTCTAGAATCTGCTTCAGCTTCAACAGACAAAGCACGATTCCTCCTTCCACCGGAATGCTGCCTCCGGAAAGCCCGGTGCCCGATCCCCGTGTGACCACAGGAATCTTCTCCGCTGCGGCCAATTTCATCACCTCGGCGACCTGCTCCGTGTTCTCAGGAAAAACCACGCAAACGGCAGCATTTTTCAATGCTGCCGTGCCATCAAAACCGTAGGGGATCAAATCCTCCTTTTCGGTGAGAACATTCTTCTCACCCAACAGTTCTCTTAGTTTGTTAATAGAATCCTGAATCATCACTTGTTCAGTCAAATTGACCTCAACTTCACCTGAAGGCAAAGCCAAAATCTCTCTCTGAGAACAATATTTGGTTGCGCATCAAAATCCCATCAGGTGTAACAGCAAATAACGCTCCAAACCTTCATAGTCACGCGCATCAATAAAAGCCTGCTCTTTGGCCGAATCCAAAGAGCGAACCTTCTCCACCAAAGCGAGGAAAATCTCACGACTGGTTTCCAAATGTTTGGTCACCAAATCCCCCTGCTGGGTCCGCATCACCTTGATATCCAAACCTACAAACTCGCCATTTTTGCCGTAACCATTTTGCTCCAAAACCCGCACCTGGTTAAAAGCACTGCGCAAATTTGCCGCACCGAAATTTTTATCCTGATCGTATTTCAAACCGTTCTGGTCATTCAAATGCACACTGCCCAACATATCGTGCGCCATCGCAAAAGCCATTTCATCCCCCGGATCCAGACCTGCCAAAATTGCATGCGCACTTTCGATCAAGCCCTTCACCCGCTTCGGATCATTCGAAGCATAAGCCAATGCCACGGTATGACCGATCGTCGGCACGTACGCCTGGTCGGTCGGTTCGTTTGGCTTGGGCTCAATCCAAATTTCAATCTCCTTATCGTAATCGAGCATCGTATTCAGTCCGTCCAAGATACGATCATAAGCGACTTTGGCATTTTTGCTCTCACGGCAATAAGAACCCTCACGTGCAAACCACATCACAATATTCCTGGTGCCCACCTCACGCGCAATATCAATCGTACGCTTGCAACGATCCATCGCATATGTGCGATCAGATTCAGAGTTGGCCGTCAGTCCCCCGTCCACCGTCTGCGGCGCAAACCACAAACGCGGAGCGACAAATTCCGGAGTCAATCCACGATCATCCAATAAGACCTTCACCTCCGCTGCGCGTTTCAAAGCCTGCTCAGCAGTCAGCTCATCAATGCCCTCCACCACATCATCATCGTGCAACTGCACCCCCTCAAATCCCAGTGGACGATACAAATCCAACTTCGCCTCAAAAGTGCCGGGTTTCCTCACCTGCGGTCCAAAAGGGTCCTCCCCCTCACTGATGTTCCACGGCCCAAAAGAAAATCGGTATTCAGTCTGCTCTTTCATAATATTAAATGCTGCTTTGATTAATGTGCCCCCATTCTGCCCGTCCCTAGCCTTGGCCGCTACGCCCCTTGACTCATTTTTTTGTTGGATTATCTCAAAATCTTCCCCTAATATCAGTCCACTCCCTTCATTTTACTCAAAAAGTGGTATTTTATTCTATCTCCTAACTTCTTCCTCCTCACTCCCTCTCCCCCATGGCCGTCGCAGTAGAAACCATCAAACCCCTCGCCGGTCAGTCTTTCCGTTTGTTGACCTGGAACCAATGCATCGAACGAGTGCGGCTGCACACCGAGGCCAGACAATCCACCCCGGTTGAAGGCTCGGGGGCACTCTGGCATCGCCATTCCGAGATGGAAATCACCTGTGTCAGCCAAGGCCACGGCCTGCGCCTGATCGGCAACCACCTCGAAAATTTCACCGATGGCGACCTGGTGATCATCGATCGTCACCTGCCTCACTATTGGCGCATGGACGGAGCCAGCCACGGTTACTGCATCCAGTTCGACCCCGAAAGTCCGCTCTCCGTATGGCAAAGCGGTGACGAGATTTCCGCCATATTACAACCGCTGCGACAAGCCGCCCGCCTCGGCCTGCATATTTCCGGCGACACCGCGAGCGCAGTACAGAACCTACTTCCCCAGCTCACCCAGCTCGCCGCGCTGCCGCGTTTTACCACCTTACTGGAAATACTCAACACCCTCGCTCTGGCACCCGAACAAGATAAACAAAGCCTGGCTTCCAGTGACTTCCACCTACCCGAACCTGGCGACCCCCACGAACGCGCCATCGCCGCAGCCGTCGCCATGATCTCTGCTCATTTCTCCGAACCGCTGAAGCTCTCCGACATCCTTGACGCCGTACCCGTCTCGCGCCCCACCTTTTCGCGCCATTTCAAACGCAGCACCGGACGCTCCTTCATCACATTCCTAACAGAGATCCGCATCGCCAACGCCTGCCGCGAGCTCACCACCACTCAGAAGTCCGTCACTCAAATCGCCGAAAATTCCGGCTTCAACGACCTCTCCCACTTCAACCGCATGTTCCGCAGACAAATGCAATGCTCACCGCTGGCTTATCGGCATGGTTTGTAGCAATCGGGGGAATCCCAATATCAACCGCACTACTTCGCTACTTTAAACATCCCGTCCACCTTCTGAACCAAAGACTTATCCCAACCCGTTGACTGCGCATAAAAAGTGATCCGGCGACGCAACAACTCATGCTGAGCATTTGTCCAATCCCTCAAAGCCGCTTCATAAGCCATGTATGCAGTGATTGAGTCCATATAAGAACCCTTACCTGCTTCATAAGCGCGAGCTGAAGCATCTTTGAGAACCTTGTATTCCTTCATCAGACTCTCAAATTCATTCATACTGGTTCTTGAGTACTTTAATAGATCTTTGCTATAAGTCGCCAGTTGATCGCGATCTTCCATCATCTGTTGCAACTCAGCTTTTTTCGCCTCTTTTTTCAACTCAAGCTCTTTGGCTTCGGAATTGTTCATGCCTCGTTCAAAGATATTCCACTGCAAGGCTAAGCCACCCTCGAAATAGTTCAGGTCACGGTCTCCAGTGCGAAGCCCACCAAATTCCGGATTCCCCCCGTTATCGATGCCGTAACGAGCTACCAACTTTAGCACAGGCCATGAGCGCCGTTTCACTTCGCGGGATTGGTGATGGAATTCCTCAACCTCAGCGCGCAAGTTTTTCACTTCGGGAGCCACGTTCTCCTCATCCGCAGACTTCCCCCAAGACGACGGCCCGTTGCTTTCCCTCCATTGCAATTGCTTTTTCCTGAGAGCTTGACCACTTGGCCCCATGCTTACCAAAGCGTAATTTCGATTCAGCGAAAAATTACTCCGGTCACGTTTCACCGAAGCCAAAGCGAGGCGTATATTCTGCACTTCACTGACAGTAGCCACATTAGCCTCCTTTCTCTTAGAAACTTCCTGTAACTCTTTTTCTAGCCGACCGACCACACGGTTGGTGGACAATATCAGCCGCTGCAACTTTGCCGTCTCAAGAAATTGCTCAATCAACCTGCGCGTTTTCGCTTCAACAATCAACTGGGCTTGTGATTCCACCTGGCGCCCTTTAGCTCTAGCGACTTCAATTTTAGATTTGATCGTGGGATCATACAATGGCTGATCCAGTTCCAAGTTAAGGCGCGTATTTTCGTAATCACTCCTTGCTCCCCGCGATCCAAGCGAATCGTTCACTGTGATATCCTGATCCACCCAAAGCTCCCGAGCATCAAAGGATAGACGAGGCAAATAATTGCGCTTTTTGGTGGTGACATTCTGTTTAGCCGCTTGAGACAACAGATCGCCTGACTGCTTAATCGGAGCCGATTCGATTACCTCTGAGTAAATATCGAGCAAAACACCTGCTTGCGCATTAAGTGATGAGATCAACAAGGTCCCGACAACAGGTAATGTGAAACTTGATCCCACTAAATTGGAAAAAAAATTTTTCATTGGATATAGAATATTTAAAGGAGAAAAAGTAAGATAAACTTTGTGGACACTGCTCACCAAGTTCTTGCACGATCCCTCATTATCCCTTTGCCCCTTATTTGTCAACCTTCTTCACAAATTTTTGCACCTGCGAATACAATGATTTATCAGCTGACAACCAGTATGCTTTTCCCAACTGCTTTTGCCATTGTTTGAGCACATAAGGGTCACGGTCAATTCGACAATCTCCCCAATCAAGTTCCCGGTGCTGCTGCTGATTATCCCAATCAACGTGAATCATCGTGGCTGCGCGGATTTCAGGGTGTTGTTCGATCAAGTCAAAATAGGGTTTATACCAATAATCCCAGTATTCTTTTCCGGTGAGTTTTTTTTGTCGATGGGTGTAACGGATCGCACTTGCTTCCCCTATCACCACCGGCTTCCCCTTAGCGCGCGCCATCGCCAACAACTTATCGCGATTGGGTGTTTCATGGAATCCCTCATCCCCAATCTGAAAAACACTGATCCCAATCCAATCAACGTATTCATCTCCTGGATACCAGTCAGTCACCGGATAGTCCTGATAAGTAGGAATCATCGCATACGAATGCCAAACCAACATGATATCGCGCGCGCGCCTCATGACTTTTGCTATTCGCTGATAAGCTTGCACATAAGCCGCTGGTGGATAACGATTATGCGGCCCGTCAAACTCATAACCAATGCGCAGAAGAACCGGTCGTTGCAAGGCTTTCAGAGATTCAAACATTTGCTTGATTTGAGCATCCTGATCGCCGGCAATGGTTTGATAAAGCTGTTCGCGTGACATCCATAGACCAATCTGAATAACCAACGGATCCTGCACCATTTGTAAATACTCAAGATCCTGATGATTGTCTCCCGGAAAATTGGAATGCGGCTCGGTAAATCCGGATGAATTTAAAGCCGTATAAAAAGAAGCCCCTCCTGGCAAAGGGCACTGCTGCCCTTTTTTAGAAACATCCCTCAGATAATCCCTGAATTCCTCCCGACTCTGCCCTGCGATGAAAAGCACTGAAGAACGCTGATCCCCCTCATTAGATTGCGCATTTGCCATCAAAGGAAAAAGCATAAACACCATCATCAAAAGCACTTGAACAAAATCACAACTATTTTTCATAAGAATATTCTTTTTAATAGAACCTTGATGGTCGTCCTGATACGCCCTTGCCGCACGCTTTCCACCGTATCCAACAACCCATTCGGTATCGGCCGCTGCACGCAGACCAGGCAGGCAAAAAACAACAACCATAAAACATACACCGTCAGAGAAATCATCAAGCCTACGTTAGGGCGCATGAAAAACTGCTCTCCCTGCGCGCCAAAATACTGATATGCCATCCCTGCAACCGTCAATACGATGAGAATCAGATGCGGGCGCATCAGCGGCCAATGAATTTGTATTTTAGTGGAATCCAATTCTTTGGTTGTGGTAGAGAATGTTTGCCGGAAGGGGTTAACAAGTAATTTAAACATACCTGACACCAAACTGAAAATGCTGACCACCCGATCCAGTTCAGACACCAATGGAATGGTTTTACGATTGCTCAACCAATAAAACCCATAAATACTAAGCAACATACGCGGAGCAAATACCACCAACAAATGCCCCAAATCCGAGTGAAAAGGCGAAATTCCAAACCACCAATAAAGAGCCGGAGCGATCAACACACAAAACTTCCAAACCGTGCCTATGTGATACAGCACGGGATCCAAAAAGAACAAGCGGTCAATCACCGAAAGGCGCCTAGCCCGTAGAACACCATCCTCAACTGCAAAACACTGCAGCGTGCCTATGCACCAGCGAGTTCGCTGGGTGACAAAACCCTCCACATCCTGCGCAGCCAAACCAAAGCTCAAAGGCTCATTGAGAAAGCGAGTTTTAAAACCATGTGATACCAGTAGGTAGGAAGTGTGCAAGTCCTCGGTGATGGTGGCCTCCGGAAATCCACCCACCAGATCCAAGCAATCTCGTTTGATGACGAAACCCGTGCCATAACAAAAAGCATTGTCCCAGGTATCACGCCCTGACTGCATCACATCAGTGAACATGCACTGCGCTTCCGGCCACGCCTTCTCACCATATAGATTATACTGAATGGCATCTGGATTAATGAAAATCTGGGGTGTCTGCACAATACCAATTCGAGGATCCTCCAGCAAGCCAACCGTCCGCCAGAGGAAATTGGGAGCCAAGGCAAAATCCGCATCCACCACGCAAATCAACGGATTCTGTGTGTTTTTCAAAGCATGATTCATATTACCGGCCTTGAAACCCTTACGTTCGGTACGTAACAGATAAGAAACCTGCAACTCCTTGCAAAGAGCCCTCAGCCAATCCCGGTCGCCGTCATCCAATACCCATACCTTGAAATTCGGATAATCCATCTCGCACGCTGCTTTAATCGTCCGCCGAAGAATATCCTTGGGTTCATTATAAGTCGGAATAAAAATATCAACCCCTTTCACCTCGTCCTGCGCGCGCAGCGCACGTTCGGCCAAATCAGCTTCAGGAGATCGATTGCTAGGTCTGATCAATACAATGAAATGCCAGGTCAACACCACAGTGGCCAACAATTCCAGCACGACAAACAACCACGTCCACAAAGCTTCCGGATCAGCTGAAACCGGTACTAGGGTGGCTCCCAAGCGCCACCACACGTAACGCGCGTTCAACAGCACAAAAAGGGAGACCACCACCAATCTGACAGAAACCTTTGACCAGGAAAGCATGGGCGATATCAACCACAAACCTGCAAAAAGCAGGATCGTCGCCAGCACCTCCGGATATTGAGCAGAAATCATTAGTCTTTATGACTGCGGAGCAGCAAACTTAACCAAATTTGCACACGCTCACCTAGTCCGGGCTGACCATTGGAAACAAGAACCTTGGCGAGTTGCCCGATATCTTCAGACTCAAACCCCTCACCCTCAATCTCAATTTTTACATTCAACAATGAACGATCCAACTCAACCGTATTGATAACCTTGGCCACTCGAGCGCTATGCTCCTGCACCTGAATGTCCGCCACCCTTCCTTTAACAAAACGAAGATCCCCCAATAAATAAATAGTCGCCTGATCTCCTATCGCTACTTGGTTCAAGAAATCTCGCCGAAAATATGCCTCCACAAACAAAGACTCCGTATCTGCGATTTCCGCCACCACTTGATCCTCTGTCACAGGCTCTCCATCCACCGCATAACGATGCCAAACCACTCCTTTGATCGGAGTTATCAAAGTGTAACTACTGTCCGCTTTATTATATTTACGGGCGGCTTCCATTTGCTTTTTTATTTCATCCAGTTCAGCTCGCAACTCCATTCGCTGAGCCTCAAGATTACCAGCCCCCTGTTCATACGCCTCCACTTTTGCCGCCATACCACCCTTTACATCATCGCCCAGCTCAAAAGATTCCAAGCGGTTCTTAATAGTCGTTAATTCCGCTTCGGCAGCCTTCAAAGATTTTTCCGCCATGATTTTCAACTGTCTGGTCTCAGACCATTGGGCTGCCGTGACAATACCATCATCAAACAGGGGTTTTACTCTTTCCTGGTCGGCTTTTTTCTCAACCAAATCAGCCGCATAAAGCTTCACCTTTTCTTCTATTTCGACTATCGATTGCCTCAGAAGCTTCCCCGAACTGATACGTTTTTTGTCCAGTTCACTTTTTGCCAGAAGACGTTTCCGCTGAAGCTCGTCATTCGCTTCATCCAGATTTTTGATCCGCCCTTCAATCTTCAGTTTAGTGAAATTTCGTTCTTCAAGGTCACGATGCAATTTAGACAAGTCGCGTGTCACTCTGGCGATCGTCCCGCCCGAAGGCAATAGCATCGTTCGTGTCGTTGGAATATAAACTATATTCCCCCGATCTCCTGCCTTGATAGCTACCGCCTTGGCATTCACAATCGCATGCGCACTGTAGGGAAATGCGGGCGGCAACAGTAAGGCCCACAGCGACACCGTGATAAGGGCTATTGCCACCACAATCCGAATCGATTTTAATATTATCCTGAACATGTTTTAAAAAATCACTTATTCGAAAAGTGCCCAAGAGATCTGAACACCCCGACTTTTCAAACTCGCAAAACCTTGTGATATATAAGCCCAGCTCTCAAATAACAAACTATTAATTCTAAGTAACATCACCCCACCAAATGCTTACGAGCATTCGCCAGCTCCAAGCCCTCCACTCGCTCAAACTCACAGTGGCCAAACGATGCCCAAAAGCCAGACAGGTTACTGCAATCAGCATATCAAGAGCTCCTATCCGTCTTTCTTCGCTTTCAAGATCCGCCCACAGTTTTGCGTGATTTTTAGCGCAAATCAAATCGAAGGGCAAAATTGGAGTATTTCTCAACACCGCTTCAACAAAAGCCTGCCGCTGACAACGGTAAACTTCACCCGCACGATGAACGCCATGCAACAACTCCGAGACCGTTACGGCTGCGATATACACCGGCTCCATTGCCGCTTCAGCTTCAATAAAAGACGGCATATCAAAACGCCGTCTTTCCGCGCTGATCAGCACCGAGCTATCAAGAATCAATCCCAAGGTGATATAGGATCGATAATTTTCTCCCGAGACTCTTCCACCGAACAGGCAAAATCATCCGCATCGGCCACTTCCAGATGAGGCATCAAACGCCACCGCGCCAGCCAATCCCGGCCAAGTTCACTCCCCCCGCCAAGCGGAACCATTTTAGCTACCGCCTCTCTCGAACGAAACAAAATAGTCGATTCCCCTTTGTAATAAGTGCGATTCACCAAGTCCGCAAAGTGACGAGAAGCTTCTGTTACCGTCATTTCTCGATTAACCATGCTCTAATCATACAATCTGATTATCAGATTTCAAGCAATACTCTACTTTCCAGGGAATCCCCCCACAAAGAACAAAGAACCATACATCACACCTGATTCATCGGCCTATCCCCCTTTACGCCTCTACCATTCTGCAATTCCGTGCCGCAGCTTTTACAATAGCGCGCGCTGGGGTCATGCCCCAGCAAACCGCATTCCTGACACTCGCGCGTATCCATGCGAATACTCGATAACTCCTTATGCAGCTCGGCACTCACAATCCCCGTTGGCACCGCGATGATGGCAAAACCCGTCATCATCATGAACGAAGCGACAATCTTTCCCAACACCGTGACTGGCACGATATTCCCATAACCAACCGTAGTCACCGTCACAATCCCCCAATACATCGATTCCGGGATACTCGAAAATTGAGGGTTCAACTCATTCTCAAGGAAATACATCAGCGTCCCCTCCAAGGTCACCAATGACAACACCCCAAACAGAAACACTGCGATTTTAGCCCGACTGGCTGCCAAGGCATTCATCAAAATGTTGGCCTCGCTCATGTGACGCGCCATTTTCAATACCCGGAACATCCTCAACAAGCGCAAAATCCGGATCACGGTGAAATAATGCGTGCCCACCAACAAAAGTTCCAGATAAGAGGGTAAAATCGAAAGCAAATCGATCATCCCGAAAAAGCTGAAAATATAACGCCTTTTGCGTCTGACTATCCAAATGCGCAATCCGTATTCGATCGTAAACAAAATGGTGAAGCACCATTCTAGAAATTTAAACAAACCCTTATACTTGCTCTCCAGACTTTCCACCGTCTCCAGCATCACCACCAGCACACTGGCACCGATCAACCACAGCAACCACACATCGAAGCTTTTACCCGCCGGCGTATCAGAAAGAAAAATAATCCTCCAGAGTTTTTCTCTGGTTGATTCCTTGCACTCTTCTCTGATATTCTCCTCTTTCACAACCCCTGCACTGTAATCCACTTCATAACCAACTCAACACCCATGAAAGCCTTTGTTTTTGTGCTGCTCGCCACAACCCTGCTGAGCACATCCTCCTGTGTCAGGCTCCAGTTTGGTCCTCCAGCGCCAGAACCAGGCATTCATCACATCGTTTTGGTCTGGCTGAATTTATCCGGCAACCCCAGCTACCGACAACAGATCATCTCACAATCCCAGCGGCTCGAAAAAATCCCCGGTGTTATTTCTGTCAACGCCGGACGTTCCTTGTTCAGCAACCGCAACGTCGTCGACCACTCTTTTGATGTCGGCCTCGACATCACTTTCGAAACCGCAGAGGATTTGCAGTATTACCTCACCCACCCCGACCATCTGCGTTTTGTCGAAGAAATCAAACCGCTGATCAAACGCACTGTCGTTTACGATATAAAAAAGTAACCAGACATGCCATCGCTTCGGTTAATTTTCATCGTTTGCATCCTCGCCACTGGCTTGAGCCAGGCAGAAAAACAAAATTTCTCCCGGCGAGAGCAGAACAAGGCTTTTCATCATAAACAAACCGACGTGATCCTCCCACGTGAGATCGCCGATTTTAAAATAAGGGAGATAAGCCGCTACGGCAACAGCGACTTTGCTGGAGATGACATCAGCTTACGTTTCATTGACGACCATACCAAAATCGACGTTTACTTTTATCTAGGCGGCGACAAACAGCTCGAAGATGACAAAAATCATCAGGCGATCATCAATGAGATTGGAGAAACTCTAAGTGTCATCACTCAATTAGCCGCCAAGGGCAAAACCTACAGCGAGGTCAAAACCAGCGACAGCGCTCAAATTTACAATTATGCCGACGACCTCACCATGATCCGGTCAGTGATGAGCTACCGACAGGTCAATCCAAAAACAGGTAAATTTGACCAAGATAAACTGGAATCAAGTGTAGCCATCACCATTTATGCCAATTATTTAATAAAAATTCGCCATTCTTTTTCAATCCCTGCTGACAAAAAACAGCTAGAGCAACAGCGGAAAAAACGACAAGAGTTTCGCCTCGCATTATGCCAATTGATCGCCGACACCGAAATTCGACCGGAGATAAAGAATGCTCTCAAAAGTTTCCAGGAAAAACCGCAAGAAGATGACAGCATCAGCGCCATCATAGCCTATGCCGAAGCCTCGGAGCTGGTGAAAATATCGCTAAACGCAGCTTATCTACCTTTTCTGGTAAACGAAAATTTTAAAGCAGGGCATAGTCTGGTGGCTGCCTATATGGCCGGTAATATCGAAGCCCAACTAACAAATCTGGACTTCGAAAGCCATGACCTTGAAGGCCTCGAACAAATGTTCAGAACCTACCAGCTGTTAAAAAAAATCGAATACTGTAGGCAATGACCCCACCTTGGAAGGCTGGTCAAAACTCAATCCGGCTGAACTCAAAAAAGCCTTCATCTCACTGACTGAGCAAGAAAAATAACCTTGCGCCAAACAGCCTTCGTATTTATTTGCAGTTCACTTTTTTTCTTCACTTGCCTCAAAAGCCCGTGCCGAAATGCTCTTGAACTGCCAAGGCAATTTGCTATTCTCCGGTAGAGTGTCGAGCACCCCTTTCAGTTGTTTATAGCCCGCTTGAACCTTCTCATCTTTGAACCCGGAACCCACACCCGCTTCAGACAAATCGTGCAACTCCAACGGATCACTGGACAGATCATAAAAAGGGCCGTCGGAATAGAGCTTGAAACGCTGCCCGCGAATAACCCTCTTATTGTGATACTGAGTGAAACACCAAGGACGCCAAGGTTCCGGCGGCTCTTCCCCGTATAACTGAGCAGCAAAAGAACGCCCGTCATACACCACCCCTTGCGGCAGATCAGCCCTAGCCAAATCCGCCAGGGTTGGCAGCACATCGCTTGCGTCGATCAGATCATCACTCTCCCAACCACCTTGGATCAGCGCCGGGGAATTCACGATGAACGGCGTATTGATGCCCCACTCTTTCATCGGATAATAACCATCCTCACTGGGGCGCATGGTGGATCCCACCGAAGCCTTTCTGCCTTGAAAGCGCCCCCCCATATTTTCGTAACCGTGGAAAGCCCCGTTATCCGTACCGTTATCCGTAGTGATAAAAATAATCGTATTCTCCCTCAGACCCAAACGGTCCAAAGCCTCTGTCAGGCGCAAAATCGACTGATCTGCGTAATACAACATATCAGCAAATTTCTCACGTGGTGTCAGCTCAGCGCCTTGGTTGTCTGGAGTGGAGCCCACCGGTATGTGAGTCAGAATCATCGAATAATAAGCAAAAAACGGCTTCTTACGAGGTTTCGCCATGTAATCGATCAAATAATCAGTGAAAATATCCGGGCCATATTTGCCCTTCGTCTCCAGACGCTTTCCGTTCTGGATCACATAGGGATTCCAATAGCGCTTCTTGTGAGCCGGATGCCCTTTTTTTCCTTCGGGAAACAAACAGTAATCATCAAAACCATGTTTTTTGATCGCATCCTTCTGTTCAGGATCAAACAAATCATTGATCTGCCACTTGCCCGAAATACAAGTATCATAACCCGCATCCTTCAATACCCGCGCCACACTCTTCTCCCGTTTCCAGTCAAAAAATCCACCACCATATATAGCCGGATCATGATGAGTGTGCCACCCCGTGCGGAAAGGGTAACGCCCAGTCATCAACATCACCCGCGTCGTGCTACAGACCGGAGTCACATAAAAGTTGCGGAACTTGACCCCCGTGCGTGCCAGCTCATCGATCGTCGGTGTCTGATCCTCCTGACTGCCGTAACTACGAAACCAATCCTTGCCAACATTATCCAACAGAATGAACAAAATATTCGGCCGCGAATCTTCTTCCTCGACCGCGTGCAGTTCTTTCGCTTGATGCAAAGAAAAAACGAATGCGGCAATTAATAAGTACCGAAGGCAGTTAAATTTCATCCTTCATTGTCATAGGCTCCTTTCAATTGTCAATTACACGCTTTTTTTAGGCTGTAGCGATTCAGGCTATAGGTTTTTAGCGCTCCCTCAGCGACTTTGTTTTTTCATTGATCAAGCGATACATCATCTCCAGCCCGCCGACCTCAGCTCCCGCCTCGGCACCCCGGCGCCAGGGCTCCCCCCAGATCGCTTCGACTTCCACCGCACGCCCTTCGACAAAATCCACCATGCTCGATGGCCGGTAGGGGCCCATTTTCAAAGTCTTCTCCACCTGTTCCTCAACCAGCGTATCCGGTAATTCGTATCCCAAAACCCCCGCCGTGCGAATCACTTCCCGCATCAACTGTTTAGTCAAAACCAGCAAATCCTCGTCCTCCAATATCTCCGCCACATCGATGCCGCCACCAAGAATCGCCAAGCCGTTAAACGGAATATTCCACACCAACTTACGCCACGCCGCCCACATCAAATCATCCACCACTTCACAGGCCACCCCACTACGGGAAAACCAATCAGCCACCTGACGGGTCCTGTCCGACGCGATCGCGTGAAGCTCTCCCATCATGATCAGACCAAAACCCAAATGTTTGATCACTCCGGGCGAAATCCGGTTCAGACATACAAAACACAAACCACCCATCACCCGCCGCTCCCCAAAACGCTGCGCCAAAAATTCCCCGTTGCCCAAACCATTTTGCAAAGTCAGCAAACACGTATGCTCACCCAACAGTGGGGGGATCAACGTTTCAAGCACCGCATTCTGCGTCGATTTGAGCGCAATGATCACCAAATCCACCTCCCCGATTTCCTCCGTGTTCGCATGGCACAGAACATCGGCCACTGCAAAATCATCGTGCAAAGCACTCTCAATAACCACCCCATGCTCGGCCACATGGTGCAAATCGCTGCGCATCAGAAAATGCACCTCCGCCCCCGCCCTCACCAAATGCGCCCCGTAATAACACCCCACCGCCCCCGCCCCCACAATCGCTATCCGAAAACTCTCATTTTTCATTCCTCCACCACCTCCCGCGTATTAGCCGGATCATTGGTAATAATTCCATCAACCCCCCATTCAATAAACTTCCGGATCTCCTTCTCCGCATCCACCGTCCACACCAGCACCTTGATCCCCTTTGCATGAAAGCGTTCGACATCACTGCGTTTGAGATCGCCACTGCCCCAACCGACATATTCAGGCTTGAGCTCAAACAGTTGTTTGAACTGCTTTTCTTTGATCGCTTTGCTGCCCAGTGCGCCCATTTTGATTTCAGGGGCCAGTTGGCGTAATTGTTTGAGGAACTTCCAATCAAAAGCCTGCACCACCACCTGATCCTCCACCTTCATTTTGCGGATCACCTCGACATGCTGTTGCGCTGAACCTGATTTGCGCTCGATCAGCGGCAGCATTTTTGGCAAACTCGCTTCGATAGCCTGTTGCAAACTCGGCATCCGTGCGCCCTCAAATGATTTGGCAAACCACCACCCCACATCATAAGTCTGAGACTCTTCAAACTTCATCTTCTCGATTTCAACCCGGCCCTTTTTGCCTAGGTATTTTTCCAAAGTCTCGTCGTGCTGCAGGATCAACACCCCGTCAGCCGTCACTCGTGTATCCCATTCCACCCAATCCGCCCCCGCTTCCGCCGCCGCCTTGATCGCCACCAAAGTATTTTCCGGAGCCACCGCACTCGCTCCGCGATGAGCTATGATTTTAGCACTCATTTTTTTCTCCTCCGCACTCATCAAGCCGATTCCTAATACCCCAATCACAAAAACCCAAAAAACCTTAACTCTAAACATAACTCTTTTGCTGATTAAAAATAGTTAAATAACATCATACATATACGCTGTGTTTACTAGCCTGCATGAGGACAAAGAAACAGTCAAGAATGTTCGCAGTCCTGTTCGGCGAGGGGGTGTAAGACAAAAAAAATAACCATTTGTTATTGAAAGCTACCTTATCACCCATCAACATCATTCCGCCCTTTTAGGGCTGGCAATAAAAATGATCTAACCCCAGCGCTTCGCACTAGACTATCTCATTTTGTCCTTACAGGACATTTTGCTTTCATCTCTTTCGCACCAACGGTAATCAATGATGTAGCCCAGTGCGAAGCGCTGGGTAAAAAATCCAATTCTCCCAGCCCTGCAAAGGGCGAAACACATAATGGTCAGCAGCTTAACTATCTTACACCCTCGGCGAGGTCACCACCCCCAAGCACCTACCCATTTGATATCCCGCTACGGCTTCCATCATCCACCCCCTCACAAATAAAGCGAAGCCCGGATTCTATCAGTGTGATCAGTGGTTGATCTCCATCTAACCCAAGCCGTTAAACTTTTTCATCTATTAGCTATCCACTCATTCCCCCCATCAAAAACGCTCGACACCACCATCTGAAGGCGTAACCTTCCCACTTTGCCCACCTGTTTCCCCCTCTACCCTCCTTATCCAATGAAACCTTTCGACATCCAAGTAAACGGCTATTTCGGCGGTGACTTCACCAACCCGGAAATCACCGCAGAAGAACTGCACACCACTTGCATCGCGCTTGAAGAGGACGGCGTTGAGAACATCCTCGCCACCGTCATCACCGACAGCATCGATGCGCTGTGCCACAAGCTCTCCCATCTGGTCGAACTACGAGAGCAGGATGATCTGGCGAAAAAAATCATCGCCGGGTTTCATATCGAAGGCCCCTTCATCAATCCCGAAGTCGGTTATGTCGGCGCCCATCCCGCAGACTGCGTCAAGCCCGCCAATGTCGAAGACAGCAAACGGCTGCTCGACGCCACCGCCGGACTGACCAAACTGATCACCCTTGCGCCCGAATTTGATCAGGACATGGCGACCACCCGCTTCCTCGCCGAACAAGGCATCACCGTTTCCGCCGGTCACTGCAACCCGTCACTCGATCAACTCAAAGCCGGCATCGATGCCGGCCTGAGCATGGTCACCCACGTCGGCAACGGCTGCCCGGTCACCATGAACCGCCATGACAACATCATCCAACGAGTGCTCAGCCTGTCCGACGAGCTCTGGTGCTGTTTCATCCCCGATGGTGCTCACGTCGATTTTTTTGCTTTAAAAAACTACCTGCAGGTCGCCGGAATCGACCGCTGCATCATGGTCACCGACGCCATCGCCGCCGCCAAACTCGGCCCCGGCCGCTACCAACTCTCCGGCATGGAGATCGAAGTGGATCAACACGGAGTCGCGCGCAAACCCGGCTCGCCCAATCTCGCCGGTGCCACCATCACCATGCCGCAAATCCGTGAAAACCTGAGTCAAAAACTGGACCTCGATGAACAGCAAATCAAACAGCTCATCGATGACAACCCCCGAATAGCCCTCGGCCTGTAAACAACCCGGCAAACCCACCAACTCCCCTTCTTCGTAAAAAAACAGCCTGGAAAAGCTTGTTTTCCCCCTAAAAACCCCGTAAACCCTTCCTTCACCCAATCTCAAATTTTACATTTTAAATCTCAAATTCCCCCATCATGAACAAAATCGTCGAATTTTTCAAATCCATTGGCCCTGCCATCATCATCGCCGCCGTTGTCTGTGGCCCCGGCAGTATCCTGATGAGTTCCAAAACCGGTGCCATCTATGGCTACAGCATGATCTGGGTGCTCGCTATTTCCGCCTCATTGATGTGGTGCATGGTGGTGCTGTCCGCCCGTCTCGGAGTGGTGCACAAACACACTCTGATCGAAGAACTCTCGATCCGCCTCGGACGGCCGGTTGGCATGTTCATTGGCATCACCCTATTTCTCATCGTGGCGGGTTTCCAGGTCAGTAACAACATCGCCATTGTCGCCGCCGTCGAAACCATCATCGGCGATGATCTAAGAGCTGCCGCCAAGGTGGGGGTGTTACTGGCGCTGAACGCCTTCATCATCGTCGTACTCTACGGCTTCCGCGACCTCTACAATCCGATTGAAAAAATCATGAAAACCATCGTGCTGTTGATGGTCACTTCTTTCATCATCAACATGATCATGGCCAAACCCGATCTCATCGCCATGATCAAAGGCCTGATCCCCTCCCCTCCCGAAGGTGGTTACAAATCTTTCATCTCCAACCCTACCGGTGGCGGCAACGTTCTAGTTCTACAAGCTTTGGTAGCCACCACCTTCTCCGTGGCAGGAGCCTTTTACCAAGCTTACGGTGTGCGTGCCAAGGGCTGGGGCATCAACGATACCAAAAAAGGCATGATCGACTCCATGGTCGGCACCATGGTGCTGTTTGGCGTATCACTGGTGGTGATGTCCACCGCTGCCGCGGCTCTACACGGCAAGGTCGATCCCAGTGAACTCAATTCCGTCAGTGACATCGCCCGCGCCTTGGAACCCCTCTTTGGCTCCTCCGCCAAATACGTCTTTGCTTGCGGTATCTTCGCCGGTGGTTTTGGCGCTTTCATGGTCAACGCCATGATCGGCGGCAACATGCTCTCCGATGGTTTTGGCAAGGGAGCCACCATCAACGACAAAGGCGCTCGCAACGGCACCGTGCTCGCCCTCTTTGTTGGCATGGCGATTGCCATCGGCTCCATCCTAATGGAGTTCCCTGTGGTCAATGTCATCACCGTCGCCCAGGCCTCTACCGTGCTCGGCCTGCCCGCACTGGCCGCCGCCCTGGTTTACCTCGCCACCCGTCCCGACCTCGTCGGCGAACGCAAAGTTCCCAAATGGATGATCGTCATGGGCTCGGTCGGTTTCCTACTTTCCCTGCTGCTCACCCTGCGCACCATCGTCAAAGTCTACGTCAAATTAACGGCAGAATAAAACCACTCCCGTCACTCGTCATTACCATCCTGAGCGCGAATCCATTCGATTCCCTCGGGAATGGCCACCTCGATCATTGATTGATAGTGCCCTCCTTTAGCCACGGTTCTGAAAGTCAGTTTGGATTTTGATGGCATTTTTTCAAGCAGAGCCCGGGTGCTGTCAATAGATGCCATTTGGTCATCCTCGGCAAAAAACACAAACAAAGGGCGAGTCAACTCAGCCGCATGGGTCTTCGGGGAGCTGCGTCTGATGAAATACTTGATCCCCGGCAATGCCAGGTCGACAAACGGCTGCTCTGTCAGTTCTTTGAACCGTTCCTCCAAATCAGCAGCCGGGGCATAAGCCAGGCTGCCCGCCAAACGAGGCTCATGCTCCGCCATCAGTAGAGACAAGGTAGCGGCCGAACTATGGCCTGCAGAGTAAATCCGTCCTCTGTCCACCATCGGCAAATGAGCCCATGCAAACTCCAAAGCATTGCGCCCGTTTACGACCCCGGCAGACGCAGCTTTGAACTCCAAATATGCCCGCTTCATTTCATCCGCCTCCGCCTCTTCCCCCTGCACCGTTTCATCCGACTCGCCATCTATCGAATACATCACCACGGCCATGCCCGCTTCAGCATAAGGCAGGGACTCATCGTGATAAGTTTGATCATTCAAAGGATCCAGATTGACACCACTCAACAAGTTGGTCCCCGCTGGAGCCGTTAACACACATGCCAAACTCGCATCCGGATGATCTCCCGGTGGCATATACACACGCAGGCTCATTGCCGCTCCGGGTCCACTTTCCGGTAGGGAGAACTGCATCACCTTTACTTTTGAATCCACAATATTTTGCCACTCCGGTAATGCGGGGAAAGTCGGCACCACCGTTTCACTGATTGCAAAAAGAGATTGCGCCTCGGCATCCTTTTCATGGCTTACCTTACCCGCCAACGATCCCGCAAAAAACAAACCAAGAACAATCGTCGCCCAAACAGCCAGCACAATATAACCTATGACAAGCCCTGCAATCGCCAGGCCCTGCCCACCCAGCCTACCCGCAGAGGCCTTGATATTAGCCAGTGCCAAATGCCCACAAATCACTGCGCCGGCCGCAAAAAAACCTCCGCACGCCCCCAGTAAACTCAAGACCAGACTCCAAATTGCCAAAGCACTGGTTTTTGGAGCTGGCGCGTATCTTTGCCCCTGTTCCACGCTCATATCAAAAATGATGACTTTTCAATTCTGAAAAATTCACTCGACTATGCCGCTTGCTTCTCACCGCCCATTACGATGACCGTAATACAACGCTTTGGATTTTTTCTTCTTTGAGGGAGCTTCAACTTGGACAGGCTCAGCCGCAACAGGCCCGGGGTATGGCAAACCCGCATGCAAGTAGAGAATTCTGCGCAATTCCTCGATTGCCTCGGCATGTCCGGTGAGCCCGGTGTGCTTGGCATTGATCACTTTCTCAGAAACCGCCCCATCCAGATGCGCGCTCGGATACGGTACCACCGTATCACTGCTTTCTTCCAGCGGATCGCCGGCCTTGGCACGCCCGACGATCGAGTGGTATTTCACCCCGGCTTTCACCGGCTGATCAAGCACCGCTCTGAGCATAGGGTTGTCAGGCTCCAAACTATTGATACTACTGGAACCTCGGTCCACAACAGACCGCCCGTAATCCGTCAAGTCAGCAGAAAGCTCTTCCACTCGGAAAACCTCCCCACCGGTGAGGATTTCAACCGGAAATTTGATCAACTTCTTGATAATATTTCCTATCGGATGTGTTGCGATCGAGCTGCCCCGATGGGGTGCCGCCACAAACACCGCACGAGTGATGTCGGGATCAGCTTGGTAAATAAGACGCTTTTTTGCCATCGTCCTCTGGCTCTCACTAAGCCCGTCTACCTCGTCAATAGGCTTGGTGAAAATCGCTTTGGTAAAAGTATCCTCACTGCTGCGGATTTGTGCATTACTCAGGATTCCTCCCATACTGTGACCTACGATAATCATGTTATTCATCGCAGGATTAGTATTCCCAGGATCATAAAATTTCTGAAAATTTTCAAGATGTTGCCGCAAACCACTCGAATTATAAGCAATTGGAAAACCGGTCGGGTAATAAAAAGCCAGCAGTTGATAGCGTTTGCGCAATTCAGGATCGGCCCGCAAAGTGTTCACCGCGACCATCCAGGTTCCCGGACTGGATGCCAGACCGTGCACAAATACAATGGGGATTTCATTACGGCGATAAGGCTCAAATTGAATCAAACCCATGCGTTGACTATAACGCCCCGGATGAAACAAACCCTGCTTGCCCATATTTCCCTTTGGTTTGTAGTTATAAAACATCGCCAGAGGCGCGGTGAAATCAGCAGCCAAAGGAACCGTCCTTCCCGCCAGACGAGTTTCATCTGCAAGCGTAACGTCATAAAAAGCCATTTCCAGCCCCCCCTTGGCATCCACAGGGGAAATAACAACGGATAGAGGAAGAGCCAATCCAGCAGGAGACAAAAGCGGCTCCTTTTTCAGACGCTCGGCGCTCCACTCCCGGTGCCCCACCATCATCTCCCCATAACCTTCACGCACAGTTCGTTTCAAGCGATCGAGACCTTTAAACTCAAGACTTTTAGCCACCCACAAATGGTCAAAAAAGGCGGGCGAGATATAACCTTTCCCAGAGGTTCGACTCCGCAAACGATAACTCCGATCCGGCCCCTCAACGACGATCGTTTTGCTCCAATCGTGCCCATGCTTGAAAAGTATACGGGCCGCCAGACCACAACTGAAATTATACATCTCCAGCAAGTCTTCTTGAATTTCGCTCGCCCCATCCAGCTTAGCGCCCGGCAGGGCAAACTCGGCTGCAGCCAGATAATACCCTGCCGCCTTCATCGAATCGCCCCCAGCTTCCAGCTCCCCCGCATCAAAACAAACTTCAACCAAAGCCAACCTTTTTTGCAAAGACGGACGTCCCTTTAAACTAGCTCGCAAGGCAGCCACAATAACCGCCGTATTTTCCTCATCCTGTAACCCTTCCTCCTTCAAAACAGCCTCGGTTTCATCCGTGTGACGGGCCGGATTTATCAATTGACCGACTGCAGCGGAATTCAAAATCGGAATTTTAAGTTCCTTAACGTGCGGCACCACAGCACATGAAGCCAAAAATAGAGCGGCCCCAGCCAGACAGAATCGAATATAAAAAAATTTCATTTATGTTGTAATTTGAATTCCCAAACAAGTTTTCATGAGTTTTACCAATCCTGGCAAAATGTGAAAGCGCGATGTAACCAGAAAAAACTCAAACACCTTACAATGGAACAGCACTTGCCAGATACATCAAGCTTACAGACTATAAGTCAATATGGTAAAATAAAAGACTTATCCACAAGCGAATATTTTCCAGATTAAACCTAGTCCGACGACTTAGGGGTACGGCAATTAATAGATACCCCAAAATGCGCAGGATTTTTAATTTTCGCGTTCACTGGCTCTTACTTTTTAAATTCTCCATCAATTAAAGGCTCTATTTTTTTGGAACGGGAATCACTTTTTCCGGCTCGCTTTTTTTATCCGCTTCCCCCTCCTTGCCAGCCTTAAAATCTTCCCCCTCAGCCTCGGCCCCGGCGGTTTTTTTCTCCTTCTTGCCCTTCTTACCTATACCAAAAGGCAGCGCCTTCATCAACCCTTCCCCTACTTTACCGGCTCCTTCAATCATCTTTTCTGCGCCCTTGCTCGTCATCGCAGCGGCCCCCTTCACCGTAGCACCTCCAGCCTTGATCACTCCCTCACCGGTTTTCCCCACCCCCTTCACCCCGCCTTTAACCAAGCCGCTTGCACTTAAGTTTTTCAGCCCCCACTTCAGATTTCTCATCGGCCCCTTGCCCTCGATCTCCAAAAGATTGCTCGCTAAAGTGGTCACCACACCCACCGCTCCAGTGAGCTCGATCTTACCATCAATATCCGCATGATCCTTCGCCACATCATAAGACACCTTCACTTCGACCTGGCTCAAATTCCCCCGGATACGCAAGTCTTCCGACCTGATCTTCGCATCTTCTATTAGATACGTTCCCGTCAGCTTCTGGGTACCATGCGTCTCGCCATCCTCGCGTCGACCAAAAGCCGGAATCACTTTGTTAAACGTATCAAAAAAAGTTCCAAACATCGGCATGGCATAAAACTGGGCTTCATCAATCCTCAACAGACCCTTACCTTGCCTGAGCGGTGTCCCGGCATCCCCGCTGCCATCAAATTCAAAAAACAAGCGTCCCTGCAAAGGCTCTTTGTTGCCATCACTTTTTTCCACCACCTTTTTCCCCTCGTCGGTCTTGTCTTCATCCTTCGACCCTTCCCCAACCTCTTTTTTCACCTCCTCTTGCGCGACCTGCTTTTTTGTCGCGTCCTCCCCTTCGTCTTGAGCTTCTTCTTTTTCACCTTCTTCGACCTGCTTCACCGCCTCGTTATTCACCACCTTAACGTCGTCTTTCTCTTTACCTTGTGCACTAGCCAACGCCTTCAGTTCATCCAGGGAAACATCCTCCAATTTCAACGCCGCCTGATAAGCTTTGTTCCCACCCATCACCTCCAGCCTGCCGCTAAGCGAAATGCCCCCGTCCGCCATTCGTGCAACCAGACCCGGTTCCACCGTGCTCACCGCTCCGCCCTTAAAGGCAAGCTCCCCCTTCAGCGCTTTCATTTCGATCCTCCGTCCCCCGACCTCCACCACCACATCCCGCTGATTGAGAAATTTTACTTTCACATCACTCTTGTTCAAATCCCCAAAATCCACCAGGCCATTCACCTGTAAATGCGGAGCTTGTATCAACGCCCCCTCCGGGCGTTTTCCACTGCTGCCTCCAGCCAACAAATCATTGGTCAGTTGCAAAAAATCAATCTGGCTCTCCATCTTGACCATTTCCAAAGTTTTATCCGCGATCCTATAATGGAGATCCCCGCCGAACGGTTTGCCTTGGTGAGCCACATCCAAGCCCTTAAAAATCACCGATTGATCCCGCCCGGAAAAAATCACTTTAGATTTTGCATGATCCAATACCAGCCCCTTCCAAACTATCGATTTGCCCGCCAGCGAGAGCTCAGCACTTATCTCATTTTCCTGACCAGATTCCTCCGACAACAACTGAAGATAACCACTCAAATGAAATTCCCCTTCGTTCATTTTGGCAAACACTTCCGGTTGCACCACACTCACTCTCCCATCTGAAAAAACCACCGCTCCAGACAATTTTTTCATCGAAATCAATTCCCCTGCCACCTTCACCACCACCTCGTCGGCCGGCAAAAACTCGACCTTCATATCGCTTTTTATCAAATCACTGAAATCCAAAATCCCGCTTAACCCCAAATGAGGAGGTTTCACCATCACAAACACCTCATCATTCACCAGCGGCTTCCCTAGATAATTATTGATCAAAGTCAAAACATCCGTCTGTCCATCCAGTTTGCCGACTTCCAGAACCTTATTCGCCAAGTGATAACTGAAGTCGCCATTCATCTTGCCCTCTTTGCTCAACACATCCAGTGCCGTCACATCGATCAGCTTGTCCTTCGCGATGTAGTCAACCTGCGCCCGCAAATGGTCAAAATCCAAGCCATGCCAGCCAAACGAATCACCCGAAAAATCCGCCTTCACCGTCATCGCCGCCAAATCCCCGGTATCGATGTCAAACTCACCCCGTATCTTCACCTCCCCACCTTTTGAATCGACCTCTATCCAATGGGCAAATTTTTCCCAAAAAGCAAAATCGATCAGCGGTCCCTTTTTCACCTTGTCCACAGCCTTGTCCACAGCCTTGTCCTCCACCGCTTCTCCTCCCTTGCCCTTCCTACTCCCGAAATTCACCCCTCCCGTCAGATGATAATCCACACCATTCATCAGCGCAGACATCCTTTCCATCTGCAGCCCTCCCATGCTCGCCTTGATCCGCGCAGTCACGTTCTCGACCTTTTCCACCTCCTTGCCCTCGACCAACATCCTGATCTCGGAATCATGCAAAGTGACCCGCACCGAGATTCCCCCTTCCATCAGCCAATGTCTGAGACTCGGAAAAATAGCAATATCACTGATCACCAACAGCGGCACATCCCTCTTCTCACTGCTGTAAACCGCCAGGTTTTCAAACACCATTCCTCGTAATGGCTCCCGGGAACTTTCATCATAACCCAGATACACCCCTTTTTGCGCCAAGGTCGCCACCACTAACTTCTCAGTTTTGACAATCAACCAATTTCCCCCAAAATAACCCACACCCGCAGCAATCAGCCCCAGAGCCAATACCAATACCAGCAATTTCCTCAATCGCCCGCGCCACTTGTTTTTCCCCTCAGACTTCCCCGCTCCCTCGATCTGCTCTGACTGCTTGTTTTCCGTTTCTCCCATGTTTTCTAACCTTTTAATTGGACTTTATCTGCCAGGATTACGACTTACCCCCATCACAATTGCTGCTTTTTCCCCTTATCCTGAAAAACAACCTGATTCGACCTCTTCCCGCATTAGCACTACTTTTCCGATAATCTTTTAGTTTGAACCTCATCCACAAAAAGAATGCAATCACTGCCACTGCCGTTTGCTGTGATCCCTACTTCCATTCTATCATAAACGGCTTTTGCAAACGGAAGAGTCTGCCCCTTTCCTTTGATGAGGGTCTTGCCATCTATTTTCATTTCGACGGTTCCCTGTTGATCCTCTGATAAAAACACTTTCAACTCAACAAAAACCCACTTCTTGAGAGGAAACTTGTAATCTACCGACTTTGGAATACGCCAGGTAGGTTTATCCGCCCACTTCAATTCAACCCTGGGCCGAAGATCTTCAGAGAAAAGTATTCTCACCCCTGGTCCCTCATTAACATACGATGCCTCAATATCCACAATGCCCGTTGGCACCCCTTGCTCCAGATAAAAATAGCTGGAAAAAATCACCGTGTCCCCTCTCTCATAATATACCAACCCTGTATCAAGGGATGCCTTTGTTATCCATGATGTTTTTCCCCGACCTGTCGGATCAACCGAAAGGCATTTCAACGATCGTACACCTTGATGCGCACGCTCCTTTGTGAGGGTCAAACTATTATCTATGAAATCAGCTTCCCGGTTCATAATTTTTTTTCTCAATTCCACATAACTCTTTACTGTGGGCGTTGCCGGGCTGAGTAAAGTCATTGAGGTCCAGTAGTCCCGCTGCTCAAAAAGCGAAACAAGATCCCCGTCACCTTCAAAACTTTCTGTATGACTATCGGGAACGAGGTATTTCTCTGACGGCGAGATCATTCTGTGAATTCCGTCCTTTTCCTTTTTATACGTTTTCTCAATATGTCGGGGCTCATACATCTTCAAAATAAATTTCTTCTTATCTGATGAAAAAATCTCATATAGATTGCCGTTAATGAGTTCATATTTTTTTCCATCAACCTTCAGCACCGATTCTACTACAGCATTCGGAGGCGGGGTGTTATTCCCATTGTCCGCACAGCACACCTGAGCGAATAATAAAAATAGCATCAAGCCTCTAATCAAATACCTCCCGGCACCTTCGAATAAATTTCTCATCCTGCTCACAACTTCTGTAATATCTCCTGCGCCTCGTGTTCGAGCATTTTCTACCAACCTAGCACAAGCTAAGTATCGCTGGCTCCCAGAACATAAGGGCCGTGGCAATTAATAGATACCCCAAAATGCGAGGAATCAACAAAACTCAAATAACATGACCGGGGATCCTGTTTTGCTATTTTTTTAAGAGACTTCCAGCGAACAGGCGATAAACTCTCCCCATGATGAAATACTCCCCCCAACTCTTATCAAGACTCTCAGCAAAACTCTTGCTCACCCTGCTCATCGCCCAAGTGACCAGCCTCGCCCTCACCGCCCAGGATACCACCAACCTGCCGAGCCTCGGTGAAGTGATCAAACTCGACCCCGCGCTCGATGCCCTGATCGAACCCGGAACAGAAATCGAAGTGCTCGCCTCCGGATTCGACTGGACCGAGGGCCCCGTCTGGGTCGCAGAAAAAAAACACCCGCATGGCGGTTACCTGCTGTTCAGCGACATCCCGCGCAACCAGGTGGTGCGCTGGGACGAAGGCATCGGAACCAAAACCTTCCTCAAACCTTCCGGTTACACCGGACGCGGCAAATACGGCGGGGAACCCGGCTCCAACGGCTTGGCGCTCGATAGCCAGGGCCGACTGGTCTCCTGCGAACACGGCGACCGCCGCCTCTCAGTGCTGACCAAAAAAGGCGGCAAACGCACCCTGGTGGACAACTATCAAGGCAAGCGCCTCAACAGTCCCAACGATCTCAGCTATCACCCCAATGGGGATTTGTATTTCACCGATCCTCCCTACGGACTGCCCCAACGCTACGACGATCCGCGCCGCGAACTCGATTTCTGCGGAGTTTACCGGCTCTCCAAGGACGGCCAGCTCACCCTGCTAAGCAAAGAACTCACCCGCCCCAACGGTCTCGCTTTTTCGCCCGACCACAAAACCCTCTACGTCGCCCAGTCCGATCCGCAGGCCGCCATTTGGAAATCCTTCCCCGTCAAAGCCGACGGCACCCTCGGCAAAAGCAAAGTCTTTTACGACGCCACCCAGGCCGTGGTCGAAAAACTACCCGGCCTGCCCGATGGCCTCAAAGTGGATGAAAAAGGCAACCTCTGGGCCACCGGCCCGGGAGGCGTTTATATATTCAATCCCGAGGGCAAACTGCTCGGCCGCATCTCCACCGGTGAACGCACCTCCAACTGCGCCTGGGGCAACGACGGCTCCACCCTCTACCTCACCTCCGACATGTACCTCTGCCGCATCCAGACCAAAACCCGCGGCGCCGGCTGGAAGAGCAAAAAATAAAACCCGCTCGATGTCTTCCCTCTGCACCCAACACTCACTCCAAACCGACATCCTCGTCGCCGGAGGCGGCCCCGCCGGAGTCCCCTGCGCCATCGCCGCCGCACGCCGGGGCGCCAAGGTCATCCTCTGCCACGATCGTCCCGTGCTCGGCGGCAACGCCTCGAGCGAAGTGCGCATGCACATTGTCGGCGCCAACGGCACCGGCGGCACCGATCGCGGCAGCGAATTGGCAACCGAAGCTCGGGAATCCGGCATCATCGAAGAGATCCGGCTCGAAAACTGCCTGCGCAACCCGCAGCGATCCCCCTCGATGTTCGACCTCATCCTCTACGAAAAATGCCAGGCCGAAAAAAACCTGACCCTGATGCTGAACACCACCGTCACCGGCGTAGAGATGCAGGACCAGACCATCACCCACGCCATCGCCGACCGCCCAAGCAGCGAAGATCAATTCCGCATTGCCGCCGACATCTTCATCGACTGCACCGGTGACGGGCGCCTCGGCGCAGAAGCCAGCGCGCCCTTCATGGAGGGACGCGAGAGCCGCGCCCAGTTTGACGAATCGCTCGCCCCGGAAAAAGCCGACCAGCTGCGCCTCGGATCGACCATCCTGATGCAGGCAAAAAAACATGATCGCCCGATGCCCTTTGTCGCTCCATCTTTTGCCCGTGCCTTCACCGCCGAAGAACTGCGCCTCCGTCTTTACGCCACCCCCGGCGACGAAACCCCATCCCACGAATACGGTTACTGGTGGGCAGAATGGGGCGGCGAGCTGGATACCATCAAAGACAACGAACAGATCCGCGACCAACTGCTCGCCATCGTGCTCGGCATCTGGGATCATGTCAAAAACGGCCCACCCGGCACCCCTGCTGACCCCAATGCCGCCAATGCCAACGACGCCTCCCACTGGGCGCTCGACTGGTTCGGTTTCCTCCCCGGCAAACGCGAAAGCCGCCGTTTCATCGGCCAACACATCCTCACCCAGCAAGACCTGATGGAATCGCGTCACTTCGATGACGCCATCGCCTACGGCGGCTGGTCGCTCGACCTGCATCCTCCCCAGGGCATCGACGCCCCCGGCCTACAACCCTGCGAACAACACCCCCTGCCCCACCTCTACGACATCCCGCTGCGCAGTTGCGTCTCACGCGACATCGACAACCTGATGTTTGCCGGCCGCAATCACTCCGCCACCCACGTCGCTTTTTCCTCCACCCGTGTGATGGCCACCTGTGCCGTGATGGGGCAAGGCATCGGCACCGCCGCCGCCGCCGCCATCACAGCTCAAACCAAACCCGCCAGGATCTCCTCCCAGCCAGAGCTGATCCACACCATCCAACAGCAGCTGATTGAAGATGACGCCTTTCTCATCAGCCCGCCCGATCCCAACTCTGACCAGCTCGCTGACAACCTGATCCATCAAGCCCGCATCCACGCCTCCAGTGAGCAAATCGGCGGTGAAGCACAAAACCTGTGCAGCCCCCCCACCCGCAGTGTGCATGGAGAGCGCGGCGCCCCGCCCGACCGCTGTCAAGCCGGCAGTCACCGCTGGATGTCCGATCCCAGGCAAGCGCTGCCCGCCACCCTCGAAATCACCTGGCCGCAGACCATCGAGATAGGCCAAATCCACCTGGTCTTCGACACTGGTCTGCACCGCCACCTCACCCTCAGCCAACTCGACGCCTACAGCGAATCCATGCTCTGGGGCAAAGCCCAGACCGAGACCATCAAGGACTACCTGATCGAAGCCTTCGACGGTCAACAGTGGACCCAGTTGTTCAACGTCCGCGACAACTACCAACGCCTGCAAAAGCACCTGCTAACAACCCCCTGCCACTGCTCCGCATTACGCATCACCCTCACCGCCACCAACGGCCTCGACCACGCCCGCATCTGCCGCATCGCGATTTATAGCTAAAGGCCACGGCAAAGCACTAAGCGTAAAAAAAAAATAGGATCATCCATATGCTTTGACCCTTTCGGTTCTATCAACACTCCATTCAACGCACCGTTAACTGTGATTTGCATCGTTGCCCTATATGGTTTTCTAATCACCTATATTCTAAAACAAAAAAAAAAGAAGCTCCCTGACTCAGCACTCGATGACAATCAAAACTAAAAAAACACTTAACAAACGAGAACAGGTAATTCCTTCCCCATCATTAGTTCTCTTGCATTCTGGCTTCGATTACGTCACAATTTAATTCAAAAGTGGCAGGGCTTCGTTCCAGGAATCACCTGTCTCGAAGCGTTGAAAAATCCGTTAGTTTATCTATCCAGTAGTTATGAGGCGACATCGAGTTTTTCAGACGGTCCTTGTGTTCTCACTTTTCAGCAACGCTTGTCTTGCATATGATTTTTTTAGTAGGCGTTCGAGAAACTTGAACGAGGACGTTCTAGCCCACGCTCTTACCGAGATTTTGAAGACCCCGGAAGGTGAAGCGACTGGGGAGTCACCGCTCGGATATTATCTTCTAGAGGGCAGTGAAGAATACCCAGGCCTGGTTTTATTTAAGCCCGACCACACAATGCGGGAAATCCGGTTTACCCCGATCCAGAGATGGAAAATTGAACCGCCTGACGCCATTGTGGTGCAACCCTATCTTCAGGAGGAATACCATTATTTTGGAAATCTGAGAGAAAATGGGATTTACTCTAGCCAAGGTGATTACGACAACATCTATCGACGACTTGACATTATCCCCCATTAGCAATCGATTGTTACGAACAAGGCGCAGGAAAAAAATGCTCGGATTTCTAAAAGGGTTCCTCACTGGCGGTAAAATCACCTTAGCAGCATTGATAGCTGTAATGGTGGTAATCGAATTGATTAGTAAAGCAATGGGAGGCCCTCCTGTTCCTTGGTGGTCGCCGCCTACTGCCTGTTTCATCGCCGCTCTTCTGTCCTTCTCTTTATGCAAACGAATTTTCTCCAGAATGAGCGAACAGGAAAAAATCGGTGACTCATGGCTAATGGAGCACCACTTAAGTTTTATCCCTTTCATTTTTCATCCGCCAATTTACTTTGGACTGGGCGTCTATTCTTTATACAGCACCTTTTTAAATTAAACGTTCACATTCTCCTAAACAGGAACTCAACAAAACGGCGCAGCTGACCTTCTACCCGTTTTCAGCTACCAGTCAATTATAACTTTATATGGCCGCCTTCCTGGATTATTACAAAAACCAAAAATCCTACAACAGGGTTCGCTAACTTCCCCACTC
>JASFYY010000085.1:0-48026 GCA_045046875.1 Verrucomicrobiota bacterium | reverse complement strand
AGGAAATATTGCTGCTACGATAAGAGGCGGCGAAAAAATTATCATGAATCTTTCTACGCTCTTGCCTTAAGTTGACGCGTATGCCTGCAAGGGCGAAACTCATAGCGGTCAGCAGCTTAGCGCCGCGGCAATTAACTATTTTGCCTTACACCCATTGGAAAAACTTTCGCATGGTAAAACGCTCCAAACTCCGCTACTCTAGACGAGTGCAAATTTGACCGCCAGCGTCTGACGAAATTTATCATCTAGCGTGTCAGCACTGGCATCTGCGCAGTCTCAACTCGCAGCACTCACTCAATTAAATAACTTTTTTAATATCATGGCAGGAATCATCGTCAAACCCAGATCACGCATCTTTCACGGACACGACTGGGTCTACACCAGCGAAGTTCATAAAACTTTCGGCAAACCCGAACCCGGCGAAGTCATTTCCGTCAAAGACTTCAAAGACCGCAAACTTGGCACCGCCATCTACAATCCCGAATCGCAAATCATTGCGCGTCGTTTTTCCCGCCGCACTCAAAAACTCGATCACGATTTTTTCATCCGTCGTTTCGAACGCGCCTTGGCCCTGCGCAACAGCATGTCTTTTGACGACGACGTTTACCGTCTGACCTGGAGCGAAAGTGACGGCCTGCCGGGAGTCATCATCGATCGCTACGGCGACCACCTGGTGCTGCAAACCCTGACGCTCGCCATGGATCAGCGCAAAGATCTGATCACCCAGGCCCTGGTGCAGATTTTTTCACCTAAATCTATCATCGAACGCAACGACAGCCCGATCCGCAAAGCCGAAGGCCTGCCGCTCGAAAAAGGCCTCCTCTACGGTGAAGCTCCCGGTATTTTTCAAGTCACCGTGCAGGGCATCGCCTTTGCGGTGGATCCACTCGACGGGCACAAAACCGGACTCTACCTCGATCAATTCGACAACTACCAAGCGGTTGGTGATCTGGCCAAAGGTCGACGCGTGCTGGACTGCTTTTGCAACGAAGCCGGTTTTGCCCTGCATTGCGCCCGCAGTGGAGCACAATCGGTGCAAGCCATCGACAGCAGCGAAACCGCACTCGACTGCGCGCAGAAAAATGCGAGCAATAACCAACTCGATATTGAGTTCACCAACGCCAACGTCTTTGATTTTCTCAAAACCACCGACAGCGAAACCCCGCCCTACGATCTGATCATTCTCGATCCACCGTCCTTCACCCGCAATCGCAAATCGGTGAAAGACGCCATGCGCGGTTACAAGGAAATCCATCTGCGCGCCCTGAAGTTATTAGATAAAGATGGCATCCTCGCCACTTTCTGCTGTTCGCATCACGTCAATCGGCAGATGTTCCTCGATACCATTTGTGACGCCGCCGTGGACGCCAAATCCAGCCTGCGTTTGCTCTCGTCCCACTCCCAACGACAGGATCACCCCGTGCTTCCTCTCATCCCCGAGTCTGAATACCTCAAAGGGTTTATCTTTCAAAAAATGGCTGCCTGGTGAGCGAGTTCGAACAACTGCGCCTGCTGTGCAAAGTCCATATCAAGATTTTGCGCCACCGCCTGGTCGCCCATGTCAGCCGCTCACGGTTGATGAGTGCCACCATCGGCCTGTTCCTCATTCTCTACAGCATCACCGCCTACGTCATTTTCAGCCGGGGGTTGAAATACATCTCCACCCTGCCCGCCGCCGGCGACCTGCTGACCGACCGCATCATTCACCTGATTTTTTTCTGCTTTTTCCTGATGCTGGCCTTCTCCGCTGGCGTCGCAAGTTACATCGCCCTCTTCCGCAGCAAAGAAACCTCGTGGATGCTCACCCTGCCCCTCAGTCACCGGGTGGTGTGTTTGTGGAAATGTCTGGAAGCCTCCCTTTTTTCCAGTTGGGGACTGCTGTTCATCACCGCACCGCTATTGATTGCCATAGCCCGTCACCGCGATGTCGGCCTGGGTTTTTATCTCAAAACAGCCAGTGCGATGATCCCTTTTGTCATCCTCAGCACCGGCCTCTCCATCACCTTTCTGCTGATCACCGTGCGCTGGTTTCGGCGATCCCACCTCATCTACGCCACCATCATCATTGCCCTGATCGGCGGATACTCTGCGCTGAAAACCTACCAGTCGGATAAAGAACTCAGCGAAAAAACCGGCCTCAATGCCGCATTAACCCTGCAACTCGTCTTGCGACATACTGACATCAGCACCTCCCCTCTGCTGCCCTCGACCTGGCTGGCCAAATCTACCATCGACTGGACACATCCCTGGCGACTCAGCAAGGATCCGCTCAACGTATCCTTGTTATACAGCAACGCCTTGATGGTCTTGTTGCTCGCCTCGTGGTTAGCCAAATATTACTTTTTTCCCGCAAGAAGCCGCAGCCTGCAACACGCCGCCGCCACCGCCGCCCGTCAACGAAAACGCAACTTCAAAGACCTGGATTCCCCCGACTCGCTGAACTGGTGGTTCAAACTACCCAAATCTCCGATGATCGCCATCAGCCTCAAGGATCTGCGCAGCTTTGTGCGCGAACCGGGTCAATGGCTGCAATTCCTCATCATCTTCGCTTTGCTCTCACTCTATGCCATCAGCCTGCGCCACATGGAATACGACCGCAGCAACTCACAAGAAGCGCAAATGTTCGCTTTTCTCAATCTGAGCGTCTGCGCCCTCGCCCTATCCACCCTGACCACCCGCTTTGTATTCCCCCAGTTCAGCCTCGAAGGACGGCGCTTCTGGATCCTCGTCATGTCTCCGATCCAACTCTCCCGCATCATCATCCAAAAACTGATCCTCAGCACCCTCTTCACCGGCAGTGCGACCTTTGCCATCCTCATTCTCTCCGGCCACATGCTGCAACTACCCAGAAGTGATATCACCTTTTTTGCCACCGCCATCGTCCTGCTCAGCATCGGACTGAATGCCATCGCGGTCGGTTTTGGCGCCATCTTCCCCAACTTAAAAGAAAGCAACTCCGCCAAAATCGTCTCCGGTTTTGGCGGCACGCTCTGCCTGATCACCAGCTTCGCTTATGTCGCCTCGTTCATCGGCTGCCTTATTTTTGCCCACATCTCCCTTATCAAAACCGGCTCCACCACCCACATTTACTCGATCCTAGCCAACTCCCATGCCTTGATCGCCGTGTTGAGCGCTTTTACCTTAACCATTCTCGCCACCGCCCTACCAGTTATTTTTTCCATAAAAACAATAAATAAGCTGGTATTTTTAGACGAATTGTAATATTAATAGTTCTTAACTAGTTTTAAGACCTATGAGCACCGCAACCAAGTATGATGATCAGGATGTATTGATTCACTTCGATGACAACGCCTTTGAGGCAGTCACCCCATATAAAGAGGACTTCGAAGACCAGGTTCATGAAGCTCAGGAGCAGCTGCAGGAGTTGCGCCAGAGACAGGAAGCGGTCGAGCGCCAAAAAGCGGAACTGGAAGAACTGCACCGCAAAAAAGACGACTTCCTAAAAGGACGCAGTGAAGTCAGCGACAAACTTTCACGCTGCATCACCTCACTTGACCGGGAGGCCGTCGAAGCACAAAAACGCGCCGACACCTACCTCGACACCAAAGAGAATTTCGAGCACCAGCTTAAGATCGTGCAAGCCCTGCGTCCTGAAGTCTGGAGCCGCAAAGAGCTGCGCAATGAGCTCAATCGGGCGATTGATAAAATCGATGATGCCCAGGAGCAAATCAACAAATCTGCTCACATCATGGAAGGCATGAAATCCGCGCCCAAGCTGAAAACCCAATCGATGAAAAACGCTTTGTCATCCGGTGATGAAAGCAGTTTTTCCTACTGGATGATGCGCGGCCTGGCTTTCACCCTGCCCTTGATGATCGCAGCCTCACTGTTGATGTTCATCCAACACACATTGGCCAAATAAGCTTTTTTATCACCCCGATAATCCAAAGCTCACCTTCCTCCCTCCCACGATCAGCCTGACAAAAGGTCGCACTCCACTCGCGTCATGAGAAAAAAGCGCATTTCTTCCACAAAAAAATCCACCAAGCCTGGCAACCGCCGCAAAAATCTGGAAGAAAAAGAGCAAAAGCTCCATGCCCAGATCGGGCGGCTTGAAGAGTTCATCGCCGACGCCCCTTTCCGTGAGCGAAAACACAAAATCGCCACGCGCAATATTATCTCAGCACCGGAACGTCCCCGCCGCGCGACTTCCCAGAAAAAAAAGCGCCTGAGCCGCAAACATCAAAAAATCGCGCGTCAGGAAAGACACCACCACTTGTTCAACTTTTTCTGCCTGTTCCTGCTGTTATGCGCCATGCTCTACTGGTTGTTCCAGACAGTTTTTTAGGGGAGATCCAACAGCTTCTAGTAAAACTCTACTTCATGGCCATCTCGTAGAGACACGCCTAGGGAAACCTTATACCATTTCAACGGTTGAAAAAGGTATTTCAGCCCTCTACCGAGCCCGCCAAAGCAAGCCCACGGCAAACATACTCGGCCAGGTCGCGGTACATCTGAACCTTGTCATCCTCCAAACGCTCGTCGGGTTTGGCCATGCGGTAAGCCACATGGTTCAACGACACCGAATCCTGCAACATATCCACCGGATCACGATTATCCTTATCGATGAACTCATCGATCACCCCCGCTAAATATTCGGGATTTCTTAACGCCACGTAGCCTTGAGGAAAACCTGACCAAATCAGCTCCTCTATCATCTCACGTTGCGTCTTCATGAAGGATTCTTCAGACATCGTTGCTATTGTGCATGAAAACCCGCTCCAAAAGAAAGAAAAATCGAATCCAAAAAGCATTTTTTTTGCAAAAATGATACTCAATTCCTGATACGCCCTAAAAGCAACTCACTGAGCGCCACCCGCACAAATCAAATCTCCCCGGGAATTGCGGCAAAACACCCGCCCACCCGCTAAAACCAGAGGAGTCCAACAGCGCCCACCCAATACCTGCACCCGGTCCTCCAACTCAAACCCTTCCGCCGACACCTTGGCGCGAATCAATTCCCCGCGTTCAGTCAAAATCAACATTTGATCGGCTGCCACGACCAGCGATCCACAGCCCAGTAATTTTTCAGCTCCCACCCGCCAGCGCTCGGTTCCCGTTTTAAAATCCATGCAGACAAACTCCGTCGGTCGCCCCCGGTGCGCCGTGCCGTCAAAACCATATAAGTGTCCCCCCACCCGCACGCTGTTGTTCATGTGATTACTCATCACCGCCTTTTCGTAAACCGGCTTCAAAGCCCCCTGGTGAAAATCAAACAAAGCACAGCCCCTGTCATAACCGCTTGAAATAAAACCATAACGACCATCCACTACAATCGGCGTGGTGGCATTGGTATTAAAAGAAGTCTCCCACTTTGCAAACGCCAGGCTTTTGCCATCGGTCCTATCCAAAATAACCAATCCATCCGTTTTTAACACCGCCAGGCATTGCCGCCCGTCCGGTGCCTTGAAAGCGCTTGGCGTGCCATAAGCCGGGCGATAGTTTTGGCTCTTCCAGATGACATTACCCGATTTTTTATCCAAACAAAAAGTCGCCCCCGCTTCGATGATCAATTGGTCTCCGATCAACAAAGGCGAAGCAGAAAAACCCCACTCCGGCACTTGTTTCATCCCGGAGGTCTTCATCATATCCACTTTCCAGACAAGCTTTCCCTCCGCTAAAGAATAACACCGCAACTGCCCATCACGACTCAAGCTATACACCACCTTCCCATCGATCAGCGGAGTCGCTGCCGGCCCTCCGACGTGCAGATTGTCCAATAACTCCGCCGTATAAGAATCCGACCACAACACCTTGCCCGTCTTCACATCCAGACACCACACGGTTTCCTTACCCCCCTGTTTTTCTCCGTTGTGCCCCATGGTCAGCAAACGATCCCCCACCACCGCCATGCTCGAAAAACCGATGCCCACCTTGACTCGCCAACTCACCTTGCCCATATCCCCAGCCAACCTTTCAGCTGTGATCCCATTCCTATCCGGTCCCATCCAGCCCGGCCAATCCGCCGCCAACGATAGTGCCGACATAAACAAACTCAATCCCACCGCCATCATTAAATAAACACCTGTTTTCATCACACACTTCTTTTGACCACCTGAGCCTACACCTTTTCCTGCGTATTTTTCAACATAAGTCCATGCAGCTTGTCTATAAAGACTTCCGCCCCCTACCCGTTTATGAAAAAAACATCCCTCTACCTTCTTACCGTCGCCCTCTTTCTGGTTCCTACCGCCATTAAAGCCGAGAACCCCGCCTTCCAAGCAGGTGCCGCCGTCATCAGCGTAACCCCGGAGACTTTTCCGGTACTGATCAACGGCAGTATGACCAGTCACATCGCTGATAAAGTCAAAACCGAGGTCAACGCCCGCGCCCTGGTGCTCGACGACGGCAATCCGGCCAACCGCCTCGCCATCGTCATCACCGACTCTTGCATGATGCCGACCGAACTGCTCAACGAAGCCAAAAAGCTCGCCGCCAAAACTTGTTCCATCGACCCTGATCACATGCTGATCTCGGCCACACATACCCACTCGGCTCCATCCAGTTTTGGCTGCCTCGGCACCGACCCCGATCCAGTTTACCAGAAACTCTTAGTCAAACGTCTGGCTAAAGCCATCATCGCCGCCGAGAAAAACCTCGAACCCGCCCGCTTCGGCTGGACCGTCGCTCAAGCTCCCGAGCACACCGCCCTGCGGCGCTGGATCCGCCGCCCCGACCGCTTGAAAGTCGACCCATTTGGCAATTTCACCGTGCGCGCCAACATGCACCCCGGTTATCTCAGTGAAGACGCCACCGGCGAATCCGGTCCCGAGGATCCCGATCTCACCCTCTTGTCCTTCCAATCCAAGGACGGACGTCCGATCGCCGTATTTGCCAATTTTTCGATGCACTACTACGGCGACTCACCCGTCAGCGCCGATTATTTTGGCCTCTTCTCCGAAGGCCTGAAACAAAAACTCGCGCCCAAGGCCGCCCAAAACAAACCCGACTTCGTCGGTGCCATGTCCCACGGTGCCAGTGGAGATATCTACAATCGCGATTACTCCAAACCCGCTCCCAAGGGAAAACCCCATGACATCAACAGCTACACCGCAGGCCTGCTGAAAATCGCCCTCGATGCCCACGCCAAAATCAAATACCAGGACAACATTTCGCTCAGCATGGCCCAGCGTTTGTTGCCCTTGAACTATCGTGTGCCCGACAAACAACGGCTCGAATGGGCCCTGGAAGTGCTGGACAAAATGAAAACCGAAGAGCCCAAAACTCTGCAGGAGGTTTATGCCCGTGAAGCCATCCTGCTGCACGAAAAACAAAAAACCGAACTCATCCTGCAAGCTATCCGTATCGGCGATTTCAGCATCACCACCACCCCCAACGAAACCTACGCCCTGACCGGTCTCAAGCTCAAGGCATCGACCCCGCTCGCCGGCAACATGACCATCGAACTCGCCAACGGCGCCGAAGGTTACATCCCGCCACCCGAACAACACCCACTCGGCGGTTACAATACCTGGCCAGCCCGATCGGCCGGCCTCGAAGTCCAAGCCGAACCCAAAATCGTCGAAACCCTGACCCAACTGCAGGAAGTGATCGCTGGAAAAAACCGCCGCAACTACGTCGCCTCACGCGGTCCCGCAGCCAAAGCTATCAACAACAGTCGCCCCGACGCCTGGTGGCGGCTCGACGAGTTTGAAGCGCCCCATGCCGCCGACTCATCGCCCCAACACCACGACGCACAATATGAAGCCGGGGTAGTCTTCCACCTCGACGGCCCGCGCTCGTCCGCCTTCTGCCAAAACGGTGACATCAACCGCAGCGCCCACTTCGCAGGCGGTCGCCTGCGCTCACAGATCACCGGCCTCGACAACGATTACTCCATCTCCCTGTGGATCTGGAACGGTATGCCCAACCAAGGGCGCCCCTTCACAGGGTGGATGTTTTCCCGTGACAAAGACCACATGCTCGGCACTCAAGGCGAGCACCTCGGCATCGGCGGCAGCTCTGGAAATGCCGGCAAACTGGTATTGCAACACGGTGCAAAAAAACAAGTCGCCGGAAAAAGCATCATCCCCCGTTGGACCTGGAACCACGTCGCCTTGGTGCGCAAAGGCAAACACGTCACGGCTTACCTCAATGGAAAAAAAGAAATCGATACCGACCTGCCCGCTGATTTCCCCGCCAAGTTCGAGCAAATCTTCATCGGTGGACGCTGTGACAACCAGGACAACTGGGAAGGCCGCCTCGACGAAGTATCAATTTACAAACGCGCATTGACAGCTGCGGAGGTGGAAGCATTGGCAAAATAAAGCCTTACCTTTTTTCTTGTGATGGGTTCGTATATATTCGTAAGCTATCTGCGTGCTTAAAACGAAAACCAAAAGCTGCCTTTTTTTTGCAGGATTGATCCTTATCTTACCTGCCTTTGCCATCACCCAGTTCTATATCAATGGCCCTTATTCAGGAATTCGAACAACCTCATCTCTAGAAAAAGCACACACTCGAGCGCTCACCTCATTCATGGAAGGTGACAACTTTGGAGTTTCACGCTTCAAGCGAAGCGTTTACTGGAATGACATGAACGTATCCTATAATGACAAAAGATTCGTTTCAAAAACCATCAGCTTAATCGGACTCACCCCCGAATATGGAGAGCACTATTATCTTGCCAGCCATCCTGACAAAAAGTCCTCACTATTAAAAAAATCAAACCGCCGCCTCACCTTTCCAGAACTCGAGGCAATCAAACAGCTACGCAAGCATTCGACCTTTGCCGAAGTCACCCAGGATGAAGAGACTTACATCACACACATCCTCGCTCCTATCCCGGCAAAAAAAGAATGCCTCAAATGCCACGATGTTGAACCCGGTGAATTATTGGGTGCCTTTGATTACCATCTCATAGAGATGGAAAAATAACCCCTCACCTTCTTCACCCCTCCGCTGCGGACTGAAAAGTCCGCGCTCCTTTGGCCTTTGCTCTTGCTTTCACTGCTAGACGGAGGCTATATTTTTACCAGCCATGAAAAAAAGAGCTGGTAAAAAAACGACACCTTACGGGATCACCCCTGCCCTTTTCCTGGAACTCGCAGCTCTTGGCGTTTTTCTCGTCCTGGCTTTCATCCAACTATTACTTTTTCCCGCTCTCAACAAAATCATCTCTCTGTTCAACTAAATCGCCCTCTTTCCCCATGCCATCCAGATACCTCATCACTCCCGGCTCACAAGCCGACTTTTCTAAAATCAATACCAAGGACGACAGTCTTTACCCTATCGGCAAGGAACAAGGCAATGCCATGCTGCCTGCTCTCACCACCCGTCTCGGCGAACTGCAAGAGCTGCTCTACGCCGAGAAAAAACACAAGGTGCTGGTCATCCTGCAAGCAATCGATGCCGGCGGCAAGGACGGCACCATACGCAAGGTTTTTGCCGGCACCGACCCTGCCGGAGTACGGGTGAAATCCTTCAAAAAACCCAGCGAAAACGAACTCGACCGGGACTACCTGTGGCGCATCCACTACCGCGTGCCCCGCAAAGGAAAAATCGCCATCTTCAACCGCAGCCACTACGAAGACATTCTCGCCGTGCAAGTCAAAAACCTCGCCCCAAAAAGCGTCTGGTCGAAACGTTACGAACACATCAACGCCTTTGAAAAAATGCTCAGCGACGAGGGCACCACCATTGTGAAACTCTTCCTCTTGATCTCCAACAAAGAGCAAAAACAACGCCTTCAGGCTCGCCTCGATGATCCTGAAAAAAATTGGAAATTCAACGTCGACGACCTCGACGACCGCGCCCGCTGGTCCGAATTCATGACCGCCTTTCAAGATATGATCACCCGCACCAGCACCGATCACGCCCCCTGGCACGTGATCCCTGCCGACCGCAAGTGGCACCGTAATCTAGTGGTGACCCAACTAATGATCAAAACTCTCGAAGCCATGAACATGAACTTCCCCGACATCGATTTTGATCCTGCCAAGATCGTCATCGAATAACTTGCCGCCTCGCCCCTTGTTCACTCCACGCCCATAGGTCGGGCCTCCGCCCCGACCACGCATCACCCATCAACCATTGCCCGGCACGATGCTCGGCCATTCTGATCGATCAAAAGAATCATTCACCTCCTTGGGGGTTCTTTTTTTGAACCAAAGAAACCCCCTTTTCTTTTTCACCTTGGGAGGATTTACCTGAAATGATCGAGCTTGCTCACGGGTCGGTTGCCCCGCTTCAGGAAAACTTCGGGCAACTTCCCCCCCCACCAAAGTGCGTGCGTCTTCATCACGGCTCGCAGCTTTCAACGATTTTTCATCATCGACAATGGTTGGCTGAATAAAAATCAACAACTCCGAACGCTTGTTGCCTCGTCTGGTATTTTTCACCAGATAGCCCAATACCGGAATTCGACTCAAAAACGGCACCCCGGTATCCGCATCGTTATTCTCCTCTGAAATCAAACCTCCCAATACGATTGTATGACGATGCGGCACCGTCACCGTGGTATTCAACTCCTGGGTTCCGATGATCGGCACCTCACTACCAGCCACTATGGTCGTCCCGATCACATTATCATTCACCTGCACAATATCCAAAGTCACCTGATTTTCCCTATTGATCGTCGGCACCACTTCGAGTTTCAGTACCACATCCTCAAAATCAATCGTGGTGCGCACCGCCGTGGTATTCACATTATTCGTCGTATCAGACAAACTCTCTCTCGGCACCGGAATTTTCGAACCCGAGGTGATCTCTGCCCGCTTACCATTTTGAGTATAAACCACTGGCCGGGACAATACTTTAAAACGATCCGTGCTCTCAAGTGCGGTGATAAACACATCAAGAGAGTCTCCAAGCTGCCCATAAACATTCAATCCATCGGCTGGCCCAAAGGGCGTAGTCACCACATTACTGCGTAAATCATCCACATTCCGGTTAGTGATCACATCACGACGGGAATTGAACAAACTGCTGGCGATGCCTCCTGCAGCCGGATTCGCCGAATCAAATTGAGTATAACGCTGAAGGTAATCAATACCAAACTCTGCCCCCTCTTCCAACTGCAATTGACCAATCACCGTTGCCAGATAAACCTGCAAGGGTTTGCGATCCAAAATATCAATGATTTTGGAAACCAGTTTTTTGGATTCATCGGACCCAATCACAATAATCGCATTGCCCTGCCGGTCAGCAATGATCCGCGTTTTACCCACCAAAACTGAAATAGGAGCCACATCATCCACAGGGAAAGCCAATTGATCCGCTCTGCCCGAACTGTCAGCAGCATTGCCCTGCACCCGCGTTTGCTGCTGCCTGTTCTGGGTTCCGGTCAAAACCGAAAGCTGTGATGAAGTGACCGGAGTCGGACGGGTATTGATTTGCCTGCCACCGGGCAAAATCGTCTGCCCCGTTCCCGTGTCCTGTAAAATATCGACCACCACCGGCAGGATATCATTCGCTTTCACATAATTCAGCGGACGCTCCAAAGCTTCTTCAGATACCAAGGGCTGATCAAATTCTTTGATCATCTGCAACACATAAGCAAGATCCTGGGGTGATGCGACCACCATGATCCGATTCAAGCGGTCGTCAGGAATCAACTGGGCCGCCGGACGTTCCGCCGTACCGATGCCGTTATTCGCCGCGCCCTGGGTCGAACCTCGAACCAGTTGTCCGCTCGCCGTCCTGATCGTCACCTGCTGGGAACTCGCGGGGCGATTGGAAGTTTTATTATTTTTAGTGGCCGTTGCGGTCTGCACCTTTCCACTCAAAGTCCGCCCAGACTCACTCATGCGCAGACTTTCCTCCATCCGGGCATCCATCGCAGCTTGAATGATTTGCGACACCACATTCGCTTCGGCATATTTGATCTTCACAAACTCCGTCATCAGCGGAGCATCTTCCGGCACCACATCGATCAGCTCTTTCAACTTGATAAACTGACGAATGATCGATGCGTTTTCAGTGATCAACAAACCCGGCGGCGTAGCGATCGGGGTCACCCGGCCAAACGAATGCAAAGTAACGTGATTGGCAAAAATCGTCGCCAGCTCCTCCGGATCCATAAAACGAACCCCCATATAATAAGCTACCAAGGTGTCGCCATGCGGCAAAGACTCCGGCGTAGTGAACATCAACAAACCTTCAGTAAACGAAGACGCCGGACTTTTTCCTCCTGAAGCCCTCAGCACTTTAACCGTTTTCCCCTCTTCACCCTGAACAAGAACATAACCGTTAGTGATCAGAGAGGCTTCGATCAAACGTATCGCATCCTCCTTGCTGACCTCCACCGGTGTCACCAGACTGATCTGTGGCCCATCAAAAATAGTGGTATCCTTGATGATCGTCTTTCCCACCAAACGCTCGTAAATATTCAAAATATCCGACACCGGGTTGAGTGGGAATTGCAAACTCACCCGATCCCCACCTGGTCGTCGAGAAGTGTCCGGCCGCCGCCCTCCTATCGGTGGACGCTGGGCTTGATTGTTTGGCTTCGTCTCAGTTGTGGGAGCAGCAACCGTTACAGTCGTTTTCCCTTTAGCTTCCGTAGCTTTCTCCTGCGGTTTTTCTTCGACCTTTTTAACCGCATTCACCGCCGCTGCCGCCGCTTTCTGGCTTTGAGCCAGAATCTGCAAGTTGCGATTCACCCGGGGCGCCCGGGCTGTCTGGCCACCCGCCACAGCTCCGGTCAAAACCAAAATACCGCCCAGTAACCAAGCCGCCGCCTGCCGTTTGGAATTTCCTCCCAAACGGCACACTGCTACTTTGATACTTTTTAGACTTACTACCATGAATTCTTCCCCTAGCTCTTTAACTCATACTACCAACCCGACGCAATTCCTATTTCACAATTCTTATCCCCAAGCCCTACTTGTTGCCCGCCGTTAACCGCTCTACCGCCTGCCCTAACAACGCCCGGCGTTCTTCAGTCGTCATATCCGGACTCCCCTGCATCTTTTTAGTCATGTATTCACGCAATTTGCCACGCTGTTCGTCACTCAACTTTTTTAATTTTGCCATCACCTCAGGAGGTGGCCCGCCATGTTTCCGCCTGCGCCGTTCGTCCTTGCCTTCCTTTTTCTCTCCTCCCGGACCAGCCGCAGGTTTGGCTTCGCCGGGTTTCAACCGCGACTCATCAAACCTCACCGTCACCACTTCGCCTCCCGACAGGGCTATTTTGGCAGTCACTTTTTCCAAATCCTCCCCCTCGTTTATTCCCACCATTTTCCAGCCTTGGGCATTTGGATGCTCTGAAATCACGTAGGTTTCCTTGGTCTCCTTGTTGATCAAAGTCGCCACCGTTTTCCCATCCACCTTGGCCACCCCTGTCAAAATCAAGGAATCGGATAAATCCAATGAACGCGTGAACGGCGAATTTTTCATCAATTCACTGAAATTCTTCTTCTCCACCGATGGGGGTAAATCCTCCAAAACAGCTCCTGAAGCTGCCCCCGATTGCTGGGCATGCAAATGATCAATAAATCCCCCAGCTCCTATGCCGTATAGAAATAAAGTCCAGGCACGCACCCCTCTTTTACTAAAAAATATCATATTTACCCGATCAATTATCCACCCGGAAACCATACAACCCCTGTTACCGTAAAAAGTTCTTCACTAGGAGAAATTAGGTTTTCACACAAATAACCGGCTTCGTAAAGCTTTCCCGCAATTTCAACGAATCTATTTGCCTCAACCTGAACTCTCACTGCCCAAACCAGGGATATTGGAGTTTTTATGAATTTATAAAAACTCCTTGCAGTGCAGTAATTTTTATTTGATCGTCCTCACATGATTGATGATTCCACTTCCACCAAGCTCACCGCATTTGCTTCTGCATTGATCGACCAAGAAGAAGCGCGCATCCTCATCCCTGCCCAAGACCCATCCACCGGATTCTGGTTTGGCGGCGGCAATGTGGTGCAAGATAAAGATGGTTCGATCCTGGCCTGTGGACGCTACCGCAACTTTGGCGATTCCCGTACCGGTACCGGCGCTGGCGCACGCGGCTTGGAACTGGCTATCTTTCGCGCCGATTCTCCTGGTGGTGATTTTTCTAAAATTGTTAGCTTTTCCAAAACCGACCTCACTTGTGAAGGTCGCGAAGTGGTTTCCATCGAAGGCTGTGCGCTGCATCTCACCGAGCAGGGCATAGAGCTCTTTATCTCCACCGAAAAAGACGACCTATATCCCGAAAGCCACAAAGACTTTCAAAAACCCGGCACCGGAGTCTGGTCCATCGACCGTATCCACGCAGCGACCGTCGATGAGCTTTCACCCGCCAATATCGAGGAAATCATCCCTTTTGGTCCTCCTCCCTACTTGCATGTCAAAGACCCCGTGACCACCGACCTGCCCGACGGCAGCCTTGCTCTGATCTATTGCACCCACCCTTTTTCCTGGTCCAGCTCGGGCACCTCGGTCATCACCCGCGCGCCGGGCTCGTCCGAATACCAACACCGCACCGATTCCATGCTCAACCGCGGCCCGGTATGGGACATCGCCGCCGCCCGGGTCACTGATCGTTTGCCGATTCCAAAAATCGGAGCTTTTGCTGCCCAACCCGATCAATCACTCTATTTTTACGACAGCGCCGAATGCCTGCGCCAACTCGACGACAACCCCAAAGCCGTCGCTCGTCCACGCGGTTGGTCCTGCGAGGAAATCGGCGGCCTGGCCCTTGGCAACGATGCCGACTTTCCCAACATCGAATCCATCACCGTCGACGCACCACTTTTCATCTCTCCCATGGGCACCGGCTGCTCCCGTTATGTTGGAACTCTGGTCACCGATGACGGCATCTTCGCCACTTGGCAGCAATCCCAGGATGATCTCTCCCAACCTCTGGTCGGCCACTTCCTCAGCAATCAACAAATCGCAGAACTACTGGCATGAAACTATCCCTCAACGCCTCCACTATCAAAACCACCCCGCTGCTGGACAAGATCCGTGTCGCTGGCGAAGCCGGCTACGACGGCATCGAACTGTGGGCAACCGAAATCTACCAACACGTCGGTCGCGGAGGCGAAGTCTCCGATGTAGAAAAAGCGCTCACCGACCAGGGGCTTGAAGTTCCCTGTTTCATCGCCGTGCGCAATTGGGGCGAAACCCGTGATTGGGAATACCAACTCGCCCTCGACGAAGCACGGCGGCGATTCGAACTCGCCGCCCGGCTCGGATCTCCATTAATGGTCTGCACCCCGCCGATGCTGCACGACGACATTTCACAACTGCACGAAGGTTATAAAGACCTGCTGCAAATCGGACGCGAAACCGGTGTGCAGGCCGTGCTCGAGTACATCAGCTTTTTTGCCTCGCTCAACAACGTCAAAGACACCGTGACCGTGCTCGACCGCACCGGCGATGCCGATGCCTGCACCATCCTCGACGCCTTCCACAACTGGAATAACTCCACCACTCTGGACGACCTGCGCGCCCTGCCACTCGAACGCATCGCCCACTACCACATCGACGACGCCGATCCAAGCAAAGCCTCCGGCACCCAGACCGACCCCGACCGCGTCATGCTTGGCGAAGGCCAGATCGACCTCCCCGCCGAAATCAAAATCCTCAAAGAAAAAGGCTACGACAAATGGATCAGCCTGGAACTCTTCAATGCCGATCTCTGGCAAAAAGACCCGCTAGAGGTAGCCAAAACCGGCCTAGAGAAAATGCAAAAACTCGTAGGATAGGTTTCCAAACCTGTCCCGCGGCCCTAGAAACATCAAAATAAACCAAAAGCAAGTTCCCTACCCCACTGACCTTCTTCCCCTCACTCCACCGGCACCCCCGCACTTTCCCGCAAAACATCCATCACCCGCATATTCCCCAGTGTATCCTCTTTACTAACCCACGGATCCTCCCCATCCAATACCGCAGCCGCAAAAGCATCCGCCTCCACTGCGTAAAGCGGCCGTCCTTCATCCACCTTCACCTCTTCTTTTTTACCCCCCTTGTTAACCGTAAAACTATTTTTGCAAAACCAAAAGGCATCCACTTCAATCACCCCCTCAGTGCCTGCAATATAAGTCCCCTGATCCGAATCCACCGTCATACCGCAGGTGAACGTCGTCAGCAAGTCGTTGCCAAAACGCAGTAGACCCGTCGCATAGTCATCCACCCCATCGCCCTGGTACAAATGCGCCATCGCCTGTATTTCCGTCGGCTCTGATCCCGCCAATTGGCGAATCATATTCACACAATAGGTGCCCACATCCATGATCGCTCCACCGCCTTGAGACGGATGATAACGAGCATCATCCATGCTTGGCGCACGATAAAAAGTGAAATTCGAACGAATCAATCTCAAGTCCCCAATCACCCCACCTCGCACCATTTCAATCAACTTCTGCGTCTGCGGGTGCGCCCGATACATGAAAGCCTCCACCAGAACCCTCCCGGTTTCCTCCGCCACCGCAAACATTTGCTCCGCCTCCGTCACATTCAGAGCAAAAGGCTTTTCACACAACACATGTTTGCCTGCGCGCATCGCTGCAATCGACCACTCATGATGCAATCCGTTGGGCAGACAATTATAAACCGCCTGCACCTCCTGATCATTGATCAAATCCTCGTAGCCCTCAACTCCCCGTCCGCCGTATTGCCCCGCAAAACGATCCGCCGATTCCTGCGTGCGCGAACCCGCGGCCACCAACACTCCCATATTCGATTTCGGAAGATCCCCGGCAAATTTGCCCGCTATCATCCCGGTGCCCAATACCCCCCATTTTAGTTTGGTGTTCATTTTTTGTAACTATTCAGGCTTAATAAAAAAGGTGCACCATCAAATTCAAGCACTGCCGTTTCAAACGAGAGTTCCTCATTCATTTCTTAACATCAGTGCCCATCAGTGTGAATCAGTGGTTAGCAAATATTTCACGGTTTTAAGATCACCTTCATCAAACCTTTTTCCCGCGCGTGCAGACGATCGAACCACTCTCCCCCCTCATGCAAATCCGCCACCGCGCTCATCAAGGGTTCCACCCGAATGCTGCCATCAGCCACAGCCTTTACCGCATCCCCATACTCTCCCGCCGATGCACAGGAACCAAATACAGACAGCTCCCGGGTCACCACCGCCTGCAAAGGAAACTGAACTTCCGCCTGCAGATTGCCCACACAGCCCACCGAGCCCCCCTTGCGCACGCAGTTCACCGCCAACTGGATCGTCGGTGTGAAACCCACCACCTCCATCGCCACATCAGCCCCGTCTTCATTACCTACTGCCTGGCGTATTTTTTCCAAAGCCCCGTCCCCCGATACCACCACCGCATCCGCGCCCAATTCCAAAGCCATCTTCAGTCGATCCTCATCCACGTCCACCGCCACCACCAACCCTGCTCCCGCCGTTTTCAGTGCCTGCACCACCAACAAACCAATCAAGCCCGCTCCGATCACCACCGCCGAATCCCCCGGTTTTAACGGCACTCGGCTCACCCCGTGCAGAGCAATCGATACCGGCTCGGCAAATGCCGCTTGTTCGTAGGGCAAAGAATCCGGCACAGCATACAGGATATGTTGCGGCACGGTGACAAACTCCGCAAACGCTCCATGACGACGGTAATCATCACAAGACACCCCCAGCACATTTCGCTGCGGGCACAAATTGATCTGCCCGCTTTTACAAGACTCACACTCTCCACAATAAACCGTCGAATCAAAAGTCACTCGATCCCCCACCTGCCAGCCTTCTACCTGCTGCCCAATTTCCACAATCTCCCCCGCCGCTTCATGACCCATGATGATCGGAGGAATCCTCCTGCCCGAACTTCCGTCCATACCATGCACATCACTACCGCAAATGCCACAAGCCTTCACCCGAATCTTCACCTCACACTTACCCACTTCCGGTTCCACAACTTCACCAAATTCAAATTTCCCGTATTCCGTCAGAGTCAGCGCTTTCATCATATTATTAAAAACATGAATAAACCACAGGGAACACCGAGTTCACAGAGGAAAATTTCAGAGAACTGTTAGAAGTGATATTTCACCAGAAAACTCACTACATTATCATTGCTATCAAAGGCCTTGGAATTTTTGATTCCATATTTGTTCAACCAATAACGGTATTCAATGCCCGCATAAAGTTTACCATCCTCACCCCAAAGGAGTTTCCCCACATTATATTTTAGCTGCGAATTAAAGTGAAAATTAGGTTCGTAATTGGAATTTTCAGTCACAAATACCCAGTCGATAAACCCATCAAATACAATCTCCGAACTTCCAACAGGAAATGAAACCGACCAAGAAGGCGACAGTTGCCACCCACCGGAAAGGTTCTCGCTATTCAGCCCCAATCGATAAAACAAATTTAACTGGAAAAACTTGAACCCTGGAATTTTTAAATCAATTCCAGGCCCAAACAAAAAAGCTTCCACCGGGTTGCTGCCGTATTCCAAAGACGTCGCTAACAACACGTCAGAAACTGGCTTCATTGAAAAATCCTGATCAAAAATCTTATTGTAACTAAAACGCGGAGTGAGCTCACCGTAAATTCCATTAGATTCAGAACTATCTTGATAATAGGTGAAATCAGTAAAAGTGAAAACATCACCAAAACTTAACCCAGCCGTATACTCAAAGGTCATGGTGTGCTGCTCTGGCGGGTCCACGGTGAAACCCTCCCCATACAAATAAGTTAAACTGAAATCCTGCCACAAGATCACACTCTTGGACTCAACCCCAGCGGACACTGCAGGAGCAAGCTCATCCATCCCCGCAGAGCAAAAGGGTGCGACCATGATAAGCACTGATGTTATAACTAGAAAAGATCTCATCTCAGAATAGGTAACTGTCGTTTGCAGAATAACAAACTTTCATCCCCGCACTTCTCCGCTCAACGATTGGCCTCCAGCACTCCCCTCTTCAAATCCCGCAATACCCGCAACTCCCCCCACTGCGCCCCACGCATCTTCCGCCCGCCATCCTTACGCCGCGCACCAAAGTGATCCCTCTTGCTCTCAAAAAAGTCATCCACATACCTCTGGCTGCCCAACACCGCCCCATCGGTGAAATACCTCACCCTACATCTCAATGCCTCCGCCACCGACAAGCGCCCACCTGATTCCATTACCTCTTTGATCTCCGCCCGACTAAAACCTCCCTTACCTTTGTTGTAACCGTCCACGGTTTCACTTGCGTTCACCTGTCCTCCCTTCACATACAACAAACACCGATACTCCTGCGCCACCTTCCTCCACGCCACTCGACTACGTCCCGTCACCGCATAACACAAACCCTGACGCGCCCCGCGTACCCCGGCCACCGCCGCCGCATACGAACACCAGCGATAACCCTCCGGCTCCTGCGCCAGCCCCGCACGAACCGGATTCAGATCAATATAAGCTGCCACCATGCGCAACGCATCACTGCTCTCTCCCTCACCCGACCCCTGTAAAAGCACACTCTTAAATGGTCCCTCCCACAAAGTCCCCACCCGGCCATGTTTCCGATTATAAGCCAATGTCATTTTCAACTTCAACTCCTTCATAAACATCGAAAGATCAAACAACCGCGCCCTCACCGATTCCACAATCTCGCTCACCTTTTCCGTCGCCCCATTCGCGCGAAACATCTCCACCTCATCCAGCGCCAACTTACTCGACCACTCATTCTCAAATACCTCCAGTCGCTTGATATAATCCTCATCCGTCCACCCCTCCGTCGCCAGCCCCCTATCCGGCACCTCCAACAGCAAGTGAAAATGATTGCCCATAAAACACCAAGCCAGCGCCCGCAGCCCACTGAATTTTAGCTGCTTGAGCATCAAAATCCGAAAAGTTTCCTTCTCATCATCCTCAAACAAGATATCCCTCCCCGTCGTCCGGCTCACCACATGATAATAATTCGTCTGCCCCTCCGGCCCCAACAAAAACTCCCGTATTTTCCTCATAAGTGATCTCCTTTCCCAAGCTCTTCGGCTCCCCCGAATATTCCCTCCCCCCATAATACAACAACATCCACCCCGCACAAGAACTTTTTTGCATGGGGATCCTCCCTTCATATTCCTCTTCATATTAAAAAAACTCGCAGCGAAATTTTAAGCTCCTACAACTCGCGGCTCACGGGCTTGGCCATTGCTCCAACTTCTCAAGCAACTGGAGAAATGATGCATCATTATGAATCTCCGCATGACGATCCCACAACTGAACAGCGAATGCCCTGGCCTTCACCGGCTGAGTGGCGGCAAGGCGTGAGAGCTGCTCTAGATCTCTACTCCATGGAGCATTCTCCTCAGAATCATCACTCTCAGATTTTACTGATTTTCTAGGTTGATCTAGGAACTCAATCGCTTCGCGAATCGGACCGGGCTCCCGCGGAACCTGATGAGCTAAGCCCGGCACCTCGATGAGGCGCGCCGGGATACGGTTTTTCTCCATCCAACCAAAAACGTTTTTGGTGTCCTCGTAGTTGGAATCTTTAGGACCCGTAATCAAGGCGAAATGATTGAGCCGTTTCGCCGTATTCAAAGCATTGCCCTCTGGTGGCCATCCATAAATTTCAACATTCGCCTTAGAATAATGAGGGATCGCCCTGGCTAGCGCGCTCACGCCACAAAAGTGAATAGTTCCAGTAAAACTTCCAGGAAATTTGGCGATCATTCCTGCTGACATTCGACCTCCACCAGAAAAACCACTGAGATACACACGTTGAGGATCAATACGGTAATGGCGCCCCAGATAATTTCGCGCTTCTCTCGCTAATCGAAACCTACGTCCAGAAGGTTTTTTATTACCTATATCCTTAGCTGTGGCCCAGATGATTTGCTTCTCTTCAAAAACCGATTTCCACTCAGGACTAAACTGATAGAGTCCATCTCCAGCAGAAATGAAAATCAGCATGCCGTGCGCTTCGCCGGCCTTGTAACTCTCTGGAACAAATACCCGAAGCGTTTCCTTGTTGATGTCAAAACCATCCGTAGGAAACTCCTTATAATCACCCAAATCCCTACGCTCCTCGGGCCATGTATCAAATACTTGCTCAAAGGCCCCTTTTGCAGCGATCTCTTTTCCCTCAATCTCAAATGAGCCGTATCGAATCTCTTCTGAAGAACTGGAAGCTTCCTTTTTTACAACAGGAACGGCTTCCAGCAAGCTCGGAGCTTCTTTACGCATTCGCAACACAAAGGAATCCGTTAAAAGCCAAGCGCCAGTCTGTGGAATCAGCATCACCTTGCCGTCGGAAACTCGCCGGTGTAGCTGCAGCGACACCCATTTCCCATCACTCAACCTAAAATGCGTCCATCCAATAAGTGCTGCCTCCTCACCTGTTTTGTCTTCACGCTTAAGAGTGCTGCGAAAACTTCCCAAAACCTTATTCCCCACATATTGATATGCAATCGCGGCTTCATCTTGCCGTTCCGGGATAAAATAATAACTTTCAGGAGGGTTGCTATCCGTGCTGAAAACGAGAACCTGGGCTGGAGCAGCTCTACCAAGCAATTCCTGCCAGGAATCCTTGCAAAAACAGGCAGCTTGGGTCATCCCTAACAAAAATATAATCGAGCATAACTTCATAGTATTCTTTAACCGCAGAAAACACAGAACTCCACTGAGAAAAACGTAAATCCGTAGTTTGAAGTTAGGATCAGAAAATCCCCCCAGCTACCATTTAAACCCCATCCTATCCACGCCCATAGGTGCGTATCTTTACTTACCGAAGCTTTAACAACAGTGATTCGCACCCACCTCTTCTCCATATTCATCATTTGTGCTTATCCGGCCTTCATGCGACCCTAGCCCCGTGAAAACTCTATCCACTATCTGCCTAGTTCTGCTCTCTCTGCTTCTACCCGCCATGTCTGCTGAAAAACAAACCTCCCCTGACAAGGTCCGCCAAGCCCTGCCCACCCCTGAAGTCATTGCCAAACTGCCCAAGGACGGCGGCAAAGAGTTCAACCGTCTCATCTTTTCCCAAAGCCCCTACCTGCTGCAACACGCCCGCAACCCGGTCAACTGGTATCCCTGGGGCGAAGAAGCTTTTGCCGCAGCAAAAAAACAAAACAAACCAATCTTCCTCTCCATCGGTTACACCACCTGTCACTGGTGCCACGTGATGGAACACGAATCTTTCGAAGATCAGGAAGCCGCTGACAAACTCAACGCAGGTTTCATCTGCATCAAAGTGGATCGTGAAGAGCGACCCGACATCGATGAAGTTTATATGACTGTCACCCAGGGCATGACCGGCAGTGGTGGTTGGCCGATGACCATTGTCATGACTCCAGAGAAAAAGCCCTTTTTTGCTGGCACCTATTTCCCCAAAGAAAACAAGGGCAACCGTGCCGGTTTGATGACCATCCTCGACCAGCTCACCACCGCATGGAAAGACCGCCGCGAGGACATCGATAAATCCGCCAACCAGATTGCCAGTCAATTACTGACCATGACGGGAGGAGCTCCCGGCGAAGATTTGCCACCGACCATTCTCGACACCGCCTTCGAGCAATTCGAAGGACGTTACGATGCCACCAATGGCGGATTTTCCAGCGCCCCGAAATTCCCCATGTCACCCAACCTGATGTTCCTGATGCGTTACGCCAAACACAGCCACAACCCCGCTGCGATCGACATGGTCAGCAAAACACTCATCGAAATGCGTAAGGGCGGTGTTTTTGATCAAGTGGGTCTGGGCTTCCACCGCTACTCCACCGACCCCGTCTGGTTGACCCCGCATTTTGAAAAAATGCTCTACGACCAGGCCCTACTGACCATGGCCTACCTCGAAGGCTATCAATCCACCGGCAACGAAGCTTTTGCCCAAACCGCTCGCGACATCCTGACCTACGTGCTGCGGGACATGACCTCTCCCGAAGGCGGCTTTTATTCAGCTGAAGACGCCGATTCCGAAGGCGAAGAAGGTACCTTTTATGTTTGGACACTTGAAGAAGTCAAAAAGATCCTCGGCGAAGAAGACGGCACCCTCTTTGCCAACACCTTCAACATCAAAGACAGCGGGAATTTTCAAGACGAAGCCACCGGACGATCCACCGGCACCAACATCCCCCACCTCACCGCAGCCATTCCTACCGATCAAGCTGATAAAATTGAAAAACTGAGGCAAAAGCTTTTCACCGCCAGGGAAAAACGCATCCATCCTCAGAAAGATGACAAAATCCTCACCGACTGGAACGGACTCATGATCGCCGCCCTCGCCCGCGCCGGGCAAGTGCTCAACGATCCCAGCTACACCGCTGCCGCCAAAAAAGCTGCCGACTACGTGCTCAGCACCCTGAGCGATAAAAACGGCCGCTTACTCAAGCGCTCACGACTCGGCAAAGCCGGACTCACCGCCCATCTGGAAGACTACGCCTTTGTTGTCTGGGGACTGCTCGACCTCTACGAAGCCAGCTTCGATACCCGCTACCTGTCCGAAGCCATCCGGCTCAATGACCTGATGGTCAAACATTTCAAAGATGACAAGAGTGGCGGTTTTTTCATGACTGCCGACGATGCCGAGCAACTGCTGGTGCGCAGTAAAAAACTCTACGGCGGCGCCATCCCCAGCGGCAACGCCGTGGCCGTCCTCAATCTCACCCGACTGCACCGCATGACCGCCAACGATCAATACGAAACAGAAGCCCATGCCACCATCAAAGCCTTCTCTGGCGAGATCGGCAAAGCTCCCAGCGCCTTCCCCGTCGCCCTGATCGCACTCGACTTCCTCTTCGGTCCAAGTAATGAAATCGTCATCACTGGCCAACTCGATCGCAAAGACACCCAGACCATGCTCGCCGCTGTGAGAAAACCTTTCCTGCCAAATAAAGTGCTCATCTTCCGCCCGGAAAAAAATCCGGACCCCATCGCCAAACTTGCTCCTTATACCAAGACCCAGGCCAGCCTGGGCAGCAAAGCCACTGCCTACGTTTGCACCAATTTTGCCTGCCAATTGCCCACCATCGACATCAAAAAAATGCTCGAATCCCTAGGCGTAAAATAAAATCACCGCCCCGGCTTCAGCAAAAAAACTCTTTCCCATGCCGCTTCCCCGACTCCTGACCGCCTATTTGTTTTATGCCAGCCTGATTTTCTCAGCCACCACCCAAGCTCAAGCTCAGGACAAACGCCCCAACATCATCCTGATTCTAGCCGATGACCTGGGTTACTCCGATCTCGGCTGTTACGGAGGCGAAATCCACACCCCCAACATTGACCGCCTGGCGGCAGGCGGACTGCGTTTGACCCAGCTGTATAACACCGCTCGCTGCTGCCCGACCCGGGCATCTCTGCTGACAGGCTTATATCCACACCAAGCCGGCCTGGGGTTTATGACAGCGGATAACGGCAAACCTGGCTATCGGGGGTTTTTAACTGATCGCAGCGTCACGCTCCCCAGCTTATTGAAACAAGCCGGTTACCAGACCTACATGTCAGGCAAGTGGCATTTGCGAGGCGCTGGTGATCCCGACTGCACTCCGATCAATCGAGGCTTTGACGAATTTTACGGCCACTACAAAGCTTTTGCCAGCTTCTGGCGCCCCGATCTTTACATCCGTTTGCCCCAGGACCGACCCCAGCCCAATTACACTGCTGATAATTTTTACGCCACCGACGCCATCACCGATTACGCCTTGAAATTCATCGATCAATCCCGTGAAAGCAAAAAGCCCTACTTCCTCTACCTGGCCTACAATGCCCCTCATTTCCCTCTGCATGCGCCCAAAAAGATGATCGACAAGTACATCGACGTTTACAAAAAAGGCTGGGATGAACTTCGCGAAGAACGTTATCAACGCATGTTGAAACTAGGAGTTCTCAAACCGAGCTTTCAACTCTCTCCAAGAGGCCATGTGCCAAAAGTCCCCAACCGGAATCGCAACTCCCCCTATTACGACCAACAGATCCCCGCATGGAAGGATCTCGATGCAAAGCGGCAACATGATCTGGCCCGCCGCATGGCGACCTACGCCGCCATGGTGGAAATCCTCGATGACAATGTCGGCCGGGTGATGACCAACTTGAAGCAACATGGAGAACTGGAAAATACCCTGCTGGTATTTCTATCCGACAACGGCGCCTGCTCGGAATGGGATCCTTACGGTTTTGATAACAACCCCTACCCCACCAACCGACTGTATAGCGGAGCCGACCTGGATACGATGGGACAAGCCGGCACTTTCCACAGTTATGGCACCGGTTGGGCCAATACCAGCAACACTCCGTTCCGTTTGTATAAACACTACAATCACGAAGGCGGGATCTCCGCTCCCATGATCATCCACTGGCCAAGCACCATGAAACGCCAGGGACAACTGGACCGACAACCCGCTCATGTGATCGACCTGAGTGCCACCCTGCTCGAAGTAGGTCAGGCAAAATACCCCAAAACCTGGCAAGGCAAAAGCATCACCCCTCTGGCAGGCACCAGTCTGATGCCGCTTATCAAAGGAGAAACCCTGAAAAAACGTCCGATCTATTTTGAACACGAAGGCAATCGCGCCCTGCGCTTGGGGAAATGGAAAATCGTATGGACCAACTTCACCAAAAAGTGGGAGTTATACGACATCGAAAGCGATCGCTCCGAAATGAACAATCTGGCCGCAAAATATCCCGACAAAGTAAAGCAAATGGACCAAGTCTGGAACGACTGGGCAGAACGATCCTTTGTCGAAAAAGAAAAAGTCGAGCAACCCGCAAAAGGGATGCCTAAGATTTATTATTTGGAAGACGCTTCCAGTAATCGGCAACCGAAGTGAAACCCCTGGAAAATTTGCGCTGACGGCTAAACATCAGCTGCCCCAATTTCTAATCACCTCTAGGAAATCCTCTAGATACCTCTCGGCTTTCACTTCCCCCACTCCACGAATGTTCAAACCTTGCTCGACGGTTTTGGGACGCAGGCGGGTGAAAAACTCCAGGGTCTGATTCGAAAAAATCACATAAGGCGGAACATTGCCTGCTGCCACAGCCAACTCAGCACGTTTTTTCTGCAATTTTTGATACAATTTTTCATCAAAGTTCAACTCGCCCAAATGCACCCCACTGGCAGTGCCCGCCTCCTCCTTCACTCTAGCAGCCCCACCTGATCTCGCCGAAGCTCCCCCTGCCCCGGATGCTGGGTCAGTTGGCCAATTCAACCGCAAATCCTCCTGCCCGTCTTTGCCACGCATAACCGCATCGCCCCGCCGGGTCAGGGTAGTCAGCGGATACTGATCACGTCTCTCCGTTTTGACAAAACCCACCCGCTCCAACTCTTTTAACAGCGCATTGACATAAGCCGTGCCCTGTTTTTTTAAAATACCGTAAGTGGTCAGCTGATCGAGGCGCGCACTGATCACTCCCTGCGAGCGACTGCCGGTCAACATCGCCACAATCTTGCCCTTGCCAAAACGCCCCTCCCAGTCACCGCCCTTCCCTCCTCGCGACATTCGCGCCACACCGCTCAATAATTTGCGTGCATTCAAAAGTTCACCTTCATCCCCCGCCCGCTGATCTCCCACACTTTCATCCGCAAAACCTCCGCACTGATCACAAGTGCCACAAGGCTGCGACTCTTTCTCCCCGAAGTATTTCAAGATCCACTGCTGACGGCATTCACTGGCATAGGAAAAACTCACCATACCGTCGAGCTTGGCGCGGTCCCGCCGCTCTTTTTCGATCAAAGCCTCGCGGTCAATATCGAGATCATCCGCCGCCACCTCCGGACGCAACAAACGAGTCCCTTTGGCCCGACTGCCCGACACATCATAACGCTGGATATAACCCGATCTGACCAATGTTGACAAAGCCGATCCCACCCCCATGTCATTTTTAGCTCCCAGAGCCTGGGACATCTCCTTGATCGTCATGACCAATTCCCCCTGTTCACCGGCAAAACGCTGCAGCAGCAAATACAAGTCATGGATCAAAGTGTAACCAGGATTATTTCCTTCGATGAAAAACTCCTGCGTGCGTGTATCCGCATAATTGAACAAAAGCTCACACACCGCGCGTTCACCGTCACGCCCAGCACGCCCCGCCTCCTGATAATAGGCCTCAATGCTGCCCGGCAGTTCATAGTGAACCACAAAACGCACATCGGAACGATCGATGCCCATGCCAAAAGCATTAGTCGCCACCACCACATCACAGCCCCCACTGATAAATTCATTCTGCGCGTGCTCACGCGCCTTGTCCTCCATGCCTCCATGATAAGCGATCACTTTGACCCCCAGCGACTCCAGTGATGCGCAAACCTCCTCGACCTTCTTACGGGTCGCACAATACACGATGCCCGTGCCCTGTTCATTCACCACCGATTGCAGCCGCGCATATTTCTCCTTATTACCCGAACACTGACTCACCCGCAGGCTCAAATTCGGACGCTCAAAACCGCTGATCGAAACCGCCGGATCCTTCAACTTGAGATGCTCCTGGATATCCTTGCGCACCTCCGGAGTAGCGGTCGCCGTAAAAGCCGCCGTTTGCGGATGCCCTAGTTTTTCCAGTGCATATTTCAACCGTAAATAATCCGGTCGGAAATCATGTCCCCAGGCCGACAGGCAATGCGCCTCATCCACCGCAAACAAGGCGATGTGCACCTGTTGCAAAGCACTGACAAAGCTATCGCTGCGGAATCTCTCCGGTGCCACATACACCAACTTATACTCCCCCTCCCTCATCCTCCGGATGCGGTCACGCTGCTCGGCAGGCGACAAAGTGCTGTTGATCATTGTCACTGCCACTCCCTTTTTTACCAGCCCGTCCACTTGATCCTTCATCAGCGCGATCAGAGGGCTCACCACGATGGTGAGGCCATCCATCACCAGCGCAGGCAGTTGATAACACAAAGATTTGCCCCCGCCTGTCGGCATCACCACCAGTGAATCCCGACCGCTGAGAATCGCCGAAACCACCTGCTCCTGCCCATCGAGAAACTCGCGGAAGCCAAAATGCTTCTCCAAAGCCTCACATGGATCGTGCGTCACCGTGCTTAAAGCGGTGCCAGACTGTTGTTCATTCGCCACAGTCTCATCCTGCCCGAAAAAAATGCCCACCGCAAGCCACAAGACACTTTGCTCCCGATGATGGGTGCAGGGTAAAAAAGTTAGCCCTTGTTTATTGAAAGCTCCCTTATCACCCATCAACATCATTTCGCCCGTTCAGGGCTGGTAATAAATCCGATTTAACCCCAGCGCTTCGCACCGGGCTATCACATTTTGTCCTTACAGGACAGTTTGCTTTCATATCTCTTGCACCAACGGTTCTCAATGAGTCAGCCCAGCGCTTCGCCCCGGGCTATCGCATTTTGTCCTTTCAGGACAGTATGCTTTCATCTCTTTTGCACCAACGGTGCTCACTGAGATAGCCCAGTGCGAAGCGCTGGGTAAAAAAGCCAATTCTTCCAGCCCTGCAAAGGGCGCAACGCATAGCGGTCAGCAGCTTAACTATATTGCCTTACACCCCGAGTGATCGGCACACAATGAACGACCTTAAAAGAAAACCACAGCGCTCACAGAGAAACACAGAAATAAAATGGGGGGGCTTTGCGATCTTTAAGCCTTGCGAGCGCCCCTCTCAACATATCACCGCCTCTTCTTCGGAGCTGGCCCCGCATCGCTGATCGCGGCATAGGCCTCCGACGCCTCGGTCAATACTTTCAGCCATTGCTGCCGTTTCTGGGTAGGAGTGTTTTTTTCTTTGACGACTTTTGCCGCCTGAACCACCACATTACCCAATTCCGCCAATACCATCGTTTTTGAAGCCATATTACCGGCTTATCATTTCAGCAAACTTAAGTCAAGGAAATCAGTTTCATCAGACATGACCTAGCCTCGAGCACTCACTTCCTCGCCCCTCCCGGGAGGCCTATACCTTTTGGTAACCGGATCAATCGATCCCACCCCATTGGGGGCAGCATGAATTTTGCCTCACCTAGCGGCTGAAGCAAAGGCTCACGCTTCAAATTAAGCCTCCCGATTTTCTTGTAGGAGACTTGACCCACTAAACGATCCACTGCCCTGTCTCCATATGCTCCCGCCATTTTTTTCCAAATCCGAAGCCAGACATAACTATAAATAGAGTTATATTCCAAAAAGCAAGCCAAGTCCGATGCCAACTAAATGCCAGCCTATTCAATTGCTCAAAAATCGCTTTGCCCCTACCTTTCTCCCACCGCCCACACCATGCATGCTCTCACATTCAAACATTCCCGCCTCCTAATAAACTCTTTGCGACTGTTTATTATCGCTCTTTCCGCTATTGCCATTTCCCAAACCACTGCTCAAACGGCAGAAAAATCCCGCACCTGGACTAGCAGCGAAGGCAAGGAAATCAAAGGCAGTATCGTCTCTTTCGAAAATGATGAGCTCACCTTAAAAACCAGTCGTGGCAATTTCAAGTTTCCGCTTTCACGCCTGAGTAAAGAAGATCAAAAATATGTGAGTGAGTGGAAAGCCAAAACGACTCCATCAAACCTGCCCTCACCCAATGACAAAAATCCTAATAATGGGTCCATCGGAAATTTTGATAATCTTAAATTAGGCGAATGGCCCAAATCTGTCTCCGCCGAATTCGAGCTCGATCAAATCCAGGTCGTCAAAGAAGATAAATCCGGAGAATACATCTACCGCAGCCCGCACTTCGAATTCCAAAGCAACGTGCGCTTGTCAAAAAGCGTGGTGAGGGAGTTTTCGCGAATTTTTGAAGCCACCTACGAATTGACAAACGCCCTCCCGGTTGGCCTCAATGCCCAGCCTTCAAGTGAAGGGTTTTATCTGACCCGGCTCTACGAACTGGAAGAGCAATACTTTTCCAATGGCGGTATCCCGGGAAGCCTGGGAATGTTTGTTTTCAGAGGCGATAAAGGCATGATCCACATACCTCTAGGCAATCTGGGAGTAAAAAATACCGGCACGCGTTTTATCGTCGATAACAGCAAACGCAGCAATACCCTCACCCACGAGATCACCCATCAGGTGATGATGCGCTGGTTGCCTCTCATGCCCATCTGGATGGGCGAAGGATTTGCCGAAGTCACCTCCTCCCAAATCTATAGCAAAGGACGCTTCCGGCTCACCGATACGGGGCGCGCGGTCAAAGATGCCATCACCCGCTACCGCGCCTCACAGCGTGACTTTTCCATGCTCAACCTCAAAAGCTTGATGACCATGTCTGACCAGAGTTGGAACTCGACCGCATCCCCTCGTGAAGCCGGACGAAACTACGCTTCAGCCAACTTGTTGCTCTACTATTTTCTCAGGATCGATGGTGATGGCAAGGGCGAACGTCTAGTGGATTATCTCAAGGCTGTGGTAGCAGGAACGGACAAACAAGAAGCCTCTGTAGAGATCCTTTTAGCCGGACGCAGCTACGAACAATTGCAGCAAGAAGTCGCCGAAGGCTGGCGCAGCGAAGGCCTCAAGCTCACCTTTCAATAATTCACTCGTAATCTCCTATGAAACCATCACCAGCTCCCAACCCGGTCAAACCCCATTCGCCTGTGGTCTCCTTGTACCTCTTGCTCACTTTATTTTTTTTATTTTTCACATGTCCCGTATCCGCCCAAGAAGAGCGCTACTGGACCACCAAGGACGGTATCAAACACCGCGGCAGCCTCATGTTCATGTCCACAAAAAACGTGACGATCAAAGGCCCCGCCGGAACGATCTCGCTGCCACTCAGCAAACTCAGCGACGAAGACCTGCTCTTCATCAAGCGCAGCAAATCCAATACCAAAAAACTGCAGAATCCGGGTATCCCGATGAGCAAACTGCCACCGGGCTTCAGCCGCAGTAGAATCCCCCCTTCCACCAACCCAGCCACCGCCACTACGCCCAGCACCGCCACCATCAAAGTGCCCACCCCATCACTGCGCCCCTCCGCATCACCAACAAGCTCGGCAAAATGGCCGGCAAAAGTCAAAACCACTTTTTCCCCCGCCGATATCAAAACCATCAGCGAAACTAAAAAAGAAGGTTACATCTACCGCAGTCCCCACTTCGAATTCCGCAGCCCCTTCCGCCTGCCGCATCGGGCAGTGCGCGAGTTTTCACTAATATTTGAGTCCACCTACGATCTCGCCAACGCCATGCCGATCGACTTGCAAGCCACACCGGGCGGTAACGGATTTTACATCACCGAACTCTATGCCACCAAAGAAGACTATTTCAACGCGGGAGGCCCCAGCGGCAGTGCCGGAGCCTTTTTTCCCTCCTCGGGAAAAATCCTGGTGCCTTTAACCAGCCTCGGAATCAAACGTTCACAAAACAACATCCGGGTAAACCGGGGAGCCGCAGGCAATACCCTCATCCACGAAGTCACCCACCAGGTTATGATGCGCTGGTTACCGCTCATCCCGATTTGGATGGGAGAAGGTTTTGCCGAAGTCACTTCGGCCATGCCTTACGAAGCCGGACTGTTCCGCCTTTCACGCATGTCCAAATCCGTACGCGAAAGCACCGGCAGCGGCCCCGGTGCGGGGCGTTCCTTTGAAATGGTGCCCGTGCTGCAATTGATGAGCATGTCCCCGCAGTCGTGGAGCGCCGCCGTCGCCGACCGTGAAGGTCAACAGAACTACCGCTCAGCCAGCATACTGCTTTATTATTTTCTCCGCCTCGATGGTCAGAAAAAAGGCGAACGCCTCAAAGCCTACATCAATGCCCGATTAAAAGGAGAAGCCGACGGCAACGCACAACAAAAGTATTTGCTCGATGGCCGCAGCTACGAGCAATTACAAAAAGATGTCGCCCGTGCTTGGCGGGAAGAAGGCCTCAAAATCACCTATTCCAAATAAAGCAGGCCCATCAAAACAGGCCTTTGCGCAACCAGCGCGGCCCTCGTTTTTCACTCTACATTCTTCATTCTTCACTTTAATTCCCTCGTCCCATTGACAGCGTAGCAAAATCCGCGATAATTGCCAGCGTTCACTCGTAGGGCATCCGCCCATCACGATCGGAACGGCGAGGTCGCCAAGTGGTAAGGCCATGGTTTGCAAAACCATTATCGCGGGTTCGATTCCCGCCCTCGCCTCCACTGAGTCTCCACCAAAAATTAGGGAAAGGGGTGGGGTGGCTTTTCTCGTAGTTTACGCAGGCTACTCCCTGCAAGCACAAGTTATTATAGCAGGGCATAACCTTCTTTTTCATTGATTTATAGCAGGTAACACCCTACTATTTAGTGTAAACCCAACAAAAAGATCAGACTATGCCGAGCTCCGCACAATCCAGAACTGCCCGTCAGAGGACAAGACAACTCGATGAAGTGATCGCGACTTCCAACGTGCCACACAAGCCCAGAAACGGTTGGTTGACCGCTATCCGCGAAGCTCTTGGCATGAATAAAACTCAAGCAGCAAAGCGGGTAGGCATCACCCGGCAAAGTCTGGCTGAACTTGAAAGCAATGAGCTAAGGGGCGCCATCACTCTCGCTACCCTTCAGAATACGGCGGATGCACTTGGTTGCGAACTGGCTTATATGTTAGTCCCGAAAAAACCTATTGCGAAGATGGTATCTGAACAGTCACTATGTCGCGCAAAGCAAAAACTCAAGCGAGTCAATCAATCTCAAGCGCTTGAGGCGTCGGCAGTCAATGACATCACTTTATCTGAAGCCATTCTGGATTTAGCCAGAGAGTTTGAAGTCGAGCGGCCGACGGACCTCTGGAATGACTGACAAAATTACAGACCAGCCGGATGGAGCAACACCGCTGGACGACATTTCAGGTTTACTCCGTGATGAAATCACCACCCGCAAGCAACTGAATGCGGCGGAGACATTGAATATCCTCAGCGCAGAAGACTGGATAGAAGGCGGTCGCCTTGGAGATCTATTCACAGTGGAGTTTTATGAAAAACTGCATAAACGAATGTACGACCAAGTGTGGCAATGGGCCGGTACTCTGCGCTCGGAGACAGGAGTAAGACCGAATATCGGTGTAGCTCCGGAAATGGTTCCGATGGAACTCGGACGTGTGGCAATGAATTACAATGAAAAATGGAAAACTTATGATCAAGAGAACCTGATACCCTTTATCGCCAGCTACCATCATGCCATGGTTCGGGTTCACCCTTTCAACAATGGCAACGGAAGATGGTCGCGATTGGTCTGCGACGTTGTGCTCAAACGTTTGACTGAGGTGAAACCTATCAACTGGGCGAGCGATACCTTGAATGTAAATAGCGATGAACGGAAGCAATACATCGCCGCTTTAAAGCGAGCGGATGACTTCGATTATCAGCCTTTGATAGATTATTTAAAGAAGTTGAATCCCTGACGAGTGCACCAAGTCAACGCCCATCAACATCCATTTTTTATTGCCTGTTGATTCAATCGCGAAATGTTACCGGCCGCATGGAAGTTTCTTCCTCCACCAATATCAAAACTCTCGAACGAGCCTATCACTTTGTTCTGAAAATAATAACCAGAAAACTCTTTCCCTTTCCCGTATCTCAAGGACTCCAGTTCCGCTCCACTATTTTTTTTGCATTGAGGGTGTCCACTTTAACCTGAGTTTATGAATGAAGAACTCGAAGTGAATTCCGTGCAACCTTGTGCGAATAGAATCAAGTGTTACCCTTGATAGATACTGCCATGAAACCACCTATCATCCCCCTTTTCTTCTCACTCCTTTTCCTATTGCTGTGTCATTCACAAGCTGCGAATGACACATTGAAGGTGACCACCTTCTCGGTGGACATCACTCCCCCACTCGGAGCACCGGTAGGTCTGGGTTACATTCCTATTCTCAAAACGAAGGAGCACCCGCTACTAGCTCGTGGGATGATCCTCAAGGATTCGGGCATGACCTGCGCCATCGTCACCTTAGACTGGATGGAAGTGCATAATGAGTCTTATGACTTGCTGCGTCAGGCGATTGCCAAAGCGGCGGGCACTTCGGAATCGCGAGTTGCTTTGCACTGCCTGCACCAGCACACCGCGCCTGCTATTTCAAAAAGGTCGCAACAACTCGATCTTGATGAAAACGATCCGCGACGGATTGCTTCTACCGAATATTTGTCTGATGTCGCGAAAAAAATATCACAGGCGATCAAAGAGAGCCAGAAAAACTGGAGCAAAGTAAACACCATCAGCACTGGTAAAGCGAAAGTGAACCGTGTGGCCTCCAGCCGTCGATTGCCAAAGGCGGACGGTGGAATTCAGGGGCGGGGCAGCAGCACCAAAGGCAAACCCGAATTGCGCGAATTACCAGAAGGCCTGATCGATCCCTGGGTGCGTACGGTCTCGTTTGATGGTGCTGACAACTCGATCGTGCAGTTGCATTATTACGCCTCCCACCCGCAAAGCTTTTATGGTGACGGCAGAGCGAGTTACGACGTGCCGGGAATGATTCGCGAACGCCTACAAAAGAAAACCGGAGCCTTCCAACTTTATGTGACGGGTTGTGGTGGAGATATCGCCTTTGGCAAATACAACGATGGCTCAAAAAAAGCCCGCGCAGAACTTGCTGCCAGACTTCAAGCAGGCATCGAAAAATCCATCGCAAGTCTCAAACCACAACCCGTCGAGTTGATGACCTGGTCGGTTGAACCCATGCAGTTTCCCCTGCGCACGGATGAGGCATTCAGCGAAGCCAGCCAACGCAAAATTCTCGGTGATGCAAAAGCGCAAGCGAGCCAACAACGCAAAGCAGCGATCGCCTTAGCTTGGATAGAACGAGTGAAATCAGCTAAACCCGTCGAACTAAGCTGCCTGTCGATTGGAACCGTGAAAATGTTAGATCTGCCAGGCGAACCTTTTGTGCAGTATCAACTAGCAGCGCAGAAAATGCGACCCGATAGATTTGTCTGTGTCGCTGGGTATGGAGATTGCGGTATGGGTTACATCGGAGGCGATCGAATCTTCACAGATCGCGGAGGTTATGAACAAACTTATGCCTTCGCCGGTCCTTGCGAAAAGTTATTCCTGTCAAAAATCCGCAAATTATTGAAAGCAAAATGAAGATTTAGCCTCGGCTGAATATTTCACCAAGGTATGTTCCTCCCCGTATGAAAGCTTCTCCCATCGCGAAGATCAAAGGTGCTAAAAACATGCACGCTGACTAATATTAAAGCTAGAATTATAAAGCGTGTCCGCAAGGGGCTAAGGAACGGGATACGCGACCGAATGCCGGCAGCGGTTTGGAATGAGCCCTAAACTGCTAGAAGATCATTGAGGATGTTGTTTGCTCGCTCATCCCCTAATCTCACATGTTCACTTGCAATATTTTTCGCGTCTCGTATCCCATCGTTACCATCTTTAATTAGGTTAGTGAATAGCTGCCTTAAATTTTCTTCTGAATAATCAGGAGAAATGGTTTTTAGCATTTCTAGCCATATTGGGCATACCTCCCTTGGTTGACGCTCACTGAGTCTAGCAAGATTATCAAATAGCTCATATGAAAAAAATTCTTCATTTGCGTAAGGTGCAATTTGGAGCAACCACTCTTTTCTCTTTTCGTCGATTCGATCAATATACTTAGTCAAACTGCACAATCTAGAAGCTAGTTTTTTTTCTGCTTGAGTTGAAATATTAGTATTCTTTAAGATCAGTGGCCAAAGCGCATATACTTTATCCCTTATACTAATATCATCTTCTCTTCCGAATCTAGAAATGGAGGTAATAAGATGATGTAACTCAGCCTCCTTGTTTCTATCCAATAAACTTCTCACAAAGCTTTTTTCATCATCTAACAAGCTTAAGCCTGTTAGATATGCAAATGCTCCTTTGGCAATGATATGCTCAAGTATATCATTTTTGACCGCTCCATTATCTAAAGCTTTATCAAAATCACCTCGAGATTGTAGAAAAGAAAATATATCAGGCAGAGGATTCCCTACATAAGAATATCCTCGCATTGCACAAATCCAACGCGATTCGTCATTTCGGTCGAAAATTGATTCAAGATTTTCCATTACCCATTCTTTCGACATATAAGAAAAATTAGCCGCATAAAGAGTAACTAGGGTCGAGAACTCATGCTCTGGAGGGGACGATTTACCGGCCTTTAACTCGATGTTGAAGTAGTGCTGAAATTGATTCCACGCCTTGACGTGCTCATTATTGTTTTTCTTGTCTTCAATACGACAAGTGCGCAGTGCTAAATTTATCAAAGCAATTATAGTTTGGCCTTTGGCTGTGTTTATTGACACTGATACAGCATCTTCCGAATCGGAAATTTCTCTTCCTTCTACATTATTCAGCAAGTATTGAAGAATGGATTCAATTGATTCATGCTCACTTTCATCTATGGCATTATCATCATATTTTGTCGCCGCTTCGAGCAATCGGCCAATGCCACAGACTATACTGCTCCTATTTGCTCCCAGTCTATAACTGGAGTTAACGGGGGTTGCAGAATAAAAAAATGAGTCTTTTTTAATGACTTGCAGGCAAAAATCAAGGACATGATGCCAAATGTCATTCCAAGGTAATTTTGCTCTTTCGCTCCAAAGCTCGTTGAAAGCGTAAATTACATGAGAAATAAATGGGAGATTCAGATTAGCGAGTTTATCAAGATCAGTATAATAATCTAGAGGAGATTCTTTAATGATTTGTTTTAAAGCTTTCGCCAAATCATTGGCCCCTGGTAACGCTGGGCTATCAGGGCCTTCATATTGGTTTAACAGTTCCAATAATTCATCGATTGAGCTGCGCCGAAGCTTTTCGATGGGTATAGGAGGCTCCAAGTCACCCCAGCTTGAAGCGGTGAAATGTACTGCAAAATCAGGGTGTTCCGGCTCAGTGCCTGCAATACTAACACTTTCTTTGTATTTAAATTTCTCGTTTACTCCGTGATCTTTTATTGCGCTATACCAAATAGCTTTATGATAAGCCGTCGCTGTTTCATTGCGTTCGCCATCGTTATCTATTTCAATTTCTGAGATTATTTTTAATATTTCACCTCTCTCTTCGTCACCAAACTCTAAATATTTCAGGTTTAGCAACCTCCACATTTCATGCCTGTAATTGCCAGTAAAATACCGTTTATCAATTAAGCGGTTTACCAGTACATTTAATAATGTAAAATTTTCACAAATCGAATGGATAGCTATCCTTTCAAGGATTTGAATTTTTTCATTTAGCAGGCTCTCCACTTGACTAACTGCACCATTTGGAAAGTTCTCTATAAATCCAGCCAATGAATCGCGGCTTGCGTATACAAGTATATTATAGGGTTCGTCTTTATGGGTATTTTGCTCATGCTTTCCAATGGAAGGCTGCCAAATGCTTGAGTGCTGCTCTAAATTCAGCTTATCAGCACATTGCTTAAGATGCATGATAAAGACTTGAACGACTTTTATCCCTATAGTTTTCCCTGCATAACTTGAAATCGATTTGGATATTTTATAGGCAGAATGGGTGCTGTAACGAAATCGGGCAACTAGACCACTTGTATTACCAAATTGCCGTTCTTTGAACGTCAATTTGAAGAGCAATTCGATCAATTTGAGGGCTAAAGATAGTTCATGAGGGCTGTTAATCTTCAAAAGGCGACGAACCCACGTTTCTCCAATTTCTTGAGCAATTAAGTTTTTCTCGTATTTGTCGTTCAGCCAATGATCTATACAATCCAAATAATCTATTGTTAGCAAATTAGTTGGGATTTGACCTAATATTATTGAAAACTGCCACCAAGTACGATGATTACTCATTTCATTAGTTTTGGAACTTTCAGTAACTTGACGAATAAGATCAAGCAGTTGCTTGGCATACTTTTCATTCTCAGGAATTCCTAATTCAGCGCTATTATTAACCAAATATGTAACCACCGGCCAATAGGAAATTTTTACATATTTCCCTTCGTTGGTTGGTATCGGGGCAGGGTTGTTTTTTGGATCAAAATATCCGCCATCCATCAAGTGGTCGAACCACTTGAGTCCCTTCGCATCTCTGAAGAAGAAAGGCTGTAATTCAGGCTTTTTCTTGATGCGATCAAGTAAGTCTAGTTCGTCTGTAGAGAGGGCGGTCATTTATTAAGAACAGATTTCATTACATTTAAATCCTCGACTAAAGAAGGCTCTCTGATTTGGATTTTTTCTGCCCATTTCCTCATCACTATTTCGAGCTGGTTGTAATCTTGATAATCTCGATTAAATCCTATTAAATGGACGCCAAATGTATTTTCGTAGTATTCTCTTAATTGTAAATACAAGGGCTCTTGCGACTTGTAGAAGGCTTGAATGGAAAACCTCGTTTTTTCCTTACCAACTCTTGCCATGCCTCTTCTCAAGATATGCTCGAGTATTTCAGCCTCTTCGAGGCCATAGCCTAGAAATAAGACCGTTTTACGTTCAAAGAGTGAGCCTAAAAAATGTTGCACACTTTCAGAGTCATAGTGCCTCAAGTAATGCTCTGTTGTGAAAATTAAACTATCTTCGTCCTCAATTGATCCGTGAAGATGGATGACTGTTCCAGGTTCATCCAAAACGTTCGCTAGTAGCTCATCCCTTCGATATACCCTTCTTACAGATCTGGCAGCTGTGCTGCCGTCAAAATCATCTGTCCCATCTATGCAAGGAGCTAACAGGGAGTCGTAGTTTGTTGTAACGCAGACGCACCCGATATTATTTATTATTTTGTAAATACCTTTATTTGGACTTCCTCCAGTAAGGTGGGTGCTTAAATCCACTCTATCACCATTCGAATCAGCAATTGATTTAGAAATGGACAACTGTTTCCTAGCATCTAGACTCCTGAGCTGCTCAATGTCTGCAAAAGTTATGTAACCTTTGGCCTGCATTGAATATAGCACTTTTGTTGCAAGTTGATTCCAGGAGGGGAGGTTCTGCATCATGGATGCACCTGCTCCGACAAACATTACAAGCTGCCCATTCTTACCTGCTTCTATTATCTCTTCAGGCAACTCAGGAATTTTATGTATTTCTTCTTTTTTGGTCACTCTTTAGTAATTGTGTAATAGAATACATCTTATTCAAAACGCCCTCATTAAACGGTATTTGAAACGAAGGGAGTTTCTTTGCCTCTTTCATCTTGTTCAGCTTTAAAATAGAGCCGGTCGGGTTTGTTGAACAGATTGCGATTCAGGTTAAGGTGTAAACAGGATGAGTCAAGTTGCTCGGTGACCGCACTACCCCTCGCTGTGCGTTGGCCGTTCCCGAAGGTGTGCTGACCTGAGCCCAGCGAGGGGGAATGCGCAGTTTCTTCAGTCGGCGTTTTTCAGTGTTTAATTCTTTCTGACTTGGGATTAACCTGTGTTCTTCTACTTTGATCCAACGGCCGAACTCACCAACCGCGCTACGATAATGTTCAATAGAAAACCGGAAGACATGGATAGAATTAAATCGCCTGAAAACACAAGAGCTATCAACTCAAAATCAGGTGGATTGATCAAGAAGCACTTCTCTCCGTCAAATACCTCGCTTGAATTCGTCAAAATACAAGCTTAGCCATTTGGACGTCTTCAGATAAGGAGAAAAAGACTCAGAAGTCAGCCCGGATGACACGTCATTGTAGATCGCGGCTACCGGGATCTTGTTAAGATAGTTATACCAAAATTTGTCCTGGGTTGTTATGATATTTGTCTTACGTATTATTATACGATCATTACCGCATGAACGTGTTCATTGGAAATGGCTCCATATGCACTGCTGATCAAATACTGGCTACTCCATTGAACAACTCTAATGATGAGGGAATAGGCCATGTGTGGCTTAAAATTGATAACAACTGGCATGTAGATATAACCAGTGATCAATTTTCAGCTTCTTTGCAAAAAATTATTGTCTCCACGGGAAATGACTTTTTCTCCACGTTTCATTTCATTGAAGGTTATTCTGATTGGCAACCTTTTTCCGAATTTGAAGAGTTTGTAAACGATCTATTACATGGAACTGGTAAATCCGAAGAATGGGAAATCGTATGTGATTCTCTGGAGATTTTACAATGACACCACCATCATTATTTCCTTTGATATTGGATCACACCATTACTCCCCACTTGTCGGCATCTGTTTTTCTGCTTCCGTCTGCGTAAGCTGAGGCATCAACCTCAGCTTGCCCGTCAAATTGGGTGTGGCTATTTTTTAGCATCCCAGGCAAACCCAATTTCCTCCAATCGTTTGATTCTTAACGCACCAAGTTTGCCCTTCTTCATGAAGGCTCGCTGATTGCTAACCCACGTTACCAATAATTTGTTTTTCCAACTACCAGGAACCAAACAATTACCATGTTCCTCTTTGTAGCGCACCAACTCTTGGAGTCGAACCTCCCACGCTTGTTTGTCGGGTTCCCATACAAACCCAAGCTCACCCAGTCGTTTGATTTTATCACCATCAAGCTTCCCTTTTTTCTTGATAGTTCGCTGTGAGCCGACCCACGTTGCCAGTGGTTTGTTTTCTGCCCAACGTTGAGGAACCAGGCAGTCGCCATGCTCCTCTTTGTAGTTCACCAACTCTTGGAGTCGAATATCCCATGCTTTTTCGTTAGGCTCCCATACAAACCCAAGCTCATCCATCCGTTTGATTTTATCACCGTCAAGATTTCCCTTTATCTTGATCGTTCGCTGAACACTGACCCACGATGCCAATTGTTTGTTTTCTGCCCAACGAGCCGGCACTAAGCAATCGCCATGCTCCTCTTTATAGGCCCCTAACTCTTGGAATCGAATTTTCCATGCTAGTTTGTCAGGCTCCCAGACAAACCCTAGCTCATCCAGTCGCTTGATTTTATCGCCATCAAGCTTGCCCCTTTTATTAAAATCTCTAAGTCTGTTAACCCACGATGCCAATTGTTTGTTTTTCCAACCTTTTAAAACCAAGCAATCTCCATATTCACCTTTATAGGCCGCTAACTCTTGAAATAGCTGTTCCCAATATTCCTTGATGCCATCCCAAGCAAAGCTGATTTCATTCAGCCGCTTGATTCTATCGTCATCAAGCTTGCCCGTTTTTCTTTTCGCCCTCTGTTTGGCGACCCATTTTCCCAACTGCTGGTTTTCTTTCCAGAAATGGGGCACTAAGCAATCACCATTCTGCTCTTTGTAGCTCACCAACTCTTGAAACCGAATCTCCCACGCTTGTTGGAGCAAATCCCACTCAAACCCCAGCTCATCCAGTTGCTTGATTTTATCCCCATCAAGCTTACCTATTTTCCTGGTTACCCTCTGTTTGGCGACCCATTTCCCCAACTGCTGGTTTTCTTTCCAGAAATGGGGCACTAAGCAATCACCATACCCCTCTTTATAGTCCACCAACTCTTTGAATCGAATCTCCCACGCTAGCTCGATTGTATCCCATGCAAACCCCAGCTCATCTAGCCGTTTGATTCTATCTCCATCAAGCTTCTCCTTTTTCTTGATCGTTCGCTGGTTTACTACCCAGTTTGCCAACTGTTTGTTTTCCCAACTACCAGGAACCAAACAATCCCCATATTCCTCTTTATAGCTCACCAACTCTTGAAATTGAATCTCCCAGCTACCAAGCCTTTCATCAATTCCCTTAAACGTTTCCAATATTTCCAGACATTCATCATGAACAAGTATCTTCGGCAAATAATCTGCACTTAACCCAAACTGGTCACGAAGCTTTCTCTCTTTTTCACCCGCTTCGTTCAAGTCATTAAGAAAATCTCCAACTCTAATAGATTGGAAATTGTTTACAAAATCAAAAATAATTGGCTCAGCGTCTGTTCCGACTTGAAGACAGCGACCAATTTGCTGATAAAAAATGCGCGGAGATTCAGTGGGTCTAAATAATAAAACAGCACCAACATCGGGAGCGTGTATACCCTCGTTGAGCATGTCGATGGCCATTAGGATATGAGCCGTCTTTTTGTCTTTTGCCGCTAGGAACTCTTCAAGGTTCGCATCGCTTTTTCTGTATCCTGAATAAACCCGATAAGTTTCCCGATCTTCAAATAGACCAGTCTTGCGAATCCACTTACGAACTTCATCTTCCAATTCGTCCAGATGTTTCTTGTCCTTGCAAAACACAATAAACTTATTGGTTTTACTGTTGCTGAGATACTTCTTAAGAATTTCAGGGACACCGGAAGACTTCTCCCAGTTTATTGTTTCTTGTTCTATGTCGCCCTTAAGCTTTTTCTTTTCATCATCTGACAGACTGCTTTTGGCGAGGTTCTCCAGCAGATTGTTTGCTTCTTCATTAAGTGTGTAGAGTGAGGAAACATAGTTTGGAGATGGCAAGATACGGCGTTGGATAGCCTCAGCCAACGGGAGGTTTACGGCTTCTTCGTCGAATAGCTCATCAGACATATCCCGTTCTCCATCGAGATGGCGAATTGGTGTTGCCGTTGTTCCCAGCACTTTGGCATCTGGGCATTGTTTTAGTATTTTTTCAACACCAGCTCCCCAGACATCAGCCCCTGTTCTGTGAAATTCATCCAGAACAATAAGTGCCGGATTCATCTTTTCGATATCAGAAGCAGTAAGGTTTTTGGCCGCGGCATACGTCATGTATTTGGTGCTACGATTCAACCAACGTGCAACCCCCATTTGCTGTTTTAGGATGTAGTTTGACGGAGCGATAACCAGTTTCTTTTCCTTGGGGAACTGGTTCATCGTTTCCGCAATCACGTAACTTTTCCCTGTGCCTGTCGCTTGAATACAGGCAACTCGGCTCCCTGTATTTAGTGATATTATCGCGGCGTCAAAAGTCTCTTGGTTATGCGAATGCAGCCGGATGACAGGCTGGGACTTATTGTCAGGATCATATGTTTCGATCAAACCCTCAACATAACTCCAATCCCTGAGATTCAATCTGAAGCGCCCCAGTTTAGCCGCTTCAGCCACAAAGCCGTTCATAGAGATAATTTCAAACTCGCGGCAATCGTAATTTTCAGAAGCTTTTGATTCAAACTTATTGAGTTCACTTACTGTGTCGTCAAAATTCAGTGGAGAGGAATGGTTCTTCGCCTGAATAATGCAGTAGATGCCTTCTTTTGCAGAATCATATAAAAGAATGTCCGCGCCTAAATCGCCTCTGCCACCTTGCCTTATCGCCGTGTAACCATTGCCGTTGTAAAGCAGTTCTAGGAACAGCTCAAATGCTGGGCCTTTTTCAGTCGCTTTTAGCCCCTCAAGATAGACTTTTAGCCCCTCAGCATCTTTGCCTTCAAGCAGTGATTTGATTTTGGGAAGAATGGAACTCAAAATATCAATATTGTTCAGAATTGCACAAGTATATATCAAGCAAACGTAACATCCGCAAAAATTGATTCTAAATTAACTGTCCGTGATACTGGTGGTGCAAGGCACGCCCCCCTCACTTCCACTCAGGCAATTCATCAGTAACAGGGATCTCGCCTCTCAATAATCTCCCGCCAGATCCGGTTAATTTTAAATAAAAATCACTCGGCAGACCTTCCATATCTGAAAATTCAAAACTCGATCCAATTGGCGGGTTATTGCTACATTTAAAAATAGCCGTGCCCTCATCCACCTCATCGAACATCCCGACATAAACCATATCACAACCAACTCTTTTGGCGGCGACAAATTGGGACCATAAAAACTGCCCCTTTAAACGCGGGATAGCATTCAACTGCTCACCTCCGCCTTTCAAATGGCTCCAACTGAAACCAGGGAAAACGACTGGTAAAAAATCGACTTTTTGTTTTTGGCACCAGTCAAGATCAGGCCGCCAAACGCTCTTTGCATGATTCCTCGCCTCTTCCGGCGTCCGGTATCGACCGACCGTCCACGGACTCACTACGTCCGCCAGTTGAATGACTTGCAGCAACTCCGGATCATCAACGGCGTCACGCTTCCCTGTCCTCCACCATGACGGAACTCCCAGCAAAACAGAGCAGCCATTATCTTTAAAAAATGTGATCAAGGCATGGCAATCTGCTAAAGAGTATTTGCGTCCATCATTAAAACCTACTCCCCATATTCCCACCAAAGGACGTCCTTTGTGTTTCAGGTAGTTATGGTCTTCAGTTATATTTTTTTCCCGCCGCAAGCGCAACCAATCGTCAGCCACATTCATCACCTCACCTTTTTTCAAACCACTGAGATCATACATCACCGCGTACACTCGATCGGATAATTTTGCACCCACGCGGACATTTTCCAATACAACATCTTTATTATCCCTCAATCGCCCCGCTTTCAGACCATTGGCAAACCGCTGAAAAAACACCCCGTCAATTTCATAATCCCGCATCCATTCAAAATGCCTCACCACTGTCGCCCGCTTGAAAGAGCTAAATAGCTCAGCCTCCGATCCGTCAGCCTGTTTGAGCCCTGTGGCAAAACGCTCCCCCTCCCCATACTCCGACATATCCGGCCATAAATCGAAAGTCAGCTCTGCTGACTTGAACTCTTCAGCAACTCCTACCGTCCAGTGTTTCCACCCCATTTGCGCCCCATCATTGCTGCAATTAAACCAACCTTGGTAACCACACATCACCTTGCCTGTTAGCGTGCTAGGATCTACCTCACCAGCCCAAACCGAGTGTGCCTTAAGCAAGGCCAACAAACAAACACCCGACAAAATCAAATGCCTTATTATTTCCCGCGTCGGTCGCCTGCTACCATTTTCACTCAAAGCCATCTCCATTCCACACCCTTGCAAATCTTCATAAAAAGAGCAATAATTTTCAGCTTGTTTGAACCACTCCCAATGACATAATAACACCCGCATGAAAGCCTCTGCCGTTGCCAAAATTAAAACTCTCGAACAAGCTTACGACTTTGTTTTGAAAGTGAAAACCTGCCTCATCTTTGGCTCTGATAGCTCACCCCTGCCGAGCCTCTGGGACAACGTCGATCTGCCAGGCCGTCAACCCGGCCAAAAAGGCTGGGGCAAAAAAGTGGAAGCTATCTGGGTCTGGAAAAACGAGCTGCCCGCGCTGTTCCCCGACGAGATTTTCTACGGCAAACTGCCAGGCGGGCTTGCCGTGCTGATGTGCCTGGATCATCTGCAAAACGAACACTACCCCGCACATCACCGCCCTGTATCAAGCTGCAAACCGCTCGCCCGCGAGCTGTTTGCCTTGATCAAAGCCGAACCCCACACCAGCGCCGAACTGCGCCGCGCGATTTCCCCCGATGAGGACATCAGCAAGTCCCGTATCAATACCGCCGTCGTCGAGCTGCAAACCACGCTCAACATCGTGCGCAGCAACGCCCCCGAAATCAAAAGAGATACCTGGCTGCCCTTTGGCGATCAGTATCTGCTCCCGGAGGAGGAAGACGAATGAACCGCACCGATCGACTGCTCGCCATGGTGATGCTGCTGCAATCACGCCGTGTGATCACTGCTGCCCAGTTAGCCGAGCATTTTGGAATCACTGAGCGCACCGTCTATCGCGACCTTGTTGCCTTGGCGGAAACCGGTGTGCCGGTTGTTGGCGAGGCCGGCGTGGGTTACAGCCTGTCAAAGCGCAGCTACCATCTGCCTCCGGTGATGTTTTCACCGCATGAGGCTCTGGCGCTAGTGACCGGTGGCCTGCTGAGCGAGAGCATGACCGATGCCTCCATGCGCGAAGCCACACGCTCCGCGGTGGGCAAGGTCGTCGCCGTGCTGCCCTCGGATCTTCAGGATCGCATCGAACGACTGGGCAAAACCATGCGGGTGCAGACCCGCTCCTCCAATAAAAACACCGTGCCGCTCGGTGAAATCCAGATGGCTCTTGCCCAAAAACAGGTGCTGCACCTGCACTATCATGGCGCGGCACGCGATCAAACAACCCAACGCACCGTCGAACCGCTCGGCTTGGTATTTTATCTGGATCACTGGCACCTCTTTGCCTGGTGCCGCCTGCGCGATGACGTCCGCGACTTCCGGGTTGATCGTATTCAGCAATGCCAGGCCCTGCCCGAAACGGCCGCTGCACGCCCTTTTGATATCGGCGAATATTTCGAGCGCTGCATGGCCCCCGATCCCGATCGGGTCGCGGTGATCGAACTGCCCGCCTATTTACTCGAAACCACACGCCGTTTCTGGGGCCCCATGTTAATGGACGAGCAAACCACTGCTGACAAAACGGTCCGGGTTCGGCTCAACTACGGCAGCGAAGATATGCGATACATTGCCGCCTGGCTACTGGGCTTGGCCGATCAAATCCGCATCCTCGAGCCCGCTCTCCTCCGCGAAAAACTCGCCGCACTCGCCGAAAAAACCATGCAACACCACCAAAACCCCGATCCTGGTTCTGATTAAAAGTCTACTTTGAACCAAAGAGAAAAAGGTCTCACCCAACCTCCTCCGTCCAGACTTCGGCGGCCAAGAATGCACAAAGTTGAAAAAACGAAACCCTCCTGACATAGGGGTGTCAGGAGGCTGCGCTACCATTTTAGTCACAAGAAATGAAACTACAGCCACAACAAAACAAAGACCGACGAACAGAGTCAAATCATCACCAATCTCTTAAGCCTCATCGCATTCCTCCCATCAGTGTTTATCAGTGTAATCAGTGGTTAAAATTCTTTTTGCCATGCCCAGCGGCTAACTCTAACAACTCTACCTCCAAATCATGCTCCAACAATTACGCCGTATCGCCCTATCTCATCAAGGTCTTAGCACCACGCGAGCATTCGGCAAGGGATCTCAAGCAACCCAGCGTGCCTTGGAACGCCTTGGATATATTCAGATCGATACTCTGTCGGTGGTTGAACGCGCCCATCATCACACACTCTGGACCCGGATCCCCGACTACCACCCGGATCACCTGAACCAGTTAGTTCACGAACGGCAGGCTTTTGAGTATTGGTTTCACGCAGCCTCCTATCTGCCGATGCGAGATTATCGTTTTGCCTTACGACAAATGGCCTCGATCAGACGGGGCGAGTCACCTTATTACGCTGATGCCGATGCGAAATATATGTCTCACGCCATTGCGCGCATTCGTAGCGAAGGCCCGATGAAAGCCCGGCATTTTGAATCAAGCCCCGGCAAAAACGGCAAATGGTGGGACTGGAAACCCGCCAAGAGGGCCTTAGTAAAGCTATTCATGCAGGGCGATCTAATGATCACCCGTCGCGATGGCATGGAGAAAGTGTATGACCTGAGAGAAAGAGTTTTGCCCGCTGATACCAATACTCACGAACCCTCCCTGGAGGAGTTTTCCGAATACTTGATCAACACCTCGCTGAATGCCCATGGTTTCACCAGCCTCAGACAACTCACCCATTTAAGAACCGGTCGCGCACTGCGACAGGCGCTCACTACAGTGTTACAACAACAAATCGAAGACGGATCGATAAACAAATACACCATAGCTGGCATGCCTCCCGTTTATGCCGCTCCAGATATTTTCGAGCGAAAAATAAAGCGCCCCACGGCTAATGTCCACCTCTTGTCCCCCTTCGATAACGCCATCATTCACCGGGACCGCATGCAGCAATTATTTGCATTCGACTACCGGATGGAGTGTTACACCACAAAAGCCAAACGCCAGTTTGGTTATTTCTGCTTACCCATCCTCTATCAAGATAGCTTGCTCGGCCGGGTCGATTGCAAAGCCCACCGCAAAACCGGCCATTTTGAACTCATTCATATGCACCTTGAGGCCAAGGCAATCGATCTTGATCATTTTATGTCTCACTTCGCCAAAACCGTTCATCGTTTTGCCAGATTCAACAACTGCCAGCATATCAGGGTATCCAAGGTCACACCTGAAAAACTGGCAAGTCCTATCAAAAAACTTTTCAGCCCGTAAAAAGCGTGAAGATAAAAAAACGCCCGTAGAGCGGGTATCCCCACCCGCCCTATTAAGCGTTGCGTAAGTATTTGCATCCATACTATTCAACAAAAAATATTTAACCACCGATCGACACTGATAAACACTGATGGGTATAATATTTACGACTAATTTCTTCTTTCCTATCAGTGCTAGTTTGCCTTCAAGTAATAATTTCCGGCTGTCTCCTTTCAGTCGGCTGTGAAATCAGTGGTTTAATTCTTCAATTTAAAAAAATATCCTGAAGTGTAATTTTTATTGGGAAAAAATGCGACTTCTTTAGCTGCTTAGCGATAAGAACTTATGCCCCTCACCCGCGAGCCTTCCTAACTTCCACAATTTTAAATATTCCCAACTACCCGAAAAAAACACAAGTCTCCTGACATAGGGCTGTCAGTGAGTTGCGCTATAAATTAACCGTGCTCACAAAAAACGAAGCACTGAAAACTAAGAACTAAGCACCACGAACCAA
>JASFYY010000084.1:0-16176 GCA_045046875.1 Verrucomicrobiota bacterium | reverse complement strand
GGCTTTGCGCTGTCGGGTGCGGTATTTTACGGATGGGGCGGTGTTGGGGAGTCAGGGATTTGTGGATGAGTTTTTTGCGGGACGACGGGAGTGTTTTGGAGAGCGCCGCAAGGATGGGGGGAGGAAGATGCGAGGGGCGCAGTGGGGGGAGCTCAGGGTATTGCGCGATTTGCGGGAGGATGTGATTCGCTTTGAATGAAGAGGCGGAAGTTCGTTGAAAACTCTTTCTCTGCAATTAGGGGTAGGGATATTATGCGTGTTGCTCATATTTTATTTTCAGGCCTCTTTTTTTTATCAAGTTGGGTGGTGGCTGGAGATGAGTTTGATACGCTGATTCCCTATCCTCGTGAATTGAAGGCGGTGGGTGATGCGGTGGCTATTGAAGGGTTTCAAATTATTGCCGGGCCTTCTTTGCAGGCAAAAATCGGTGCGGAGGAGATTAATCAGCGGGTTCGTTTGTTGGGTGGAAAAGAGTTGAGGGTATCCCCGATTGGGGAGGTGTTGCCGGAGGGGGATTTGATTATTATTGCCACTAGTGGGGTGAGTGAGGTGGCGGCTATTATGGGGGGGATGCCTGGGGGGAAGGTGGCGGGAAAGAAGCTTGGGCCACAAGGTTATGTGATTCGTGCGGAGAAGGGGGATGATGGTTCGACCCGGCTGTGGTTGGTGGGTAGCGACAAACAAGGGACGCTTTATGCTGCGGTCAGTGTGCGGCAATTTATTCAAGGGACGGGGAATGACGAAATTATGATCAGACCGGTGGAGATCACGGATTGGCCGGACTTTAAAAAAAGGCAAGTGGGCTATCCGATGAGCGAACCCCGGCGTGGTTTGTGGTACACGCTCAAACAATTGGACGGGCAGGGCAAAACGATTGAGGCCGAGGAAGTCGCCAAACGGTGGGTGGCGCGTAAGAAAAAACATTATGACTGGATGCTGCGGGCGAAGATCAACTGGGCTTGGAGTCACTCTTTTTTGAAGGCGGGGCAATTTGGTGAAAATACCAGGATCACTCGTGCGGCTTTAAAAGAGATTCATGATTACGGGGTGCAGCGCGGGATCCGCACGATGGTATCGGGAACAACTTCGGTTGGTAGTTTTCCCGCAGACAAAGATAATCCGGATTTCAAAGGTGTTGCTTATCATAGCAGTCATCACCGTTACTTTTGTTGGTCACGGTTGAAATATCATGAGGAAAAAGCCAGGCGTACGGCACGTATGGTCGCTGAGTCAGGGTATAAGGGATATTATTTGCATGCTGCAGACGGTGGAGGCTGGCGCAACCCGGGTTTGTGGAATGATCGCTGTGATTTATGCAAAAAAACCTATGGGGATGATCACGCCAAAGCAGATGCGGTGGTTTTTGGTATTTATTATCGGGAGATTCGCAAATTGGTGCCGGACTGTGAGTTCGTCACGGTGGTGTATCCTTATTCGCCGGAACAACTCGACCCTGATCTGGTGTATAAAGATGCCAGTGCTGAAATGGGACCCGGCCCGGAAGCAAAAAGGGAGGCGCAAGAGCGCACTCAAAAGCTGGCGGATTTTGTGAAACGTTTGGATCAGTTGCTGCCTGAGGATATCTTTGTCACTATTAGGGAATCTGAACGGACGCCGTTTGATCGCATGAGGGCGACCTGGGGCAAACGCCGCTTTCACACTTATTTTGAATATGCTTTTTGGAAGGGCTGGCAACCGTATTTCACTACGAGTCCGCTGTGGACGCGCTCGATGTATTATCCTGACTATGATGACATGTTTTTTGGAAACATGAGTGGTTTGGGTTGGCGTGAGTTCACCGAGTTGCTGGGGGCTGAGTGTGCGTGGAATGTTAATCGTCCGGGGGCGAAGGATTTTTCTGAATCGGGATGGAAGGATTTGGGAACGCGGTTGGAGCCACCTGCCGAGCGTAAGGTTTTTGCCTCACGAGCGGCGCGGTTTTGGTTTGGCCCCAAAATGGGGGGCTTAATCGCACCGGCTTTTGGTGAAAATATCAGCCACGCCTTTATTGCTTTTCCAGGCAAAATTCTCGAGCGTGCTGATTTTGATAATCCTCTGGCTCTGATGCAGGGACAGGTTCAGGCTACCCGGCGCGCAGCACTTTCCTTGGACAAGGCGCGGACGCTGCAACAATCGCAATCGATATTGGCAGGTGAGGATCTTGGTTTTTTTCTCAATATGTATTTGATGACTCACGGGGCTCATTTCACTGCGGCGCACCGTGCCCGGGTATTGGAGATCGAACAGGCGATTAAACGCGGGGATCGCGAGAAGTGTGAGCAAATCCTTTTGCAGTCGCAAAAGGATTTGAAGTTGGCGGCTGTAAGTTGGCAAAAGGTTTCGGACGGGGTGGTGAAGAAGGATCTGATGTATCACTACACTCGCAAGCGCACTAATCCGCACAGTTATCTTTCCAACCTGGATTTTGCTGAGTTCGAAAAAGAGCTGGAGTTATTGGCGGGAAGCTATGAGCAGAAGATTACCGAGCGCAGCATGCCAAGTTGGTTTTTGAGAGAGCTGCCACGGCGCAGGTTGAATTTCGTTCGTCGCAGCGATGAAATTGTCATTGATGGAAAACTTGCTGAGGCGACGTGGGCGGCGGCGCAGCCGGCGAGCAATTTCATTAGCAACGATCGTTTGCAGTTGGAAGCTAGGGAAACACAAGTGCGCTTGGCTTATGATGACAAAAATATTTACGTTTCTTTTGAGTGTCACAATGCGGATGGCAAGGACAGGGTGACTTTTGCGGTAGCGGCGAATAAAAAAGCTCCGATAGAAGGCAAGGCAGGGGAGAGTTGGCAGTGGGTGGCGGGTCAGTCTGGCATGCAGACGGCTACGCATTATAAGGCGGCTCCCTATCACGCAATTGTTGGAGGCAAGAAAGTGGATGGGCAAGTAGTGATTGATGAAAACTGGCGCAGCAAGATGAAGGTCCAGACAGCGATGGTGGGTAAGGTTTGGACGGTGGAGATGGCTATTCCTATTGAGGAGTTGGGGTTTAATATTCGCGCCGGTCGTTCCTGCGTTTCCCAGCTTTCGCGTCAGTCGGGTGGGGGGCGGGTCAGTTTTTCTTATCTTGAGGGGGGTGAGGTTGCGGGTTTGCAGCATTTCACTTTGGCGGAATTTTCTACTGAGGAAAAAACGCTAACGGCGGTTCAAGTGGGTTTAAAAATTGCGGGTTTGGAGCTTCGTCATGAGACGATAGGCAGCGGAGCGGGAACGGTGATCAAGGGGGATCTCAGTTTGCTCTGTGACAGGCCTTTGCATGATGTGGAAATTGAGGTGACTGCCAGCGATGGGCGACGCTCTTTGGGTGAGCTAAGTTTCCCTAATCAAGCTACCCTGCCGCTGATCTGGCGGCCTGATAAGGATTTTGTGATGCGCTTTGCTGAAGAACTGCCGGGCGTGGTGGGACGTTTCAAGATCACGGCGAAAGAGGGAGAATGGGAGTTCACTCGTCGTTTTGGTTCACCCCGGCGTTCGCAAGAGTTGCCGCAGGGGCTATATACTGAGGGTGTGGGTGAGGGGGCGGCTCTTAATGGGCCGGTGCATTTTCCTTCGGTCGGGCCGACCACCACGCCTTGGGCTGAAGGCACGATTGAATTTTGGCTGAAGCCGGGTTGGCAATCTCAGCCTCGTCTTGAAGGGCCGCGGGGTACGCTGGAACACGCGTTGGTTCATATGGGGCCAATTCGTCCGGATCATCCTACGCTCTCCAATGTGAACTCGTTGGCATTGATACACAGTTCAACGGGTCACCTCAGTGCTTCTTTGACTAGTTCGCGGTATCGGCATCGCGCGGCTTCGGCTAATATCAGGAGTTGGAAAGCGGGGCAGTGGCATCATCTGGCGATGCAGTGGAAGCTGGATGATGGTGGACGCACCACGGTGCAAATTTATCTTGATGGGAAATTAAGTTCTGCGGAGACTTATGCCACACCAAAAGACACCGCGGCCGAGCCTTTGCAACCGAGTAATTTTCGTCCGCCGATTCAGATTGGTTCGATGAATACCGGTGTGCGGCCGGCGGATGCTGCGATAGATGAATTGAGGATCAGTTCGGTGCGGAGATATCGAGAGGATTTTGTGCCGAGTGAACGATTCAGTGCTGATGATAAAACTCTGGCGCTGTTTCATTTTGATAAACAGCTTGAGGCGGAGGTGCCGGGTGGGTTGTCGGCTACAGTCGGAGCGGCGCAGTAGGTTTTTTATTGGCTTGTAAAGTGAGGCCGGCTTGGGCAAGGTGATGGCTTGATGAGTGAGGTGAAAGCGAAATCGAAATCGGCGAAAGGATCTATTGATCCGCTGGCTTTGATGAAGGTGCGTTCGTTGGAGTTGCGGGCGCGGGTGGTGGTGGAGGGTTTTTGGAAGGGGTTGCACCGCAGCCCGCATCATGGGTTTTCGGTGGAGTTCAGTGAATACCGTCAGTACGCGCAGGGGGATGATCCGCGTTTCATTGATTGGAAGGTGATGGCGAGAACGGATCGGGTGTTCATCAAAAAGTTTGAAGATGAAACCAATCTGCGGTGTTTTTTGTTGGTGGATCAGAGTCGTTCGATGTCTTATGCGGGGCAATCGGGTTTTTCGAAGAGTGATTATGCGGCGACTTTGGCGGCGACTTTTGCTTATTTTTTGATGGGTCAGGGGGATGCGGTGGGCTTGGTGACTTTTGATGAGAAGTTGGAGCAATTTGTGCCGGCGCGGAATCGGCCGGGGCAGCTGCGGCGCTTGATGGGGCATTTGGAAGTGAGCAAGGAGCAGGGTGGTCGGGGCACGGACTTGATTGGTCCATTGAAGAAGGTGGCGGAGCTGGTGCGCAAGCGTGGGCTGATGATGTTGATCTCGGATTTGCTAGCTCCGATCGAGGAACTGGAAGTTCATTTGGGGCACCTCGCGGCGGCGGGGCATGATCTGGTGGTGTGGCAGGTGTTGGACCGAAGTGAGTTGGAGTTTGGCTTTGAGCAGGCGTCGCATTTCAGAGATGCGGAAAGTGGCAAGGATGTTTATATCGATCCGCAGTTGGCGCGGGAGTCGTATTTGGAAAAATTGCAGGCGCACCTGGATGCGGTGAAGGGGATTTGCGAGCGTAATGGCATCGACTACCGTTTGGTCGTCACGGACGAACCGCTTGATCGTGTGTTGTTTGATTTTGTGTCGATGCGGGAGAAAGCGGCAGGGAAAAATGTCAGGAGGCGGAATTCAGGGGGAAGAAGTTAGGGGGTGGAAGGATTCAGAATTCAGAATTCAGTAGCCAGAATTCAGTAGAATGAGTAAGCTTTGAAATTAACTGAAGATTTGAATACAGAGAGTCTGACTACTGGATTCTGAATCCTTCCTTTCCCCCCCATGTCGTTTCTTTACCCTCTTTATTTTCTCGGAGCGCTGGCTTTGGCCGCGCCCTTGTTGTTGCATTTGCGCAAACGACCGCCCAAGGACCAGACGCTGTTTTCTTCGCTGATGTTTTTGGACAAGAGTCCGCAGAAGCTGACGCGGCGTTCGAAGTTGGAAAAGTTATTTTTGTTATTTTTGCGTTGTTTGGCGCTGCTGTTGTTGACTTTGATGTTTGCGCGGCCATTTTTTTCCCAGCAGTCGGTGGTGCAGGAAGCTGGGCTGGGGCGCAGGGTGGTGGTATTGGTGGATCGAAGTGCGTCGATGCGGCGTGCGGATTTATGGGATCAGGCTAAAAAACATTTAGCTGAAGAGCTGGAGGCTTTGCGGCCGGAGGATGAAGCGGCGGTGATGCTTTTTGATGATAAGGATGAGTTGTTGCTAGGTTTTGAAGAGTGGAAACAATTGGCGGCAGCCGATCGGCCAGGGCGGGTGATGGCGAAGCTGGGGGCGGCGGAAGCCGGGTGGAAGACGACGGCATTGGGTGAATCGTTGGGCAGTGCGGTGGAGTTGCTGGCGGATCGTGATGTGGCCGACGCGGTGGCGGGTAGCTTTTTTGCCCAACAGGAGGTGGTATTGATCAGTGATTTTCAGGATGGCAGTGAACGGGATTCACTGAATCGCCTGGCTTGGCCGGAGGGAGTGGTTTTACGCAATGTGCAGGTGAGCGCGGGTGAGGGGGCCAACTTTTCCTTGTTTGTTGCGGGACAAAAAGAGGAGGATGAAGAGAAGAATGTAGGTGCGCTGCGGGTGCGGGTGGCCAATTCTCAGCAGGGGCAAGCGGAGAAATTCACTTTGTCATGGGTTGGCGAAGGGACGGCGGGAGAGGCAAAAGTGGCGGGCAATGTGCCTTCCGGCGGGGCGAGGGTATTGATGGCGCCGCCGCGTTTTGATGAATCGGCGGCGGGTATTTTAGAAGTCGGGGGAGATGCTTTTGATTTTGATAATCGAATTTATGTCGCGGGAAAACAGGCGCGGGTGGTGAAGATCTTATATTTGGCTGATCAGGTGAGTCAGGCGGGTGCCGAGGATGCGGGCTCGGCTTTGTTTTATTTGAGCAGAGCACTGAGAAAGACGGCGACGATCGATCCGCAGCTTGAAGTTCGTGAGAGTGGGCAGGTCGCATCGGTGGACGAGCTTAAGGCTTTTGATGTGGTGGTGGTGACGGGGCGATGGGATGCTGGTTTGGGCACAAAGTTGGCGTCTTTTGCTGGGCAAACGGGAGGGGCGGTGCTTTGCGCGGTGGCGGCGGACCTTGCAGCTAAGGAGCTGGAAGCTTTGACGGGTTTGCAGGGGGTGGGCTTGACTGAGGCGGGGGAGGAGGATTACGCGATGTTGACGGATATGGATTTCAGCCACCCTGTGTTGCGACCTTTTGTTGAGGCGCAGGTTCGTGATTTCGGTAAGATTCACTTTTGGAGACACCGGGTGCTGAGTATGAAGCAGACGGAAGGTTTGGCAGACCACGTAACGGTGATGGCAAGTTATGATGACGGCAGTCCTGCGTGGTTGGACGTGGAACGGGGGCGGGGCCGGGTGTATTTGATGATGTCGGGTTGGCAACCGCAGGAGAGTCAGTTGGCTTTATCTTCGAAATTTGTGCCGTTTTTGTATTCGATTTTGAATACGGCGGGTTTTTCTGCCCAGAAATCTAAGCCGGTCTACGTGGGTGATGATTTGCCGGTGGAGGGAGCTGTGGCGGTGAAAAGGCCTGGAGAATCTGAGTTGATCGATTTGGAGGCGGGCCAAAAGATGTTTTCGGATACGGATCGTCCGGGTTTTTATGAGGTGTTGGATGAAGAGGATGGGGGGCAAGTCACGAAGCGGATTTATGCGGTGAATTTATCTCCATCAGAAAGCCGGGTGGATGTTTTTGATGCGGACAGTCTGGCTGACTTTGGGATTGTGATAAGCAGCAAGGGGCAGCAGAGTGGTCAGGAACTTGATGGTGAGGATAGTGGGCGTGTGGCCTATCGATTGGAATCGGAGGAGCGTGAAGGGCGACAAAAGATCTGGAAGTGGATTGTGATGGTGGTGTTGCTGGTATTGTGGCTGGAATCGTGGGTGGCGGGACGGGTGGGGAGGAGGGTTATAGCTGCGTAGGCTGTAGGATTGGAAAATTTGTGTTATGCTTGATTTTATGATCGGAGATAGTCTGCAGAGGAAATTGCAGCCGCTGAAAGAAGCGGAGGATTTAATCTTTCGTCGCTGGTTGGTATCGGCGGTGATGTTGTCGGGTGCAGGGGTGTTGGTGGTATTGGCTTGGCTGGCAGTGCAGCGGCAGGGGGGAGCGGCTGGGATGATTGTCTTTTTGGTATTGGCTGGGTTTATAGTGGTATGGGGGGGGATTAGTTGGAAAAAGCGGCAGGTTCTAGATTTGAAAAAACTGGCAAACCGGATTGAGGGGGAGTTTCCCGATTTGCAGCAGGTGTTGCTGACGGCGGTGGAGCAACAGCCCGGGGCGGATGGTAAATTGGGATTTTTACAAGAGCGGGTGGTTGAGGAGGCGGTGGATCACGCACTGGAGCATGATTGGCTGAATACGGTTTATCGACCGCAGTTGCTGGTGGCGGCCTGGGTGCAGGGTTTTGCGATTTTTAATGTAGTGATCATGTTGATGGGCCTGGGGTTTTATCTCAGTGGATTGGATGAGAAAACGGTGTTGGAGGAGGCTGGAGAAGAGGTGACCCTGGCGGCTTATCAACTGGCGGTGACACCGGGGGATGCGGAAGTGGAACGTGGACAGCGGCTGATTGTGGAGGCGCAGTTTGATGGCAGGATTCCGTCAGCTGTGAAGATCGTGGTGATGGATCCGGTAGGCAAGGGGCAGGAGCTGGTAAGGGTCGAGATGAAGCAGGGTTTGCAGGACGGTATGTTTTCGGGATTGATTCGTCGCATTGATCGGGATGTGCGTTACCGGCTTGAGTTCGATGATGAGCGGTCGGAGGATTATAAGATCACGACCTACGTGCATCCGGAACTGCAGCGGGCGGATGTATGGATCATGCCGCCGGAATATGCCGGTTTGAAAAAAAAGCAGCTTAAAGATGTAAGGAAAGTGAGTGCTTTGCAGGGCTCGCAATTGCAGTTCAGCTTGAAGGTTAATAAAGCGGTGGTAGCAGCGGAATTGTATGGAGAAGATGAGAGTGTGATTCCTTTACTGCCGAGTGAGGCGGATGAGACGATTCTCGAAGCGGCTTTTGTGCCGACAAAAAGCCAGCGTTATCGGGTGCATCTGGTGGATGCGGATGATCGGGCGAACAAGCAGCCGCCTTGGTTGAAGGTGAACTTGAAAAAAAATGAACCGCCTCGGCTGGATTTGGTTTTCCCCAAACGGGACTTGGCGGTATCGCCGGTGCAGGAGATGCCGGTGGAGGCACAGGTATGGGATGACCTGGGGGTGACTGCGACGGGGGCGGTGTTTGTTGTCGGGGATGAGGAGAAGGAGGTGTCGTTGTCGCAACAGGTGTTGGCGGGTGGCAAAAAACATCCGCTCAGAACTTTGCTGGCGATCGAAGAACTGGGAGTGAAACCACGGGATTTGATTTCTTATTATCTATGGGCAGAGGATCGTGATGCCAAGGGGCAGGTGCGGCGGGTGATGAGCGATATGTTTTTTGCCGAGGTCAGGCATTTTGAAGATATTTTCCGCGAGGCGGAGGCGATGAGTTCCAAGGGGCCGCCGAAGCAGGGTGAGTCGGACAAGTTGGTGGATTTGCAGAAAAAAGTGATCAATGCGACGTGGAAGGTGATGCGGCGCGCGGGAGCGGGGGAAGAGTTTGGCGAGCTGGAGATTGATGTGACGGTGGTGAAGGATTCCCAGCAGATCGTGGCGGAGAAGGTGGATGCGGTGCTGGAGAAGATCAAGGATGCGCAGGTCCGCACTTATCTGGAGAGTGCAAAGAGTAAGATACTGCAGGCGGTGATGGAGTTGGACGGGGTGTTGCAGTCGCAAAAGAGTGGGGGGCTGGCGAAGCCAATGAAGACCAGCCGCAGGGCGTATGAGGATTTGTTGCTGGCCCAGGGGCGTGAGCATCAGGTGACCCGGGCGCAGAGCCCCAAGCCGGGTGGCGGCGGTAAAAAGAAGATGGAGTCGCAGTTGATGCAGCTGGAGTTGAAGCAGCAGGAAAAGCGTTATGAAAAAGCCAGTGAGGCCAAGGATCAACCTGCTAAAACGGCAGAGCAGAAAGAGAATCTGGCGGTATTGAACCGATTGAAGGAACTGGCGCGGCGGCAGGAGGCTTTGGCCAAGAAGATCAAGGAATTGGAAAACGCTTTGGCGAAGGCCGACTCTGATGCTGAGAAAGATGAGCTGAAAAAGCAGTTGAAGCGTTTGCAGGAACAACAGCAGCAGTTACTGCGTGATTTGGATGATGTGACGGAGCGGATGGAGAAGCCGGAGAACCGCGCGAATATGGCGGAGGAGAAAAAGAAGTTGGAGCAGACTCGTGAGAAGGTGCGGGAGGCGGCGGAAAAGTTGAAAAAGGGAGAGCTGGCGGATGCGGCTAATGCGGCGACCCGGGCTCAGCGGGATTTGGACAAGGTGAAGGAAGATTTTCGTCAGAAGACTTCGCGGCGCTTCAGTGAGGAAATGCGGGGAATTCGTAATCAGGCGCGTGATCTGGCTAAAGCGCAGCAGGAGATTGGGGCGGAATTGGAGAAATCCGGGATGGAAGCGGCTGACAACCAGGATCCGTTTGGGAATCAGGAGTCGTTGTTGAAGAATCTGGAAATTGGGAGGGATTTGGATGCGCAGCGTAAGGCCTTGGCGGATTTGCTGGATAAAATGCGCAAGATGAGCGAAGCGGCTGAAGGTTCGGAAGCGTTGTTATCGACGGCTTTGTATGAGGGCGTGCGCAAGGCGCAGATGCAGGGCGTGGACGGAGCTTTGGAGGAGGCTCGTGATTTGGGGAGGTTGGGTAGGAGTGATTTGGCGCAGGAAGCGGAAGGGCGTGCGGCGCGTGGGATTGCGGAATTGAAGAAGAATGTGGAAAAAGCGGCGGGTAAGGTTTTGGGCAATGAAGGGGATGCACTGAGGATGGCGCGTGCGGAACTGGATGATTTGTTGCGCCAGGTGGAGCAGGAAAAAAATAAGATGTCAGGGGAAGGAGATAAAAAAAGCGCAAAGGGAGAGAAGATGGAGCTGGCTATGAATGGCGCGGGTGGGAAAAAGGGTGAGGGGAAAACCGAGGAGAGTGGGGCGAAAACCAGTGGTGAGCAAGGGCAGGCAAGGCTGACTAGGAAGGCGCAGGGAGGCAAAGAAGGCAAAGAAGGCAAAGAAGGCAAAGAAGGCAAAGAAGGCAAAGAAGGTGTGGCGCAAGCAAAGGGCGAGGGCGGTGAAGCGAAAAAACAGGAGGGAGGCAAAGAGGGTAAAGGTGGGCAATCTCCAACCAGCGGAAAGGGTGAGGGCAGGATGGCCGGGCAAAGTGGAGCTAAAGCAGAGCAGGGCAAAGAGGGTGAAGGTAAAAGTCAGGTTGGGGCGGGTAAGGGCAAGGCTGGACTGGCCCGTTCGGAATCGCCCGACAGGTCGGACGGATCGAACAAGGCGGCTCGGTCAGGGCAGGGTCAGAGCTCCGGCTCACAAGGGGCTGCGCCTTTGTTTTTCGAAGGTGCTGAAGAGGAAGCTGCTGGAGGGCCTCTGATGGGTAAAGATTATGAGAAGTGGACGGATCGTTTGCGTGATGTGGAGGAGGCGCTTGATGATCCGAAATTGCGCAACGAAGTGGCCAAGGTCTTGGATAATGCCCGCGCGATGCGGATTGATCACCGGCGCAACAATCTTTCTCCGCAAGCCCATGCGATTGATCAAAAAATCATCGCTCCCCTGGTGGAGCTTCGGGATCGGGTGAGTGAACATTTATCAAGAATGGATAAGAAAAATCCGCTGGCACCGATTGATCGAGATCCGGTGCCGCCGGAATACCGGGCTTTAGTGAAGAAATATTATCAGCAACTCGGTGCCGGGCGATGATGGCGGATTCGATCTATTTTGCCGCAGAGGAGGGAGCATGGCTGGCAGCAGCCTTTGTTCTGTTTTCGGTGATTTTATTGTGGCAAAGCTATCGGCATTACCCTGTGTCTGGCTGGCCCCGGTGGTTGGCGATGCTGTTAAAATTGAGCGTTTTGTTGTTGTTGGCTTTGTGTTTGATGGAGCCAATGTGGAGTGGCACGTCGCCCAAAAAGGGGGCGAATGATTTTGTGGTGCTGGCTGATAATAGTAAACGTTATGCGGTGGAAAATAGAAAAGGCGTCAAGGTGGGCTTGGGCTTGGAGTCTTTACTGAAAGTAGGAGAAGGGGGCGGGGGTAGCGAATTTTTACGTCAGGTTGCCAGTAACTTCCGCTTGCGCACCTATCAGTTGGATCGGGTGTTAAAGCGTGTTGGGGATTTTGAACATCTTGATTTCTCCAGTACGGAGGGAAAATTGATCTCTGCGCTCGATGGTTTGCAGGATCGTTTTGAAGGGCGGGCGTTGGCGGGAATGTTGGTGTTCAGCGATGGTAACGTGGCGGACGGGGAGTTGCTGCAAGCTTTTGAAAAACGGTGGGGTGGCGCTCCGGTGTTTCCGGTTATCATCAAGAGTGGCGAAACTTTGCGCGATTTGTCATTGCGGTCGGTGGAGGTGAAGCAGTCGACTTTCGAGGATGCACCGGTGACTTTGACTGCCGGGGTGTCAGCCCAGGGCTTGGAGGGTGAGCAGGTGAAGGTGGTGGTGACGGACGGCGAGGGTAAGAAGGTGGTGACCGAGTTAAGACGTTTAGGTGCGAAGGGGCAGGAGCAGATTCGCTTGCAGGTGCCGACTTCCAAGGCGGGCATTTCTTTTTATTCGGTCGAGCTGTCGCTGGTGGAGGGAAATAAAGATAAAACTGCGCATAAGGAAGCGACTTTGGGGAACAATGTGCGCTTGGTGGCGGTGGACCGGAAGCGTGGCCCTTACCGGATTCTTTATGTCAGTGGTCGGCCGAACTGGGATTACAAGTTTATGCGGCGTGCGGTGATCCGTGATGCGGAGATTGATTTGGTAGGCTTGGTGCGTGCGGCGCGCAGAGAGCCGAAGTTTGAGTGGCGTGGGAGGACGGGGGAAACGTCGAACCCACTGTTTCGAGGTTTTAACAGTGATGTGCCGGAAGAGTCGCGGCGTTATGATCAACCGGTGTTGGTGAGACTGAACACCAGGGATGAAGATGAATTGCGCGAAGGTTTTCCCAAAACGGACGAAGCTTTGATGGGCGAATACCGGGCAATTATCCTGGATGATGTGGAGGCGGATTTTTTCACTCAGGAGCAGATGAACTTAGTGGAGCGTTTTGTGTCGAACCGAGGAGGGGCTTTGTTGATGTTGGGTGGAGCGGAATCTTTTCGTGAGGGGGCATATACTAAAACGCCGATTGGGCAGATGCTACCGGTTTATCTGGATCGATTGGATGTGGGAGAAGGGGGTAAGGCGCTGAAGGATGCCCGTTTCAGTTTGACTCGGGAAGGTTGGTTGGAGCCATGGATGCGCTTGCGTAAGCAGCAAGAGCAAGAGGATGCCCGACTGGCTTTCATGCCGGCTTTCCATGCGGCCAATCGGGTGTCGGCAATCAAACCGGGGGCGAGTTTGTTAGCGGTATTATCTGATGATGAGGAAAGGCGTTACCCTGCATTGGTGACGCAGCGTTATGGACTGGGGCGGACGGCGGCGTATTTGTTGGCCGATGTGTGGCGTTGGGGAATGAAGGATCCGGACTTGCGTGAGGATATGGAAAAATCCTGGCGTCAGTTGTTGCGCTGGTTGGTGGTGGATACGCCGGACTTGATCGAGTTCAGTCAGCGGCAAAAGTCGGTTGAAGAGGGTGGAGGAGTTGATTTCTCAGTGCAGGTGCGGGACAAGGCTTTTCGAGGTGATACGGAGGTGGCGGTGAAAATCGAGGTGAGTCATGGGCGGCAGGGTGAGGAAAAAGTGGCAGAGCTGTTTGCTGAAGTGGACTTGGAGCAGGAGGGGTATTTTGCGGCGAATTTTTATCCACGTGAACAAGGCGCGTATCGGGCCAAGCTGAGGGTGAATGGCAAGCGGGGTGAGAGCTTGGGTGAGCGTGAAGTGGCCTGGGTGAGAAATTCCAATGCGGATGAGTTGTCCCGATTGTCTCCGGATCGTGCGGTTCTGGAGCGTCTGGCCGCTGCCACTGGGGGCAGGGTTTTGGAGTTGGACGAGGTGATGGCTTTTGTGAAGGATGAGCTGCCGCTGATGCAGACGCCCGTGACGGAGACTTGGTCCCGGCCGCTGTGGCATGCCCCGTGGTTTTTCATGGCTGCGTTGTTATTGCTTCTGGGGGAGTGGGCGCTTAGAAGGTGGAAGGGGGTGATTTGAAAATGATGATGAAAAGCTGTTTTGCCAGCGTGTTGGCCTTATTTTTATGGTCGGGCTCAGTGCGGGTAGAAGCTGTTGAGCGCGATATGACGGTGGTGACGGTGGTGGGTGCGGCGGGGGCGGAACAGTATGAGCAGGAGTTTGTTAAGCTGGCAAAGAGCTGGAGGCAGGCTTGCGAGGATGCCGGGGTTCGTTTGGTTGAAGTGGGGGGGGATCAAGCTGCGGATGGAAAGGGTGATCGACAGCGATTAAAGCAGGTGCTGGCGAGTGAAATAGAACGAGGATCTTCGAGCTTGTGGTTGGTATTGATCGGTCACGGCACCTTTGATGGTCGTGAAACGAAGTTCAATGTGCGGGGGGCGGATTTTACCGAAAAGGATTTGGCGCAGTGGTTGCAAACTTACAAAGGGGAGTTGGTGGTGGTGAATACGGCATCTTCGAGCGCTCCGTTTATAAAGGCGCTGTCGGGAAAGGATCGGGTGGTGATCACGGCGACCAAGAGTGCTCATGAAATTTTCTATCCTCGTTTTGGCGGATATTTTGCCAGTGCTATTGGGGGCTTGGAGGCGGCGGATTTGGATAATGATGAACAGGTCTCTTTGCTGGAAGCTTTTTTATATGCGGGGCATGAGGTGAAAGCGTTTTATGAGAAAGAAGGGCGCATTGCTACGGAGCACGCTTTGCTGGATGATAATGGTGATCAGCAAGCGGTGAGGATGGAGGGTTTTGTCGGTGTATTGGCTGCTCGTTCGAAAGATAAGAAGGCGCGGGAGAACCCTGATGGAGAACGGGCGCATCAGATTCATCTGGTGCCGAATCCCTTGGAGGCGCTGATGCCGGAAGACTTGCGACGTAAACGAGATGCCCTAGAGCTCAAGGTGAAGGCTTTGCGACGGCAAAAGGGCGAAATGGATGAGGAGCCTTATTACGAGGCGCTTGAAAAGCTGTTGTTGGAAATCGCGCGGATCTACGAGACGGTAGAGGCTGCACAGGATTAGTGTTTCAGAGTGTAGCCAGAGGTAGCGCAAAATATGTGCAGTTTAAGGTATTAAATGCGTGGTGCTGGGTAAGGAAAGGTTTAGTTTTTGTTGGGCAAGAGCTGTCAGTCACTCGAGTTGTTGCACTTTTTTATTGGCAATGCGGGTGAAGCGCTTGAACTCGGCTCAATTAAATAAAAGCAAAGAATACCAGAATGAAAAAAAACGCTCTATTTCAAATGTCAGCTAGTCTGGCAATCAGTTTCCTCCTTGTCGGGCAAGCCCAGGCGGGTCCGATTGCAAAAGATGTGATTGAACCTGCTGACCCTTTTGCCAATGTGCTGAGGCCGATCAGCAATCCGACTTTGTTTGATCTAGCTCTACCGAGGACTACGATTCATCCGATTTTCATGTCCCAATCTTTGCCAAACAAGATCAGTACGGCGCTTGGGGATTTGCCGGTAGGTGGGGATTTTCAGCTGTATGCTCTGCAGTTGGAATATGCTTTTAATAAGCGCCTGTCGTTTGTCGCGACCAAAGATGGCTACATCGATTTTAATCCTGACAGCACGCTCACGGTTGATGACGGCTGGGCTAACTTGGCAGCAGGACTGAAATACGCGGTGCTGTATCAACCCGAAATCCAGCATGTAATGAGTGTTTCAGCTGTTGTCGAGGTGCCAACGGGTAATACGGGCGTGTTTCAAGGAACTGGTGATGGAGCGCTCAATTTGATTCTTTCGGATGTGAAGCTTTGGGGGCGTTGGCAGTTTGCAGGCGGTATTGGCGCACACATCCCTTTTAACACGGGAGCGGAATCCACGACAGGGTTTGTTAGTGCTCACGCAAGTTATTGGCTCACTGAGTGGCTGGCTCCTTTGGTAGAGGTCAATTGGTACCGTGTGCTGAATGAGGGTAATGGCGGTAGCAGGTTTGCCAATCAAGTTGGAGGAGCGGTTCCGTCTGTTGCTCAATTTGAAGGGGGGGATTTGATTAATTTGGGAGCTTCCAATGCGGGGGTTAACCGTAATATCGTGACTGCAGCAGCAGGTTTTCGCTTGAAGTTGGCGGACAATATCCAACTTGGTGCGGCGTATGAACTGCCGTTGACCAATTCAGGTGATAACTTGATGGAGAATCGAATCACAATTGATATGACGATCACTTTTTAGTTGAGTAATGGTAACAAGAAGGGTGAATACCCTTTTCTAAAAGTGTCCGCTAGAGTTAATCGAGCGGGCATTTTTTTGTAAGGGAGTGAGGAATCTGAGCGATAGCCATTGGGGTAAGATTGCAAAAGTAAAGTGAAAGAGAAAAAGAGCCAAAAGCATTTGACTGATGGGGATATGGGCTTATAATCGACTCCCGACCGGAATAAGTCGGGCTCAGGCGACAGTGAGTCGATTGCGAACTGATCGTAATCGGCTTTTTAGTCCCCGGGTAGTGAGATCTTTAAGAGAAA
>JASFYY010000083.1:0-63641 GCA_045046875.1 Verrucomicrobiota bacterium | reverse complement strand
CCCATCGAATTCGATGGGATTAAAATTAGGATTGTTGAGCTTCTCCCAGATTCCAAGGAATTCGATCGTATTGCGGTTTCGGAGCCAATTTGATATGAGGTAGTCGCTACGTTCAGAGTCCTTGTAGTGTGCAATATCAGTGATGGAGATGTAGTCTTGTTCGTTCTGTTGCAGGGTTTTGATCGCTGTGCCTTTGACCTCAAAAGTGGAGTTTTTTATAGGATTCATTTTAACAGGGGTTTGGCGATTGTAGCCAATTGTGGCAGATTCGCCACAATTGGCAGGTGAAATTAAAGGGCTTAAGCTGCAAATTGGTTCAAGGAGACGTAGTCTTTGATGTATTCTGGAATGAGGTTGCGGTATTTCTCTGGCACCGCCTTCAAATCGCGGGTGGAAAAAACCGGGTTGGTAGCCAGCTGGGTGAATTCTTTGCTTTCAATGATGTTGCGGATAATTTGGTTGGTGGCGTAAGCTTTGAAGTAGTTTTTGATAGCTGGCATGGCCTTGGCTTCATCGGGTTTGTAGTCCAAGACGAATTTGGCAAATTCTTCTTCGAGCAATTGATCTTTGGATTTGAAATCCGGGATCAGGCCAAAGACTTTTTCAAGGATTTCACGCAGGGTGAGGCGGCGGTCAACGGCGGCAGCTTGGCGCAGTTTGTCGAGGCTGTAGTATTCCTCTGGTTTATCGAAAACTTCCTTGTTGATGTAATCGATGACACGTTCCCAGTCTCCGGCTTCGACGCTGGCAGTTATAAATTGATTGTCCTTGATGCTGTCCTCGAATTTCTCGAAGAACATGCGGTCGATTTTCATGCCCTGGCTGCCAATGGCTTCTTCATCGATAGTGGAAATGATATCCGGCCCTTCATGTTCGTAAGTGCCGCCGTAAACACCACCGCCGCCTGTTCCTCCATCATCTCCTCCAGATGCTTTTCCCTTGGGAAGTTTGATCACTTCGTCGTAGTTGAATTCTTCTTCGAAGTATTCACAGTTGGCAAAAAAGTCGAACAGCTTGAATGCGGTTTTGTCAGGGTTTTCGACGGAGGCAGCGTGTTCTGCATCGTGGAGGTTTTCCAGGAAGCAGTGTTTGCGAGTTCCTCGTCCTTTGATTTGGATAAAATCAGTTGGAGAAAAGATCGGGCGAAACAGGCCGATATTAAGCAAATCAGGGCAATCGTAACCAGTGGTCATCATGCCAACGGTGATGCAAATCCGGGCTTTGCTGCTTTTATAACTATCGAGAATGTTGGCGGAGCCGAGCAGGTTGTTGTTGGCAAAGTTGAGGGTGAACTGCTGGGCGTCGGAAATCTGGGAGGTGACCTGAACAGCGAAATCGGATTGGTATTTCCCCGGAAACATCTTATCTGCCATGATGTTCAAAATCTGGGTGAGCTTGGCGGCATGCGCCTGGCTAACGGCAAAAATGATGGACTTACCAATTTCCCCACTGATGGGATCCCGGTAGGCATGTTTGAGGAAGGTTTTGCAAAGCAGCTCGTTAGTGGCATCGGAGAAAAAGCGTTTTTCAAATTCGCGTTGTTGGTAGGTTTCTTTCTGGTCTTCACCATCATCATCGGTGAACTCGACGACAAAACCTTTTTCCGATAGCAGCTCGGTGGTGATGTCGGTTCGTGCATCGATGACGGTGGGGTTGATGAGGAAACCGTCTTTGACTCCGTCGAGCAGCGAGTAACGAAAAGTGGGCTGGCTGTCTGCACACCCAAAGGTGCGGTAGGTGTCGAGCAGGAGGCGTCTCTCGTGTTCGCGTGGGTCTTTGGTGGTGGGTTTGTCTTTGTTAAAACGCTTGAGGTAGTCGCGTGGTGTGGCGGTGAGTCCAAGTTTAGCTCCGACGAAGTATTCAAATACGGCACGGGCATTGCCTGAGATCGAGCGATGGGCTTCGTCCGAGATGATGAGATCAAAATCGGTGGGAGAAAACAGCGATTGGTATTTGTTATTGAACAACAGTGACTGAACAGTGGTGACGACAATTTCCGCCCGTCGCCAGTCGTCACGGTTTTCTTTGTAAACAATCGTTTGGTAGTCGTTGGCTAAGAGGAATTTGAACGCGTCACGAGCTTGGTTTTCGAGTTCGAGTCGGTCGACGAGAAAGAGCACGCGCTGGGCGTTTCCAGAGCGCAGAAAAAGTTTGATCACGGCGGCGGCGATCAGAGTTTTGCCTGTTCCGGTTGCCATCTCAAACAAGAAGCGGTCACCGCCATTCTTCACTGCGCTTTGTAGTGCATGAACCGCTTTTTTTTGATAAGGACGAAGGAAGCGCAACTTATTGGCTTCGATGAAAGCGGGGCGTTCCGATTCATTGATCCAGGCGGCTTCCGAAGCGTAGCCAGGTCGTTGGGTCAAAGTGATGTAATCATCATCGATTTTTTCATCGACGAGGCGTTGGGTGTCAGGTGTGGTTTTTGCATAAGTGCCGACTGACAGGGGTGTGGGAAAGGTGGTGATGACATAGGGATTTCCCCGATCGAGATCCCAGAAATAATGGAGATTGCCGTTTGATAGAATGATGAAACGGCAGTTTTGCGAACGAGCATATTTACGAGCTTGCTCTTTTCCTACCAGCGGGGACTTGCTTTCGGATTTGGCTTCGAGGACGATGAGGGGGAAGCCTTTTGAGTCTAGTAGGAGAAAGTCAATGAAACCGCGTGAGGATTCTTCAAAGTTTTCGCCTAGTTCATTGAGCGCCTGCGAGGTCACTTTGACCTTGGGTTCGAGGCAGATGTTGGCCGCGCCAGTTTCATCATCAAAAAACCGCCAACCGGCCGCTTCGAGCAGATGGTTGATTTTGATGCGTGCGGTGGCTTCTTTGGCGCTCATGTGCGGTTTGAGAAACTATGTTCAAGTTTCCAAGTAGGGGGTTTCTATAACATAAAAGGAGAGTTTCTTCGAGAGGTGTTTTGGGGAGAATAATGGTGAAAGGGCAGGATGAGGTTTACATGGATGAGCCGAGTGAAGCGAAGACAGCCGGAGCTTTTGCTGAACGAAGGCAACATTCGGGATGCACAGGATTTTTTTAGGATAAGATCATTTGGGAATTTTAAATTTTTATCCTGTATATCCTGTTCAAATTGCATTTTCATCATTATCCCTGCATATCCTCCATGCGATGGTAAATATGCAAGGATGATAGCTCGGCAGATTTACACTGGGGATGAAGATTATAAGATGAAGGATGGTGGTTAGAGTGTTGCCGTTGGAAAAGATGCTGGAGCAGCTTGCTGTGGAATTTAGGTAAATAGATTAATTACAGGGATAATGGACAATCTCAATGGCCTGCGCAGCGTTCCCGGATTATCCTGCGGATGAAAAACAAAAAGCTGAGCAGGAGGTGGTGGAACCGGGACAAGAAGAGATTTTGAAAATGCTGGAGGAGGAGGGCATTGAGGGGGAAGTGGAAGTGTGGCAGCGGACGTTGACGCTAAAATGAGGTCAGATATCTGCGAAAAAACAAATTCTTGATCGTGTTTCTATCGTAATGCAGTTGGAGCAGAGGTGGACTTAGTCTTGAATTTTGGAGGCAAGTTTCCTGAAGAGATTGCTAGGGGCATTTTTCCTGATCTTTACTTGAAGGCTGAAGTGATTTTTGTTAGATTTACGGGATGACCGTGGTTGCAGAACAAATAGAGGCTCTTACAACTGTAGAGAAATTAGAGGCTATGGAAGTTATTTGGGAAAGTCTCTCAAAGAACTGTGCAGACTTACCTATTCCCGAATGGCATGATGTGATCTTAAAAGAAAGGCGAGAACTGGTTGAAAAGGGGGACGCTGAATATACAGATTGGGCTGAGGCGAAGAAACAAATTCTTGATCGTGTTTTGTGAAAGTTTCTATTCTTCAAGAAGCACAGAATGACCTCTGACTATATCTCACCGATGAGGTTTTTTAGTTGTTTGGCGGGCCATTGGCCGGGGGCGTTGGAGGTGGCGAGGTAGCCGTAGTTGAGCACGGAGCCGGCTTTGGCGAAAAGCAGGCGGGAGATTTTTCCTAGGGGACCCATGCCCATCAGACTGATACGGATGCGGGATTCGTTTTCGCAGACTTGGGCGAGTTCGCACAGGCGGCTGAGAGAGTCGAGGTGGACGGCGATTTTGCAGACGTCGGCATTGGCTTCGATGGCTTGATCGATTTTGCTGCGGATGGTGGCGATGGATGGGGTGCTTTTGAAATCGTGAAAGGAGAGAATGATCTTTTTTCCAGCTGAGCGGGCCGCTTCGAGGGTTTTGCTCATTTCATCGACGGAGCGCAGTTCGATGTCGAGAGCGTCGATTTGGGGGAGGAAGCGGGCGTAGAGTTGCTGGCGTACGTCTGCATCCAGGGCGCCGTCGCCGCCTTCGTCGGGATGGCGGGCGGTGGCGAGGATGGGCAAGTTGGGATGGTGATCACTGAGCAGGGTGTCGATTTGGTCGAGTTGATCGATCAGGCTGTCGAGGCGCAGCTCGATAAGGTCACAGTGGTGTGTGGCAGGGGTGCTGGATAAGAAGTCCAGATCAGCTGCGCTGCAAATGGGGGCGACGACTTGCGGGGATGAAAATTGGATGGCGGCGGGCATGGTTACGGGATGGGAAGCTTGTCATTTAATAGAGCATAAGTAGGCAAGCTGCAAAAAAGATTGTGAAAATCGACTTTTGAGGCAATCTTACCAGTTCCGGGATCAAAATAATGGTTCCAACTGCTTGCTGAAAGGCAAATAAACACAAACCCAAACAAAAAAATATGAAAAAATTCCTCGCTATACTGTCCTGTGTACTGGTTTCTGCATCCTTCTCTTTCGCCGGAGAGTTTCCTGATATCAGTATCACTGAAATGAAAGAAGTGATCAAATCTGGTAAAGTCACTGTGATTGATGTGATGGGAACCGGGTCTTATAAAAAAGGCCACGTTCCTACTGCGATTGATTTCAAAGCCAATGCCGATAAACTTGCTACTTTGTTGCCGAAAGACAAAGGTGCTTTGATCGTTGCCTATTGTGGTGGACCTTCTTGCAATGCTTACAAATCAGCGGCTAAAGCTGCTGAAGCACTGGGTTACACTAACGTGAAACACATGTCAGCTGGCATCTCCGGATGGCTGCAGGCTGGTGAAAAAACCGACAAAGGTTAATTTTACCGATACTTAAATTAACGGGTGCTCTTCGTGAAAGCGGAGGTACCCGTTTTTTTGTGTTGGAAATTCTGAATGGGGAACCACGGATAGCACGGATTTCACGGATAAGAAATGGGAGGAGGGGATTGTGGTGTGGGGAGGAAGAAGTTAATCGCAGATGATGGCCGGAGGAAACTACCCGAAGGCAAATGGGCGCGGATAAGAAAAGAAATGAAAAAAAGGTAATGAATTTTATTCCAAAACCTTAACTTCTTTCATCAATAATGCCTCATTGATGTTGATTGTTCACTTCGGCAGGGTGGTTTGTAGGAGTTTTTTGATGATGCGTTTTTCTGCGCTGGGGAGGTAGGAATAATTGGGGTCGGGGTTTTCGGTGCTGAGGGCTTTGCCTAGTTTTTGGTAGATCTGTTGTTTGAATTTTTTGGGCAAGCCTTGGAAGGCGTTGCTGTAGATCATGTAGGAGCAGCGGTATTTGAACAGGTGGCGGTCGAGGTCGAGGTCTTTCAGGGATTCTCCGCTGGCGAGGGTTTTGCGTTTGGTGCGGAAGTCTTTTTTGAATCGGGCGTCGCCTTGGATGCCTCGTGGCAGTTGTGCTTCGTCGGCGAATAGCAGGTAGCGGGCGAGATCATGGGTGATTTGTTCGATCTCTTTGGTATGTGAGGTGGTGAACCCGGCTTGGTCGCTGCTTTGATAAGCGCGGTATTTGTAGCCAGCTTCGACCACTCGATTGATGAAGCCGACTTGGTGTTCGTGCAGCAGTTGTGGCAGCAGGTCGCTGCGATCAAGTGGGTAATTGTTGAAATCAAAAAGCTGACCAGGCAGGATGATTTGTTTTTTCAAACCAGCGGGAGAGAGTTGTCCGATCAGGTTGCCCCAGTGTTTTTTGATCGGATCGGCGCCGGTGAGATGCCAGCCGCCGAAACGATCTTCGAGCGGGATCTGGTGACCGCTTTGCTCGCGGCGGAATGAATTGAGACTGCCACCGTTGGGGCCGGGGATGACGGATTTGATCACCAGGCCGGGCACGTGGCGGGTGTCGGTATCAGCGTGGCAGTTCATGCAGCGCTTGGCGCGTTGGGGTTGTGGCGTGCCTTGACCTCGTGGGATTTCAAAGATATAAAAGATGCCGCCGAGTTGAGGGTCAATGGAGATGATCTCTATTTTTCCTCCGGGAATGTAACCGAGATAGAGGTCTTCGTTGAAGTAGAGCGCCCGCGGATTGCGGGGGGAGATTTTGCTCAACTGCAGGCTGGTGGTGGAGAAAACCAGCATTTGTGATGAGGCGGGGATGTCGAGGGCTTTGAGCAAGCTGGTGACAAAAGCGAGTTGGTTTTGGGTATCGAGTTTTATTTTTCCCGATTCAAAAGCGGGGATGAGTTTTGAAAAAGGGTCATTGAGCGGTCGAGTCCAATACTGGTGGGCAGGGGATGTCAGATCGGCGTAGGCGGTGTCCTCCCGGCAAGTGGCACTGGGTGCGAGAAGCTGCAAGCTCAAGCTGGCGACTAGGAAGCTTAAGGCAAGTGAGGTGAGGGTGGTGGCTTTGAGGGGAAACACGGTGCTGGTCTGCTTGGCAGAATTTGAACAGCACAGTGTAAAATGAAAAAAACTATTGGCAAACTATTGATCGGCTGGTTTTTCCTTCGCTGCTTGCTGAACAAAGGCGATCACATCAGCGAGTTTTTGCGGATCGAGGGCGGCTTCCAGTCCTTCGGGCATGGCGGACAGCCCGACGGATTCGAGCGATTTGATTTCACTGCGTAACAAGGAGCGTTTGCTGCCGTCGAGGATTTGCAGGGTCAAACTTCCTCCAGACTCTTCGATGATCATTCCTGCCAGCGATTCGCCGCCGTTCAGGGTGATGCTGTAGAGCAGGAATTTGTCTTCGATCGCCCGGTTGGGATCGAGGATGGCGGTGAGCAATGCGCCGGAAGAGTTGTCTGAGAGCGCGGTTAGATCCGGTCCAATGTGGCGTCCGATATCTCCCAACTGGTGGCAGACGGAACACAGTGCGGTGAAGAGGGCTTTGCCCTTGGCGGGATCGCCCTTGAGTTTGAGGCTAGGGGTGAATTTCTCAACTATGGCAACTCGGTTGCTGTTGTTGGCGGCGGCGAATATTTTTTTGGCACGTTTTTGGATGTCGGCATTTTTATAACGCAACAAGCGGTCTTTTCCAGCAGCATCTATTGATGAGCTAGCGATTTTTTTGTCTTCGAGGGCTTGCAGAAGTTTGAGGGTAGCGTTTTTTCGGTTGAGGCATTGGCTGACGATGGTGGCGCGCAGTGAGGGAGTGCTTTGCGACCAAGCGAGGAGCAGGCTGTCGATTTGTCCGGACTCGGCCAGACGCAAACTGGCTGCGGTTTGGATTGGGGTAGGCGATTGTGGGCTGAGTAGGGAAGCCAGCAGGTCGACGTCGGTTTTTTTATCTTCGGGTTTGCGGCCGAGGATGGTGAGTGCCGCGATGCGCTCATTGACGGGGGCTTGTGGGTCGCTGGCTATTTGCCGCGCGGTGTCGGAAAGTTTGGCAGAGTTATCAAGGGCGTTTTTCAGCTCAGGCGATGCTTTTTTGTGATAAACAGCGAGCTTGATTTTGCGTCGATCCATCACTTTTAGAAAGTGAGCGTAGATGGAAAAACGTGCGGGGAGATTCTGTTTTTCACCCATCGTGAGGATGTGTATCACCGCATTCTCGTTTTGTGTGGCGAGTGCGGTTTCCAATACGTAGGGCAGCAGGGGCGAGGCGAGTTCTGGAGACGCGCTTGCCAGTGCCTCAGCCACGTTTTCCAAATGACTGGGAAGAGAGCTCATGGCAGCGGCGGTAAAAAAAGAATCCTTGGAATGGGCAAGCGCCAGTTTGGCGAGAGCCTGTCCGGATTTTTTGCCGGGCCATTCGCCGAGGGCAAGTGCTAACTGGAACTGAACATCGGGATCGGCATCATCGGATAGGCTTAATAAAGAAGGCAGTAGTTCCGGATTGGATTTGGCGAAGGCTTCGCTTAATCGCAGCGCGTGACGACGAACTCCCGGATGGGAATCTTTCAGGCTGTTGGAGATGTGTTGGGAGCTTAGAAGCTTCAAGCCGTCGAGCACACAAAGCGCGTGCAGTCTGGCCAGGGGTTGCTCGCTGGATTGCAATAATTCATCCAGCTGAGGCAAAGCTGAAGGATCGTTTTCCCACAGTAATAACTGGTGGGCGGTGTCTCGGGTCCAGGCATTTTTTGAGCTTAACAGGGAAACCAGTTCGCCAGTGCTTTTTCCAGTCAGGATCGGAGCTATAGCGCCGCCGGTTTTGTCAGAGACCACTCGGTAGATGCGTCCGCGATCCGATCCTGCGCGCAGATTGAGCGCTTTTTGCCATACTTCGGGGATCCACTGCGGGTGTTCGATCACGTAGCGGTGCATGTCGGTGACCCACAGGGCTCCATCGGGACCGGTGTGGGCGCTGGTAGGGCGAAACCAGTTGTCGGTGGAGCTGAGGAATTCGGATTCGCTTTCGTCCTTGGCGCGGTGACTGTGGCGCGCGACGGTTTTTAGCGGATCAAAAACTTCGCGATGAACCAGATTGTGAACGGGTTCGCAGACAAAAGCGTTGCCGTTGAACTCTGCTCCGAGGCGAGGGTCGCGGTGAATGGTCAGGCCACAGGCGGAGGTGATGCGGTTGGCGGCGGAGGGAACGTTGAAACGAGCAGCAGGAGTGCCGGCAGGGTAGATGCGGGGAACCGTAGGGACTTCAGGCACTTGATTGATAGCGCTGGGGTAGGTGATGTGAGGGTTGCGTCGCAACCAGGCATCCGGCAGAACAAATTGGTAGAGTGGGCGTGAATTGCTGCAGCCGTACCAGTTGCCCCAATCATCTCGGGTGCGGCCATTCTGGGTGCGGCCGGTTTCTAATTCGATATCTCCGCTGTCGGGATGGATGCGCAGATCAAACCCGCCTAATTCCACCGATTTGCCGGTTTTTGCAGAGACTACTTTGCCGCCACTGTCGCCGTTGGCGAGGTGCAGCCAGTTGTCGAGTCCCCAGGCCAGGGTGTTCACCCGGTGTTGTTGGTTTCCTTCCTTGAATCCTGTGAATAGGATGGTTTTTTCATCAGCTTTGCCATCGTTGTCGCTGTCTTCTGCGTAGAAGATTTCCGGAGCGGCGACAATTATGACTCCGTTGCGCCAGGCTTTGACGGTAGTAGGGAAGCGCAGGCCTTCCATGAACAAGGTGGAGCGGTCGTATTTTCCGTCACCGTTGCTATCTTCGAGAAAACGAACACGCCCTCCGGGTGTGCCTTTGCCGTCCGGCCCAAGAGGGTAGTCAGCCATTTCCACGACCCATAATTTGCCGTCAGGTCCCCAGTCCAGGCTGATGGGATCCATAACCATTGGTTCGGCTGCGATTAGTTCCACCTTTAATCCGTGACTCGCTTTTACAGTGGCGATGGATTTTTCGAGAGGAAGTGGCTTGGGCATTTTAAAACCCGGCGGGAGGGTTTCGACTTTTTCGTAAGCGCAAAGAGAGCTGTTTAAAAAAGTGCTGCTGGTGATCAGGGCTGATAAAAATAGGGTTTTGATTTTCATGATGTGAGAGGATGGCTTTGTATGGGAGTTAATTTTTAACAGGATAAACTATTTGTTAGTTGGCAACCAATGGGGTGGTAGCAGGCCGGTGATCGTTTTGAGCAGGAGAGGTTCGACCTCTGGTTTGAAGCGTGCTGGTTTCCCGTAGAAGATCATCGAGAAGTCGGCTTCGTATCCGCCTTCGTTTAATATTCTTTTAGAAGGGATGTAACAGGGGGTGTCGTTGCAATAAGCGGAAACCCATAGGCGCTCGGATCTGTAGAGTTGTTTGAGCTTGAGCGAGTAATCAACCACAACTTCGCCACCTAAAAAGATCATGCCTAGGTCATCGCCAAAACGCCAGCTTTGCACGGGTAATTTGACGCTGCTGGCCGGAGCTATGCCGGCATCCATTTTTTTCAGCAGAGCTTGAGCCAACTGCTGGTTGTGAATTTTTTTGTTATTGAGTGCTGTTTTTTCTAGTTCGTCCCGGGACGGAGCCGCTTCAAGTGGCAGCTCGACAAATTGAAATTTGGCTTCAGGCACAAGGTTCAGGGTTTTCATTTTTCCGCCGAGCAGGCGATTCACTTCGTTTGCGATCTCTGCACCGTGTTTTTGAGCCAGGGGCACTTTTGGCTGTTTCCCTCCACGGCCTTTTGGATTGGCATCAGCGCCGCAGCCAATCATGACCAGGGCAACCGCGTTCGGGTGATCTTTTTCCAAGGATTTCGAGGCATAACCTGCCCAGTCACCGGAGATGGAATAACCTGCTCCCAAGGTGGTGCAGTGGCAGGCGTAGTTCACCAGGGTGGCCACCACGTCGCCTTGTTGATCGCGGGCGGCCAGCAAGGGCAGGGAATGATCAACTTGGGTAGAAGCCACTCCTTTCACGGTGCGCCGGTTATCGGCAAATCCTGCAGATCCCTGCGCCCATGACAACTGGCAGGGTTTGCGTTTTTGCATTGCCTGGGTGACGGCGGTCACAATGCCTTGCAGCATTTGTTGACCATAACGATCCACCGACTTCCATTCGTCTTCGCTGAGTGGGGTACGGAATATGCACGGCAGGTAGTCCCGCGCAGGGTGAGGGGCATTATGGGAATGAGTGCCGGCGAGCACCAGGCGGGCTCGTGAAATTCCAAATTTCTTTTCCAATTGCTTGGCTGCTGCTTCAGCGATGCTGCCGGGGACGGCGATGGCGTCAACCGTCACCATCACCACAGGTTCCTGGTCACCGATGACCAAAGCTCGCGCCCATAATTTTAGCGCCACTTTGGTATCTTCCGTAGTGCGGCTTGAATAACCACTTAAGCGTACTGGGAAATCAGGGGTGATGTCCACTCGCGCTGCGCCAATAGAGAGCTGGGGTGCTGCTGAGGGGGCGGCTGTCGTGAGGGATTGACTGTAGAGTAATAAACAAGCGCTGAATAAGCTGAAAGTCAGCGAGGTTTTAAAAAATGGCAGGAGCTTATTCGCGTGCCTGCTATTGAAAACGAGTATAGAGAGTTTGGTTTTGGAATAGGGCATTGTGTGAACTTTGGGGGGTGAGAGATTTTTGCCGTTATGGCTGGCAGGTGTTTTTTACGAAATGCTCCATTCAAGTGTTTGCAGGGATTGCTCAAGATCCCCGGTTTGGAAAATGGCGACAATGGCGGCGTGTTCGTAGTAAATTTTCATCGCATCGTCATATTTGCGGTGACCTTGCTGAAATTGGTGGCGTAATCTGGAAACCATAGTGAGCCAGATTGATAACAAATCATTTTGCTCGGCTCGCTCGACGATGGATTGATGAAACTCGATATCCAGTTCGACGGTGCTGGCGTAATCGCAGTCTTCACATGCACGGCGCATGCGTTGCAGGATGTCGTCCCAGCGTTGGAAATCAGTAGGTTTCAAGTCATGGTAAAAAGAGCGCAGGGCAAAGGTCTCCAAAGTTCTACGTAGCGGGATGATCAATTCTTGGATGGAGTCGGGGGGGGAGGCGGCGACACGGACGCCGCAGTTGGGTTTGGCGGTGACCATGCCTTCGTGGGACAGTCTTTGCAGCGCCTCCCGGATGGGGCCGCGTCCGACCTTGAATTGTTTGGCCAAGGCAATTTCGCGCAGCGGGGCACCTTCTTTCATTCGCCCGGAAATGATGTCGTTACGCAGTTGACTGGCGATCTGTTCGCTTTGCCCTTGGTCTGGTTTTACGCTTTGCATGGTGCTTGCAATGGCTAAGCGAGTCGGAGCATATTGTCAACAACATTGCTGTATTTTGGGTCGAGTTAAGCTAAATTGGGTCGATCTTGGGGAAGATTGTTGACAATGTTAGTATTTTTAAGCGGTGAAGGTGTTGGCGCTACATTGACTAAATGATGTTTTTGTGTTTTTGTCAGGCTTACGCTTGATTTGCCAGAAGCTTTGCTGATTGAGATGGAAGAAACAAGCAGCAAACTTAAAGAGGTGATTGCGGAAGCTCTTGAGGAGAGATTTGCGTGATACGGTGTATATATAATCAGTATGGCGGATTACGCTCATTATTTCGATAACAACGCAACGACGCCGGTGGGCGAGGTGGCGAGGGATGTGTGGCTGCGGGCGACAACGGAGCATTGGCAGAACCCATCCAGCCTTTATCGTGATGCAGGCATGACGCGACGTTTGTTGGAGCAGGGGCGTTGCGAGTTGGCTGACTATTTTGATGTGGAAGAGGGCTCGGTGGTATTCACTTCGGGAGCGACCGAGGCGAACAATGCGGTGATGGATCATGCGGCGCGGGTGGGGGCAGAGGGCAGTCTGGTGGTGATCAGTGCGGTGGAGCACCCTTCGGTAAGGGAGTCTGCGATTAAGAGTTTTGGTTATGAGCGGGTGCGTGAGTTGGCGGTGGATGACATGGGATGTGTTGGTTTGAGTGATTTGCAGCAGATCCTTGCGGCAGAGCAAGTGGCTCTGGTCTCGGTGATGGCGGCGAATAATGAAACGGGAGTGATTCAGCCGTGGCAGCAGATTGCGGCTTTGTGTCGCAAGCAAGGGGTGTTCTACCATTGTGATGCGGCTCAGTGGATTGGAAAAATGGAATTGCAGGCTTTGGGTGAATGTGATTTTTTCAGTGGCAGCGGTCATAAGTTCGGTGGGCCCAAGGGGGTGGGTTTTTTGTGTTTGGGCGCGGCGGTGGTAGAGGGATTTCGGTCACAGGTGGGAGGTCCCCAGGAGGGGGGGCTGAGAGCGGGCACGGAAGACTATCCGGGAGTGGCGGCGATGATGGCTGCGCTGCGTGAACGGCAAGGTGAATTGACCGTAGAAAGCAGAGCGTTGCGTTTGCGAGCTCGCGGGGCTTTTGAAAAACGGGTGGACAAGGATTTGCCTGAAGTGGGATTGGTGGCGCAGGGGGCGGAGCGCTTGTGGAATACCGTGATGTTGATTTTGCCGGCGGCGGGGCCCAAAAATCTTAAGTGGTTGATTCGTTTGGATCGTTTGGGTTTTGCGGTATCAACAGGGTCGGCTTGTTCAGCGGGAAAAGGGAATCCTTCGCATGTGATGGAAGCGATGGGCTTGGATTTTGATCAGATGAGCCGGGTGCTGCGTATCAGTGGTGGCTGGCAGACGAAGGAGGAAGATTGGATGGCGCTGGCGGATGCTTTGGCGGAGGTTTGGGAGGATTTGCAGGATGGGGGGCGAATGAGATGAGAAGAATTTTAACCGCGGATTTCGCGGATGAGCGCGGATAAGAGAAGAGAAGAGTTTTAACCACAGCCGACTGAAAGGAGACAGCCGGAGATTATTACTCGAAGGCAAACTTTCGCAGCCGAGCAGGGCGAGATAACCGGAGGAAACTACCCGAAGGCAAATGAGCGAGGATAAGAGAAGAGAAGCGTTTTAACTACGGATTTCGCAGCCGTAGCGAAGCAGACAGCTGGAGAAAATGACTTGAAAGCAAATGAATGCGGATAAGATAAGAAGGAGATTTTTTTATGAAGAGAGAAGAAGCTATTGAGAAAATTGAGGAGTCGTGCAAGCAGATTGCTTTGCAGATGATGAAAATTCATCCGGCGGTTCGTGATTTGGGCGATGAGGAGACCCAAGGGGGTATTCTGAAGTCAGCTCATTCGTTGACGGTTGAGTTGGAAGTGATCAAAAAGAAGCTGATCCAGCTGAAGGGCAGGGATGACAGCACGGATTTGTGAGTTTGGGTGCTTCAGTTGAGGGCGCGTTGGGCTTGTTTGAGAGCTGAGACGGTCCAGACGAGCGGGTAGATTTTTTCGTGGTACCAGAGTTTGGCAAAATAGAAACCGATGGGGGATGCGGGGAAGTGTTGGCCTTTTTTGGTGAGCTTGATCAGGCACTGAGTGCCTGTTTGTATGCTGAGGGTGATTTTTTCCCGATCCTTAAAATGTGCGAGGTTGCAGCAAAGGGCGTCGAGCGCGAGCGCGCTTTCTTCGATGCTGGACGGGGTGTCGGATCCGCCGCCCCAGCCACCGTCCGGGTTTTGGTTTTTTAGCAACCAGTGCAGCGCATCGGTGCGCATGCGCTTGAGTTCAGGGTGTTGTTTTTGGTCAAGCAGAGTTAGGGCTTGCAAGACCATGGAGGTGCCATAGGTGGGATTGTTTTCTTCGCTCAGGTGCTGGTTGCCAAACCAGAGGGGAACCCAGCAGCCGCCCTTGTGCTGGGTGTTTTTTAAATAGGTGATAGCATTTTCGATCGCCAGTCGAGTGCGGGCACGCAGGGCGGGTGGGATTTGATTCAACCAGGCGAGCCAGGCACGCAGGGCGTGGGCAGTGAGGTCCGGGCTGGAGCGGTCGAAGGGCAGGGCTCCCCAACCCCGGCAAAAAGTGGGGATGCCACCGTCGCGATTTTGTAGATCGATTAACCAGGTGATGGCCGCGGTCACTGAAGTTTGAAGTTCGTTTGCGCTAAGGTTTTTTGTGTCCAGAGCTCGTAATGCCAACAGGGCTCCGGCCGTATCGTCCGCGTCGGGGACACCGCCGGGCAGGTCGGTCCAGGCCCAACCGCCGGGCGGAGCGTTGGTATAGGCGTGGGTTTCGAGATATTGCTGTTGTTGCAACCATTGAAGGATGGGCTGCTGTTCTGTATCGGGCAGGAAAGGGAGGTCAGGGGAGGGGGCGGCGGCGGAAGACAGCGCTTTCACTGCCAGAGTGGTTGCCCAGGTGGCGAGATTACTGTCAATCGGCCAACTGCCGTCAGGCCTGACGGAGTCGAGTAAAAAGGGGATGGCGGCTTGCACCACCGGGTGTTTTTTTTGCCCACTGGAGGCCAGTGCCATGGTGACAAAACTGGTGAGCGGGGTGGCTTCGAGGTATCCTCCGCTGCCGGGTTGGATTTCGATTAAAACACGCGAGGCTTTGGGCCAAGCCCATTTTTTGATCAGGCGCAGTGGCAGCCAGGGACGGACATGGACAAAACGGGCATAACCAATGGCGATGAGAGCAGGCAGGGCATAGCTGACTACGGGCAGTTGCAGTGCGGCAAACCATCTGCGGGGGAAGGTGGCTAGTTCAAAAGGCAGCGGAAGGACTTTTTTCCACGCGGCGCTATCGTCCTCTCCTAATCGTCCACAGATGGCACAGGCCATCAAAATCGGGACGGAAAAGGTGCGGTCTTTTCCGTAGCGCTGACTGACGGCTTCCGCGATGGCGTCGGTTTCAAGTGATCCGATGTATTTTTCGATCCAGAGGGAGGCTTTTTTTGAACTGGCGAGCGAGTTTTTTTGTGCGGACAGATTCAGAGCGGACCAGCACAGTAGGCTGGTTGAGATATTAGAAAAACTGATGGTGGTATCCCCCCAGCCTCCGTCTTTATTCTGGTGATCGCGCAGCCATTTTAATCCACGCGTGATGTGCTGCTTGAAGCGATCGGGATCGACGCAGTGCAGGGCGATGCAGGCGGTGGCGGTGGACAGCGCACTGGTGGAAAGTTCGCCCTGCCACCACCCTTGCGGATTGCGTTCTGCCAGCAAGTGTTGGCTGGCGTTATCGATAGACGATTGAAGTTCGGCGGCAAGGCTCATGGTTCACAAAGCCAGATGCCCGAGGGCGAGCAGGCCGTAGTAGGTGTATTCGATATCAATCTGGTCATCGCTCCAGTTGCCGTGAAATCCGCCTTGTGCGCTCCATAGGGTGTCGATAAAATCGAGGCAGTTCTCCCGGATGTTTTCCAAGGGCGTTTGCAGAGCATCAAGGGTATGAAGGGCGACAGCGGTGGTGAGGAGATCCGGCATCGGGGCATCGGGGAAAGCGAGAAAACCTCCACTGCCCGGGTGGAAGCAGGACAAAATCCAGTGAGTGGTGTTTTCGGGGATGGCAAGTCGAAGGTTGCGATAGACAGCTACGGCGGCGGCGGTTGACGGGGCGTTGGCAATGGGGAAGTCAAGATCATTGCTCCAGGCACCGTCATTGGTAGCGAGGGTTTTTAGGCAAGTGGCCAGGCTTTCTTGATTGGAAATTTCCCGCCCATGATCACTGTAGGCTCCCCAAGCGAGAAAGCAGGCGTAAGTGGAGCCGGTGGCGTGGGATGGGGTTTGATTGTAACCGCCGTCTGCAGTGCGGAACTCTTCGATGCGATCCAACACGGGTTGTAGCCTGTCCTTGCCGCGGTATTTTTCCAAGGCGGAGGATGCGCGAGCGAGGCAGCAGAGGTGGACAAAATCCAAATCTTCTAGAACATCGAATTGTTTTTCCAGGTATTCCGTTAGTGAATCGACGGGGATATCGACTTGAAGGGCGGTCAATGCATCGATGGCGAAGCTGGTGTAATAGAGATCGGAGGCTCCATCACGATCCCGGAATCCGCCGTCGGTGTTTTGTTGGCCACGGATGTATTTTTCGATTAACCGAGAGGCTTCCTCGCCCAGCACAGAGGGGCCGAGACGGGCGACCTGTAACATTTCGAGACGTAAAGACACCGGCGGGGAAGGGGCGTTTTGTTTACAGGACGCGATAGATGCCAGCTTGTTTGTTGGCGATCAAATTTTCTTGCTGATTTCGCTGCACCCAGTAGAGGAAATGCTCACTGCTTTTGTGAGCTTTGATCGCTGCTTCATCATCGTAAGTTTCGTAGATGGCGAACTTGTTAGGATCGTCTATATGTTGGGAGTATTCCCATTTGCTGCAACCGGCTTCCTGCCGGGAGCCGAGGGCATTTTCCTCCAATGCTTCAAGCAGGGTTTCTGTTTTGCCAGGATTGGCTTCCAAGGTGACGACGATAGCGACCATGATGTTTGTGCGTTTAGATGGTTTTAAGATAAGCAACGATGTCGGCGACATCTTGTGCGGTAAGTCCCAGTTGGTCGCCTGAGAGCATCAGGGAGCGACCGAGATTTTTGCGTGATTTGATTTTTTTGCCCGGCACGATCTGAGTGACTCCTCCCATGGATTGGATGATGAAGGGGTTAGAGTTCTTGATCAGTAAGCCGTGGATGAGTTTGCCGTCCTTGGTTTTGATTTCCGTGCCTTCGTAACCGTGGGAGATTCCGCTGCTGGGATTGATGATGGCATCGACCAGCACTTCTGCGGTTTGGGTTTTACCAAAACCGGTGAGGGTGGGGCCGTATTCGATACCTACTCCATCGATCTGGTGACACATGATGCAGCGTTGGGCGGTGGTTTTTCCCCGACTGGAATCTCCGGTTAATTTGAGGATTTCAGCTACGCTGGGTAGATTTTTTGGAGTGCCTTTGGGGTCAGGGGTGACGATCTCTTGCAGCACGATCGTATTAGGATCATAAATGCCTCGTGATTTGAGTTTGGGCATGAGTTGGTGGTTAGCCCAAAGGTTGCCCGAACGATTGAGCAACCACCAGGTGGCAGTCGCCGTGAGCGGTGATTTCTCTTGAGCTCCGATTTCCAGCATCGCTTGAGCGGCGTCCAGGCTATCGTTAAAGGCAATCGCGGTCATCGCCAATTTGCGATCCGCGGCGGGTAATTTATCGGATAAGGCACGGGCGAGCAGGTCTTTGATCGCTTGTTGTGGGTGCAGGCGCCAAGCGATGCGAGCGAAGCTTTTGCTCCATTTGAGTGGGTCATCGTCGCCGATGGATTTTTTGACTGCAGTGTAAATTTCGGATTCTTTACTGGTTGCGCCAATGCCGAAAGCTTCGAGGTAAGAGCGATCATCTCCATCAAATCTTTGGGCGACTTTGACCAGGGAATCGAGGCTTTGATCGAGGGTCAGATTGCGGCAACTGAGCGCCACTTCCCTGCGCACGGCGGGGGAGGGGTCAGAGGCGAGGTCGGGCAGTGCCTGATCGGCTCGTCGCAGAGCGCGGAAGGCACTCACTCGCTGCATTGCGTCATTGCTGCCGCTGGCGATTCCGGTAACGGCTTTGACTCCCGCTTCTCCCAGATGGGGTAGGAGGAAAATGGCCCGGCTCTGGATGTAGGGGTTTTCATCCTTGAGCAAAGCCTGCACTGCTGGTAGGGCGGCCTCGCCTTCTTTTTTCAAACCAACAAAGCCTAAGTTGCGGACATTGATGGCTGGGGACTTAAGCGCTTCGATGAGTCCGGCGGTGGTGCCGAGATCGAGCTGGGGCACCACGGGTTTGAAACCCTTGGGAGCGATACGGTAGATCGCACCGGATTGAGTGGTGTCGAGGGCTTGGTGACCGCCGACGCGGGGATCGATCCAGTCGGAAATGTAAATAGCTCCATCGGGTCCCACCGCGACGTCGGAGGGGCGGAAGAGGGTGCGGATGTCCGGGCTGAGCTTCAGATAGCCTCCGTTGACGAAATCAGAGCCGGCCCATTTTTTTTCTGGATTAGAGGTGATGAAACGCTCTTGCTCCAATTCGAATCCAGCACCGTAGGGGATGGGTTGATAGGCGAATACGATGTTGCGACCGGCTTCGCAGGCAAAAAAAGTGCCGCGCCATTTTTTTCCAAGCGCTCCATTTTCATAATAAACATTGCCAGTGGGGGAGCCTCCGCCATAAACATCACCCGCGGGCATGGTGCCGGGATCTTCCTGACGCCATTCGGCGACTTGAATGCTTTGACCCGGGCGACGGTCGGCTTGCCACGAGCGTTTGCCGTCGGCAGAGGCAAAACCAGCGTTGCCGTATTCGAGAACATGGGATACCCGGCAGGCAGGCGGGTCGTCGTTGTCGTTTTGGAAAACATCGCCGAAGGAATTGATCGATTGTTCGAAGCTGTTGCGGAAATTATAGCCTGTGATTTCAGCGTGAGTGCCGTCCGGGTTCATGCGCACGGCAAAACCGCCGACATAAATGTGTCCGTCATCACTGCGTTGGCCGGCGACGTCGGAGGACTTGAAGGGGAATTTGATCGGGCCGATGGGTTTGGGATTGTAAGGGCCGGCTATGCGGAAGGTTTTGCCTGATTTGTCGGTAAATTTTGCTCCGGTGTTGCCGCCATTAAAATGCCATTTGCCGTCTGGGCCGGCGGTGACGGAGTGTAGGGAGTGGTCATGGTTTTTCCCAGAAAAACCAGTGAGCAGCACTTCTTTTTTGTCTTTGGCCGGGTCAAATTTCAGATCCCGGTCTACGTCGGTATAAACGATGAGGTCGGGTGGCTGTGATACGACGATTTGATTGTCGATGACCGCTACTCCCAGTGGGGCGACCAAGTCAGGATCCTGGACGAAGGTGTGTGAGGAGTCGGCTTTGCCATCGTTGTTGGTGTCTTCCAGCACCACGATGCGGTCGCCTTTAGGAAATTTTTCCATGCTGCGGCGGTAGCGTCGCCCTTCGGCCACCCAAATGCGGCCATCTTTGTCGATGTCGATATTGGTGGGGTTGTGCAGTAGTGGGGAGCTGGCCCAGCGGGTGATCTCCATGCCGTCGGGAATGATAAACAGATCCAACGGAATTGTCTTCACTTTTACTTGTTTGGGTGCGGCTGCCTTGTTTTCGTCTTTGGCCAGTCCAGAGGAGGCAATGAGCGAGAGCGAGAGGGCTAATGCGGTGGAACTTGCTGATAAGGAGGGGAGTTTTTTGGATACTGTTTTCATGAGAAAAATAGTGCTGAAGTGAGGGGGCTGTAGGTAATTAACCATTGCTTAAGACTGCATTCGCACAGAGTTTAGCACTATGTATCAACAGGACAAACGATTATGGTTTTTTGGTGTGATCACTCTGTGTTTTTCTTTGGCGATGAGCGAAGCAGCAGAACCGAGGAAATACGCAGGGGATTTGTCTTGGAGCGAGGGGGCGGCTTCATTGGCTTTGATGAACGGGGATGTGATTGTTTGGCAGTTCAATCATCTGCAGGATGGGAAAGAAAAGGGCGCACCTTATTTTCATCCTTTGGCCGCATTGGATGGAGCTGTGTTGACCGCTTTGCGTCCGGGGGATCACCTTTGGCACCGGGGTTTGCGTTTTGCTTGGAAAAAAATCAACGGTTTGGAAGGTTATTGGACCTGGCCGGATGGTAAAAAAAAATGGCCGGATAAAAAAATGGGACACACCGATGTGGTGACGGTGAAAGTGACGGTCAATGATGATTTTTCAGCACGCTTTGATTTGGAGTTGAGCTATCATCCGCCGGGGGAGCCTGCGGATCTCACGGAGAAGCGTGTGATCACGGTAAGCGCGCCGGATGAAAATGGAAATTATCAGATTGACTGGCATGCGGTGTTTACCGCTGGGGCCAAGGGGGCAGTTCTGGATCGAACTCCGATTGAGGGTGAGCCGGACGGGAAGTGGTTTGGCGGTTATGCGGGCTTGCAGTTTCGACTGGCGGGTCATGAGCAGGTAGCGGCTTGGACGATTTCGAACAGTGAAGGGGCGAAGGTGAGGAGTGAAGCCGATAAGATTAGCAAGGTGACTCGAAAAAGCCTCCAACCTATGCATGGTAAGCCAGCGCGATGGGTGGATTTATATCTGGATGGGGAGGATGGAAAAAACGGGGGAGTGGTTATTATGGATCATCCGGGGAATTTTCGTCACCCCTCCCCCTGGCATGTGGCTGCAATGCCTCACGAGTTTCATCATGCGCCTCTTTTTGAAGGCCCTTTCACTTTGGATGCGGGAAAAAAAATGCACTTTGATTTCCGCATAGTGATCCATCCGGATCGAGCAGATAAAATTTTTCTAGAGAAACGGTGGAAAGGGTTTTCAGCTCGGCCTGTAGTTGATCCTTGATGTTTTCACTTGGTAATTTAACAAATTTTGTTAGGATTGTTATTTTGCCGTATCAATGAACACCAACTCCCAAGCTCAGGAATCTCTAAATTATACCAAAGCACTTGTCCGTGATTTTTCGGCTGGATTGGTGGTTTTTCTTGTGGCTCTGCCATTGTGCCTAGGAGTCGCTTTGGCCTCGGGTGCGCCTTTGATGTCAGGCATAGTCGCGGGAATTGTCGGTGGCACGATTATCACTTGGATCAGCGGATCGCATACCAGTGTTAGCGGTCCTGCTGCTGGCTTAACGGCTATTGTCGCTAGCCAGATTTCTAATTTGGGTTCGTTTGAGGCTTTTTTGCCGGCCATTGTGATTGCAGGCATTTTGCAAATTATTACAGGGGTGTTGAAGGCCGGCTCACTGGCTGCTTTTTTTCCTTCAAATGTGATCAAGGGGCTTTTGGCTGCCATCGGTATCATTCTTATTTTAAAACAAATACCTCACCTTATAGGTTATGATATGGATTGGCTCGGGGATATGGGTTTTTTGCAACGGGATGAACAAAATACATTCACAGAAATCGCCATTTCGTTTTTTCATATCCATCCGGGAGCGACTCTGATTGGTTTTGTTTCCATCGCTTTGCTACTCTTGTGGGATAAATTAAAACTGGATAAACTTTTGTTGCCTGCTCCGTTGGTTATTGTTGGAGGAGGCATTGTAGGGGTTCTGTTGCTTCGTCAGATGGGTGGTCATTGGGCCATTGGTGAATCTCACTTGGTACAAATCCCAACCATCAATTCGTTGGCAAGTTTGAAGACTTCTTTGAGTAGTCCCGATTTCTCCGTTCTTTCTGCTTCGCCTGTATGGATCGCTGCTATTACGATTGCCATAGTTGCTACTTTGGAAACTTTGCTCAATCTGGAAGCGGTGGATAAAATCGACCGTCAAAAGCGTGTATCCCCCCCTAATCGCGAGCTCATCGCCCAAGGGGTTGGCAACATTACTTGCGGGATGATAGGTGGCCTGCCTGTCACCTCGGTGGTGGTTCGAAGTTCAGTGGGGATTGATGCCGGGGGCAAAACCAAAATGACCAGCTTTATTCATGGTTTATTACTGCTGGTGATGGTTCTATTGGCTCCCGGACTGCTGAATCTCATTCCATTCTCTTGTTTGGCTGCAGTATTGATGGTGACCGGATTGAAGCTGGCTAAACCTTCTTTGTTCAAGCAGATGTGGAAAGAAGGGAGTAATCAGTTTCTTCCGTTTGTTATAACGGTTCTTGCTATTGTGTTTACTGATTTGCTTATCGGTATATGCATCGGGCTGACAGTGTCCATTGGTTTTATTCTCTACAGTAATCTCAAACGAGCGCCTTTTATCATCTATGAGAAGCATTTGGATACCGACGTGATTCGGATAAAGCTAGGCAGTCAAATCAGTTTCTTGAACCGGGCGTCCCTGATGAAAATTTTGCATGGTTTCCCTAAAGGCAGTCATGTGGTGCTCGATGCACGTCGGACGGATTATATCGATTCAGATATTCTCGATCTTTTCCGTGAGTTTGAAGAGGAAATCGCACCAGCCCACGATATACAACTCAGCCTGATGGGTTTCGAAGATAAATACGAATTTGAAGAACACATTGCGTATATCGAAGTTCCCACCAAGGAGGTGCAAGAGCGCTTGTCGCCGGAAGAGGTGTTGGATCTACTGAAAAAAGGTAATCAGCGCATTATTGAGGGGGAGCCTATTTTGCGGGATTTCCGCCGTCAGGTTTTGGCTAATACTAAAGGGCAGCACCCCTTGGCCGTGGTGCTCTCTTGTATGGATTCCCGGGTGGCAACGGAAAAAATATTTGATATGGGCTTGGGAGATCTTTTTAGTGTCCGGGTAGCTGGCAACATTGTTTCCAATAAGCTGTTGGGTAGTATGGAGTATGGTTGCGCGGTTGCAGGAGCCAAATTGATCGTGGTGATGGGGCACTCGAAGTGTGGAGCTATTACTTCCACGATTAGTCTGGTCGAGGAGAAAACCAATGCGCTGTTGTTCACGGGGTGCGATAATCTCGATAGCATTGTTAAACCTATCGCTGAAATTGTGGATCTTGAAATAGTAGATCGAAAGAAGTCCGGTTTTTCAGATGAGGATTTTGCTGATTATATCTCCAAGCTTAATGTTATCAAAACCATGGAGAAAATTCGCTCGGACAGTAATAAAATTGATCAACTGATTAAAGATGGACAGGTCAAACTGGTTGGAGGTTTCTATGATGTTTCAACTGGGCGGGTTACCTTTTTTGATGACCTGAGTTCGGAAGTTGACGGCTCGCAATCCTAGACGTTTGATAGCCGCTGTGACGGTGATAAATCAGGCAAAGGATCAGAAGAGGGGCAAGATTAGATGAAATAAGGAATGACCCAAATTGGGTTTTTCCCACCAAGCTTGCGATTGTTGGTGGATTTGAGCGATGAGTGGTTGGAGGCTGGGGAGTGAAGGGGCGGAAGTTTTCTAAGGGGCCTTATCAGATGAATCTAGATGAAACGTAGATTTTGATAGGTCAGGGGCAAAAAAAAAGACCCTGTAGCTCGGAGAGCTACAGGGTCTTGAAATGGTTGCGGAAGCCGGATTTGAACCGACGACCTTCAGGTTATGAGCTAAATAGAATATAGTTGATTTTTAATGAGTTATACAAATCGTGAGGAGTTCATGAGTCGTATAGATAAGCCTAAAAACATATGCTTTCTATAAAAAACTAACATTAAGCCGGCAATACCCAAAAGCCGGCAATACCCAAAATGCCAGCGTTCCGCGATTTGGCGCAGGACTCGCGGACTCGCCCAACGCCAAATCGCTACACGGAGGTAGGGGAGGGCTTAGCGGGTTGATAACGACAAGCGAGCCAGAACGCTCATGCTTCGCTAACCTGTCTCGCTTGTCGCCATCAACCCCAGCCCTCCCCAGAATATCAATCCTTCCGATCCTTCCGATCCTCGCACTTAGGAGGGCGATACCCTTTTCTTTCTAACCGCCTCATACAGACACCTTGAGCGCTGAAAATGATCGCTAAAATTAGCGCGACAATCTTCAGTGCCATTTCGACATTTGTAAACGTCAAGCCGACCGCCCCGCCGGTGGCGATAGCAGAAATCATATCGTGAATTCCTTTTGACCAATGGAAGGGATGATGCATTTTTTTTAGATTCCGGTTATGGCTGCCAGCGCCGAATGTTTTCCGGCAGTCCGCGTTTTGCGTAATAACTGTTTGAATTGAGGTAGGGAACAGCAGCTTGAAAATGCATCGCATCGAAGTATTTCCCTGGATATTTCCTGTTTTCGAATTCCCCAGGCATTCCCCAGGCACGAGGCCCCCAAAGAAAACCATGGGATTCCATAATGCTCACACCTTCCAAACTGAAACCGCATTCACGAGTGATCAGCCCAGAGCCCCAGGCAGTCAGGTCGATGGCTGCTCCCCAGGAATGCACACTATGTCCACTCCCTGCTTTTTTGCGGCGATAATTGAAACAACCAGAATAAACATGCCAGCCCTCGCTGAAAAAACGCGATTCACCAAGAACTTCCCACAATTCCGCGAAGGCCGATTCCAATTGAGAGACAACCAAGCGATGACATCGATGATCATCGAAACCGTCGTCATTGTGATCGGTCAAGTTCGATCCATCACGGGCATACAATCGCATTTTATCAGTTGGGAAATCAAACCATGCCAGATAACCTGGATCACGCTTCGGAGAACCATAAAAATCAACCACCGAACCAGGAACAGCCTCTTCCGGCAATTCAATTAACGCCTTACGCGACTTGGTGTAATCCACCTTGACAGGGCGTGCGACCACAGAATCTACCATGAGCTTCTCCGGCACAGTCAAGCCTTCTTCAACCTTGGAAATCAATATTTTGGAAAGAGCCAAGCAGTCGGAGAGAGATACGTTATCAGTATTAAATTTCATCTTGTTTTAATTGTTTTAATTTTTTCAACATCATCCCAGGCATCAAGCACCAACAGATCATCTAACCAACTCCGCTGATTTGTCCGACGCTGGATCTCGACGTGATCGTTCCACCACCACACGCTCGATTGATAGACCGCCGGTTCGCATTCGTAGAGGCGCTTCAGACAAGCAGCCTGGCGTGTGACCTCCCATAGTCTCAATTCCAACAACAGACGGAAGCTCAGCAGAGCTGCCAGAACTACGCTCAAAATCAGCAGCCCCGGCGGCGATGCCATCAGGAGCTGTAGCATGGCGGTAACAGAGCCACACGCCACCCGTCGCAAATAATGCCAAAACGCAAACAGCCACCGCACCACCAATGAGCACAGTGAGCAGGGGAGTATCCTCTTCCGCTGTAGGTTCAGTCCACATTTAGGGGATCTTCCAGGAAAAGACTTTGGTTGGTCGGGAGCTCGCTTGTCCAGGGAGTGACTACATATCCCTTCAGACCCACACCATATCCAGGCGGCACCACCACTTCGACGATTGCGCCACCGTCGGCCAGTCCAGTCCGGCCAGACAGTCCTTTGAAAGCGGAGCCGATTTGTTGCCCCGCAGGAGTGCTGCAACTCGCAAGCGTAAAGGCCGCCGCCACCATCAAAAAAATCGGCAGCACGTTATTGACCCCAGAAATATCGAAGCCGCCCTTGGGCCGTGCCTTGCTCGATTGGCTGGATACATTGGCATCGCGACTGAAAAATCCGTTTACCCCGGACATTGCAAGGAGCAGCGCCACTAGATTTTGTAAGGCTTCGCCACCTTCAGCCGAAAGCTCTTCACCGCCAAGATGACCAGTGAATACGCCAACAGCAGCAGCGATTTGAGAAATGCCAGCCGTAGTTGTTTTCCAGTTGCGAAGGTTAGCAAACAGGAGTTTGTAGAGATATTGGAACAGTAGCTTCATAAGGAATCCAGTTTTTTTAGGTTTACGGCCATTGCCTGACCGGGGCTTTACTTGCCTAGCCAGCCTACGTTTTCTCATGCGCCACATACGACGCGCTGAAGTGTTGCCAGCCATATTTCACGGTTACGGTGTCAAACGAGATTCCCCTGGGCAGTAAAGACCCCGGCGATAAAGAGCGAATAGCATCTTTTGCGAATCTTGATCACAAGCTGGCATATCGCGGAATGATTTGCCTTTCCACTTTTGATTCCACTTACGCTCAGCACGGTGGTAGCGAGGCGAAGCAACAGAGCAAGTAAAGCCCGAAACATTATGGAAACGCCCACCGTTCATTTATCTACCTCGTAAACAGGATCATCTCCATGATCGACCGGAAAACTATCCACCAAATCACTCAGATCTTTTCTCGCCCGATCATCGCTATCCGTCTTAATGACCATCCAGCTTAAATCCTCAAACACTCTGATTTCGCTTTCAGGGAAAAACTCATCTACCGCCATCACCACACCAGGCCATACTTCAAGATTGTAATCGTGACCAGCCCAGATGCCCCCGGGGCGCAAATGCTTATCCCATGTTTCCAAGCCATCCATCACAGAATCATAGTCATGCTCCGCATCCAGGTAAATCACATCCACTTGCTCCTCCCACTGCTTGGCTATCTCGAACATATCGCCCTGGACCATCTCAGCGCATGGATAGCGCCGGAGGTTGAATTCAGCGACCTCAAATTGCCCCGCGTAATTCCAGCGATCCACCAGCCAAACTTTTTCAAACACGCCACTACCCGCAAACATAGAACCGCTCTCCCCACAAGCAGACCCTAGTTCAATCAATTTCCCCTGATCCTCACCTAGCTCTTCTTTGATCGCTATAATCAACGCAACCAACCCAACAGCACCTCCCCAATATAATGGATTCCATCGCGGCGCAAACCTGTTGCGCGGGGCCTGCAGGCAAGCAGGATTGTCATATACTTTTCCCTTCATCCATCCTCCCTTCGATTCTTAAAATAATCCAACATTACACTTTTCAGATTTTCCGGCGCTGCATCACTCCACATCAATAATCCGTTGACGTCACGCCCGAGATGCTTAGCAGGATCATATCCGGCATCGCGCAACGCAATTTCACGCGAATAATACTGGCGATCAGAATGCGACCCGTGCTCCTCGCTACTTGCCGCCACACCGGACAAATATGAACACTTACCGCCAACGCAGTCAGACCAGATTTTTGCCCATCTAAGATAGCTCTCCAGATAACCATGGGAACTGGAGAACTGAGGAGATCGCTCAACTTCAGGGCGAACATCCTCCAATACCGACGCAAGAAAAATCAGCCGATCTCCAGACCCCGCTATACCAAGATCATACCATGAACAGGAATCCCAAATATGCCCTCGCACAATCCAACCCAAACCTGTTTTCCAAATCTTAGCCACTGGCGTAGCTGTGTTTTGTAAATTAGCAACGCTTCCAAGAGCGATGATTCTCTGATCAGCAAAACGATGCTCTACCTTTTCAAAAACTTGCACAACTTCGCTTACCCGAAGAGCAGCTACACACTGCTCAAACCAGTCCTCTTCAGAGCCTTCTATGATAGAATCTCCATCAAGCCACCCCACATTCGCAAAACCGCGCTCACGGAGGATCTTAGTGCCAGCATTTATCAAAGCTTCCTTTTGCCACAGAACAGAATCAGATCGCAACTGAAGCAGATTCTCAGCTTGACCTGTTAGCGTGAAAGCTTGCTCGCCAAATGCCAACTCTACCACCAGCAAGCGATCACCCATCCAAGCAAAACGTTCCAAGAATCGCTCGAAATTCAAATGCGGCGCTAGATAGCCGCACGGATTAAAATACACCGCAACAAAACCCAAACCCCCACCTGCCAAACTATTGAAACACTCCCGCCGCCGGATGCTAGAATTGTAAGCTAACGGAGGATCATGTTCCACTTCGCGAACATATGGAAATGCCACCCTGGCCGCCGCTTCGGCAGCCGCTTGATAAAACCCCAAACGCTGGCGCTCTCGGAAAAAATGACAGCCAGCCGGGGGCGCAAATCCGCAGCTAGGATTGGCAAACATAGCGACAAAATGCGAGGGGCTCCACCGAGCCATCATCTTTTTTGCCTCACCCTCATCCGCCGGATAGCAACAAACTGCTTTTTTGTAACCCATCAATCCAGCCCTAAAAATATACGAAGGATGAATGGTTGAGTTTTCCGCTTGATCGTCACCGCATCGTATCCAGAGGCAGGAGTAGAAACCAACGCAGAAACAAAGCATCCGGGATACGTTTCCCCATCCCAATTCGTAGCAGTAAAATTAGAGCCAGGCAGTTCTTGCAGCTTGAGTGAAAACTTATCAAAATCCGCACTGTAATTGTTTGCCAAATCAGCAGGCTTTAGAACCAGTTGCATCCCATTATCATCCGCAAAAACCTTGAAATCAAGATCACTCAAAGCCACCGCACCCGCGATGTCCGCGAGCATCCAAGTCTCAAAAGTTTGATAACTACTCCAAGCTCTTTGGCCGGTTGATAGCCAATTAGTATGTCCAGAATTGATGCCGTTATACCAAATATCAAATTTCTGACTCGCTGTAGGTCGCCCCGAGCCATCCAGCGACACCCCAGCAGACCAAGTGCTCTCTATCGCCCTCACATTAGTATAGTTTTCCGTGTCCACCGTCGTAGCGATGATGATGCCATTCGATCCATTGACCGCGACACTGATACCCAAATCATGTTTGTAATCCGAGAATGTCCGCTGATCCGCCGCAACCACAGGAAATGCTTCGCCCGTTGCCACATTATCTCCAGTGACCACCGCCGCTGTAAAAACTCCGCTTCCGTTGCGAGTAACGTCAATAGTTGTATTGATCACCGCATAACGAGCAGCGAAGTCAGACGCGGGAATGTTTACCATCACCTCAACATCATAAGCCACCGTTGTGCTATTCGCCTGATTCGGCAGATTGATCGTTAGATCTTTTGTCGTCGCCTGGTTATGCACCATATCGAAAGTATCGCTGCTAACCGCCACCGCATCGCCTGCGGGAGTAAAGGGGATTACCACATTTATCACCGCCTTTGCATCCACGAAAGCAGTCTTAGATTTCATCCTCCCAGCGACGATGGAACGAATCCGCTTTGCTGTTAGATCCAACATCATACGGTATCGCACACCCTCCACATCGCTCATCACCGCCAGGGAACCATCATTGAGATCCAGGGCGCGTTCACCCATAAATTCAACAATTTGCAAGGTCGCCGCTGAAGGGGTGGCCGCTATCAACTGCCCGGCCTTGCGGAATCCTAAAGCAAATGGCGCATTTAGATCCCCGTAGCTAACCGCACACGCCACCAAGTCACGAGTGACAGCAGGATTAAGCGATGAATAATTAGACTGTAAAACATCGGAAACAGGCTTAGTTTCTCCAGGGAACTCACCAGCCGGAACTTCTTGATCCACAGCCAACGGAGGCAGCGCCACATCCGGGAAAATCACCTTCCAAGTGCTCAGATCAATGTCCACCCCCACCGAGAGCGCCTGCATCAGTTGATTATTTCCAGCCATAACTATTAGTTGATCGAGGCAAATCCCAGGTTCGGATCAGGCTTTTGTGAATCCAACACCGCGCGAGGCCCGGCAAGCCCAAGGATGCCTTCAGGATTAGGTTTACTGTTTTCGGTATCAAATCGTATCAGACGGTAACGTAGCCAAAAGTCAGCCGTCGCCGGAACGCTAGCACCAGCCTCAACTGCCCCATACAGCACGCTGTCGAAGGATATGCCACCGGTAAGCTCATTTTTTATGATAGACCCGAAACGATGGATACCTACCTCGCGACCAATCATAACTTGATGACTTAGCGCTGGCGTGTCCAAATCCCATTCCACATCTTTCAAATTCTTCCCAGGCGTCCCAGGAGCGCTATCTTGAGATCCTACACCAAGCTCTGCCACAAACACACACGATGCCGAAGACTCAGAATTTATCATTTGCACCTTGAATGCAAAGTCTGATAAAAACTGCCGGCCGATGCGCAGTTGTTTCGCAGTAATAGGTATTTCGAAAAAAGTGTGGTTGAAACTCACAGGATAATAACTCGATTCACCAGTGAAGACCTCCACGCGATACCATATCTCGCCATCACATGCCACGAACTCACCTGCCCGGAGAACATCAGACCGGTGACCACCGCCTCCGAAAATATCAATATCGACCGCACCAGTGTTTTCAAATACCCGCCCACGATAAACATCAGCAGGATCAGGCAAATCCCCCAATACCAACAGGGGAACCACATCCTCCGTAGCGGCATCATGCACAGCAGGTAATAACCCGCCCGGAAAAATGTCAAACATGTCCACATCAGCAAAGCTGCCCGATTCCGGCACAACCACATCACCAAGCACAGGGTAAAGCCGGAACACATCCGGGAACTCCCAATCTGCATAAGATACCCGACCGGCAACTTTAGCAGCCAAACCACCTCCAGGGGCAAGCAGCTTCAAAGCAGCAATATCCGTCGCCATCACCGCCAAAGCATCCGTCAACCCATCAACCGTAGCTATAGCCTGAGTGTGAGCCAATAACGCAGAGCGTGGCCCGGCAGTCTCAAAAGTAATAGCAAGAGCCCCGAGCGCCGCAATCGTGCCACCAGCAGTCCGCGAAAAACTGGTAGGATCGCCAACAGGCACTACAGGATCAGCGAAATATCCGCCAGGCAAAAGATCTACAGTGAGCTGATTATCATTATCAAATTTTACAGCGTAATCAGTGCCAAGCACCAACAGATCACCATTGCCAGAGTTTAATCTCACCGCCACCAAGCCATTAGCAGTTCCCAAATCATGAGTGTGGATAAAACTCGCCGCCCCCACATCGACAGATTTAGGGAAATCAGAAACGTAGAATTGAGATCCCGTCACGATGGAACCAACCGGCGTGGGAACATAAGAGCTTTTATCAGGCTTCAGAAAATCGATATTCGCAGCCACTTCCATACCCGTAAAATACACAGACCGAAGCAGCGTAATCTCATCGATATAATCCCAGCGCCGAATCACGTTCGCATCTTTAGGATCACGATAAAGAATATGAATGTGAAAAGGCACCTTCACTTCATTTTTCTCACGCACTAACGCAAACATTTCAGCATTACTCAAATCCAGTGACATCCAGTGATCGCCACCCGGCGCACGCGGGACATTGATCGTAAGCAAATCTTGCCCGGTTCCACCCATCGAACCAGCAAACTCAATCCATGCCTCATCAGTGATCGGATTGCTCACTTCAAACAAACCCCCGTCATCCGCCAATGGAACCAAAGCGGCTTGGATTTGCTCTACCCCATCAGCATTCGATAACGGTTTGGAAGGCTGCAAAGCTCGCACAATTTCAAAATTACCCCGGAAATCAGAAGGCCGAACCAAAGCTTGCACCTCATTTTTTTTCACCCCGTCGATGTCACTACCAGGCTTTACCTGCACAAAGAAAGGCTCATCGGGAACGATCAATTCAGCTCCATCAGCGAAAGCACCTGGCGCCTGGATAAAACGGATAGCATGATACCATTCCGTATCTTTCTGATACTCGATCACCTGCACCAAAGAAATCGGGCAGAATTCATTTTCTACCGCCTTGATAGGCACCTTGTCCGCAGAGCCCTCAAAGACCACCAAATAACTCCCATTGTCCATCACCACAGATGCCAACGGATAGGTGGTTCCCACATCCGTCACCGCATTGATTGCTATTTCCAAATCGGCTGCGGAGATGTCCGCAGCAATCGGCGCGGTAGTGTTGCTGCCATTGACTTGTGGATCAGCTCCAATCTGCAATCGTGTTTCGCCAGTTGACGGACGAACATCCCAACGGCCAACTGCGGCATATGCATCAACCACATCCAAATCAACCACCCGGTTTTTGCCATCACGCCGCCGAGCGAAGCGCAAACCAAAATACACCTCGCCACCCACCACAAACGACGGCCAACTGAATTTGCTGCCATCCAGAGTCTCAGAAAGAGTCTGGCGGCCAATGTTTGCGTAAAGAAGGGAATCCACGCAAATCCACGCAAGTCAAACGCCACAAAAAAGCCGACACTCTCCCGAGCATCGGCTTTTCAGATTTTATCTTTTAGGCTTCCTGAAGCTCAAGCAGCACATCAGGCCTCCGCTCCGCGATTTTTAGCAAGGTCTGAGCCGGGCCACTAGGTTTCGTTTCCTCACCCTCCCATTTTCGTAGAGTTTTTACAGGTATCCCCAGCAAGTCGGCGAAAGCCGTCTGGGTAAGGTTTAACTTTGCACGAATTTTAGCCACTCGGCTCTTTGCCTCCCACGCCCGGGCGCGGTCAAGCTGAGCTGTTTTTGGATCGATGGCCACTCGTTCCCAGCTACCGTCAGCTTTCTGGCTAAGCTCCCATGAGCGGGAAGGTGCTTTTTCCCCACGCATGACAGCGTGAGCCTTTTGTTCCATTTCGTTTATTTGAGATTTTTTCATTTCATTCAGTATTTTCAATATCATTTCATTATCACGATGCACAAAACCCTTTCATCCGACCTATTCCAAAGCAGCCCGGATGGCTTTGTATTTCTTTTTATCAAGATCAACCTTGTCCGTTTTTTTATAAATCTCACAAAGCGTGATCAAACTATTATTCACCCAATAATAGTAAATGACCCTTGCCCCACCACGCTTACCCTTGCCTGAGCTAGCCCAACGTAATTTTCTCAACCCTTGGGTTCCAGGGATCACAACTCCTTGTTCTGGATTTCCCACGAGAGCCATTTGCAGCTCCATCAACTCATCGTCATCACCAAGGACGGAGTTCACCTTTTTAGTAAATTCAGGTAGTTCATCAAAGCTTATTTTTGTCATCTATGTATATATACCCCAGAAGAGTATATAGCGCAAGAAATAAATCCCCTTAAAGAGCATTTATTTTTCTACCTTTTGCGGATTTGTCGAGAAATCCATGAAATCAAAAGATGGAGGAATAACTTCATAAGGGAATCCAGGCTCTAATCTCACCTTTTGCTTTTCCTCATTTCGTGCCGCCTCACGCTCGGCCGCTAGTCGCCGCCCTTTATCTAATCCGTAATCCTTCATCGTAGTTCCTCATTCAGTGATCAAACCCGGGTTTGATCACTAGACAGACCAAATATCAGTTCGCACAGATGCATTGCTCAATGCTTGAGCCAGCCCAGCATCCGCTTGATTTATATCGGCAAGCTGCCGCTGAAAAATCCCATCTGCAACTCCACCGGCCAGACCCGTAGGCAATTCCAATTCCAATGGAGGAAAATTTGTGATCGTAGCTTTGTGTGAAAAAGCAAGATTATAGAACAAATAATGCCGGACAAATGGAATCCACGTATGATCAGGATCAGAACCCTTCTCAGCCCCAGCAGGGGAGACCAAGAACAAAGTAGCCACCACCCGCTTCACCGCAGACGAACCACCCCGACCAGTCAATATTTGCTCTTGAGCTGTAGGATCTTCATCTTCAGGATCAAATCGCGGCGTCACATAAATCGAAGGATTTCCTGGAGGTGCTGGCCGGATCGTAAAAGCAAAGGAGATCTTAGAACCATCCTCCACCGATTCAGCTACCGCTGTTGGCTTAGGTATAGAAAGAACCACATCGGCAGCACGTAGCAATCGAACCTCGTCCTCTACTCCATCAGGGAGAGGATCTACAGTGATCGACACCCCCGAACCCGCGATCTCTAAATCCTCCCGAGGAGGCATCCCGACCCCTAAAGCCTGAAAAAACAAAGGCACCCCCTCAGTGTCCCCAAGCCCAGATGCGTCCGTCCCTAGTTTGCGCCACGAAATGCCAGGCAACGAAATCCACGGAGCCTCAACCAACCACGGCCGCACCTTATCCGCCGAATCACGCTCTTGAGTTACATCAGGTGCATCTACCCGATTTATCGGAGGTGCATCGACATCTTGAGCATTCACCATCCCAGGCTGGATATTGATTTCCCAAGCGCTCTTGAACGGATCATACCGAGCAAGCGTATTCCACGGATGCCGGAATACTTTCGTATCGCGTCGCCCCGCATAAGTGATATTAAGCTTACCCGCTAACCGGACAAGCAACTCATTCCATGCAGGGGCAGAAATAACCGGGATGTTTATGCGCTCAGCCATGATCACTCAATCCGCTCCGAAAAACCAATGCCTGCCCGGCTTTAATTCTGACTCACTCCCATCGATGGCGACCCCTCGTGCATAGCGGTGTTGCTGATTATGGATGCAATTCTGGATGACTTGACTAATCAAATCTCCATCCTCATTCCAATATAATACTGCCAACGGCCACAACCCTATGGTTTTATCATCTTCCAAAATTTCAGGCATCCCACCGGAATGAAAACCTTCCGGTAAATCCGGCCGGTGGACAACCGTAAGGAAACCCAACGGACTGGCATCTTTTTCAGGCTCACCACTTTCCAAATCAACCACAACCCGCAGGCAAATAAACGACCGGCGATCAGGGCCGCTACCACCATACCGCTGACCCAACAATTCCAATACAGGCACGCGACCCGCATCATCACCGGATTCATCCAGGCCATTTAGAGTCAGATTCTCAGTTCCCATTCTCGGCATTTCCAGATTCAGTAAGCCGGGGCGCACGGTCGCCTCTGTCCCACTTATAAACACACGGAACGGATGAATCCAAGCAGGGGAGCGAGGCGGTTTGAAAAAAATGGTTTCCCCAGGGAGTTCACGCACCCGCACATCAGGAGGAGCCTTCGGAACTGGAAATTCATCAACCCAATCACCCAAACCAACCCACGCAGGCGGAATAGCACGGCCTTCGACGGCCTTCAACTCTTCAGGAAATATAGGCATGAGATCTTTTAGGCGTTCTTCAAAATCCACTGGGAAGGAGGAAAACCACCTTCTTCCGACAATAAAAAATCCACCTTAGATTCATAAGCAAGAGCATCACCAGATCCACGCGTGACCATCGGCCCGAACATCACCAACCAGTCATGATCTTTGGGTGTATCCATACCGCCAGGCACACTCTTTACAATACTACCGTTTTTTCTGATCCAAGAGTTGGGCTTGCTTTTCGTGACCAGATTCCACCGCCAAACTCCAGTTTGCAGCAAATAGCTCTCACGGCCAACCATAGGATTCGGAGTTGCACCGGCAGGCCCGGGAATATTTCTCCCGGGAAGCCCGTTGTTTATATTGTCCTTACCTTGACCAGCCGCCAACCACGGAGGAAAAACAACTTTACCTTCCACGCGCGTCCCCTGGTATTTTTCCACCAGCTTTTGGATTTCAGGGTGCGTTTCAATAGCCTCTTCAGACCGGGACGGCAGCCATGTGAAATTTTCGGGTGCCTCCGGATCTCCTTCTTCAAGCAATCCCTCATAAATCACCGTGAGCTTGTATTTTGATGCCTTAGTAGGAACCCACGTCCGGCCGCCTGGCTTCTGAGGAACCCCGAGATGCGTCGCCGGGCCATACGTCATCGCCTCATCTTCAGAATCCACCAAAAACAAAACGGTACGAGAAATAATCCCCCGCGCAGAGATCCCACCGCTCCCTCCTAATATCATTTTATTTGCCATAATATTCTAAGCCAAACCCTCTCCAAAAATCGGCACCACTTCAATGGTCACGTCATTCCCGTCACGGGTGTTTTCCACAATTATATCTATTGCGCGCTTGGAATCTTCCGCCGTTTTTTTCATATCCTTCAGCAAGCCATTGGTGAACGTGGCTTCCTTAGCTATTTGCTCATTGATCGTTTTTCCCTGCACGAGATTCACCGCCCGCTGAAAGGCACCAACGACACCCGCGCCCCCTGACGCACCGCCTGTAGGGATCAAGCCATCGCGCTTTGCATCAGGCCTAGTAGAATCTTCTTTTTTCTCACGATTGTCCCGGTTGCGCTTAGCTTGCTCTATCACCGGGATCATAATTGATTCCAGGCTTGCCAATAACTCTTTGCGATCATTTCCAAATATACCCTTTGAGCTATTAAAATTATCTTTAATAACCTTCCCTAAATCAACATCCTTTACCCCCGCCTCGCGCAGTCGATTTCGCCTATCATCCTCAGAAAACTTATCCCTAAGCCGCTGGCTATTAACCTCAGTAGCAGCCGTATTAAACTGTAAACCTACGCCCGTAATCCCTCCCAAAGCCCTCAAACTTGCTTCCACAGCGGACAACAGAATATCCTTGAGCATCACACCCATTCCACGGATTTTTTCACCAAGACCAGTCATGAATTCAGCATTTTGCAACGACTTCACCACCGCAGACATTGCCCGCACCAGGAAATCAACAGCCGTTTTGAAAGCCAACTCCAACCCTTTACCTATCAAAGAAAAAAGCTCTCCACCGGAAAGCACTTGGAATGCCGCACGGATTTTATCAATCGCCCCAGCAATGACATTGCCAAAATTGGCAGCCTTCTCTTTTAACTTACCAACCAACTCGACGGCTTGTTTGAGCAACGGCCGCAATGCATCATTGATAGGCTTACCAAATTGCGTGAGAGCACCGGAAATCCTATCCTTCAATGTTGACCACAGCCCGGCGACCGTCCGCGATTGCCGCTCCATCATTTTATAGAAAATGCCGCCTTCACTGGTCAGATTCTGAAAAGCTCTCTCTAACAACGGAAAAGTGATTTGCCCCTCACTTGCCATCTTTTTGATTTTGTCAGGAGTCGTGCCAAGAATGGAGGCGAATTCAGTCAACACCGGAATTCCGCGACCCGTGAGCTGGTTGATGTCCTCCGCAAACAATGTTCCTTGAACCCGAGCCTTCCCGAAAATCTCAGCAATTTCACCAATCGGTGCCTGGATACCAGAAGAAATATCGCCAATGCGCTTGAGAGTAGCAGGCAGCTTGCCCGCATCTTCCTGAAATGCCAATAACTTGCGACCAGCGCCAGCAAGATCCACAAAGCGCAGAGGCGTATTCTCAGATAATGTCCGGATTTCACCAAGCGCTTTTTTGGCTGGAGCAAGCCCACCAGCCAATACCTCGAAAGAGATTTGCAATTGCTCTTCAGCCGCCGCCTTCTGCAAAGCATCTCCCACTGTCTTCTTAATGCTACCAAAAAGACCCGCACCCAATGCCACAGCGCCAGCCCCCAACGCAAAACCTGGTAACAGGCCTTTTAGCCCACCGCCGCCGCCGCCACGAGGCATTTTCGGCAATTTTAAGTTGGGTTGTCGGACACTCGAAAGCGCCTTCCACGCCTTATGCACCCCCCAAATCGCCACCGCAGCAGTGCCAGCTATGGCAGCACCTTTCGCCAACCGGCCGTAGAACTTCTTCGATGAAGCGGCAGCCATATTGCTAGCTTGAGCCGTCTGCTTAGTTCCCTTTGTTACCGATTGAAGAGCTGGCGCAGATTTCGCTTTTAGCCGCCCAAACCACCTGGACAAAGTTCGGACACCGAGAGAGATCCCACCAATGGCTTCACCAGCTTTGCCCGCCGTGGTCAACACACGAAAAAGCTGACTAGCGCGAGATCGTGTTTGCGTCATTTGCCCACCGGCAGCGGCAGCCGCCTGACCAGCCGCCCGGAAGGAACGCCCTGCATTTTTAGCACCAGAAATTTGCCCCTTGAAAGCCCCACCTTTTCCAGAAGTCGCCCGGTCAATATCATTACCCAGGCGCGTAATTTCACTGAAAGCACCGCGCACTTTCGATAAATCCACTCCGGCTGAAATAACTAATTCTGACATAACACTAAAAACCTGTAGCTCGCGCCTGCTGATCCAGCATATCTATCAACCGAGAGGTCAAACCCTCTTCAGCCCCCGTCATGACCGTTGCCAGCCGCTCAGCCATACCTGCGAGATCAGAAATCCAAGAGACTTCATTTTTCACCTCGATCACGACAAGATCCCCAGCCACTCGCACCGTTACGCTACCCGGGCCGGAAGCATCATTCATCCAATCCGGCAAGCTGGAGGAACCCAAGGCAACACCTGCAGCCCAGCCGCCAGCCGTATAACCAACAGCACGATGTTTATCCGCAATGTAGCTCTCGAAGTCAGCAGCAGAAACTACAAGGCGACGCGTTCGCCGCCGCGTGCGGCCACCCCGCCGATGCGCACGCACGACGCCCGCCGTGCTGACCGTTGAAACTGCCCCGCGTATTGGACGCACCACCGATAACACATTAGCGGTGACCGCCCTTTTTCCTCGCTCTAAAGCAGAATTACCCTGGACAGAAGGTGATCCAGGAGGAGTCACCAAGGCCGCCTGCAAAGACGCCTCGCTCATCACTTCGCCCAACACCGATTCGCTGCCACGCGCAAAGCCGGACAACAAAAGTTCGCCCGAACGCTGCAAATTCGCTGTAGAAACAAAAAGCATATCAATAAATCACAAGTCAAAGAAAGTCAGTAACCGCCGCGAGATCCTGACTCGCTTTAGCCATTTTTTTACGAGCTAATTTCGCCGCCTGTAACTGCTTTCCGTCTGCCTTCCGCTTCGTTGGCACCGTCCAAACAAGCGCCTCACGAAGCGCACAGTGGTAGTATTGTAGCAAGCGGGGGAGAGGTAACTGTCGATAGAGAAAATGCTCTTGCTCGCAGCTCTGAAGTTGCCCACCGGTGAGCGTCCAGATCAACGCAAAAGTATTACCAGGCTCGATCACCGCCGACGGCTCTTTTTCGATTTTCTCGCCAGCCTTTTTCGGACGCTTCTTTACTCGCACCGATGCCGCGTGAACAAGCTGCGAAAAAAAAGAGATGTAATCCATCAAATCAGAGAAATGCTCCGCGAGATCCACATTCCGCTGATAAGCCTCCACCTCAGCACGCCAAGATCCATTCATCAAGCACCCATCCAAGCCGTCCTCTTCAACTGCACAGTCATGGAACCACAACAACGCGCATATTTGAAACATACGATCATCCGTAGAGGGTTCACCCTCGCTCCTCTTCACAAAGAAATCCAAACCCAGCTCATCGCAAAGATCAAGAGTCCAAAGAGTGAACGGACGCAAGCGGATCTTGCCGAAAGTCGGATTGTCAGGCAACAGCAAAGCCCGCCGCAATAAAGCATCCCGGGTAAACTTACTAGGCTTGCCCACCTTAGCCCTCCGTGGGCCCAGCTTCATCAGTCACATCAGTAGCCTGACCCAGCAACTCAGCCGCTCGCTCGATGATACCATCAACTTCAGGTAGCGCATCGATCATCTGCGGATCACGATGAAAAGATTTCACCGCCTCCTGCCACTTACCAGAAGCCGCCAAATCCTCGATCTCATCTTCGCTCCTGGACTTATGATGCACCCAGATCAGCGCCGCGAGCTGGCGACTCTTTTCGCGAGCAGAGAGTTCCCCGTCCGCCACACCATCAAAAAGCGATGCACAGTCCATTTCCTGCAACATAGACACCGACCAGATCGACACTCCACGCAACAAGCTCTTTTTAGTTTTTAGTTTTGATTTATTCATTTTATTTATCATTCAGTTGTTCAAAAACAGCATCAATTTCCGCGTCGCTGGCATCATGAGGCACAGTAGCCACCGCGTCATCCCGGCAAACCCGGCGAGAAGGCTTGATAGAAGCAATTTTCCCAAATCCATCACGCGATTTTTCGAGAAACGCCCGCATGTAAGAAATCGGATGCTCAGGATTTTCCAAATACCAGGTATCAGACATAAAACGCCGTTCGAATTCCTGGATGCTGATCGTCTCTTCCGCCACAGGGCCGAAGTGAGCCGTTTTGTTATTGTCCCAAATCCAAGTCACAGATCGACTGGCATCCAGATCCGCGACGGTCTCAGCATCATCCGCGACCGTGTGTTGAAAACCCTTGTCGCTAATCAAATCACAACCACTCGTCAACGCCGCAAACGCACAGCGCGTCATAAAGTCGGTAAGCGGGTTTTCCTTACCTTTCCAGATAACAGGTGTAGAGCCCTCGCCCAAGACCCTTGGCACCACAGGCGTTCCCAAATCATCAGCCATGACTTATGCCGCCACCAAGGCAGTTGGACGGTTTTTGCCCGACACCTCCCAGTTATTAGTGATGCCAGCTTGCTCAGCATCCTTGACCCGCAGCAACAGCGTGACCCCACCCGCTAAATCCGCGTGAGTAAAGCCCGCATCCGTAGCCAAAGCAAGCCCCGCAGGAAGATCACCCTTGCCCTGAAAAGTAAAATCAATTGCCGGGTTGAACAATTCGGCAGCCTCAGCATTGAGAGTGCCATCATAATTCAATACAGGTTCAGTTTCTTCCACCGATCGCTCGATTTCAGATTGCACCAACAAGGCAATGTTTGTGATTTGCTTGATGCCAACTTCGGTTACGCTTATAGCCATGACTAGAGTGTGTTATTTGTGGTTAGTATTGTCAGGCAGATTAAACAACAGGAGGAATGTCCGCCAAAAGGAATCCCGAACGCTCAAATTTAGGCAACGAGTTTTGAAATTCAGTTTGTTTCGCCCGCAAAATTGACAATACGCCTTTTGCCACCGATGCAGCTACCACCAACGCAAGTTCGGCATCACCGACACCTGAAATGCTTACCTCTTTACGAAAGTATTTGTGAGGCACAAAATACTTAGAATTGCTATCTGGCCCCATCTCATCCTCACTCCCCACGGTCGATTCGCTTTCGCGAGATTGAACCGCTCCCGTTGCTGGGGCAGTATGGCCATCTAAATTTGTAACTCCAATATGGATTCCCATGATCTTTTGGTGGTTGAGATTTATTCTCTTTTATTAGAAAGCTTGTCAAACCAGATCAGGATGCACAATACATGGGCGTATCTCCAGAATCTGCTCAACACGATCCTTACCCTTGGCCTGCTTGCCCCCGATGGCCGCCCAACCTTGGATTTTATAACCAGCCTCAGCAAGCACCGCAGATGAAAACTCAGCTTCAAGCGCAGCCCAGGCCGTAACATCCGCAGGGACAGCATTGGTAGGCGGCCGCTCCGGAAAACAATCAATCAGGACATCAAACAACGCTCGGTGATCCTCTAGCGTGATGCCAGCGACAGGCCACGGAGTCACGGCCACGATTTGTATTCTTACTCGATCAGCATAGACGCCAATAACGTCTTTAGGCACATCCAAAGAGATCACCGCAACCGACGGCACCGTAACCTCAAGCTTTTCAAGTGTGACGCCGGTGATCACTTCAGGCACAACTTGCACTACCGCCGCCTCAGCCACCGCACTCGGAACTGTGACCCCGCCAGCAGCAATCCGCCCCGCAACGTAGTTTTTCAACCCCTCTTCGAAGCGGGATACATTCAAAGGTTTTATCATATCAATTTTTTTATAAGCTCACATTGCAACTCAGCCGAATCGACCGCATCCATCGAAAATGATGATGGCTGCAAATCAAAATGAGCAAACATCTCACTAGGATGAAACCCCCGCGAAGGCACCGGGACGCCATTCGCCATGCAATAGCGAACAAACAACGAATGCATGTCCAGACAGCGAGGGTGAAACTTAGGAAGCTCCCCAGGATGCAAGCTAGATTGGTTACGCCGCACCGCAGCCAATACAAACGCCCTGACCATCCCAGGACGCAACCCAGCCAGAATAACAGGTTCATTTTTTGCCCCTGCCCAATGAACAAATTTGGCCACTACTTGCCCCTCATCTGGGCAATACGGATCAGTAGCCATACCCTCCGTTATTCCGGTCAGCTCAGAGATACGATCAGAAAAAACAGCTCCATCGAATGCGGAGCATTTTTGAGAAAACAAATCTTCATCCACACCACCGGTCAGCCAAACCGCCCCCAAATCGACAATGGAGTGCTTTGCCGGTTGAGTGCCCGTGCTGCGTATCGCAGCTACTAAAATTCTAGTTGTCATCTTTATTTATTTTTCAAATTTCACGCAAATCAAAACCCATACAGCGTCCGCCACACCATGCCCACCCGTCCGGGAGAGCGTGAAAATCTCCCCATCCGATTTATCCTTCACTGCCGCATCGAGATCGGGACACAACGGCAAATCAGATTTTGCCACTTCAGCAGTCATTCCTTGAACCAGTTCCAAGCCAGCGCGGCCATCAAGATTGATCTCCACCGATCCACGAGAGATCACCGCAGGATAATCCACGCCAGCAATACGAATAGTGCCTGGCCACAACGCCCGGCCAGCATCATGAGCTTGCTCGGAAAATTCTAATTCAGCAGTGGAATCCATAGTCACCGAAAGAAGTCAAAACAAAAAATGCCTGGCCAATATAAAATTGACCAGGCATTGAATTTTCGTTCACCAGAAATCAGCTTTTTACCGCTTTCTTTTTAGGTGGTTTTTTCGCAGCAGCAGGGGATTCACCCTTCGCAGGATCATCACCTTCCGCCGTTTCAGAAGCAGGGGATTCATCCTTCGCAGGATCATCACCTTCCGCCGTTTCAGAAGCAGGGGATTCATCCCCAGGTGCAGGAACGCCCTCAGTCTGTTCAGCATCCTTCGCAGCCTGTTCCGCCTCCTTAGCAGCTTCCTCAGCAACTTTAGCCGCAGCCTTTGCCTTTTTACGAGCCAGCTTAACTTCTGTTTTTGTGATCTTTTCGATCAACTTAGGATCAGCGTAGCGAGTCACTGGGGCAGAGGGCGAATAAGTATCCACCAAGACAAACAGGCCGCCTTCCAGAATCGCCTCAGAGGCACGCTTACACTGATCAGCATCCACACCACAATAAACAACATATGGCTTATCTGTTTTCTGACTCGTGCGGTGCCCGATGGCTAAATGGAGTTGCTTCATAATAATAGTTAGCTTCAATTTTTTTTCCTACAGTCCAGATCCTCGCTTACTCAGAGCGAAGAATCTCACCAGATGGTCCCATAGCCAAACCTACAGCATCCACGAGATCGCCTGCTGTAGAGCCATAGAGGCAGGCAAGCGTGATATACGCATCCATCGGCCCAGTTTTGAACCACTTGTAAGCAATCATTGACAGGCCAGTGGTCGGATCAGTGATGACCTCAGAAGAGACCGGAACCGGGATGCCAAGAGCTTGAGCTGCCTCTACAGAATCAATCGGCAAGCCGGTCTTGATCGCGATAGCTGACCGCGTTGCGAAAAATCCAGTGATGTTTTCAGCTTGCTGAATGGTTCCAACTGTAGCGTCACTCGTGATGTCCACCACCGCACCTCCATGAGTGGCAGAGACGGTCAAAGTCGTGGTAGAAGGCACAGATTTCACGAAGTAGTAATCGCCAGCGGTCAATCCTGCACCACCGGTCAAGGCAGGCATTTTCACACGGTCTCCGACAAGGAAATTATGAGCTGCGGCCGTGGTGATCAAATCGCCAGATGCAGCAGCGGTCAAGTTCACCGGAGTTGTCACCCGAGCATCCAAAGCAGGATCTTCCTGGATGGTATTGAACCCAGCGAGGGAGGTCAACGTGGTGTAGGGATTAGTATCTGTATCTTTCGACTTGTCATCGTAGCGATTCGCGATACGAGGATCGTTGGACAAAGTCTCAGCTACATCAGAATTAACCAGCGCAAAACGAGGCGATCCAACAGATCGCTTATTCATTTTTTTGCGAATCTTATTCAGCATATCCTTATTACTATTCGCCTCGCTAAAAATGGTCGAGTTAGCGAACGCACCAGAACGAATGTTGCCAAGAATCGTGCGGCTCACAGATTCGCCGATCACTGAGGCGCTGTCTTCGATGTGCTCTTCCATTTTATTCATGGAGTCAGAGATCGCGTTGAGGTGAGAAAGCCTTATAGTTACGTGCAAGTGGCTATCCATTTTGAATGGGACGTCCACCAAGAGATCTTTGCCATCCTGAGCCCCCGCTTCATAGCCTCCATTGCCAGCGTCGTATTCAGCCGCCACCGGACGTTTACGAATTTTGCCTATCACTTGCTGCCCTTTTTTCAAACGCTCCGTAGTGAATTCGTTAGAGAAAAAGCTTAACGCCGGCGCTTTATTGAACAACTGCCTAACGGTCTGCTGAAGCAAGATCGTAGGCGTAAGCGTCACACTCAAAATTCCCGAAGGAACGTTATGAGCATAAGTCAACGCGTGGCCTCCCACGAAGAGCAAAGCGGCCGCAGGTAGCGCACCATGAACGGTAGCCACCAAGCAGGTGACTGCGAAAAGGCAAAGAGAAAGAATGAGGTGAAAAGTTTTCATGAGTTTACTTGTTTTTTTCTTTTGTTTTGAGTGAGATCTTTTTTTTTGAAGTGTTCGATTTAGTTTTTTCCGGCCACGCTTTGAGCCTTCATCAGATCCCAAGCTTGTTGGGAAAGTTGACCTTTACGAACCGGATCGGTCTCCGCTTCAATTTCAGCATTGAGCTTTTCAATACTCGCCTCAGCAGATCCACCTCCGCCAGCTTTAGGCATTTTTGAGCGCGGAACATTCAATCCCGCCAGGGCTTGAGTGACAGCTTCATCAGTAGTCTTAGCTTCAGCCTGCAGGGTAGCAATCGTGGTTTCAGCCTTCTCAAACTTTCCTGTAAGTTGCTCCAAAGAAGCCTCCGCCGTTTCTGCACGATCAGTCATAGAGGTTAAATTAGCCACCGCTTGCGCAGCCCGCTGATTTGCAGCAGCGATCTTTCCAGCCAAAGCCTTATTACTGGACACCATCGCAGAAATTCGCTGCCCGACTGTGACCGCCCCCGGCGCATCATCGCCATCATCGCCACCGGCATCATTACCATCATCGCCATCACCACCACCGACATCATTACCATCATCGCCATCACCACCGGCATCATCATCGCCACCGGCATCATCACCATCTTCTGCCTCTCCTTTGATTTGTAGGGCAGTTTTTTCACCAGCCAATCCAGCCAAAAAAGCACGCTCTGCAGTTTCAGAGGCATCCAGTGAATCGCCTTTTGCGTAAAGAGCAGCCAGCCGGTGACGTTGTTCAGAAGTGATTTTCATTTTGTTTGAGTATCTTGTTTTGGAATTGTAATGCTTTAACTTTGTCAAATCACAGCATGGAGATGAACGATTCCCAATCGTCAACTAATCCGTCGATCAGGTGATTTTCTACCGCATCCGGGGCAGTGAAAGTTTGCCCCTGCATGGCATCCATTTCTACACTTGGGCGCACCGATTGAATCGCAGAAGTGAATTCACCGTAATGGAAATCCACCTTTGCCTGGATCATCGCACGATCCTCTTTTGTGAGCCCACGGAAAGGCATACCGGCCGCCTTATATTTGCCAGCAGAAAAAGTTTCCAATTTTAAGCCACGCAACTGCATCGCAATAGTTTCATCAAGCCAGCCAGAACGCACGCCGATACTCCCCCAATCAGATGATCGAGTGCCGTAAATTTCCGTTGCCTGGCTGGCAATCCAGTAGGCAGCAGAGTAGCAGCCCGCATCTGAAAACGCATAAACAGGCTTCACTGCAGCCGCAGCTCGAATTCGCTGCCCAAGTTCAGTAATGCCCGTGACCTGACCTCCAGGCGAATCAATGTCCAGGACAATCGCAGAAACACCCGCCGCCTCAGTTGCCTGCTGGATCGCGTGAGAAATCGGAGCGGTATCCGTCCCACCACCGCAGGACTCTTCATAAGATGAAAGGTTCTTCGCCAAAACCCCATATACAGGAACCACAGCCACACCAGGCTTAGCCATTGAAAAGAAATTTTCATCAACTCGCCCCTGCCCCATGTAAGCAGCTCCGCAACGCTGAGAGCGCTTGCCAGAATAACGTTCCTTATTGTCTCGATATTGCTCATCACCCGCAGACAACATCAAAGCATCGAGCGAACTATCCGCCCCTCCCAACAATCTCGGAAATAACACCGAATGTATAGCATTAAAACGCTCTGCCGTGATGGCATGAACCTGACAATAAACGCGTTCGTAAATTCGTGGATAATTCATAATCGTTAAGGTTGTAAGCTTTGACTGCCTTTGAAAATTTCAGGGAAAGCTTGATCTAAAGTGAACCCAGCCGCTTCCGCTTTTTCGCGCGCAAAAGACAATTCCTTTAACCGCTGGGCAATCGGCGTTTTCCAATGCAAGCCCAACTCTCCATATTCTTTTGCCCAGGTAGTGAGACCGCTCCGCAAGTTAATCAGAGCCAATTTTCCCTTCCTACCCTCATCAATCGTCATGTCCGATTGGCCGATATAAGCGGACTTCAGCCACCATAGCGGCCTCCCTTTAATTTGCCTTGGACGCGGCAAACGGCCCGCTTCAATTTCATTTGAAATATGCAAGGCACGATACCAGCGCACAAACCGTGTTTTATAACGCATTTGCTCACCTACCCACCGCCGCATCTGAGCCATTACATACCGCTGACTAGGCCCTTTCAAATCAGCCATCGCAAACAACATTTCGTGAGGGATACCCGCAGCATGAGAACAATCCCGGAGCAGAGTCTCTTCAAATGCCACATTATTTGGCGTGGGACGGTCATCAGCTACCAGGCGAATTTTTTGTCCAGGAGCGAGTGGAGGCTGATCACCACCGCCCATCATCACCTCCCAATTCACTGATTTAGAAGTCCCATCCGGTAAAGGAACTGCAGTTTGAACCACTTGAGCCCCCATACCACCACCACCGGCAAATTGTGCAGGTGCATCAGTCTCAATTACCGGCCGAATATTAGCACTCTCTTTAATTCGCTTTTTCACGAATCCCCGAGTCTCGACCACATCGACCATGTTATTCACAATGGAAGCAAGAATCGAAATGCCGCGAACAGAGCCATTGCTTTCACGATTCGCATAATAATACGCACTCTCAGCATCGATTTCTTCGTAATTTCCACGATCAGATCCAGACTGCACCCGATAAGCCAGGTGTTTACCAAATATGTCATCAGTTTTCACGCCATCCCACCACTCAGGGCCGTAGGATTTCGGTTTATCTTGCCACCCCCCAAATTGAGTGATTTGAGTCCCTTCGTAAAAAGCCAACTGAACTCCATCGTAACCTTCCGGATCAGTAGGAACCACCAAGCAATCGCCATCTTTCCAGCGGTTCACATCCAACTGGGTTTGAGCAGAACCAAAATCAAATTTCGCCGCCGCATCAAAAATTTCCGGCACGTAAACTCTTTCCAACCAGTTAGCCTCAACCAAATCATCCCATTCACTCTCCCCGGTATCACTTACAGGTGTGACCATGCCAGCAGCTTGCGCCATGCCCCACAATAAGCGACGAGGAAATCCAAAGTTTCCTACAAGAAAATGAATACGGCGCTTTATTTCCTCAGACGCCAGTGGTGTCATTTCAAAACGAGTCTTTGATTCCGGCCAATACAAATATCCACGCGCAGTAGAGTGATTAGCCGCCGAATATCCAGACAATAACATAAACGGCCCGCCCGCTCCTTCACCAGAACCGGCCGTTGCCCCGACATTCATCGCAGGAGCATCCATTAAACTGCTAGCAAAATTTCCACGTTTCATTTTTATTCAGTGATCAAACCCGGGTTTGATCACTAGGGATCTACATAAGTTTGCGAAAAATCCGATTTGATACCCGAGCTTTCCGGTAAATCCTTGCCCTCCTTGCGAGCAATAGCTGCACGCACAGCCGACAAGAAATTAATTTTTTCGTCATAAGTCGTGACGCTGATTCCAGAAGTCTCACGCCCATCAACGCTCTTCATATTTATCTCGATAGTCCGCCCGGCTTTAGTCGCTAAATTTATAGCGACCGCAGCACGCGCCGCCTTCAAACCGGCAAGATCATAGGCTTCAGCCAAAGCCTCAATGTATGCTTCACGAATCACTCCACCACAGGCTTGTCAAAGTTAGCCCGCTCTCTCGATGCAACCACCGCCAAGCCAGGCTTCAAAATATACCAAGCGACCAAGCAACACTTCACTCCATCACCATAATCATTGGGATTTGTCACATCCGGCCATCCCCACCGCCGCGTCACCGGATCAAATTCAAACCTCTCCTGGCACAACTCAGAAACAAAGCCAGGATCAATATCAGCAGGGAAAAACAGCGGAGCCACATTAGCAGGAGGCTTCACACCTTCATCCTTCGCAGCCAAAGCAGCACGATGCCCGCCGATCCGCTTATTATAAAGGTCATCCTTGAAATTATCGTCGCTGTAACGGTAAGCATAGATAGGAAAGCCCTCATGCGTAGCGTTTGGCGGATCATCCAGGCGAGGCACTACCAAATCGCGCAAATGCCTAGCATGAACCCCGCCTTGACCCCAAGACGTATAAAAACGGTAAGCAGGGGAACCATCCGGCAAGCGCTCAGGCAAAATTGTAGAAACTGCCCAAGTTCTCACCTCCTTCTGCTTATAGCCCTCATCAATCAAACCCACCTTCACTGTAGGATTCACCCGAGCCTTTTCAGGGGTATCCTCATTCCAATTCAGCACCCGCACCGGCTCATCAGCTTCCACCAAACAATCGCCATACGAAAGGCACTCACCATAATCGATCACAAAACAGGTATCATCCTCCAGTAAGAACCCGCACTTCACCCACTTTTTCACCACACCTTGAACGTCAACGAACATCACCACCACATCCACCTCTTGAGGTAGGCACCCGCGAGCATATTCACCCGTCATCGACCAAATATCAGCTCCCCGAGTCTTCACCTCCTTGCGCTTCGTTGCCTCAGCAAATCGACCACGCAGCAAACGCTTCCGCTTCGACGGATCATTTTCACTTTCTACCCATTCTTTTGCCAGGTGTCCAAAAGTGGCAGTGGGAAAAGTAGAATACAAATCCGTAACCTCACACGAAAATAAACGCGGTTGAGGTTTGTGCTCATCTTGCCCGAAATTTGTCCGCCTCCAATCACGGCGCTTAACCATTTCAGGCTTGTGATGCTCAAGAATTTTCCCCTCAGCATCAGACTCCTGGCACTCTTGAGACAAACATAAATAATACGTCTCATCAAGAATCCGCTGCAAGTCCCAAGCGCCCTCATCATCCCGGCAATGATCATACCTCAAACGATCCCTCTGTAACTCCTGAAACATATCGCAGTGAGGGCAGGGGACAAACGCCTTGTGGCGCGTCCCAATCAAATACTCCTGATTTATCGGCCCATCCCAATGGATTGGCTTTGAAAGCCATACTTCAAAGAAGCCTGTCTGCTTTTTCCCGCGCTCAGAGCCCAACTCCATCGCCCGTTCCTGCTCTTTTTTAGCGTCCGGATAAGCATCCACCTCGTCATAAATAGCCAACCCAACCGATTTATTCGACAAAGCCCCGAGACTTTGCGCCCCCGCCAGGTATCCCACACACCTCTTCAGCGACAACGTGAGAGTATTCAGACCATCCTCACCTTCAGGGATCTCACCCGCAGCCGCACGGCACCCCAGCAACATAGGAATCAACCGGTCTTTACTCACGCGACGCATCTCACCAAGCGAATCGATGACATAGAGGAAGTTTCGATTCACAAACGAGACAAACCAGCAAATCAAAATCAGAACCATCAGCGTGAATCCGGACTGCGAAGATTTTTTGATCACAGCCTTGTCATATTCACCAGAAAGATAAACTTCCGTTAAAATTGTAGGCAACGGATTCAAATCAGGATCATACCCACCCGCGAAATCACCCGATTCCTTTGTCGAGAGCTGGATATTAGGCTTGCCATCAGGATCACTCTTCCCCGATGCCCAATCCGCAATCGTTCCCAAAGGGCGAGATTGAAAGATCGCCGAAAACAAACCCACCATTTTCAATCCGACATTCGCCAGCCTCATTCCCCCTCCAATTCCAATACCGGCTTATAATTCCCAGCCGACAAACTAGAAAACAAAACATCCACCTCAGCACTAAATGCCCGATTCATTTCATTGAACAACCCTGGAGGAAATGGATTTTTCGTTGCCACCCGGGTCAGTAAAGACCGGATGCCATGAGCCAAGATAGCGAGCTTTTCCGCCTCATGCCGCTCCACTTCATCCCACCGAGCCCACTCAGCAGATCTATCCATGATTTTCTCCGCCTTTTCTTCAGCACGTAACAACACCCCTGCAGCCTCTTCCCACGCCTTCTTCCTCTTAGAAATAGCAGTATCTAAATGATTCTCGGGCTCCAATAGCATTACCTGCCATTGAGTGTAAGCAAAGCGCTCAGCCAACCTCGCCCGCTCCAACGCCGCCTCAAACCCCAAACCCGCATCATCCGCCATTTTCAAAGCCTTCTGCAACATAGCCCGACTGACTCCCTCCACATCAATCACCTCACCTCCTTTTTCCGCCGCCCCCTCCTCATTTTTAAACTCAAAAGTCGCTAAAACCTCCGGCACCTTTGTTTTCATCGTCCGCCGATACCATTCAGCCATCAACTCAGGATGATCCAACGGAGGCAAATCCCCAGCATCACACGATTCCCTTCCACGCTTCACCCACCGCTCGACAGTTTTCCGATCCAACGCCCGGGTAGAACCATCGGCCAGAAGCTTCCCAAACTTCTTGCAATAATAAGCCAACTTGTGATTGAAAGATCCGACCGTCTGGCGACGAACTTTTTGCCGATCCGTCAAATTTTCATCACCTTCCAAAGCGAAGGAAGTTGGCAATTTATTATTCTGGTCAGATTCAGCCATCAGTGCAGTGATCAAACCCGTGGCGGATCACTGGCCCCAGGTAAAACAAGGCTTTTGTCAAATGGGGCAAAGAAAAGGGGCGCAATCTTGAAAAAAAGTCATCGCGCAGCCTTCGAAATCCACAAGACGGGACTTAGATAGATTGGAATGGGGAAGAGATTCCTTTTTTTTGCGCAGGTAGGGGACTTGCGCAGGTAATTGGGGACACGCTGGCTGTATATGGGATTTCTATCGAAATCATACCCTCTATACACAGACTCTCTAAAACCCTAAATACCACCATCACCACCCCCTAATGGTTAATTGTAAACTACTTACAATTGCACAGGTTTTTACCAAGTGAGGGTGGTTGCACAGGTCGGGTTTTTTTGATATATAACTAAAAAGGAATGCAGGCGGCGAAAATGCTGAATCGGGTGGAGGTTGCGGAGGTTTGCGGAGGTTTGCGGAGGTTTGCTAATTAAGCAAAAAGGCGGAAAGCACGGAAAAGAAGAAGGGAAAGCGGCTTCGCCGGAAGATTGTAGGGCAGGGCAGCACACCTCGAATTGAAGTGGGAGGATTGCCTGGACAAAGCTCGAAAATCTTCCGTTAATTCGCAGAAGCTCGGTTTTTACGCCTTCTTGGCGCGTCATGCCGATTGTGACACTGCTGGCAAAGAGCGGCTAAGTTCAGGAGGCTTGCCGCTTCTGGCCGGTGGTCATAGACGTGTGCAGCAGTAAGCACCACATGACTCCCTGTGATTGGATGCGGCTTGTAATTCTCTGCACCGCACCATTCGCAGCGATTATTTGCCCTGTAAAAGCGTACAAATCGACTGCGAAGCTTCCAATCCTTGGGATACCTCGCTTTGTTCTCAGGCTTAATTGGCATCTGCTTAACAGGCCGATACAGGAGTCATTGTTTCGCTCTCCGCCGGGTCCCAAGGTTCTGCTTCACAGATCGCCAGCCAGTCAGCTCCGATCCGTGAAAACGTAACCAGATAAGATCAGGGATACAGCAGCCCCTCATGTTTTTGGGAAACTTAGGATGGGGATATTCCGATAGCTCCCATCGCTCACCAGAACAAAACGATGCAGGAGGCCCTTCAGCCAATGCTCGCCTCTTATTCTCATACATTCTTGCTCTCACTTTTGACGGTATTAAATCCCTCCGAAAAGTCGCGCTCCGGTGTCCTGGTTCGTATTCTGGCTTCATGCTCCTAATATCCCTTCGTTCCGCAAAGATTCCCGATTCATCGCGTTATAGGCTTGATTGGTTGAAAGGAACAGCCTGCCCTTCATTCCTTTTCTGCGCGCTGGACGCCGCCAATACCATGACATTACATCAACTGATTTTGTGAACGGGTGACAGACGTGTTGCTCTTGCGTCCATCCAGCCGAAGACAGCTCTAGCGCCTTTTCCATCTCCTTTTCGTTGGCTTCCTTATGGGAATTCCTCGCTCCTATTTCAAGCATTTCGAGGTCAATCGTGCCGTCATCATTTAAGATGCAGAACCAATCATTGGAACTCAATTTCGCTTCGCTCATAGCTAAATAGATGCACTCTCCGGCTTTTGGATAAATCCGTGATCGACTATCTCAATCGTGCCGTCCGGATAAATCTTGCTCCTTATCCAACTGTCGCGAGTCCGCCCAATATCCCACGACATAAAATAACGCGGTTTAGGATGCGCAGGTTTGCCAATAATTCGACGAACCCAAAGAACAATGCGGTGATACCACCGAAGAGTTTCCTTCACCTCATAAAAGTAATCTTTTTTCATAGCGTAACCTTCTCGTTCGGCTCACAGAAATTCACCATGCTATCGTTTACTCGATCCACGCAGGAAGCCGCGTAATCATCTATCCCTGACTTGGAGACGATCCAGGCACCATCCCAATGATCGAACGTGATCCAACGCTTGGTTCCGGGGCATTTGAACACTCGAAGGCGATCACCTTTCTGGAGCACCTTCTTCGCGTTCTCAACCGCGATACGGAAACTCTGCTGCCTTTTGATCTTTTCTTCTTCCGCCACCCTCTTCATCAGTTCAATAAAATCGTATAGCTTTTTACTTGGTCTCAATCCTTGCAATTCACTCACACTCATCCTCCGGTTTATAATCTCCCGTATCGCCCCACGGCTGCACACGGCCGAAGACCGCATATTCAAAAAACACCATATCTGCACGGATAGCATGAGGCACAAGAGAGCAGCCTCCCATCAAAGCGCACAGGATCACAAGCCAAGCTTTCATGATCCTTTCTCCCTTCTTTTGATTTCCCGCTCAATATACCACTTCGCCTTTTCCAGATCCTCCAAAGCATCACCCTTTTCATCAGCTCTCCAAATGTATTTTACCGCATTGCCCAGGCAAAAACCCATAGCTTCCGTGATTTGAATGCACTCAACCCCGGAAGGGTGCTTAGTGTAATGAGGGGGCTGATTCACCATATCCAACACACTGGGAACTTGGTTTGCCAACATCACTTTATATCGGAAGCCCTCAAAACTTTTCTCATTTTTCACTTGCTCTATTACCCACACCCCACCGCCAACATTGAAACATCTATTGTCTAAGAGAAATCGGTTTAACCTTTTACCCCACCGATCTTTCATTTCTTGACTCAGCCATTCAATATTACCCATCATGTTATATACATCACCACCACTCCCTAAATCCGCCGCAAATAATTCCATTTCACGCGCGCATGACGCAATCGATTCTATTTTCACGAGACTAATTACGCCCGATGCTCCATGAATGGAAATCACTTTCGATACCAATTCGGTAAACGCCTCTTCTTCCCCTGCTTTAACTTCCCCTTTACTCATTGTTTTCCTTTCATCATTGCGAGCCCGTAAGGCTCTATTCCTAACTTCTCAACCAAACGCTTAACTGCCTGCTCACGACTATCCCCAAACGCACAAAACGCATCGCCATTGGATGCCACTTGATCCTCGCACCGCTTTATCGTTCGGCACGCGCACCAGGACTCATCTCCACAATGCACAGAGTAGTGAGTTTTGATCCTATTGCGTCGCTCCCACTTTTTGTATGGAGACAAGGTTTGAGGTATTTCAAAAAGTAAATCAGTCATCCTTCATTTTGTTCGCTTCTCAGCTCTTCGAGTATCTTTTCAGCCAACCCCATATTATTCCGCATCCATACTGACCTTCTCCGAATCGCTGAAACAGGTATTACCACCACAGTGCTCAGATCGGCATAAAACACCGGCGACACAGTTGGAACCGGCACGAATAAAGGAAGAGCAGCCCCAACAGCAGATTTCAATAAGTCACGTCGTTTCATTTTTTCTCCGGTTCATCATCAAAATTCACCACTCCCGCAACCTTGCGAATAGGAAACATCGACTTGCGCGAAGTCTCCCTAGTGCCAAACTCCCAGACCTCATCAGCCACCTCAAAATGTTGACCGCTCACAGCCGACTTGCGAAACTTTTTGCCCCACATACTCTGAATCCGCTTGTCCGTCCAACCCGCCGCCTTTTCCCCTTTGAACCTCCTAGTTAGTTTTTCCCGATGCCCTTCATCAGTAATGTCTTCAAGCTCCCGGGGAATATCCCACTCCCAATTTTTTTGCCGCCCCAAATCACGAATCACATCGTCAAGACTGCCCAGGGTATCAATGAATAACCCGTTCTGCCGAGCGCACGCTATCACATTTTCCATGGTGACCTCACCAGAATCACGCCCAACCGCATACTGCTCAATCAGCAATCTTACTAGCTGCTCAAATTCCCGCGTCTCAGTGTCCCCAGAATCAGGCGCTTCAAACTCTTTCAAACAGTTGCCGAAATTTACTGTAGCTACAATAGTTGGGATAATCGAAGACCAAGATTCAAAACTATCCAACTCCTTCTCACCCTCCAACGCCGGACACTCCTTGAGCCCAGGTCGCCCGGACTCATCCCACCAGCGGATCAAAGACCACATCGAACCTAACACCTTACTTCGCATCTCATCATTACCAAAAAAATCGTCATTGATAGCAATAGCATCTTTAGGCAACGTCCGGTTGCGAGCGCGTTGCCGAGGAAAAAGATCTACCACCAACGTCCGACGAGCTAACATGCCGTCTAACTCGATTTGCGCCCCTGTCATAAAAGTCACCGCAAACAATTTCCCCTTAAACATACCCTTCGTCCCCAGGACACGGCATTGCCAAGTGAGACGAGTTAGCCAACGATTGAGCACCACATCTCGGATCGTCCCTTTAGGCACATCGTCGAACCAAACATATTGTGCGAATTCTTGCGCCTTCGCATCCAATTCCTTCCGCACTTCCTCCCGCGAATCATAAGAGTAACCAGACGCACCCGATTCCCCAAATACCGGATCAAGCGCGAGCTGAGAAAGCCTAGACTTTCCACTCCCAGCTAAATTGGAATTCCACAAGAACATTGGAGACCTCCCATTAAACAAATTCCCAGCATATACAGTGAGCATTGCCGCTATTTGCACAGCTCGACGATCTTCATCCGCGAACGGAAAGTATTTTAGCAGATCTTTTAACCAGGTAAAACCATCATTAGAATCCATATCCTCATCAAAATCAGCAGTCTGGAATACCGTGAAAGTTTTTGCCTCAGAATCATACCCCAGCGGCAATAGCTCAATCTTCCTAAATCCCATCCGTTTTTTATCATCCCTATCATCAAGTTCCTCACGAAATACCGGCATTCTTACCATGTTGATTTGCCGAATCTCAGGCAATTTTGTCCGCAACTCATCACTTGCCAGGACACCACGCGCCACCTCATACGGAACCGAGACCTTTACTGGTTTATTATCCTTTAATCCCTTATACGGGATCACCCCGCCCGTCATAGGCAACCACGAACGGAAACGATCCGTCGTCATCTCCGTCCATTCGCCAGCTTCATCCACAGTTCCTACCTCTAAGCCACGCCGGAAAATCAAATTCTTACCACGCAAAATCTCCACAACCCGAGCAGCAATCATATCCAACGGTCCATCAATCCACACAAAAGGGTGACGGTTCGCCAGCTCTTTTGGCAAAGGCTCATCCGATGCCGCGAATTGCTCACGCATTTTCGCCAGCCATTTATCGACCTGGGGGCCGTCGTGTTCATTAGAGTTTTCAGACATATTAAAAATCACAGATAGCCACGCCAGACGGATCAGGCGCAGGGTTCAAAAATAAAAGCTTCTGCTTCCGGCTCCCGCGCAACGTGCCTGGCAAACGAGTCAAGCGCACCGCCGATAGCGCCCCAGGATCAGCGCCCAAGCGAGTCAGCACACCCACCATCGCCCGCTTGATCGAGTCCCACTCCGCTTTCGAGCGAGCATCCACCTTTATCAAGGCGTGTATCGACCGCCCGCCAGAGGTATAAATAGCCGAAATAGGCAAAGGCAAAGTTGCCAAGAAACATAGCCACAAATCCTCAGCAGCATCATCACTCTCCAATACCAGAAAACGCCAATCCGTCACCGACTCCATCGACCGCCGAGAGAGCTTCAGCGTGCCGTCAATTCGCGGATTGCGCGGGTTTGGATGCCACTTGCCATCGACCGGCTGCGCAAGAAACCAGATCCCATCCACACCACGAGAGGGCAGGGGAGACTTCTTCGCCTTTACATCAGGCCGCGAACTCAAACGAAAGCCACCACGCCGAGGCCAAAATATATACTGCCCCTGACTAGCGAACTTTGTGAACACCAAAACCTTTTCATCCGCATCATATAAAGCCTTCAAAAATGACGCAGAATCACATTTTGAAACATCTACAGCGCTTCTATTCGCGAAATACTCCCGCGTAGCACCCAGCTCAGGTCTCCACAGAGCCTTTAGCGCAGCCTCAGAAAACTTGCGCGGGGCAGGGGGGCGAGGCATCGGCTCAGAAGCCACCCGGTCACCACCACTCCAAGCAGACTCTCCACGAGGCTTCCGGCCATGCTCAGCATACCAAATTTTGCTCCGCATCTCCTTATTCAGCGGCCGCCAGTTCTCAGAGCAACTGGTATGAAAGCAAAAGAACGTAGGAAGCTTGCCCCCGTCATCCGTGAGACATACCCGGACATCACGCGCACCACCACCCTTCGAATGACTCTCAGCAAAACGGCAAGGCATCGTCGATCCATCGGTCACAGGCTGCCCCAACACCTCACTTGCTACCCGCTCTCTGATCGCTAGATCCATTACTTATCACCCCCATTCTTGGCAGCCTTCTCATCATTAGCCCCCGCAGCCTTCTCAGCAGCAATCTCATCCATCACCCCATCCTCTATCCCCTCCATATCCACGTCATAATCCTCACAGAACTTTATCAGCATTCCGCATTTCACCCCATCATAACTCACACCCCCAGCAATCGCCGCTAACGCGATCCACACCATCAAATCGCGCGAAGAATACTCAACATCCCTAGCTCGAACCATATCCATGAATACCGGCACATAATCCAGATCAGACCACGCCCGATAGCAATCCTTTGGCAACTCAGCCTTCTCCAGCTCCAACCACTTAGCGAAAAAGCCACACGCATCAGCAGACGACATCAACGTGATTTTCAGCAAGAGTAGCAAAGTCCCACGCCGGAGAGATCCACCTTCACCCGTAGGAGCACCGTCATCCGCAGACATCGCATCCGACAATTTATCGAACACCGCGATAGCCACCCGCCGCCTCACCATCGACTCCTCACGCACCGCCGCCCTGGACAATCTCTCAGTCTCGTCATTCTCGCTATCTTTCCGGAAAATGGAAACCTCTCCAGACTCAGCAGCCTCCAGCTCCAACGCCAGCTTAGCTTGCTCCATTTCTACCAGCTCATGAATACGGCCGGATTTCGGATGGCGAGTCAAGATCACAGGCACATCAACATCCTTTAGCAGCACCCCCCATTTTTCAGCCTTCTTATCATCGTAATGACCGAGCACATGAGCTGCAGGCTTATCCGACAAATCGATATACTTAGAGTTATGCCGCAAACCACTATTGAACCCACCGAATTCATCCTCCGCCGCATCAGCAGACAAAACCGACTTGCCCTCAGCTACCGCCGCCGCCTCCACCACCTTCCAAGCCGCATCACTTTTCTTGCGGAAGCACGCCGGATTTGTGCAAATATCAGGAGAAACCCCAGGAGACGAACCCGCAGCATCCTTCACCCCCGGAGTCACTACCACCATTTGCAGATCGCCAGCCAAATCAGGATCATTACCAGATCGCGCTGGGCACGCCGAGCAGCCACCTACACCAGGCACCAAAGACGCATCATCAGGATCAAACGGAGGCTTACGCAACGTCACCATATAATCCTTACGCACCAGATCGATTGTTTCCCTGATCGATAAAGCGCGATCAGAATATTGTGGCTTCAGCACCTTTTTAGCCGCTTCCGCCCGCAGCTTTTTATCCGGGATACGGCCAACCACCAGACAATGACGCATCCCCACATTGCCAGACGCTAGCGCCTTCAGCATCGGAGCAGGAGCCATACGGATTTTTAACCGTTGCCTCACATATTCTCCGGACTGCCCTTTCCCTATCCGCTTTGCGATAGATTCCGGAGTATGCACCGGCCGCCCATCATCATCACGCACAGCCAACATCACAGCATAGCCCTCAGCCTCATCGAATGCAGTCACATCCTCACGCTGTAAATTTTCGATCACTTGCCTGATTTTAGCCTCCTTCATTTCATCAGCAGACAACACCCGAACATTAGGCCAGGATAGAGCATCCAAACGCCCACGTAAAGCCACCACCTCATCATCAGCAGCCTCGCCCTCCAATGTCACAATGTTCTTCATCTCACGCCGCAACTCAGGCACCACGATCTCCTTCAACGCTCTTAATCGCCGGTTTCCCAAATGCACCACACCATCAGGCCCGGACTCAAGGTTTTGAATCAACCCCTGTTCCTTCAGCGACAACGCCAATTCATTAAGCGAATCTAAATTGTATTCCTTGCGGATATTATCAGGATCAGAACTCAGCAAATTCAAATCGATTTTTTGAATACCCGGTGACGGATTCAGCGCTATTTTATTTTCAGTAGTCATATACAGTTAGTTGATTTATTAAATTCAAGCCTCATCAAAAATCATTTGCCACCCCGGCGATTCCGGTTCCCCATCGCAGAGCGAGCACAACGCAAGCGCGTTTCCTCCGTCTTATTCCCACCCAAAAGCTGATACCCCTTTACCCCCCACATTTTGAGCAGCTTCTCAACCACCCGGATCTCACGATCACAAGTAGAAGCCCGTTTTTCACCCAGCAACACAGCCAAGTCAGCCTTTGAAATCCCATTCAGAAACTCAGGCTTAGCCCGCCGCGTCACCGCAAGAAAATTCTTGAACGCCAACCAGATATTCGCGTGCCCATCCTGGCAGACATATCTCAACAACGCATTGAAAGTTTCCACCCGAACGCCCATGTCATATTCATTGAGCTCTTTACCCGTATCCAGATTGAGCTTCAGCAAATCTGATAAAGGAATATACCCTTCAAGCTCATTACCCACCTCCGCAGACTCATCCTCTTCACCTACAAATTCCGCCCACCGCTCCACCGCCGCCTGCAACTCCTTCTCAGCACCATCCAGCGCCAATTGACCCACCTCATGATCCCTCAGCATTTGCAGTCGAGTGGACAGACGAGACACCTCAGCCTTCAGCCGCTCGCCCTCACGCACCGCAGCTAGCCGGGCAGGCGTCGCGTGCTCCACCGCCTCACGCGATTGCGAGAACCTATCATCAAAAGTTCCTGCCGAAGCACCAACTTCATTTTCCATTTCAGAATCAACGATTTTCATAAGATCAAAATTAGTATTTCTGCCACCAGTATTCAGGCGTCCGCGCCACAGTATTTTCTAAAGCCCTTGGCCGCCGCCGCTTGAAAGTCCTTGTATTCGGCCGCAAACGAGAACTTGCCCGCTCCGCCGCCATCTCACCCTCATACACAACCAGCGAGCACACCGGATCAGCCCATTCCCCACAACTAAAAAGCAAAGCAGACGCCTCAACAAAATTCACCGCCAACCCCTCCGAAATGAGCCAGCGCAACTTAAAAATATCTTCCATCCCATCCCAATCCCCAGGCTTACATACCCCTTGCAGAGCATGACTCGACAGAGAGGTAAACATTTTAGATGCTTCATTTTCAGACATAGCTTAAAATCAGGGTTTCTTAACAATTGAGATCAAAAAAGGGGAGGGGAGAAAAGCGACTAACAACGAGACTTAGAAACAGCAGCTCGGGGCTGAATCACCACCACACACCGCCACCGACCCTGCCAATGGATCATCGGATTTTTACAAATCAGACATCGCGGAGCCACCCCAGGAAAAGGAGCCTCAGAGAAAAAATCCTCACAGCGATCAGGGAGTTTACCCACCACCACACTCATACCCAGACCCCCTTATTCATCACCCTATCCACTCCGAGCAAGCCCGTATCACGAGGCAGCAGCTCGATCACCCGCGCCACCTCCCGAAAGCCATCCCCCAGAGAAATCTCCGTACCATCGAACACCACCGCACCACGCTTTTTCGAGCAAGTCATCAGCTCAGCCCAGAACGACAAATCCTTACAAAGCCAGCCACAAAAATCATTAAAAAACACCGTATCACCCTGTTCAAACATCGCGTGCTCCCAGAACAATCCCACCTGTTGCCGCACCCCAGGCATACTCTCAGCCACAGCAGACCACAGCCCATGATCCTCAGCCAAGCCACGTATCAGCCTCGACTTACCCGACATCCTTGGCCCCATCACCACAAAAAGCCCCGCCAGCCGCTTTTCCACACAGCGCCGCAGATGCAGAGCATTCTCCCGCGAAGCAGGCCCCGCGAACACCAGCCCAGGGAAAGTCACATCAGAGACACCCACCGCGACAGCTTCACTAGGCTTCCGCTTTGTATATTTTCGTTTAGCTTTCATTTTTTCCTTTAGTAAGAACCCCGAAATACTTGAGCCAATGCCTTGAAATAGCCATCTCGCCCAATTCTCACTACAAGAGGGTAGCGCGGAAGATTAGAAGTTTGGTTTCGCGCGATGCGCAAAGCATCATCCTCATTTCGCGCGTAAATATTCATTCCCCGAATCCTGAAATAGTCGTATTTCGGGCGAGGAAAAGAGAGATTTTGTTGAGCTGTTTTCATAAAGTTGGATTGAATGAATTAAGAAATAAAAGAATCAGTAAAGTAGCCACCCAGCCAGCAGAGCTAGAGCCACCAGAGCAACATGAGCAGCCACCAAGAAATCAGCCATTTTATCGAAGTTCTTCATGATCCCAGCACCATTAGAAGTTCATAAAAACCCACCAGCGGAATGCCCACGGCAAACAGCACCACCACCGCCATTTCTACCAGATGCTCAGCCGCAGACTCCGCCCTCAGCACCACCACACGCTTGATTTCAAATTCATCATCAGCCACCCCCGCGATCAACTTAGAATCCAGCATCAATCCACGCACACGCACACAAGCTGATACCTCAGAGCACGCATCGCGCACTACCAATTGGCAGCGCCCGCCATCTTTCAATTTCACATCAATTTTATAATTCATATTTCGATTTAGTTAGATTCAGAGAACAAAACTCGCCCGCCGCGACACCCCCGCCGCCCGCTCTTCAGCACGATGCACATCAGCCGGGCGGAAGCGCTTCGTGCGATGACCCAGATCCAGGGGCTTTAGCCCGATTTTTATACACACCCGCCGCACCTGCCGAGGTGACAAAGGTCGATCCTCAGCCTCGCCCCAGCGCACCCCGAGATCCATATACGTCAGCAGCCGTGCCACATCAGCCTTGGGTATATTGTGAGCAGGCACAGTTTTCATCACACCACCTCCATATTAAGTGGACGACTCACACCCCATTTCACCTCCATATTAAGTGGACGACTTACACCCCATTTCACCCGCCATACCACCCGCCCTCTTTCACGGCCACGCCCCAAGCGCAACACCTCGCCACCAGCAGCCCTCCATTCCATACCCTCATACCGGTGGAGCAGCTTCCCTAAACACGATCTCCGCCCCGCCCTTGTGCTAGCAATCGATCCCGGCAAATCACAAAGCACACCCAACTCCTCAAACCGATCGAGCAACTCATCAGCAGTCAGCCACTTCAAGCCCACCAGTTCCAGCATATCGCATATTGCAGTCCTGCGAGCTTCCTCCATAGCATCCACCGAGTTCTTTCTTTTAGGCTTCACCGCAATAGGAATATGGCCTACATCAGGAAGCGGCGAGGCGACGTTAGCCTCAGTAGGCCAAAACGCAGAAGCCGCAGACATATCAGCCAGCTTTAGCAGCTCCGCCGCAGAATTTGCCAGTCCAACTGCTTTAGCCAGAGCTACCGCAGCAATCGATGGACCGGCAGTTTTGCCATAAGAGCCCGTTTTACGGATGGATGGCAAGATCTCTTCCACCACCCAATCTTGGAACTGTTCGGCCGCGGGGAGCTTGGAACGCATGATCAGGCGAAAGAGATCGGATTCAGGGATGATGGACTGCGCATGTCCACCTTTTTTTAAGGTGTCGAGTTTCTCGACACCTTTGCAATATCTAATAATTGCGTCCCTGGAGTTTTCATACCCAAGCGCATCCGAAATATCCTTAGCGACGAACCACGGTTGCCCCTCCTGGTCCACAATTCGGATATCACCGAAAAGTTCGTGACTGAATAATTGTATAGAATTCATAATATTATTTTTTAGAGGGGTAGGGGAGCTACGAACCGACTGGCGCGAGCGTAGGCTCACAGGAGCGATTGATCGCCTGTTCGACGAACTCGCGTGGTGATTCCGCCGCCCGCTCATCTCGAATGAAGTTTTCGAGGATAACCACCATTAACTCGTTGCGCCGTGATTTTGGCCGGAGGCTTGCAGCTATGCGCTTTAAATCTGCGCTTAATTCATCTGGGAAGTCTGGAAGTAATACTTGCATGGCGTAATCGCGTTATAATTTAAGGTTTAATGATTATCCCGATTCTCTTAATGAAATATCAAGATTTGTTAAGTTGAAGTTACGTTTATATTACATTCTAGTTTTCTTCAAGTTTTTTTTCTGTTTTTTCTGAGATTGTTGGTATTTTTTTACATGGCAAAGCCAAAACCAGCTGAAGATACAGACTTAATAGGAGTTAGAGTTCCCCTGAGCTTAGGGAAAAAACTGCGCGCTCTCGCCGACCAATCCAACAACGGGATGGGAATGACCGTGAATCGTTACTGCAACGCCATTATGGCCAACGCAGCAGAAAACGAGATCACCATCAACGAAGTGCAACGCTTCGAGCTATCAGGCAGCCTCGCCGGAGTAAAAGAAGCAGTGGACAAAGCCCAAGCCAGTGCCGAAAAGCTCGGCAAAGTCCTTCAAGCCGCGCAAACAAAACGTAAAAAACCCAAATCCAACACCCGACGCTCCGCCTAATCCCCCCACCACCCCCCAACGTCATCGCCTTTGATTACGAGTTATGAAAATACAATTACTCACCACCATAATTACCTTCACCTTTGCAATTGCCGCTCAAGCGCAAATTATAGAGAAAATCACCTTCACAACAATCAGCGGCAAAACATACAAAGACGCCAAAGTGAAAAAAGTTAGCCACGAATTCATTACGGTTTATCACAGCGGCGGAGTAGCGAGAATCAATTTTACCGATTTGCCAAAAACGTTACGAAAGACTCTCGACTTCAATCCCGAAGCCGCAAATAAAGCATACGAACAAAGGATGCTCAGAGAAACTGCCAAAGCCACTATTGCAAAAAAAGCCGAGTCACAAAGGAAGTTCAAAGAAACGTCCAAAATCGCTATTGCAAAGAGAAAAACTGCAGAGCGAGCAGGTAAGAAAATAACGGCTTCAGAAGAAATCGAATCTCCTATAATACCAGGCCTAGTAGCAGTTGACGTTTATGGCAACTTTACCAGCAAAGGATTTATATTAAAAAAACACTTCAGCACCACTCAAAATGAATGGAAAGTAACATCAGATAAAGGGAATCTGAATCATTCCGTAGGAATCTATGGAACAGATCCAATGGAAATAACCGCAGTAACCGGATCGATCACCGGACTTGGCGACCAAGCTTTTAATACCGCTGCAGCCCAATTTTTAGGATACTTAGCCAGCGTCACTTATGACAACGCCAAACCAGAAACAGCACGCCGATGGGTAGAAGAAAACATCAACAAAACTGGCAGCACAGTTATCTCCGGAGTAAAATTTCAAATTTTTGCAAACAACAAAACAGCAAGAATACTTCGTATAAGTGCAGCTCAATAAAACGAACCATTCAATTTACGGCCGCAGCCCCCAGAACTTCTTTGCCTCCCGCTTCGTTTTAATCGCCCGGTAATGCTGAAAGAGCATCGCCGAACTCGTATGGCCCATCTGCGCTTGCAGTAGCAACTCGTTCCGGTGAAACGCATAATGCATACTCGCAAACGTATGCCTCA
>JASFYY010000082.1:0-26959 GCA_045046875.1 Verrucomicrobiota bacterium | reverse complement strand
TGCGGTGATGGGGCGGCAAAGGGTGGCTTGGCGGACGGTGGAGGCGGAATATCGGTGTTTGTTGTATGGGACGGGGGAGGAGCGCTTGGGTGGGGTTACACCGGACGGAGTGGATCGGCGGAAGGGGGGATTTACTCAGGAGGAGATTGAGGAGGTGTTGCGGGCGGGTGGGAAATTGCCTTTGGCGGCAGCTTTACGCTGTCGGGTGCGGTATTTTACTGATGGGGCGGTGTTGGGGAGTCAGGGATTTGTGGATGAGTTTTTTGCGGGGCGGCGAGAGTGTTTTGGGGAGCGACGCAAGGATGGCGGTAGAAAGATGCGGGGGGCGCAGTGGGGGGAATTGCGGGTATTGCGGGATTTAGGGACAGGGTTGTTGCAAGGTGGGAGCGAGGAGTGAGTTGAAGCGATCTATTGTATTTTCAGCTTTGTCTGGATTGCAGGGACGTTTCATTTTCAAGAAACCGACCTTCCTTTTTGACATTTGCTGATGCCGCGCTCCATTGTCGCTGAAGGTATTACGGCTGGCGCTGGAGATGATGGGGTTTCACCAAAGCGAAAGCGGTCGTTTTGCCTGCTTGCGATTGAGGAGTCATTATGAAAGAGGTTCTTTTTGTCTGTACCGGTAATATTTGTCGCAGTCCGATGGCGGAAGGGCTTTTTGGTGAATTGGTGGCTGAGGATGTGGGCATCTCGGTGTCATCGGCGGGAATCAGTGTGTATGACGGGCAGTCGCCGAGTGATCATTCAGTGGAGGTGCTGCGTGAGCAGGGCATTGATATCACGGCACAACGCAGTCAAATGCTGACGCCGGAGACCGTGCAGCAGGCGGATTTTATTTTGGGAATGACCCGAGGGCATCGCGATGCGATTGTTTCCTACTTTCCAGCGAGTAATGAAAAAGTTTTTGTATTGCGGGAATTTGTCTCTGGCGTGGATATGGATTCACTGGAGCTTGATGTGCCCGATCCGATTGGCATGGGCAAGGACGAATATGAGCGTACCCGTAATCTGATCCAGGAAGCAATGCCCGCTTTGCTTGACTTTGTGAAAAATACAGCGAAGCAAGAGAACGACTCTAGCAAATAGATCAAACTATCAAACACAGACCGAATACCAGCAGCATGACAACAGCAACAGATACCAGCGATGCCCCCGCTACATCCGTGAACGACTCCAAACAGACCGCATCCGTTATTATCGGAGCAGATCACGGCGGATATGAGCTGAAAGAAGCCGTGGTCAATCACTTGCGTGCCAGCGGCCATACGGTGGAGGATATCGGCACGGATTCGGCGCAGTCGGTTGATTACCCTGATTACGCGCATCAAGTGGCTTGTGATGTGGCTGCTGGAAAACACGACTTTGGCATTCTTTGCTGCACCAGTGGCATTGGCATGAGTATTGCTGCGAACAAACATCCGGATATCCGCGCAGCGATCGCGGATGATGTGGATACGGCAAAAATCACTCGCACGCACAACAACTCGAATGTGTTGTGTCTCAGCGGAGCGCGAGTGGACAACGATACGGCGGCGGCGATTGCGGATACATTTTTGACTACAGCCTTCGAGGCAGGTGGGCGTCACGGACGTCGGGTTGATAAGCTGGAGGCTTCGGCTTGTGGCGCAGAAGGTAAAAAACTGGCATCGGTGGACCCTGAGATTGCCAAAGCGATCAGCAAAGAGGCAGTGCGCCAGCAGAATAATATCGAGTTGATTGCTTCGGAAAATTTCACCAGTAAAGCGGTGATGGAAGCTCAGGGTTCGGTTTTGACGAACAAATACGCGGAAGGTTACCCTGGCAAGCGTTGGTATGGAGGTTGTGAAAATGTGGACGTAGTGGAAGCATTGGCCATTGAACGAGCCAAAGAGCTTTTCAACGCGGGTTTTGTAAATGTTCAGCCGCACAGTGGATCGCAGGCCAACGCGGCGGTTTATTATTCAGTGCTCAATCCCGGCGATAAAATACTGACGATGGAGTTGTCTCATGGGGGACACTTGACCCACGGGCATCCGGCAAATTTCTCGGGCAAATTTTACCAAGTTCAGCACTACGGAGTGTCCAAAGAAACGGAAACCCTCGATTACGACGAACTGGCCGCAGCCGCCAAAGAGTTCAAGCCCGATATGATCACGGCAGGGGCTTCGGCTTATTCTCGGGTGATTGATTGGCAGCGCATGCGTGAGATCGCCGATTCGGTGGATGCATATTTGTTTGTCGATATGGCGCATATTGCAGGTTTGGTAGCGGGTGGCGCGCATCCGTCACCGATGCAGCATGCTCATTTTGTCACTACTACGACGCACAAGAGTTTGCGCGGACCTCGTGGAGGTCTGATCATGACCAATGATGCGGATTTAGCGAAAAAAATCGATTCAATGGTTTTTCCAGGAACCCAGGGAGGTCCGTTGATGCACGTGATCGCAGCCAAGGCGGTGTGTTTGCTCGAAGCTCTGAAGCCGTCGTTCAAGGATTACGTGGCTCAGATTGTAAAAAATACCACGGCGCTGGCGGCGAAAATGGAAGCGAACGGATACCGCATCGTATCCGGCGGTTCGGATAACCATGTGTTTCTTGTCGATCTGCGTGACGCAGGACTGAATGGTAAGATCGCTCAGGAGACCCTCGACCATGCAGGCATCACCGTGAACAAAAATTCGATCCCTTTTGATACGGAGTCCCCATTCAAGGGTGGAGGCATTCGCATTGGCACCCCAGCGGTGACCACGCGCGGAATGAAGGAAGAACAAATGACGGTGATAGCTGATTTGATTCACGAGGCACTGACCCATCGTAAAGATGCGGCGCGGTTGGAAGAGATTCGCTTGAAGGTGATGGATTTGAACAAAGGCTATCCATTGCCTTGAACGAGTGAGTGACCTAGAGCGGTGTTTATCGCTCGTCGAGGGCGGCGGGTCGGAGGCTCGTGTCACGCATCTTTAGTTATTTGATCAGAATCAGCTTATGGAAAACAATCCATTTTTAGAAGAAGATCTAGACATTCGGAATCGTCCGGAGTCTTGCACATTGGTGATATTCGGCGCGACGGGTGACCTCACTCATCGCAAGCTGATCCCTGCACTTTATAATTTGGCCGCGGAGGGAAACTTGCCGCCGGGATTGAAGGTGATCGGTTTTGCGCGACGGGAAAAATCTGACGAAGAATTTCGCGATGGTCTTGAGGCGGTTATTCAGGAGATTTCCCCAACGACCTATAACGACCGGTTGTGGAAAAGCTTTGCTCAAAATGTGTTTTACCATCAGAGCGAGTTTCAGGATTTGGAGGGTTATGCAGGGTTGCGAACCCGTTTGGAGGAGATTGAGTCAAAGGGAGGTGGCAGTGGTAATCGTTTGTTTTACGTGGCTTCCGCGCCGGAGTATTTCGATGACATCCTGTTGCATTTGCGTGATGCGGGTTTGAACAAAGTAGCGGCTGGTGCAGGGCCGGGCGCTTGGGCGAGGGCGGTGGTCGAGAAACCTTTTGGTACGGATTTGAATACCGCTCAGCATCTTAACCGGGTGGTTAATGACACGTTTCACGAAAGTGACACTTATCGCATTGATCATTATCTGGGCAAGGAAACGGCGCAGAATATCATGGTGCTGCGTTTTGCTAACGCGATTTTCGAACCTCTATGGAATAACCGCCATATTGACCATGTGCAGATCACCTGTGCAGAAAATCTGGGTATGGAAGGCGGACGTGGAGCTTATTATGATACGGCGGGTGCTTTACGCGACATGGTTCAGAATCATTTGTTGCAGTTGTTGAGTTTGATTGCGATGGAGCCTCCCACTGATCTCAGCGCGGACGGAGTTCGTGACGAAAAAGTCAAGGTATTGCGATCCCTGCGCCCTTTGTCGGGAGCTGAAGAGGTCGGTGCCAATGTGGTGCGAGCCCAGTACACCGCAGGAGTGGTGGACGGCAAGGAGGCTTCGGCCTACCGGCGGGAGGATCGGGTCAATCCCGGTTCGTTGACGGAATCTTACGTGGCTTTGTGTATTCACATTGATACCTGGCGCTGGGAAGGGGTGCCGTTTTACGTGCGCATGGGCAAGCAGTTGCCAAAAAAGGCGACCGAGATTTCGATTCACTTCAAACAGCCGCCGGCGGTGTTGTTTAATACCGTTCCGGATGCGGATTCGGAGAATGTGTTGGTGATTCGGATTCAACCTAACGAGGGTATTTCACTGCGTATGCAGTCGAAACTACCGGGGTCGGCTTTGCGCATGGAATCGGTGAAAATGGATTTTCAATACGCCACCTCTTTTGGTAAAGGCAGTCCTGAAGCTTACGAGCGCCTGTTGCTTGATGCGATGGCGGGCGACGCGACTTTGTTTGCGCGGCGTGACGAGGTGGAGAACGCGTGGAAGTTCATTGATCAAATTGAGGATGCTTGGCATAAATCCGAGACTCCACCAAAGATGGCGGAGTACCCGGCGGGCTCCTGGGGGCCACAGGAAGCGGATGAATTATTGCGTCGCGACGGGCGCCACTGGCGTCGATTGTGATCTGAACCGGAGTGATAGGAGATGACAAATAAAGAGGCAGGCTGTTTGGTCAAAATCCCTACCGAATTGCTCGGGAAAGAGGTTGCGGTGAAACGCATCGACAGTGAGCTGCGTGAATATTTCGCGGCGGATACCGGCATTGCCCGAGCGTCCTTGATCAATCTGGCGGTTTACAGCGAGAGCGTCGAAAAGGTTAATCGGAATACTGAGATTATCCAAGAGCTGACCAGAGAGCATGCTTGCCGTGCTTTGCTTATCGTTTCCCAGCCAGAGGGTGAGATGGCGGTGCGCGCGTGGGTGCAGGCACATTGTAATATAGACAGCAGTGGAGGCAAAGCGGTGTGTTCTGAGCAGGTTTCTTTTTTGTTGTGCGGCAGCTCAGCCGACATGGTGCGCAACATCGTGTTTGCCCATCTCGATGCGGATTTGCCGCTGATCTTCTGGTGGCAGGGGGAGTTGTCCGAGGTGTTCGAAGAGCGTCTTTTTAGTCGTATTGGACGCTTGATCGTGGACAGTCGGGATTGGGTTGATCCTGCTGTGCAGTTTTTGCGTTTGGCGAGTGCTGCCCAGGAAGGAGAGGCGACTTACATATTGCATGACATCGCCTATACGCAGAGCAATCAACTGCGTGAAGCGGTGGCGCTTTGTTTTGATGATCCCGCCGCACTGGCACAGGTTTCGGCTTTGGAAAAAGTGGAAATCAGCTATAGAGCTGGTCAGCGGATGACAGCGGTGTGGTTGGTGGCGTGGTTAGCCAATCGACTGCGGGCAGAATTGAACCCTGCCGTGAGTGATGGGGAAAGTTATGTGTTCGAGTCAGGCATGGGGCGGCAACAGGTGTTGAAGGTGGGTCTGACTGAGCAGACTGAGGCTGAATTGAGCGAGGCGGAGATGCCTGGCTCTGCGATTTTGAAAGTGAGCTTGCTGGCAGCAGAGGGCGGTGCGCGTTTTGATATCGTGCGTTCGGATGATGGCCAAGGCAGTGGTTTCTGGCATTTGAGACGTTCGATCCCTGGCTGCGCAGAGACTTCGGAATTGTGGCCGATTCGCAGTTTTGGAGATGTCGGACTGGTGGGAGAAATTCTCATGCGTGCCGGACAAAACAGGATGATGATCGAGCTGTTGTCGCAGGTGCGTTCTTTGTTGACGGTGTGAGCCTGTTTTGAGGAGGGGCTCTATTTTTAGTAGTTCATTTTTCCAGCCACATTCGGACGATAAAAAACTTTTGCGCTTGAGGATTCGTCTGGGTGAAAAGCAGCAGGCGTTGAATAGCGTTGAGGTTCAGTTTCCTGTTTTTGGGGGATTGGGGGATTGGTGGATGTGCTGGAGATCGATGATGATATGATTCTCGCCGGGGTTGAGTTGGCGTTGATCGTTGAAGCGGGAATTTAGTTGGCTGCAGTCGCCGCCGTCATCGATGCGGATGCCGAGTTGAAATGCGGAGCCGTGATTGATCAGGGTGAGGTGAAGGCTGTGGTAGGGGCTCCAATCTTGTGGGCCGGGCAGGTAGTTGATGCCGGGAAAGTCGCTCTGGGCAGGCAGGGTGATTTCGAGGCTGGCTGGAGTTTGGCTGCTCAAGCTGGCCTGGGCTTCATTTTGGGTTTTCCACAAGTAGACGAAGTCGGAGTTGTTGAAATCGCTCAGTAGGGGGAATTGTTTTTGGGTTTGGAGTCGGGCGGAGATGTGTCGGGCATAGGGCCAGGTGAGTGCGGCGGCGATAAGGCAGGTGGTGACGAGGTGAAGCTTTTTTTGCCATGAAAAACCAGGGGGGGCATGGATTTTCCAAATCCACAAGCCTGATATAGCGGCAGCGATACCGAGTCCGTTGGCGATCAGGTCATGCAGGGATGCCATGCGCCCGGGGGTAAAGCTTTGCAGCCACTCCGTGCCGAGCGCCAGGGAGGTGGTGATGATAGCACTTGTGATGAGGCGGAATTTGCAGCTGTGTTTTGGTGGCAATAGGAAAAAAAACAGCAGAGCGAGCAGTAAAAAAGCGGGGAAGTGGGCAGCGTCTCCGCGGGTTTCGCTAGTCGCATTGGAGAGGCTATCGAGGTCGTGGGGCGCCAGCAATAGCCCGATGATGGTCAGAATGAGCAGGGTGGAGGTGATTTTTTTCCAAGGCATCAATGGGCGCGGGCTGGGAGAACAGCTGACGATAGCCTGTAAAAAAAGGCGGTGCAATGGTTCACCTCGAGGGTTCGGGGGCGTTTTGCGTGATTTTTGATCACTTGGGGGTGAAAATGGATGAAAATCAGCTTTAGAGGGTGGGTTTTGGCATTGACCACTTGCCGCCGCCCTCTATATTGGCCGCTCTTTAGGAAGAATTTCTAGATTTAGTCAAAAAACGCAACTCAACTCACATTATGGCACTTTCAGTAGGCGACAAAGCACCGGATTTCACTCTCACGACTCTTGGCGAAAGTGGTCCTGAACTTTTCACACTTAGCCAGAATACAGGGGAATCGAACATCGTGCTGCTTTTTGTGCCGATGGCTTTCACTGGAGTTTGCACCGAAGAATTTTGTGCGGTGTCAGCGAACATGGACGAATACGACGGTTTGAATGCCCAGGTGATCGGGATCAGCGGTGACAATCCATTTGCGCAGCAGGCGTGGGCGGAAAAAGAAGGTTTTGGATTGAAATTGCTCAGCGATTACGAGCACGAAGTGACGCAGGCTTACGGGGTGGCTTACGAGGCATTTTTGCCTGATAAAAACCTGACCATGGGCGGTGTGCCCAAGCGTTCGGCTTTCATTATTGACCGTGAAGGTGTGATCCAATACGCAGAGAGCAGCGATAATCCGGGTCAGTTACCTGATTTTGATGCGATCAAAGCCAAACTCGGCGAGCTCGCCTGATTGAACTTTATTTATAAATTCGAGCCGCGGCAGTGAGTAACTACGCGGCTCGGTTGTTTTAACTATTACCAGCCACACAGAACCATGAGCCAAGCATTTGATATCGTCCGCACTTTCACCACGGGAAACGGCAGTGAGGGTCAGTTCCAGTCCCTTCCTGCGCTACAGGAGCAGGGTTTTGAAAAATTGTCACGCTTGCCGGTCAGTATTCGCATTGTTCTGGAATCGTTGCTGCGTAATTTTGATGGAAAAAAAGTCACTGAAGCGGACGTGCGCAATCTGGCGAATTACAACGCGGCGGATCCGGGTGAGTTCGAAATCCCTTTTACCGTAGCGCGCATTGTATTGCAGGATTTTACGGGTGTTCCTTTGTTGGTGGATCTCGCTGCGATGCGTTCGGCGGTGGATCGCATGGGCAAGGATGCGGGCATGATCGAGCCCTTGGTGCCGGTTGACCTGGTGGTGGATCACTCGGTGCAGGTGGATTTTGCGGGCACTGCGGACGCTTTGAGCAAGAATCTCGATTTGGAGTTCACCCGTAACCGTGAGCGCTACGAGTTTTTGAAATGGGGGCAGCAGGCTTTTGATACTTTTTCGGTGGTGCCCCCGGGTATCGGCATTGTGCATCAGGTGAATTTGGAATATCTGGCATCGGGTGTGTTGTCAAAGGACGGCATGTATTACCCTGATACGCTGGTCGGAACGGATTCGCATACCACCATGATCAATGGTCTTGGGGTGGTGGCTTGGGGAGTGGGCGGCATCGAAGCGGAAGCGGGCATGCTCGGTCAACCGGTGACTTTTCTGGTGCCGGAAGTGGTAGGGGTTCACATGACGGGAGCGCTGCGCGAGGGAGTGACGGCGACCGACTTGGCTTTACACGTAACCCAAATGTTACGCGAGTATGGCGTGGTGGGTAAATTCGTGGAATTTTTTGGAGAAGGCGCACGCGCGTTGCCGCTGCCGGATCGGGCGACAGTTGCCAACATGGCACCTGAATACGGCGCAACGATGGGCTTTTTCCCGATTGATGAAGAGTCGTCCGCTTATTTGACTGGCACTGGTCGTTCTGAAGAAGCGGTGGCGACTTTCGAGGCTTATTATAAAGCGCAGAATTTGTGGGGCATTCCTGAAAAGGGTGACATCGACTACACCGATCAGCTTGAGTTGGATCTTGCGGATGTGGTGCCAGCGGTGTCTGGGCCGAAACGCCCACAGGATCGAATCGAGCTGCCTGATTTAGCGGACCGTTTCACTGAGTTGATGGGAATTTCGAAAAACGACGGAGGATTTGAGAAGGAAAAAAACACCGATGACAACGAAGTGACGGTGGATAGCAAGGGAGGGGTGAAAGACAGCATCAAGGATGGTTCGGTGGTGATCGCGGCGATCACTTCTTGCACCAATACTTCCAATCCCAGCGTGATGTTGGCGGCAGGTTTGCTTGCTCAGAAGGCGAACGCAAAAGGTTTGACGATCAATCCTGCGGTGAAAACTTCACTCGGACCCGGATCGCGTGTGGTGACGGATTATCTCACCAAGACGGACTTGCAAAAAGAGCTCGACCAGCTCGGTTTTGAAACGGTGGGCTATGGTTGCACCACTTGTATAGGCAACTCGGGGCCGCTCGATCCCGGCATTGAGAGTGTGATTCAGGATAAGGAGCTGGTGGTGGCTTCGGTACTGTCCGGTAACCGGAATTTTGAAGCGCGGATTCATCAAAATATCCGCTCGAACTTTCTTATGAGCCCACCACTGGTGGTGGCTTACGCGATTGCTGGTACGGTTGACATCGATCTGACGACCCAGCCATTGGCGCAGGACACTGATGGCAATGACGTATTTTTGAAAGATATCTGGCCATCGCTGGAAGAAGTGAAGGATGCCATTGCTCGCTCCTTATCACCGGAGGCTTTTCGTCAGATGTACACCGACTTTGAAGCGCTCAATCCTAAGTGGAATGAGATCCCTGCATCGACCGGTAGTGTTTACACTTGGAACGAAGATTCGACTTACGTTCAGGATCCGCCTTTCTTTGAAAATTTCTCCATGGAGCCTGAGGACATCGTTGAGATCAACGACGCTCGACCACTGGGCATTTTCGGCGACTCGGTGACCACTGATCATATTTCTCCAGCGGGAGCGATCAAGCCGGACGGTCCAGCCGGACGTTATTTGAGCGCCAATGGTGTGGAACAGGCTTTATTCAATTCCTTCGGATCGCGTCGTGGTAACGACCGCGTGATGACTCGCGGAACTTTTGCCAATGTGCGGATCAAAAACCTCATGTGCCCCGGCACCGAAGGCGGCGTGACACAGTATTACGCTGAGGGTTCGAGTGAAGGAGAGCAGATGGACATCTTTGATGCTGCTGAGAAATACAAACAAGAAGACAAGCCGTTGGTGGTGATCGGTGGTGAGGATTACGGTATGGGATCATCGCGTGACTGGGCGGCCAAGGGAACTAAGTTACTGGGAGTGAAAGCCGTGGTGACCAAGAGCTTTGAGCGCATTCATCGTTCGAATCTGGTGGGCATGGGCGTATTGCCATTGAATTTCAAAAACAAGGAGGACTACGATCAGGTGGCCGATTTGTCGGATGCCAGTTTCAGCATTCTGGGGATTGATAATGACACACAGCCGCTCAGCGAGTGTGTATTGAAAGTGACCAAATCTGATGGAGCTTCCTTTGAATTGCCTTTGCTGGTGCGCATCGATACACCCGTGGAGATTGATTATTATCGTGCCGGCGGTATTTTGCCATACGTGCTTCAACAGATTCTACGGGAGAATGCATAGAGCTTGGGAGCTTCTTCCCTTTGAGTAAACAACGGAGTCATTGATTATGAAAGAATACCCGCTGAATTATCGTGCAGGTACAGTGCCTGCTCCCGTTGCTGAGATCCCTTTTTTTAAGACGCTGGCACCGGAGATTGTTGAGGAAATGTTGTCGAGCACGACGATGCTCGATTGCGAGCCCGGGGATGTGGTGATCGCGGAAGGGGCGGATGAACGGGATCTTCTGTTTTTATTGAAAGGCAAGGTTCGCGTTCAAAAGGATGGGTCGGTCATCGGAGCCGCCTCTGGAGGTGGCGAGTTGTTGGGTGAAATTGCTTTGCTTAAGGAGGGGCAACGGACGGCGACTATTGTGGCCGAGACTCAGGTGTATTGTATTAAGGTGAAACAAGATTTTCTCGACGGGCTAAATGCAGAAGCCCGGAATGCTTATTACGCGGGCATGTATCGCTTCTTGGCTGAGTTATTGGCTCAAAGACTAGATGCTTCTACGCAAAAACTTGTTCGTGCCGAACAGATGGTAGAGGAATTGCGGAAGAGGTGAAGGTGTATTCTATTTTCATGCTTCGCTTTGCTTCACTTATTGTATTTTTTTTAATTGGCTCATGTGTTTCTAAGTATTCTGGGAAAGGGCTTAGTTTCGAGTCTAGGAGTTCTGTTTCCAGGCAGGATGTTTTAAAAATAGCAGAAGCCTATCACTCGCATCGTTGGGTGCCGTCGGAGAAAAATATTTTTCACGGTGTTGATGACGGTGGAATTCGGGTGGATACACCGGATATTGCCTATACTGACCCAGGGGCGGAGCGCCCCGGTTGGTGGATTTCAAATAAAAAAAATACCGGTATTCCGTATATGTGGGGTGGGTTTGATACGCCTGTATCGTTTGAACAAAAATTGTCGTCAGGTTTCTATGCCGGAGATATTTATTCCTCGGAGAAAAGGCGTTTATTGGATGACGGGGTGAGTTTGCAGGCCTGCGGAATAGACTGCTCGGGATTTATCTCTCGTTGCTGGCGGCTAGAGAGATCGTTTTCGACAAGGGAATTGCCGGCGCTTTCTAACGAGCTTGCTTCATTCAAAGAACTCCAACCTGGGGATATTGTGAATCAATCCAATGTGCACTGTTTGCTTTTTGTGAAATTCTTGGGCAGTGAGCGTAAGAGCTTCCTTGCTTACGAAACGGGCTCTCCGCCGAGTTGGAAGGTGTTGAAGCATCCGATATCCGTCGATTATGTGAAGGGTCTGGGGTATCGGCCTTATCGGTATAAAAATATTGAAGCTGGTGAGTAACACTTGTTCTAAATCTCAATGAAAAACTCTTGCAGGAAGAGCCATGCCGAGATCAGCAGTTCGCTTCAAAGCCCGAAGAGTATCGTGACGATAGCGATGACAAGTTGGATGTAGGAATGCTGCTCGTATTACACCTAAGCTTTGGTCCCGTTTATAAATTCTCCGTTAGGCCATTACTCACAGAGGGGTCGAATTTCTGGATGTTTTGTCTATCTTGTGACCAAGGGGTTGTTAATTTTATAGTTTAACTTCAATGGTTCCTGTTTCATTCAAGCGCACGGGATAGCTTCTGATCGCTTCGGTTGCCGGGCCGGATAGCGCGGCGCCGGTTTTGAGATCAAATTCGGCGTAGTGCCAAGGGCACATCAGGCAGCCATTCTTGATCGGTCCATCGACGATGGGGATGCGGGCGTGACTGCAGCAATCATCCAGGGCATACCATTCGCCTTGTTGATGGAACACGGCGATGGCGTTCCCGCCCAGTTCCGCTGGCAATGAGAAGGATCTCGCTTGACCTTCTTCAATGTCATCGGCACGACCGAGAGTGAACCATTCGCCTTGTTGCTGCTCGTTCATAGGGTTTTGCCGTGGTTATTTGTGCTACAGCAAGATGTCCGAGCTTCGGTGATTAACCGAGCACGGCGTTCCAGTCTTTGATGCGGTCGGCTTGGTCGGCAAACAGAGCTTCGGTGGAATCGAGGATTTCGATTTCTTTGATCGCATCGCCGCCGGCGATTTCGTTGACGACGTTTTGGCCTTCGGTCACTTCACCGAACACGGAATGTTTCATGTCGAGGTGGGGAGTGGGGCCGTGGGTGATGAAAAACTGGCTGCCGTTGGTATTGGGGCCGGAGTTGGCCATGGAGAAGATGCCCGGTTTGTCATGCACTCGGTTGGGTTGGAATTCGTCTTCGAATTTGTAGCCGGGGCCACTGGTGCCAGTCGCTGTCGGGTCGCCGCCTTGAATCATGAAATTTGGGATGACACGGTGAAAAACGATGCCGTCGTAATAACCTCGGCTGGCGAGGTTGAGGAAGTTGGCGACGGTGGTGGGCACGTCACTGGCATACATGGTGGCGTGGATATCGCCTTTTTCGGTCTTAATGATGATTTTGATGTCTTCTAAGCTCATGACACGACTGTCCCATTCCATTGGGGAAACTTCAAATGGCTTTTGTGAACATTTGAGGGGTGTGACAGGTGAAAAGAATTGAACCGCTGCATGCCTGTCCACGGGGGGTGAGAATTACAATCGTGACCTGATGGAAGGGTGAAATTGTTTTGGCAAAGACAGGATTCTGGGTGATCAGTTGTTTATTATGGCTTGGAAAATTGTAGGAATAAATTTTGATCACTTTCATATGGGGGACTTGCTGCGCATGGTGCATGAACATCCCGATGCGGAGCTTGTGGGCATCGCCGATGAGATTCCAGAGCGGATGCAGGAGGCGGCAAAGAATTTTTCGCTATCACCGGATCAGGTGTTCAGTGATTATAAAGAGTGTTTGGAAAAAACTCGCCCGGATCTGGTTATTCTTTGTCCTGCGGCGGCTCGTCATGCAGAATGGACGGAGAAGGTGGCTGCTTACGGGGTGCATATTTTGATGGAAAAACCTTTTGCAGCCTCACTGGAGGATGCGGATCGCATGATCGAAGTGATGGCGGCCAGCGGAAAAAAACTGGCGATCAACTGGCCTCTGCGCTGGGCGCCGGTGCAGGTGGAGGCGCACCAATTGATTGAAGAGGGCTTGATCGGCGAAGTATTGGAAGTGCATAGCTACGGAGGAAACAGTGGTCCGCTACGCCATGGCGCTGATAAAAATACCCATGACCCTAGTGCTGAGGAAAAGGCGGCTTCGTGGTTTTATCAAAAAGCCGAAGGCGGAGGCAGTTTGATGGACTATATGGGATATGGGACGACTTTGGGCACTTGGCATCTCGGCGGAAAAAAACCAATCGAAGTAAGCTGTATGGTGGATGAGCCCGAAGGCTTGGAGGTGGACGAACACAGTGTGACCACGGCACGCTATGCGAGCGGCTTGTCGACCTTTGAAACCCGTTGGGGAACTTTTACCGATCCGTGGACGTTACAGCCGCAACCAAAAACGGGGTTTGTGATGGTTGGCAGTGAGGGCACACTGAGTTGTTACGAATATGAAAAAACCTTGCGGGTGCAAACACGCGAGCGTCCCGAAGGGTTTGAAGTGGAGGTGCCCGATTTGGAAGCGCCTTTTGCTAATCCGGTGCAGTATTTTTTGCATTGTTTGGAAACAAACAGTGAGATCGAAGGGCCTTTGAGCGTGGAGATTTCGAGAATTGGCCAGCAGATTGTGGACACGGCGGTGCTTAGTGCCAAAGAGAAACGCATTGTAACTTTGTTGGGGTGATGGTCATAGAATATGGGCAGGCTTGGGAAATATAAGAGCAGCTTTTTTACTCCCTTGTATTGACAGCACCCTGCATTTGTGATCCGCTTGCTGTTAACATGAAAGCACTCCCAAAAAAAATAGCAGCAGCCACCCTTCTTGTTTCAATTTCTCTCACTAGTTGTGAGACCATGGACCCACTCGCTTCGGCGGGCGTGGTAGGTGGGATCGCCGGGTTAGGGTCGGGTGCGATTGCCCGGCATGCCGGGGCATCGTCAACTGAATCAGCTTTGATCGGGGCTGCGGTGGGCGTGACAGCTGCCGTGATCGTTTATTCTTATCAGAAAAGAAAAGCTACCGAACGTGAGCAAGCTGCTGCAGCAGCGAGAGTGGCCAAGGTGAGGAAGAAAGTGGCCAGCAAATCAAAATCAGCACCTAAGACCCGTTACGTAGCCGTGCCGGCAACCAAGTCCGATACGGTGATGCTCTACGACACCAAAAAGGATAAAATGGTGAACAGCTCGGCTTATGAGCTGGAGAAGACTCCTAAAAAGGGTGAGGTTGTGAAATTTGGTTCAGTTAACGCTGAATACGTTGGCATTTAATTCTGAAATCAGACGATAGGTTCAAAAAGAAAGGCGGGTTTTTAACCCGCCTTTTTTGTGTCTGGCGAACATGTTCACAAAATATGGATATGCCTATTGTGTAGCCGCAGGCGCTTCCAGGGCTTTGTGTTTTTTCAGCCAGAGGGAGGTGGATTTAGGTTTGTCCCATTTTTGGTAAAGGGTCACCAGGCGTTCGATTGCAAATTTCAAACGCTCACGGCCTTTGGTTTTGGAAAGCAAGGATTCCATTCCTTTGTATCCCGCAAGTAACAAGGTTTCAGCTTCAGGGTAGTTTTTCTGTTCAGCAAGAATTTCACCCAATATTGATTGAGCGTGGTAAAATCCCAAGTCGATGTCCTCTCGTCGTTTGCGTGCGGCCAACAGCTGTCGGTATTGTTTTTCAGCATTAGCCAGCTGGTCGGTCTTCCAGTAGGAATAGGCCAGACTATTCATGGTGCCGATGGTCTCGCGGTGGTCCGGGCCGAGAACCTGGATCATCGATTGCAATGTGGATTGGTGTAAAGCTATAGCTTGATCCCAATGTCCGGCAGAGATGTATGAATTGGCCATATTGAACTTGGCTCGCAGGGTGTCCGGGTGCTCGGGGCCCTGCACTTCGATTCGCAGTTTAAGGGTTTGTTCGCGCAAGGCTTGCGCTTCTTTTTCGCGTCCCAGCGTCTCATAGGAGTTAGCCAGATTTTGCATCGAATTGAGCGTGTCGGGGTGGCCTTCTCCGCGGGCTTTTTTGAAAAGTTCCAACACTTGCTCACGAAGCTTTAAAGCTTCTTCTTGTCGGCCGAGGGAACTGTAGGATGATGCCAGACTGCCCATGGACGAAATAGTAGCAGGGTCATCTGGTCCGAGCACCTCTTTGCGTAGCTTGAGCGTTTCTTCATCCAAGGCCAGAGCTTCTTTGAAGCGTCCTGCTCCGCGATAAGAAACGGCCAGATTACTCGCCGAAGTGAGGGTGTCGGTGTGCTTGGGGCCGAGGATTTCTTTTTCCGTCTGCAAAGTTTTTTCCCGTAGCTCGAGGGCTTCTTCCCTGCGTCCGACCCGTTGATAGGAATTGGCCAGCACGGTCATTGATTTGAGTGTATCCAGATGTTTCGGTCCGAGTAATTTGACCCGTAGAGCCAGCGCCCGCTGGAGTTGGGGGATGGCAGTCTGGGCTTCACCGAGATACCAATAGGAAGTGCCGATGGCGGTACGGATGGTGGCTTCCACTGCTGGCTGATCGTTGAAAGCAGTGGAAATTTGAGGCTCTGCGGCATCGATAGCTGCGCGAATCGTAGCGTCAATGCCGAGCCCTCCGTCTTGTTGTTTGGGTCTGGCGGCGGCGAGGACTTTGGCATTAAAAAAGGCTAACACGGCTTTGGCTTCACGGGTCGCTTGTTCGGCTAGTTCGCGTTGTTGCTCTGCGTGCTCCTTGGCAGTAGTGGCGACTTTCTCCGATTGTACGGCCAGTTCCCGTTGTTTTTCAGCTACGATTTTGGCTGCGGTCGCTTCTTTGGCTGATTGTTTAGCCAACTCTCGTTGTTGCTCGGCACGTTCTTTTTGGGTGGTGGCTTCTTTTTCAGATTCTACCGCGAGTTCACGTTGCTGCTCTGCTACCACCTTTTGTTTGGTCGCTTCTTTTTCTGCCTTCAGCGCCCACACGGCTAAAAAGGAAGTCATCACAGCAACTGCAGAAATCACCGATACCATGATCAATAAACGATTGCGTTGGCGGGTAGCCTCGCGCCGTTTCAGGCGGTCAAAACCAACCCCTAACAACCCTGCGATCAATTTCAACTTGGCATCCGCTTTGCCATCGCCTTCTTCCCTGGCGTCAGCGGCGATGGGTTCAGCACCGCCGGCCGTCAGCGCCGCAGGAAAACAATCGGGCGGGTCACCGTCGACGATCAGGGCGTAAACTTTTTGATCATTCTCAGGTAGCAAACCACGGAATATTTCAATTTCGGCATTCACGTATTGTGAAGCGACGGAGTTGGGGGAGCAGAGAACGATCAGGTTTTCGGAAGCCTCAAGCGCTTCCTGGATGGTATCCGCCAGCGAGCCAGAGGCGGGCAGTTCGTCGCGGTCGCGGAACACCGGGGTCAGGCGTCGGCTTTTTTTCGAGCCATCATCTTGCAGATTGTCGCCAGGCGGGTAGGCGTCGATGGGGACGTGGTATTGTTCCAGGGCTTTGTGCAACCACTTCGCCCATTTTGCATCACGATGCGAATAGCTGATGAAGGCCCGGTAGTGTGGTTTGTCGTGAGGCATAAGTTGGGTGAGTTGCCGATAAGAAAGGCTATCCCGAGGTTCAAGCCAATTGATTTTTATAGAAAAAAGCGGTGCGGTGGGGGATCTCCTGTTGTTACTTGTAATCAAAATTTAGCTAAAGTATGAACCGACTTCTCTCACTCGACGGCGGAGGCATCCGCGGGATATTCAGCGTTGCCATTCTGGAACGTATAGAAAACATCCTGCGGGAGCGTTATCAGAAGGAGAATCCGGATTTTGTGCTAGCTGATTATTTTAATTTCATTGGAGGCAATAGTACCGGCGGCATTATTGCAGCGATGTTGTCTAAAGGAATGTCGGTGAGGGAGGTTCGGGAAAGTTACGAACAACTGGGTCCGATTGTTTTCCGGCGTAAACCTTTCTGGCAATCGTGGCGTAGTTTTTATGGGTCGGAAGCTTTTACTCGTTTGTTGAAGGAAAATTTCGAGGAATCGGCGGGGGAGCCGATGACGCTGGGATCAAAAAAGTTGAAAACCTGTTTGATGTTGGTGATGCGCAATGGCACCACCGGTTCGACTTGGCCGATCACTAATCATCCCGAAGCACGTTATAATAAACGCAACCCGAATGATGAAATCCCCACTAATCTCGATATTCCTTTGTGGCAGTTGATCAGGGCGAGCGCGGCGGCACCGGCTTTTTTCCCTACCGAATTGGTTAAGTTGCATTCTCCGGACGGCACCGAGCAGCAATTTGAGTTTATTGATGGAGCGGTGTCACCTTACAACAATCCTTCGGTGGCGATGTATCTGGCGGCTACTTTACCAGCTTACAATATGAATATGCCGACCGGGGCGGACAAGCTGTTCCTGTGTTCGGTGGGGACGGGACGGGTTTCGATCACTTATGCGCCGGGCGAGTTGGGGCATGTCAATGTATTGGGAGGTGGACTCAGAGCGCTGAAGGGCCTGATGGATTCAGTATTGGTTGAGCAGGATAAATTATGCCGGGTATTGGGCAAAACTATCTGCGGTGCGTCAATCGACGGGGAACTGGATGCTTTGACCGAAGGGGGATTGGAGAAATTCCTCTATTGCCGCTATCAGCACCAATTCACAGATGAGGAGGAGGAAGACTGCCGTCGGGAAACCGGCAGCACTCATCCTTTTGAATTGAGTGATATTGCGTCCGTGCCAAAGTTGCTAGAGCTCGGCAGGATATACGCGGAAGAAACCGTGAAACCCGAGCATTTACCGTAAGGCGCGCGCTTTTCAAGCCATCATTTATCAGAGCCTGATTGCCACTTGGCCTCGATGCCCTCGGCGATGACTGTGGCGGCGGCGGCCAAAAGGGGAATGGCGTCGTCTTTGAACCCCCAGGGAACATCTTCGCGCGGGGCGCTGTGGAAATCACTGGAAAGCTGCACGACACTCAGAGCGCCACATAATTGGCCGCAGATGTAAAAAGGAACACTGATCTGGTGTTGGGTTTTTTGCTCAAGTGTCTCATCAACACTGCCCGAGCTGTCCTTGAAACGGTGCACCCCTTGGTGATGAACTGCGCGTTCTTCGTTGAAAGCTTTGGAAACCAGGCCGGAGCTGAGATCCTGACAGACATGCCGTTGTAATTCCAAGGTGTTGTAACAAGTCACCAGTTGCTGTTTGGGGGCATCCACGATCCAGATACTGCCTTCATGCCCGCCCATATGGTGGATCGTTTGTTTGAGCAGGGCGGGGGTGGAACTTGGCAGCCACTGCATAAAACCATAGAGGTCAGCATTTTGCGCAAATTTAGTGATTTTATGGTAGAGAGCCTCGTTCGGATCCATAACAAAAGACTAGCAGTGGGGGGGAGGGGGGCGCAAATGAAAAAATTAGAGCTGGAAAAGTCAGTCTAAATATAAAGAAGGGTCAGGCCTCATGTAGTTTAATGCTTGTGGCAGGAAAGTAGGGTCCTGAGAGTATAAAAAGGGTCAGACCTATAAAAAGGGTCAGACCTATTGCATTTTTATTCTTGTGAAGCGCTGGGATTGAGGTGGGAGTGGCGCTGCGGTTATTGGGGGGCGCGTAGGATGAAGACGCGGCTGCTACCGTATTTTTTTGGCAGAGGGCGGTAGCCGACGTAGTCGAGGGCGAACTCGTCGATTTGCTCGACGGAGGCGAGGGCGGCAAAATATTCGCTGACGTAGATTTGCCCTTCCTGGACCATGGGTTCGATTCGGGCGGCTCGGTTGGTGTGTTGTCCGGTGAAGTTGAGGGTGCCGGTGACGGGGTCGCGGAGCTCGAAAACCGGTCCGGCATTCAAGGCGATCCGGAAGTGGAGTTTTTTCCCCGTGCTTTGTGGCAGCCACTCTTGTTGTTCGATGGCCCGGTGGAACTCCAAGGCAAAAAGCCCGGCTTCCCGAACACTGTCGAAGACAAAATAGAAGGCGTCTCCCCAGCAGTTGGAGGTCAAGGGGGCGAAATCAAAGCGGGCGATGCTTTCTGCAATAGGTTTCAGGAAGCTGTCGTAATAACGAGGCAGGTCGTAATCCTCTAATTTGCTGTATCCAACGATGTCAGCAAAAAGGATGGCTTTGATTTGTTGCTCGTTTTTGTTTTGTAAACTCGATCGATCAAGTTTAATCAAATCCGGGCTTTGGTGGACTGGCAGGAGGGGGGCTCCGGAAGGATCGATGATGGTATCGACCGTTAGGCCAACACTCTGCCACAGCGCGATGCAGTCGGCAGTTCCTCCGGTGACGGTTAGGCCGACTTGATCCCACAAGGCGATGGTCTGTAAAGAGGTTTCCAAAAAACGGGATTCGAAGCGAGCCAGGCCAAGGATGAGACGATTGACAAAGTCGTAGATGGCAGATCCCTGGATCTGCTCATGGTGTTTTCCAGAAGAGGCGGTTACGATGCTGGTTGCTCTGGCGGCTACCCAGTCAAAACGTTGCAACCAATCGGCGTCAGCGCTTTGCAAAATGTAGCCTCGAAAATTTTTCAAATCAAAGGGCAGCACTAGGCGCAGCTCGTTGCCGTTTTTTAAAACAGCTTCACAAAAAATCAGGTCTCCTCCCGGGGCGGCGGAAGCGTAGGCGATCATGGGGGTCCAGTTGGCGACAGCGGTTGAAATATTCCTCGATACGGCGGCAATCGCGGATGGCGGGAAACGTGGTTTGCTGCGCTCGGCTGCATCAATGCGGTGTCCGGAAAATACGACAACCCGAGGCATTAGGAAGGTGGAATCGAGCAAAGAGGGATCCTGATCCTGCGCATTAAGGATTTGCCGGGCCTGGCTACGCATGGATTGCAGGCTGGAGTATTCATGGCCAACTTTTTCGGCTGCTGCGCGGTAGTGCGCGCCGGCTTTGTCGGTATTTCCCAGCAGTAGCTGCGCTTCCGCCAGCGTGGCCAATAGCCAGTAGTCGTCGTTTTCCTCGATTTGTTTTTGGCAGAGTGCAATTACCTGCTCAGCTACGATAGAGGCTTCGTTTTTGTTGCCGAGTAGAAGGGCGACGGTTGCGGTATTGATCAGTGGGTAATAGTTATAGGGCTCAAGTTCTACCGCACGCGAATAATAGGAAAAAGCGGATTGCAGGTGTTGCTTACGTTTCTCCCCGGCTTTGGCGGTGTAAGCTACATCTTTCTGTAAACGACCGAGCAGGCAGAATGTTTCCGCTTGCGGGGAACCTTTTTCCAATAGCTTGTTCAGCATTTCCATGGCGCTGCGGGTGGCGCCGGTGCGGGCCAGGCTGAGGGCTGCAGTTCGTGTTAGTTGAGTGAAAATTTCATCGTTGCAGGCCTCACATTGTTTGCCTTCGTCAGTGATTTCAAAGACCCAGAAGGGGTGACTGCGATGTTGTAAACGAAGGGTGAGGGCGGCGTGGAGTTCCGGGTGGTTCAGCCAGATGGCAAGAGAGCGGGATTCCCAAATGTCCCGCAGCTCGTGTATGCTGGTCGAGGGAGACTGGATCGTTCTCAGCAAATCGTCGACTTTGGTTTTCATTTTTGTCATGGACTGCTCCAGATAATGCTACTAAAAATTCTTTTTTTCAAGTTCTTCGGGATTTTCTGCGTCCCACCTTAGGCTTTCTACTGTAGGGCTTTCAATTCCCCCAGCTCTTGCATCCACTTTTCACGGATTTCTACCTGGGTTTCTTTGTCCACGCCATACAGGACGTCATCAGCTTTTGGAATAGCTTTGAAATCTTCCAAGGCTTTTTCGTAAAGTTGGGTTTTTTCCTTAATGCTCAATTTTGGGCTGTGTCTGGCTTCGAGAATTCTGGCGCTGATGAGAGCTTGTTGATAAATAGGGTTGTCAGGCTTCAGGTCGAGTATTTTTTTTGTAATCTCTTCACGTTTGTGGAAAACTATCATGGCTTCACCATTTTTACCGTCAGCCAAGAATGAATGCCCCAAGGCCCCCGATGCCATGAAAATAATGTGCATGGCGTCGGTATTGCCAGGTCTGCGTCGCAGTTGTTCTTTTGCTCCATTGATGGCGCGTAGGTAACAGGTGTTTGCCTTTTCTTTGCGGCCTAATTTTCCATAGACAAGGCCGGTTTCAAAATAGTTGTTATGCAAGAGCCCTCGAATCAGCATGATACTTTTAACTCCCATGCCCTCTTCGGTTAGAATGTGTTTGGCCAACTTATCCGCTTGGATATAAGAGGAAAGAGCCTCTTCAAAATCACCTTCATTTTTCAGGAAACTGCCTTTCTGAATCAATAAGTTAAATTGATCCTCCGGGGTTGATTTTGTTATGGCCTCATCCAGTAGGGCTATAATGTCTCCGGCTTTGTCCGGAGTATTTTTTTTAATTAAAAAAGAAACACGTAATAAGGCCGCCGAGCTGAAAAATGGATCGGAATCCTTCAAATCCATTTGTTTGCTCAATGCAAGGGCTCGATTGGAATAGTCATCCGCCGCGTCAAGATTAAGTTCTGCCAGAGCTTGCTCCCCTCCTTGAATCATGGCTACCATATAATAGGACTTTTCTTCCTGGCTCAAATTCGCTACGGGGATATCTTTGTAATAAGCGTCCATTCGTTCCACCACCTCGAACAAGGTTCTGGAATTGCCTCGTCTGTCCATGGTCTCAAGCATTTTCCGACCTATAAAAGTAGCCAGATCTTGAGCTTTGCGTCGGGCTTTTTCCGCTTCCAACTGACGTTGCTCTGCGAGATCCCGCGCTTCATTGGCCTCTTGTTCTGATTTTAATGCCCACAAGGATAGCAGCGATGTTATCACCGCTACCGTCGATATCACGGTAACCATTAACATTAACCGGTTGCGCTGGCGTTTGGCTTCACGTCGTTTCAAGCGATCAAAACCCACGCCCAGCAGGCCGGCGATCAGTTTCAGTTTCGAGTCCGTTTTGCCGTCACCGGTTTCCCTGGCGTCGGCGGCAATGGGCTCGGCTCCGGTTGAGAGCAAGGCTGGAGGAAAACACGCAGGGGGTTCGCCTTTAATGATCAAAGCGTAGATTTTCTTTTCATTGTCAGGATGCAGTGTGCGGAAAATATCAATCTCGGCATTGACGTATTGTGATGCGGCGGAATCCGGTGAGCAGAGCACAATCAGATTTTCTGACGACGCGAGTGCATGATGAATGGTATCGCCGAGTGAACCCGATGCTGGCAGTTCATCCCGGTCACGGAATACTGGTGTCAGGCGGCGATTTTTTGTCGACCCATCGGATTTCGGTTTTTTGCCTTCAGTAAAAGCATCAATGGGCACCACGTAGTGCTCCAAAGAGCGATGCAGCCACTTCGCCCATTTCGCGTCGCGATGCGAGTAGCTGATGAAGGCTCGGTAGCGTGGTTTGGAGGAAGGCATAGAGAATGGGATTTTGATTGCTGGGAGAATGAGTGATTTGAACTTGGGGGAGGAAAAGGGACTAAGGTTTTTACTCGTTGAATGACAAAACGACGGCTTTGTTTGTTATCCAGTCAATGGTGAATTTTTTGCCGTCCCCAAGAATTTTCCCATTGAGCTCGTTGCGCACTTGATCAACAGGTTTTTGGAATTCCAAGGTGACAGTGATTTTTTTTGTTTTTAATCCCTGTGAATTTCCGCCACCAGTAGAAGTGCCCGTGACTTCCGGATTCATGATGAGGAAGAGCAGGGTGCGGTTGTCTTTTTTCCAGTAGGTGATTTCATAGCCGAAGACCTCTTCCAAATTATTACTGAGCCGAACCGGGGATTGGATCCCGGCTTCGCCCAGATGTTTCATGAATACGGATCGAGAGGCAGCGGCTTTGGCTCCTTGTCCTCGGAGAGCGTGGTACCACTGCGGTGAGAGATTCATCAATACGGCTTTGCCCTCGCCATAAGAATGGCTGCTATCACTCTCGAGGTTACGCGCCGCCCGGGCGAATCCGGCAGGATGACGAAGAGGGTTGTTGTTTTTGTCTAGCAAGTCTTCGTATGATTTAAAGTAGAAGTTCGCCTCTTGATCGGCCTCCACCCACAGATGAACACTGAATATATCTGTAGCTTTCCAACTGCTTTGATGCTGGATGGCAAAAACATCATCCAGAACGCCTCCGGTGTTTCTTCCCCGGCCGTGTTGGTCAAAAACGCCGGGTAGAAAATCGGCGATCACGGTGCCGCCGCGGAGGACAAATGCCCGGATGCGTCTGGCTTCGGCCTCAGAGAGGCAGTAAGTCGCAGGCAGGATGAGAACTTTAAACTTATCCAGAGCTTGTTCATTTTGAACCAGATCGATATAGCTCAAATGAGAGAATTGATAGCCACTGTCACGTAACATATTCTCCCAGGCTTTGCGAACCAGGTGTGAAGTTCCGAGGCGGTGATCACTATTGCGGTTGGGCCAGGTGCTGCCGTGGGCTTCGGCGTCAAGGATCCAGCTCATTTGGATGGAAGGGTGACTGTAATAGATGGCGACGCCGTCATGTAGCCATTCGGCATCGGCAAGCAGGGGGCTGATTTTTTCTGCAATTTCGAGATAGTGAGGGGCGACGGCTTGATGCCAACTTTTGGGTTTTTTGCCATCGAACCAATCCTGCACCCAACCAATGTGACCACGGTTTCCTTGGGCGAGGTAATACCAGGCTTGCCAGATGGTGTCATTGACGGAGCGATGGAAATGCGTGGTGACTGTGGGTAGGGCGTTGTGTGGATTGAAGGAGCGGATCACGGCTTGTGAACTGCCGATGTTGTAAGCTTCGATAAATTGAATTTTGCGCATCAGGCGGGCGTAGTCGTAGCCGCCCATGGCACTGGGTGACTGGCCGCCGACAAAACCGCAGGGCGTAGCGGGATCGATGGAATTAGAGTAGGCGACCAAATCCCCGAGGTAGTTGGCCCAATAAGCGTCGTTGAAAGTCCACTGATCCATTAGTTGTCCGCAGTCGAATTCGGCGAGCGTCCAGTTCGGGAGTTTTTTGCGCAGGTCGTCGTAGGTGATCCAAGGTCTTTTGTAGTCGGGTTTATTGCCCTTCCCGTAAATTCCATCAAGCCAGGAGAGGTAGGGGGCGAAGTCCTCGATCAGTCGCCAGGTGCAGGGGCGGACGAAGGAGCCGCTGGATATTTCATCATCGAGGGCATAAGCGGCGCGTTGTGGGGAGTGGCGGACTTGCTCGATATTGTGAAATATTTGTTTTTTGAGGTCCTGTGTGGTGGAGGCATTCAGGGCGACGGGGCGCACACCGTTGCCAGGCAATTCGTTTTTCAGTCGTGTTTTATCCTGTGGTTTTTTATTATAAAGATACAGGCTTCCTTTGCCGGCGGTGTGATCCATGTAAAAACGCAGTTGGTTCTTTTCGATCCAAGCGAGGTTTTGAGTGTCGCCGTGGTCAAGAAAAGCGCCGTTATAACCGTGCTTTTTACTGAAGTCCGCACCTGCCTGCTTGTGTCCGATGCCCCATTGGTAATACCACGGCATATAGAGCCACGAGGGCCAGGCTTTGAGGATCCAGTTTTTATCTTGTTTGACTCGATGGAAGTCTTTGCTGTTTTTGAGATAATTTTCGTAAGGGTCCGCGGGTGCGGCGGCGCAGAGGTGGGTGGCGATGAAAAGTAAGCCGAAAATTAAAAAAGGAGTGATGGGGGATTTGGGCATGGTTATGGAGATGGCTGAGGAGGAATGGAGCTTGACCTTTGAGGGCGGTACATTTATCCGAAGGTATGAATAAAATACTGGTGCTCTTTGATTCGGCCTCTGGCAATACTAAAAAAATGGCTGAACTGGTGGCTGAGGGCGCGCGCCATATCGAGGATACGGAGGTGCGGATAAAATCGGTAGATGAAGCGAACGCGGAGGATGTGCTCTGGTGTGACGGCCTGGCGGTGGGCAGTCCGACTAATATGGGGATTTTGTCGTGGAAAATGAAACGATTCTGGGATGAAACGATGGCGGATCAGTGGATGAAGGTGGATGGCAAGATTGGCTGTGCTTTTTCGACAGCGGGTGGCTGGGGAGGAGGTATGGAGTTGGCTTGCCAGTCGATCTTGACGGTGTTGATGAATTTCGGCTTTTTGGTTTTCGGAGTGACCGACTACGCGGAGGAGATGATGACGGCGCACTACGGAGCGGTAGCGGTGCGCGAGCCTCGTGAACCGGAAGCGCAGGCGAATTGCCGTATGTTGGGGCAGCGTCTGGCGGAGTGGGTGGCGGTGCGGGTGCATGGTAAAACAGAGCAACATCCGGCGAATAAAATGGATCAGCGCAAGGCTCCTTAGGGTTTGATGGACAAGCAGTTGAAGGTTTTGCGAAGCCCGTCAGGGAAAAACCTTGCGCAAAACGAAGCTTGCCCGATGGTGCGGCGCTTTTTCACCTGTGCCTTATTTGTCTTCAGCCTTTCGCTGGACGGTGCGGGTTGGGCGGGGTGTTGAATGAACGAGGAAAATAAAAATGTTATTTCGCAAGATGCGGAGCGGACGACTTTTCAAGAGCAGCCGTTGATCAAGATCACTCAACGCGAGATCCAGGAGGAGATCGCCGATGAGCGTAATGCGCGCAATCTACGCAAACGTTTGTTGCCTAGAGCGCTGTTGGTGGGAGTGGTGGCGGGATTGATCGCGTCGGCATTTCGATATTCTTTGCATCTACTGGGAGAATGGCGCTCAGGCTTTCTTGAGCAGCAGGCGGGTGGTGGAGTAGGCACGATGTGGATCCCCGTGTTGATGGTCAGTTTAGGGGCAGCCATCAGTGTTTGGATGGTGCGGACCTGGTCGCCGGCTTCTGCGGGCAGTGGGATTCCTCAGTTGAAAGGGGTATTATTGCATCTGCGGAGGATGAACTGGTGGTCGATTCTGTTGGTGAAGTTTTTTGGCGGGCTGCTGGCGATGGGCAGCGGGTTGGCGCTGGGGCGTGAGGGGCCGATGGTGCAGATGGGAGGAGCTTCGGGAAAGATGGTGGGGCGGATGCTGGGCATGACCCAGGCCGAGCGTTATATTTTGATCGCGGCGGGAGCCGGGGCGGGTTTGTCGGCAGCGTTTAACGCGCCGCTGGCGGGATTGATTTTTGTGTTGGAAGAGATCAGCCGTGCGTTCACCCCGGTGGTGTTTTTTGCCGGACTGCTGGCGACAGTGGCGGCAGACACGGTGTCAAGATTCATGTTAGGTCAGGATCCGGTATTGCGAGTTGAGCTGTTGGATATTCCGAGTCTGTTGGTCTTCCCAGTGTTTCTAGTGGTGGGATCGGTGGCAGGGGTGTTGGGAGTGGCCTTCAACCGTGGTTTGCTGGGCAGTTTGCGGTTGTTCGATCATACGAAGAGCTGGCCGGCCTGGGCAGTGGGTTTGATCGTCGGTTTGCTGGTGGGAAGTGTGGGTTGGTTTTTTCCGACTTTGTTGGGTAGTGGTCATGGGGTGACCGAGCAAGCTTTGGCCGGGGACTTGGCAATCGGGGCTATAGTGGTCTTTTTTGTGATTCGTTTTTTTATGACGATGGTCAGTTATGGTTGCGGAGCTCCCGGCGGGATTTTTGCCCCGGTGTTGGTATTGGGGGCTTTGTTGGGTTTGGCGGTGGGGTTGTTGGCACAAAAATATTATCCGGTGGCGATTGAACAGCCGCAGGTGTTTGCGGTGGTGGCGATGGCGGCGTTTTTCACAGCAGTGGTGAGAGCTCCACTGACCGCTATTATTCTGATCCTGGAGATGACCAATAGTTACTCTTTGATGTTGCCGCTTTTGGGTGCCTGCTTGACAGCATACATGGTAGCCGAAGGGATGGGTGACCGACCTATCTACGAGGTGTTGATGGAGCGTGATTTGAAACAGCAGAGAGCGCGGGTGAAAGACGAGGAGCGAGAGCATCTGGTCCAGAACAGCTGAAATGGAGGGAGGCGGTGATGGCG
>JASFYY010000081.1:0-10963 GCA_045046875.1 Verrucomicrobiota bacterium | reverse complement strand
CTCAATGATATAGCCCAGTGCGCAGCACTGGGTAAAAAATCCAATTCTCCCAGCCCTGCAAAGGGCGAAATGCACAGCGGTCAGCAGCTTAACTATTTTATCTTACACCCGGTAGATTTTGCCAGGCAGAAAAATGGTTGACCACCTTTGATGGAGGGCGGTAGTTGGAGGTCATGAAAAAACTATTTTGTTGTTTGCCCTTGTTGTAGGAATTGCTTCGGTTTTGCCAAGTTGCTGCTCGCCTTGTGCGGCTAAACACAAGGCTGCCCACGAGGCTAAGGCCAAGGCGGCGATGGTGGGCAAAGATGCCTCCTCCTGATATTCCGTGTGGAATGGGAGGGAATCTGATTTAATTCACCGCTTCGTCCATGATGGCGGTGAGCGTTTCTTCGACTTCGTCAGCGACGGCTTTGATGTCGTCGGCACCGAACATGCCGAGCATCAGCGAGGGGCTGATGGTGGAAAGTTTGACCGTGTCTCCTTCGGTGTAAACCGAGATGCGGCAGGGCAGGGCGGTGGAGATTTCGGGATTGGACTCGAGCACCTTTTTTGCCTGATGCGGATTGCAGACTTCGAAGATGCGGCATTCGCCGTTGAACTCGACGCCTTTGTTGGCCATGGTCTGGGCCAGATTGTGAACGGTCAATACGCCGAATTTGTGATTGCTGACGGCAGCCTGCAGATCTTCGCAGGTCTGGTCGATGGATTTGGTGGATGTGCGATTGATGGTGGAAGACATGGGCGTGGAATTTAAGATTTGAAATCTAAGATTTGAAATTTTTTGGATTTATAGCTTTGGACTTACTTCTTTTTCTAGCCCGATGATTTCGTGGATGAGGGTGGGGCCTTGGTAGATGAGTCCGGTGTAAATCTGCACGAGGGAGGCTCCAGCGTCGAGTTTATTTTGTGCGTCTTCGGCGGTGAAGATACCGCCGACACCGATGATAGGGATCTTGTCGTCGAGGTTTTTGCGCAGGCGGCGGATGACTTCGGTCGAGCGCTGGGTGACGGGGCGTCCGCTGAGTCCGCCACCTTCGTCGGCGAGTGGGTGACCGGTGACGGCTTGACGGTCGATGGTGGTATTGGTGGCGATGACGCCGTCGATGTGGGTCTCGCTGAATACGGCGGCGAGCTCGTCGATGTGTGGGTCGGATAAGTCGGGGGCGATTTTGACGGCGATGGGGACTTGGCGCCCTTGATTGGACTTGGCGAGTTTTTTGCGCTCGTCTTGCAGGGCTTTGATCAACTGGCGGGTGGTATCGGCGGCTTGCAGGTCGCGCAGACCTTTGGTATTGGGCGAGGACAGGTTGATCGCGATGTAATCGGCGGCGCTGTAGGCCTGGCGGAAGCAGGTCAGGTAGTCGTCGAGTGCGTTTTCATTGGGGGTATCAAAATTTTTGCCGATATTGATGCCGACGATGCCTTTGAAACCTTGGCGTGATTTTTCGAGGTTCGCTAATACGACGGCCATGCCCGGGTTGTTGAATCCCATGCGATTGATGATGGCCTGGTGTTCGAGCAGGCGAAAGAGGCGAGGTTGTTCGTTGCCGGGCTGCGCGCGTGGAGTGATGGTGCCGATCTCGACATGGCCAAAACCCAGTGTGCCGAAGGCGGCGACGGCGAGGCCTGATTTGTCCATGCCGGCGGCGAGGCCGATGCGGTTGGGGAATGACAGGCCCATTACTTCAACGGGGGCGCATTCGGGGGCTTTGCCGGTGACCAAGGTGAGCAAGCCGAGTTGATGGGCAAAATTGGCTCCGCTCAGGGTAAGGTGATGGGCGGTCTCTGGTTCCAGTGAGAATAAAACTTTTTGTGCTATTTTATAAAAATCAGGCATTTGGGCAGTGGTTTATAGCAAAAATTTGCGGTGTAATTTATATTTTAAAAAGGTGGGCTTTTTTGCGTGACATTTGCGACCGTAGCGTCTTTTGTCGCCGTACCAAACGTAATTAGTAATTATCCAATTAGAGCGAGGCAATATGTCTGTGATTCCACTCAACGAACTGGGTGAACCTTTCTACACAGGATCGGTTCAGAAGCTATATGCGGTCAAAACCGACGATGCGGTGATGGTCACTCAAACCACCAACCAAGGGTCGGTTTTCGATGTGGGGGCCTTGTTCGAGATTCCCGGCAGCGATGTGTCACGAGCGGTTTTTCGACATGTCCTGTATACGGAGATGAGCAAACCGGAGCTCTGGCAAGAAGTGCTGGATGGCATTCGAGCCAGTTCGGAAGTGGATGATGTTTACCGCGATGAGCTTTTGACCGGGGCGATGGAGGACGTTTGTGAACGTGGCGCCCGCACTCATCATGAGGGCATGATCGATGCCAGGAGCGGCGAGGTGTGTTGCGCGGGGTTGCCCGAAACGCCCAGTGCTTACAATGTGGTGCGCAAGTATCAGATTTTGACACCGGACGAGACACAGTTTCTAGGTGCCCATCTTTACGACTATTCAAAATTTCCGCATGAGGACGGTTTTGTGATTCCACTGGAATACATCGTGCGTTTTGGGATCACCAGTGGTTCGTCGGTTTACCGTAAGTATCTGAAAATGGATGCGGCGGCGCGCAAGTCTTTCGAGCAGGAATTGGGTGTGACCCAGGCGCTTGAGGCGTGGAAAATGTTGGAGCGCCCGGTGAGTGACTGCACCAGCAAATTTGAACCGGAAGATCGGATGGTGAGCAAGCAGGAGGCCTTGGCAATGAGTGGGTTGACTGGGGATATGTGGGTGAAAAGCGGAAAAATGGCGGTATTGGGTGCCTGGTTTGTGAGGCACTTGCTGGACAAGATCGGGCTGCGTTTGTGGGACATCAAATGGGAGTTCGCCAAGGATGGCGACGATGTGGTTTTTGTTGATACCATTGATACCGATTCATTCCGTGCGACGGGTTTTGTGGAATACGACGGGGTGACCTACGTGATGAATTACAACAAGCAGTCGATGCGTGATTATTTCTTGATCGCTCACAGTGACTGGACGGACGACATCGATGACGCCAAAGGGCGTGCGGCGAGTGAGGGGGTGGCATTCACTGAGCTGTTAAAAGCGGGGCAGGAGGCTGGCAACTACGCCGCTACTCCGGATGTGGCGCAGGATTTCATGGCGATTCAGGTGGTCAAGATGGATCTGATCAAAGATCACATGTTGGGTTTGCGGCAGCCGGATGAGGTGAAGGCGGCTTTGCTGCAAGCAGGCGAGGACGAAATCAAATTTTACGAGAGCGTTGGGAAGCTGGATCAGTTTCGCAAAATGAATGGAATTTAATCCGGGGAACAGCTGATTATTTTGAAAGCGGTATTTGAAATTACAGATCGATATTTGGAAGCGGGCGATTGCTCGGCATTATTGTATGCGCCACTCGACGAGGCTTTGACTTATCGTCAAACGCGTCGTTATACGCTCGATTTCGAAGGAGATGAGGGCGCAGCAGCGGACTTTGTCAGCAAGACCTTGTTGGATGAGGTGGGGCAGGAGCTGCATCAGGGAGAGTCGGCAGCTTTGCAGGATTGGCTATTTGCGATTGATTACGGCATGAAACCGGGGGCTTTGGATTTGGAGAAAGAGGCGGTGATGTCTTATTATCACAATCTCAAGTCCGCGCCGATCGTGCTCAATGAATTAAAAATCGAGCATCGGGTTTATGTTTTTGGTGAGAGTTCTATCTCACCGGATCGTTTTGTCAGTGATATCTGTAATCCTGCGGTTCATACATGGACGGTGATTGAGGGAGGAAAATAAATTTACCAAGCAGCGAGCATGTCTTTTTATCGTCATATACCAATTACCGAACTCGATGGAGAACAGCTGGAGCAGCTGAGTTCGGAGATGAAGCTTTCCCTGTCCCGCGAGGACATGGTGGCTGTTCAAGCCATCTTTCGCGACTGGAAACGCGAGCCGACCGATGTGGAGCTCGAGGTGATCGCCCAGACTTGGAGCGAGCACTGCAAACACCGTATATTCGGAGCGGAAATCACTCACGTAAAAGACGGGAAAAGTGAAGTAGTCAGTTCACTGTTTATGACTTACATCAAAGATCTGAGTGAAGAGATCTTTGCGCGCAAACCGGATTTTGTTTTGTCGGCTTTCCATGACAATGCGGGTTTTATTGAGCTGGATGACAAGTTGGCGGTGTGTTTGAAAGTGGAAACCCACAACCACCCGTCGGCGATCGAGCCTTATGCCGGCGCTAATACGGGATTAGGTGGAGTGATCCGTGACATTCTGGGAGCGGGCAAGGGCGCCAAGCCGATTGCTTCGCTCGATGTGTTTTGTTTTGGCGCACCGGATACCGAGGCGGATCAAATCAAGGCGGACGATGTGATTCACCCGCTGGGAGTGATGCGCGGGGTGGTGCGCGGGGTGCGGGACTACGGCAACCGGATGGGGATTCCCACGGTGGGCGGTGCGATTCAGTTCGACGAGAGTTATATTTATAATCCGCTGGTTTATTGTGGCACTGCGGGAGTGATTCCACGCGAATACATCGACAAGGAGATGTCGGCGGGGCTGAAGATCATTTCGGTGGGCGGACGCACCGGACGTGACGGTCTGCATGGAGCGACTTTTTCATCAGCGGCACTGGATACGGAGAGTCACGAAGAGGATCAGCAGGCGGTGCAGATTGGTAATCCAATCGAAGAAAAAAAAGCAGCGGACTTTGTGCTTGAAGCGCGGGATCGCAATTTGATCGAGTTTATCACGGATTGCGGAGCGGGTGGATATTCGTCTGCGGCAGGGGAAATGCTCAGTGAGGTGGGCGGCGAGATTTTTCTCGATGAGGTGAAGCTCAAGGAGCCGGGCATGGTGAGTTGGGAGATTTTCATCTCCGAGAGCCAGGAACGCATGGTTTTGGCGGTGAAAGAAGAGACCTTGCCAGAGCTCAAGGAGCTGGCGGATATTTACGAAACCGAGCTGACAGAGCTGGGCAACTCGGATGGGTCGGGTATTTTGAAAGTATGGCATCATGGAGAACTGGTATGCGAATTGGATTGCCGTCCTCTTCACGACGCACCGACTCGTCATTTAAAATCAACTTTTACCAGTCCGAGCGGCACCGCGTCTTCCCGGGAGGTCGAATCCTTGGACCCGGCAGCGGATTTGAAATCGCTGTTGGGGGACTTTGCGATTGTTTCGCGCGAACCGGTGATCCGCGAATACGATCACGAAGTGCAGGGCAATACATTGCTGAAACCACTGGCAGGAGCTGCGGGTGACGCGCCGCAGGATGCGGCGGTGATGCATATCGATGGCAGTGATCGGTTGATGGCGATGAGCCAGGCACTACTTCCTGAGTGGGGCAAATACGATCCTTTTGCAATGGGTGCGGCTTGTGTCGATGAGTGTTTCCGTCAATTGGTGGCGGCGGGCGCTAATCCGGACAAGATCGCTTTGTTGGATAATTTCTGTGTCGGTAATCCCGAGGATCCCAGTGAGCTGGGCGAGTTGGTGGAGTGTGTGAAAGGCATGGCCGGAGCGGCGGATACTTATTCAGCGCCTTTCATTTCCGGTAAGGATTCTTTTTACAATTATTTTGAAACCGACGAAGGCCCGGTATCGATTCCCGTCACCGCTTTGATCAGCGGCATCGGCGTGGTGGATGACAAAAAACACGTCACCGGTGCTTCTATTCGACACAGTGACAGCGTGATCTGTGTGATCGGCACGACCGGCGACGCGATGGGCGGCAGTGTTTACGGACGGCAAAAAGGTCTGGGCAATAAAGCGGCTTTACCGGTGAGTGAGTGCGGCGACTTTTTGGAGCTGTATCGAGCTTATCACGAAGCGGTGAAAAATGGCTGGATTTTGGCAGCGCATGATATCGGCGAGGGTGGACTGGCAGTGGCTCTGGCTGAAATGGGATTTTCGGGTAAAGCGGGACTGGATGTCGATCTGGTTCAGCAACCGACCAGCGAGGATACGAGTCACACGGCCTGTTTGTTTGGCGAAACTCCGGGACGGTTATTGGTCGAAGTGGCGGCTGGTGATGTGCAGGTTTTACTGGAGTCTTTTGCAGGCAAAGCGATCGCTCAAATCGGCGCGACCAGCAAGGAGCACGGCTGCTTGAAAATTTCCTTCGAGGGCAATGCTCTCATCGACGAAAATCTTAACGAACTGAAAGAGATATGGAAAAACGGCCTCACGCCTTATTATTAAAGTTCCCTGGCACGAACTGTGATGCGGAAACGGCACGCGCTCTGCGCGAGGTGGGTTTTTCCGCCGATGTGCTGCCGATTTCCCAAGTGGATCCAAGCAAGCTCGAAGGAGTGGACCTGGTGGTCTTGTCGGGTGGTTTCTCCTATGGAGACTACGTCATGGCGGGGCGTTTGGCTCAGTTGGTATCGGAGAATCGGTTGGGGGATTCGCTCAAACAGTTCCGCGATGCGGGTGGTTATTTGCTGGGCATCTGCAATGGGTTTCAGATTTTGACCCGTATGGGCTTGTTGCCGGAGGGCAGTTTGATTCATAATGATAGTGGCCGCTTCAAGTGCAATTGGGTGAAGCTGAAAAAGGGCAGTCAGAAAGACAGCCCGTTTCTGCGCGGCTTGCCGGATGAGTTTGAACTGCCGATTGCCCATGCGGAAGGTCGTTTTGTGACTAAGGATGCGAGTGAAGCCGAGGCGCTGGTGGCTAGTGGCTTGGGAGTGTTGACTTATGCCGAGGATATCAATGGCAGCTTCAGCCAGATTGCTGGGATTCAGGACGAAAGCGGACGGGTGCTGGGACTGATGCCGCATCCGGAGCGTTTCATGTCGAAGGATCACCATTATGATCCGGATTGGAAAAATGAAGCGGGTGGGGAGCACGGGACGGGGTATTATATGTTTCAGTCGATCTTTGAGGAAATTTCGAAGAGATAGAGAACCACGAATGGACACGAATAAACACGAATAAGAGGGGGAGATAGGAAATTGGGGGAAGGAAATAGGGAAGGGAGAGAAGGGAATAGGAAATTAATTTTTTGGTTTGAATTTTGAGGAAGAAATAATTTTACAGAAGTAAGAAGATAGAATTGAGGTGGTAAAATGAGTGAGGAATTTACATATAAGGGGGCGGGGGTGGACATTAAGGAAGCGGCCGCATTGGTTGGTGATATTAATGATTTGCGTCAGCGCACTGAGGGCAAACGCTCTTTGATGCAGGCTTTTGGTTTGTTTGCGGCGACTTATGATTTGAGCGGCTATGACGAGCCGGTGATCATGACGGGCTGTGACGGGGTTGGCACCAAGGTGGAGACTTTATTGCATTACGATGAGCTGGAAATTGCCGGCAAGGATTTGGTGGCGATGAATGTGAATGATATTCTCACCACCGGCGGGGATCCGATTATGTTCCTCGATTACGTGGGGGTCGGACACATTGAAAAAGAAAAAATCAAACGACTGATCTCTGGTATGTCGGAGCATTTGGCTTCTTGCGACTGTGTTTTGGCGGGTGGTGAAACGGCGGAAATGCCGGGCATCGTTCCCGAGGGCATGGTGGAGTTGGCTGGTTTTGCGATTGGCGCTGGTGAGAAGCGCGACTTGGTTGATCCGACCCGGGTCGCTCTGGGTGATGTGTTGGTGGGTTACCCTTCCGATGGATTTCATGCCAATGGTTGGAGTTTGATTCGTCGTATTCTGGATGCTTACGCGGATGATTTTAGTGAAGAGGAAATCCGCGCTATGCTGGCGCCGACGCGTCTCTATCACGATGTGGTGGCGGGCTTGAAAAAAGCCGAGGTGGATATCAAAGCGATGGCGCATATCACCGGTGGGGGATTGCCAGAGAATCTAGAGCGGGTGCTGGGAGACAATGGCGCGGATTTGAAAATCCCTAGGTGGGAACTCGGTGCGATTCCCAAAGTGCTGAAACACGTCGAAGATGGCGAAGCGGTGAACACTTTTAATATGGGTTTTGGCTGGGTGGCGGTGGTGCCTGCGGCGCAAGCCGATCAAGCGGTGGCGTGTTTGCCAGGAGCGTTGGTTTTGGGAGAAGTGGTTCCTCAGCATGGCGTTCGGGTGAGCGTCGGCTGAAAAAAATTTAGTGAATAGAAAAGCCTGCAAGTCAATCAGAGCTAAATAGAGATGAGTGATTCAATCGGACATGAATGCGGTTTGGCTTTTATTCGGCTGAAGAAGCCGTGGGCTTATTATTACGAGAAATACGGCACCTCACTGTGGGCCTTCAACAAGCTGTTCCTGCTGATGGAGAAACAGCACAACCGCGGTCAGGACGGGGCAGGCATTGGTTGTTGTAAGTTGAACATGCCGATTGGCCAGCCTTATTTGTTTCGGGCAAGAAGCTCCAAACGCGAATCTTTGTCGCGGGTGATTCAGGAGCAGCAGCAGGCCTTTGATAAAATGTCACGCAAAGGACTGCTCGATCACACCGACCCTGAAAGTGTGAAGTCGAAGTTTGAGTTCGCTGGCGAGATTCTGTTGGGTCATTTGCGTTATGGCACTTCGGGTGGTTTTGGCACCGGTTCTTGTCATCCGCATTTGCGGCGTAGCAATTGGCCGACCAAGACGCTGATGGTATTGGGGAATTTTAACATGACCAATGCCGCGGATTTGAATCATCATTTGATTAATCGAGGGCAGCATCCGGTCTTTGGCATCGATACCCAGACGGTGCTGGAAGAGATTGGTTATCACCTCGATGAGCAACACGACTATCTCTATCGACGCGAACGAGACAAGGGGACTGAAGGGCGTGAGATTCCCGGTATCATTTCCCGCGAGCTGAATGTGGGGGAGATCATTGGTAAATGTGCTTCGATTTGGGACGGTGGTTATGCGATTTCCGGCGTGGTTGGCAATGGTGACGGTTTTGTTTTCCGGGATCCCAATGGCATTCGCCCCTGTCACTATTATGAAAACGACGAGCTGATCGCTTTTGCCTCCGAGCGTGTGCCTTTGATGACGGTATTTGATGCTGACATGGAAGAGGTGAGTGAGCTGCAACCCGGCCATGTGGCGGTGATCAAAAACAGTGGTGAGATTTCTTTCGAAAGCTTTGCGGAGGAGAAAAAAACCAGCCCTTGTTCTTTTGAACGTATTTATTTTTCACGTGGCAATGATCCGGATATTTATCAGGAACGCAAAGCTCTGGGAGCTAACCTGGTTCCGCAGATATTGGATGAGATCGATCATGATCTCGAAAATGCGGTGTTCAGTTTTATTCCAAATACTGCAGAGATTGCCTTTCAGGGAACGATGCTGGGTTTGCGTTTGCATCGGCGTCAGGCGGTGAGAGAGGCTTTGGTTGAGGGAGTGAAGTTGGGGAATTTGACCGAAGATAAGATTGATGAGCTGATTTTGCGCAACTGGCCGCGTGGAGAGAAAATCGCGCATAAAGACATCAAGTTGCGGACCTTTATTAGTCAGGAAGAGGGACGCGCGCAGTTGGTCTCGCATATTTACGACGTCACTTATGGCGTGGTTCGTCCGGATGACAGCTTGGTCGCGGTGGATGATTCGATTGTTCGTGGTACCACCTTGCGGCGTTCTATTTTGAAAATCCTCGCCCGCACCAATCCTCGGCAAATTGTGGTGGCCTCGACGGCGCCACAAATTCGCTACCCGGATTGTTATGGCATCGATATGTCAGAGTTGGGCAAGTTCATCGCTTTCCAAGCGGCGACCTCTTTGCTGCAAAAACAAGGTTTGCAGTCAGTGGTGGTGGAGACTTACCACGCCTGCCTAGAAGAACTGAAAAAGCCAGTGGAAGAGATGGGCAACTGTGTGAAGGCGATCTACGAACCGTTTTCGCCGGAAGAGATTTCAGTTGAAATCGCGCGTTTGGTTTCGCCGCCGGATACCAACTGGAAAGGGGAGATCAAGGTGATCTATCAGACGATTGAGAACCTGCACACCGCGGTTCCCGAGCATCAGGGTGATTGGTATTTTACTGGTAACTATCCGACGCCAGGTGGATACCGGGTGGTGAATCAGGCTTTTGTGCAGTTTTATGAAAAACGCGAAGGCCGTCCTTATGATGTTTGGTTTTAGGCAGTTTGGCTGCTAACGGTTGATCACTTTCTTTGTGGGTGTTTGATGTATTTTACTCCAGTCAATCCCTCCATATCAGCATCCTGTGTGATCAAATCTGCGGAGTATTGCCGAGCCGTCGTGTATATAATACCGTCCGCCAGAGGTAGTTTGTGCCTGTGGCTTACTTCTGCTGCCAAAATCGAAAGCTGACCGTCAAGGGCGACAACCTTGCCCTGTTTCATTACTACCGCCACCGCCAATGCATCCGGCTCAGAGGATTCTCTCAACATCCATCTGTAAACCTCGGTGAGGATGATCGATGGAACAATTAAGTCACTGGTATTCTCGATGGCCGGTGCAAAATATTTAGTATTGGCCCCGTCTATGAAATATTCGATCCATCCTGAAGAATCGACTACGGTAGGCATCTGTCTCCCTCTCTCTCAAATGTGTTCTTTATTCCTTTGAGGAACCCCTTCAACTCGGTTGCGGGTCTAATGGGTACGAGCTCAATTCTACCCTCCAACTCAATGATTTCTATCTTATCGCCTGGCGTCAGAGAATACCTCTCTCTGACGGCTTTGGGGATGACGACCTGGTATTTCGGGGATATTGTTACAGTCGGCATATCGATAGGCTTATCGTAATACCAAATATTGATCGATGCAAGATGTGTTTCTTATTGCTATCGAACGGTTGAAGTGTGGCACGGCGGCAAAGGTCGTCCAGAGCGAGCGAACGTTCGAGCTCACCCATTACTGAGTGGGGAGCGAGCTTTGACGAAGGGGTTGATGTTTAAAGTCACGAGGGTTCTTAACTTCGGCACAGTGCTTGGTGTACAGCGTTTTGTCCTCCCTTATTTTGGTAATGTAGCAATCTCGGGACACTTTCTCAAAACCTTCTTATCACACGTATATAACTTCGTCCCCAAATCCTCCGCAAGGGCAACATACTGACTGTCATATCCACTGCACCCTGTCCGACGCG
>JASFYY010000080.1:0-6075 GCA_045046875.1 Verrucomicrobiota bacterium | reverse complement strand
AAATGATAAATGCTAAATCCCAAATGTTAAATTCAAAGGCCGCGTAGCCCAACTAGAAGAGGCATCCGACTTAAAATCGGAACAGTGCGGGTGCAACTCCCGCCGTGGCTACCCCTGCAATTTATCATGGAGGATAGAGGATGTATCATTTTCCATTTGGCTATTAATTCATATTCGCTCTGCATTTTCCGGTATTGAAAATGATAAATGACAGATCCTAAATGTTAAATTCAAACGCCCACGTAGCCCAATTAGCAGAGGCGCCGGTCTCAGAAGCCGGAGGTTGCAAGTGCAAGTCTTGCCGTGGGCACCAATTTCAGGAGTTTCAACCGGACAGCCGAACGAAGCGAGACAGCCTGCCTGTATAGGCAGCCCGCAGGGCGGGTGAAGCCCGGCAACCGTGCCGGCGTCGCCTGCTAAGCGATCGGTTCCGCGTCAGCGGAATGGGGAGCAGCCGAGTAAAGCGAGACAGATGAACCCTAGGTTCACCCGTAGGGCGGCAAAGCCGTCAACTCCCCGGAGCTCCGCCAGTTTCATCTAACCATTATCATAAAGCATTTCTCATGTGCACCTCGATGTCTGATTACCTTGAGATTCTCAATTTATAGAAATGATAAATGCTAAATCCCAAATGTTAAATTCATAGGCCGGCCTGCTTCCTCTTGTCTATTTTCCACACTTTCACTCGGCAGCGAGGATAAGAGATACTTCGGTAAAATCCGTTATTCGGATGATCAGGTTCAATTCCTGAAGGCAAACACTGACGTGGGCGCCTCATCTCTTGCCATTATTCTCCGAGTGAACCACTTTTCAAAGATCCGGCAGTGAGGCATGGAGTTACTTCGGTTACAACCTCGTGGTCGCAGGTTCGAATCCTGCCCTCCCTACCTTGGGGAGGTAGCTCAGTGGTAGAGCACGTGATTACTCCCGCCGGTTTTCTCCGGGTCAATTTGAAAAATTTCGGAGCAGTGAGGCTCGGGGATACTTCGCATGAAAAACGAAACCACCCTGTCACGGTGATGCCGAGAGGCACCCTCCCCTGCCATATTTCTCTCCGATTCCATTTCTGGGGCAGTGAGATCAGAGCTACTTCGCCTGCGATAAGGGCTCACCTATCCGCCGTAAAACCCGGTGCGAGTTGGCGGCGCACCGCAAGTGAGGAACCCGGTGCAAGCCGAGGAACGGGTTCGACTCCCGTCGTAAAACTCTAATCAGTATTCTCCCCAAAAACTTCTCCGCCATATTCGATGGCGGAAAAAACCACAAACCTAAAACAAAGAAAGGAGGCAATGAAGCAATGAAATTCAACACCTTACTCAAAAACAAAATCAATAAGCCAAACACAATCAATTTAGCCGGCGGTCAGGCTCATCAAATGTCTGACAAACTCGAGTTGGTGACTATTTTGCTCACCAGCTTTCTTGATAAGCAGTATTACCGCAACGGAAACGCTGCGGCCAAACGCTTGACTCAGCTGGTCGCGAAAATTCCCGACAAGCAGTTCATCGCCAAAGCCGCCCTTTACGCTCGTCGTGAAGCCGGCATGCGTTCGGTGTCCCACCTCATTGCAGGTGAGATCGCCCATAACGTAAAAGGTGAAGAGTGGACCAAACGTTTTTTCGATCGCGTGGTTTTCCGCGTGGACGACGTTTTGGAAATCCTCGCTTACTACCTGGCGGTTTACAGAAAACCCTTGCCGAACTCCCTGAAAAAGGGACTCGGTCAAGCGCTGACCCGCTTTGATGATTATCAGCTGGCGAAATACCGCCGTGGGTCTGCTAGCCTGAACCTGGTGGATGCGGTGAACCTGGTTCACCCACCGCACACGCCCGCCATCCGCCGTCTTATCGACGGAAGTCTGGCTCCGGCGGGAACATGGGAAACAAAGCTCACCCAGGCTGGCCAGACTGCGGAATCTGACAAAGATAAAGCAGAACAAAAAGGTGCCGTCTGGACCGAGCTGATCCGCGAACGACGTATTGGCTATTTCGCTTTACTGCGGAACCTGCGCAACATTCTTGTGCAGGCACCGGAGATGATCGACGAAGCCATCACCATGCTGACGGACAAAACACTGATCCGCCGCTCACTGGTGATGCCCTTCCGATATCGCGCCGCTCTGGATGCGATTGAAGATGCTTCAGCTCTCGATCAACCTATGCTGAAAGCAGCGATTGATCGTGTTTTCAAAGGTGGCGCCGATATCCGGGCACTGCGTCAGAAAGTGATCACCGCGCTCAACGTAGCGGTTGATCACTCACTGGACAACGTACCGCGTTTCAAAGGCCGCACCCTGATTGCCATGGACTGCTCTGGTTCGATGATCGGAAAACCAATGAAAGTTGGTTCACTGTTCTCGGCCGTTCTCTACAAAGTGAACGATGCAGACCTGATGCTGTTCAGCGGTGATGCCCGTTACGTGACTTACAACCGTGACGACGCAACCCTGACGATTGCCCAGCGCATTGAGGACAGCGCGGAATGGAGCGGAACCAACTTCCACTCCATCTTCGAGCGAGCCCGGACGGCCTATGATCGAGTGATCATCCTATCGGATATGCAGGCGTGGATGAACCACTGGACTCCAGCGGTTCCGTTTGAACGTTTCGTAAAGAAAACAGGCAAACGCCCGCACGTTTATTCGTTCGATCTCGCCGGATACGGATCGATCCAGTTTCCGGAAAACAAAGTCTACACCCTGTCTGGATTCTCAGACAAAACCATGGAGACGCTGCGTTTCCTCGAACAGGACAAATCCGCACTGATCCACGAGATCGAAAAAATCGAGCTGTGATCAAGACAAGCGTCTTCCCTGCCCGCCAATAGCGGGCTCGGAAGCGCCCTCAAGTTAATAAAATTGACTTGGGAAACTTTCCGATGAGCCAACGTGGCCCGGCCGCTGACAAGACGTCCCGACGTCGCGTCAGAACGGCCGGGCCTTCAGCTTTGCGAGTCAGAAAAACAGAAATTAATTAAACACTAACCATCCATCATACCATGAACTCTATCCTGCATAAGAATATCGTCCTGGTTCTTAATCGAAACTGGCAGGCGGTCAACATCCAGACCCCGGCGGAAGCTTTTTGCCAAATGGCGACCGATGTGGCCACCGGCCTCGACATCCAGGGAGACGACTGGATGACACCCGCAAAATGGACCAGCTGGCAACAGCTGCCCGTTCGCGAAGAAGATTGCTCCATCGGCACCGCCAGTGGCCCCATCCGCGTACCCACCGTCATTGTGCTGGCGAACTACGCACGAGTGCCGATGTCGCGTCCCAAGTTCAACTCCCGCAACCTGTGGTTACGTGACCAAGGACGTTGCCAATACACCGGTCGGGAACTCCGCCCCAGTGAAGGCAACATCGATCACGTTTTGCCGCGCTCCCGTGGCGGCGGAACCACTTGGGAAAACTGCGTGCTTTCCGCCAAGGAGGTGAACACACGTAAAGCCAACCGCACCCCTCAGGAAGCCAACTTGAAGCTGAACCGTCAGCCCAAAGCTCCCAGAGAAGTGCCGGTCACGGCGCTGTTGAAAAACATCCATGACATTCCCGATTGGGAACCGTTTTTGGTATGAGTAAGAAGGAGTCAGGAGCTGATTCCTTGCTCGGTTTCAGGTGACCGGAAGCTTTTCAGCTTCGGGTCATCTGGCCGGGCATTTTCATACTACGCAAATCGCCATTGTAGGGCGAGCGTTTCGCTTGCCCACTCACAGAATACGCAAACGAAGGTCCAAAACAAATTTCACAACAAGAACGAACACCGACACACAGGATCCTTAAAAACTTACTAATATAAATTCCAATATCTACCACACGCAAATTCATGAAAGATTACCATAAAATTCAAACGGTCTTTAAAAGAGATCCTGAAACAAAATTCAAAACTTTGCTGGAAGGTAATTTCACCCTGCCTGCTTTTGAATTCCTACAAAACAATGAATGGTCTTTTACTGAAAAAGTAGATGGCACCAACATCCGTGTGATGCTTAATGAAAAAATGCACTTTGGTGGAAAAACAGACTCAGCGCAAATTCCTACACAATTGATTAATCGTCTGTCTCAACGCTTTAATGAAGCAGATCTTAAAAAATTGTTCCCTGACGGTGTTTGTCTCTACGGCGAAGGGTATGGTGCTAAAATCCAGAAAGGCGGCGGCAACTATCGCCCCGATCAGGACTTTGTACTTTTTGATGTGAAAGTGGGGAAATGGTGGTTGGAACGAGCCAGTGTTGAAAATGTGGCAAAAAAACTCAACCTTGATATCGTACCTATCATCGGAACAGGAACCATTAGTGATATGATACAACAATGCCGCAAAGGCATCGTTTCACAATGGGGAGACTTCCAGGCCGAGGGTATTGTGGCACGACCCTTAGTGGAGCTGAAAGCCCGATCCGGTGAGCGAATTATCACAAAACTTAAAACTCGGGATTTTTTTAAGAGTAAAGAATGAATCCCATAAAAACCTTAATCACAACAAACAAGCAAAAAGGCACGATTAAAATCGTGCCTTTTTTGTTTCAGATTCCGGCATTCACCTTCCTCTTACTATTTCACCCCAAGTCATGGCAGGGTCTTGTCCCAGACGTAATAATCCATGTCATTCGTGGCCGAGGACTTGATGGTGATGCTTTGCTCATCAAAGCTTGAGAAAGTTAAGATCACTTTTTTTCCCTCTGCCTCGGTTTCAGTGACCACCTCACCGGGTGATTCCGAAACCCTGTGGTAGGGAAGCTCTTTGCCTTTAACGCTTAAACTTTTCTCACCAACAACGATGGTGAAACGCTCAATGCGCTGCTTGATGCTCTGCTTCACTTGCTCCAGTTTTCCGGCATCCGCTTTTCCAGCCTTGATGACTTCGTGCGCTGACTTGTCGGCATTGATTTTCCACTCGCCTATGATATCGAGCGATGACGGCTTCGAACAGCCGGTGAAGGCCAGGGTCACCGCGATAAGAAATGGCATTTTTTTCAGACTTGTTATTATTTTCATTTTTCTGATAGCGAACAAACAATGGTGGATCCCTACACAGAGCCCACAAATTTTGTGTTCAGTATTTAAGGTTTAATGTTTGGGGTTTACTCGTTTTCGAAGTTCAATGTCAACACATCGATTCCCTTCTTACCGAGCAGCTTACATTCCCCCGGCAACATGCCCTATTACAAAAAAACCCACTCTTTGTAATGCTAACACCATTCAATTGCCGCCATTGCCCGCCACATCACAGACCGGGCAGCGGCAATCTCCGCGATGACTGCTACAGCGCGCTGCGCATACCGGGCAGACGCAATCAGATCGATGTCGCCCTGCCCGCTCTCCACAAATGGGACAAATGCAATCACTCAGGTGGCGACCACCCTTGGCACCGCAGACCGGACACTCACAATCGCCACGATGACGACCTCCAAATTTATAGCTACTCATTTGATATAATCTACTGTTTTTGGAAAGCAGCAGTCAAGTCGTAAACAGCCCACTTTAAATTACTTTTTCAATCACGATGATATTCTCGATAAACCCTTTTTGCGGCTTCTCCGCTGATGGAAAGCAAAGTCCGGGATTCTCAGGATCAAGATTGCGATAATATTCTCCTGCCCCCTGCTACATCGGGTGCAGGACAAAAAGGTTAGCCATTGTTTACTGAAAGCTACCTTATACCATTTGAACAGTTAGATTGTCGGAATGCCGGAGAGATTTACCGTCCAATCAAGGCGTCACGAGGGAGTGTGGCGGGCCACACGACTGAGCGAGAATGCTGAGTTGACGGCAAAGATCCCGGCTTCTTCCCTTTTGGCGCGCAGCGCGTGTTCCTTACCCCCATAGATGTTCATTACGATGATATAACTGTGAAAATGGTATTATCACCCATCAACACCATTTCGCCCTTTTAGGGCTTGCAATAAAAACAATCTCACCTAGCGCTTCGCACTAGGCTATCTCATTTTGTCCTTACAGGACAGTTTACTTCCATCTCTTCTGCACCAACGGTGCTCAATGATATAGCCCAGTGCGAAGCGCTGGGTAAAAATCAATTCTCCCAGCCCTGCAAGGGCGAAATTCATAGTGATCAG
>JASFYY010000079.1:0-9371 GCA_045046875.1 Verrucomicrobiota bacterium | reverse complement strand
GATGAGCTTTCCGCTAGGGATTTGCAAATCCTGTTGATCAACGAATCTGGCTGAGCTGGCGCAATAACCAGACCGCGCGTTCGAAGAGGGTGATCAGGTAGGAAAATTGTGATTTTTGTTGTTGGTCAAATTCACTGCTGCCTTTGTTTTGGTTAATCCGGACACGTTCCATCAAACTGCCACGGTCGGCGGTCATGCGGTGCAGGATTTCCAGGTCGTTTGGATCTTTGTCTGAGCTGGCATCGATGGCAGTGAGCAGCATGGTGTTCAGGCTTTCGGTGAGATTATCGAGGAAGGGCCCAGTTTCTCCGGCGACGGGGCGCAGTTCACTGAAGGTGGTAACGAACTGATGGCAGAGTTCGCTGAGCGGCATGATGATGTTCTGACGACGTTCGGCGGCTACCAGGCGCAGGGAGGTGGTGTGGTCGCTTTGCTGTTCGATCAACTCGGTCAGGAAAGCCTGCACTTCGAGGCCGACGGCATGGCCTGCTCGTTGCAGAGTGGCGGCGTCGATCAGCGGAGTATCAGCTTCGGGTGCGTCGTCGCGGATGTTGTTGAGTTGAGCCGGCAGGAAACGAAGCAGTCGAATTTGTTCTTTTTGCACAAGTTCCACAGCGGACTCCGGGTCGACCACTGCTTGTTGGGTCAAAAAGCGGGCCTGGGAGAGGTCTTGTTCGTCGGTGGCGGGGGCGAGTTTTTTCAGCCAGCGGGCGGCGGGTTTGGCGAAAAGTAAGGAAAGCAAAACAGATGTGGATTGCAAGAATAGGTAAGCAAAGGCCAGTTGCAGGTTTTCACTGGGTGCCAGCTCGCGGGCTAGGCTGGGTAGGAACAAACGGTCGGTGTAGATTTCGAGGTAAACCTGAAGGCCTAGCAGTAGGCCTGAACTGCCATTGATCAGGGCTTGATACAGGGTGATGCGACGGGGGATGCCTTGTAGATTGCTGGATAGCAGGAGGATGGAAAGGGCAACGCCGACACCGGTGCCGTAGATGATCATCGCTGCCTGCTCGAGACTGATGACGCCTCCGTAGGAAAGGGCGATGGCTATCACGGCTATGCCTGAAGAGGATGGGATGAGGATGCGAAGCAGGGCACCTGCCACGAATACGGCAAAGGTGGATCCCTGGATGAAGGTGGCGAGATCATGGAACCACGGGAAGTCGGCGAGCGGGGCGAAGGAGGCTTTCATTAGATGAAGGCCGTAGAATAGAATGCCGATGGAAAACAGCGCTCCCAAAGCGGGGCGCAAACGATTGCCACCGATTTCAAAAGCCAAAGCAAGTCCGGCGAGTCCCAGCAGGTATAAAAAAACGAGGTGCAGGTTGAAGGAGGCAAAAAAGACCAATACCACGGTGCCTAGATTGGCCCAGGCGACGATGGGTAGGGCACGAGCCACTGTCATGAGGCCGGTCTCTACCAGACTGCTTAGGATAAAAGCTACGGCGGTGGAACTTTGGGTGATAGCGCCGAAGGTGAAGCCCCACATCCCGGCGAGGATGGGATTTTCTGACCAACGGGAAAGTTGTTGGCGCAGACGGCGACTGGTGAGCCCCTGCATGTGCTCTTTGATCCCACGGACTCCGTGGAAGAAAAGGGCGAGTCCTGCAAGAAAGGTTGCGAACAGCTCAGACATGGTAAGGGACGCGGGAGAGGGAAAGGCTTAAGCTCGGGGACGGCGGTTGGCAAAAAAGACCAGCGCGAAAGAGACCAGAATGGTCAAGGCTGTAACGATGGTGGTGACTTGGCGCAGGCTGGCGTAACGAGAAGCGGCGTCCTGTTGGGCAGTCTGGTGATGTTTTTGTGCCAACTGATACATGTCTGTAGCCAACTGTTCGATTTTGTTGCTGAGCGGTCGGTCAGCTCCTCGAACGGCGGCATCTACTTTGAATGCGGAGTCAGCTTGTTGCGGGTTGTAATGGGTAAGAGCTTCGGTGTAAATTTTGTTGAGAGCTTGATGCTCTTCAGTCAGTGTTTTGGGGATGGTGCTGTCCTCGTCTAAGGCTTCAAGCAGGCGTTGCAGTTCGGCTAATTTTTTTTGCACTTCTTCAGAACGTTGTTTGAACTGTTGGTGGTAGCGGGTAAAGGATTTTGGATCGTTGCCTCGCAATAGGAGGTTTTTCCACTCTTGAACCTGGGTTTTGAAGTTGGCCCGGGTTTCGGTGGCGGCGATTTCGGCAGCGTGGAATTGATCCAGATGGTCGAGCATCTCTTCGCTGCGTTGGTTGGTGTAGCTGAGGGCAAAGAGCGCAGTGACTCCCAGAGCGATGACCAGCAGGGAGAGCAAGGCGGCGGATTTGATCAGTGCCGTTGAGGGCGGGGTGGTGGAGCTCATAAGGGAGGGGGGCGGTAGATAGAAAGTAAAAATCAGGCAAAGTCCGCCAGAGCCGTTTCGAGGTCGGCATGGGCGGTGAATAGATTATCAAATCCTGAAAGCTCGAAGACCTCAATGATGCCGTTTTGCAGGGAACTGAAAGCAATTTGCCCTCCCGCGGAGCTGGCTTTTTTAGAGCTCAATAAAAATACCCGTAGTCCGGCGCTACTGATGTAGTTCAGTTTCGGGCAGTCGAAAATGAGGTGTTTGCTGCCGTTGGCAAGATGGTGATTGACGGTTTTTTCCAGAGTCGGACTGCTTTCGCCGTCGAGGCGACCTTCGAGCGTCAGGATGGTGATGTCTGATTGTTGTTTTGAAGAAATTTTCATAAGTGGTGTTGGTGGGTAAGGAGTAGAGGGTGGCTGAAAGTGCTGAATAGTTACTAGTAGATTAGAACACGGCTCTTTTCGAAGGTCAAGCAGAGCGCTCGCCGATGATAGGGGCTTGAGATCTTCTTGATCTTGTCTAGGCTGTTGGCCAAACATGACGGTTTTTCAACAAGAGTATCAAGTGGGCGCTTCAAAGCAGCTGGTTTTTCCGCTGATCAATGAAGCGTGTGGATTTCTTGAATCGCAGGACATGCCGAGCGCAAACATCGAAACTTTTCGTTTGGCCTTGGAGGAACTGTTGATGAATATTTGTTATCACAGCGGATTGAGGGAGGAGGATCTGGTGAATGTTGCGTTGGCCTTTGATGGTAATTCTATGCGTTTGCAGGTGAGTGATAGCGGTATTGCCTTTGACCCTGTGTCGGCATCAGAACCGAATACCAGTCTTTCAGTCCAAGAGAGGGCAATCGGAGGTTTGGGCATATACCTTATTCGTAAAACAAGTAGCGAATTTTTGTATCGACGTGAAGGTGGAAAAAATATAGTTGATGTGCGATGGGAGATGAATTCAGCTGATTAAAGTTTCAAGCAATGGAATCTTTGGAAATAGAATTTTCTCAACGAGTGATGGTTACGACTATTGCCTTGGCTGGACGTTTGGATGGTAATTCTTGCGGGGCATTCGCTGACTCCCTTGATGAAAATCTTAAGGCTAAAGACAAATTTGTGATTGTCGATGCCCGTGAATTAGTTGCGGTCAGTAGCGCAGGGTTGAGGGAACTACTCAAATTGGTGAAGCGCTTGTCTGTGCATAAAACCAAACCTGCGATTGCGGGGATGAATACACCAGTTGCATTGGCTTTGGAGATTTCTGGTTTTGATTCTTTGTTTCACCGTGCGGCGGACGTGGACGCGGCGATGGAATGTTTTGACTTCGGTGAGGTTGAACAAGATCCGTCGGTGGAGGTGGATCCGGGGCAAGGCCCCGCAATGGTGGAAGGCATACCGAGCGAATACCCTGAGGGTTACACACGTTCATGGAGAATCGAACCCGTCTGGTCAGAACGCTATGTTCGTCATACGATAATCGGCGATCCCGAGGCGGATGCGCTGATTCGAGCTCTACAGGGTGAGACGGAAGAAAGGAAACAGGTTTTGATTCAGGCGGGTATTGAAGGAGGGGTTGACGCGATTCCTGACGCACCTGACGAGGTTCGCGATTTTTTTTCAAGCATTGAAAAAGTTCCAGAGTGGTTTGATCCGAATGCAACAGAACCGGGCTGTCGTGCTTTTCACCTCAACTCACAGATGTTTATTGGGGCTTTTGTCGGCGCAGTATTGATCGAGGGTTTCACCACATTGATCAGCAAGTCTTTTAGCATCACCGGGCGTGTGGTGGATCAAGGAGTCAGGCGTTTAAAACAGAACAATCGACACATTACGGAGATCTTTATGCCTAGCGGGCTGGATCGGCATGGAGACGGGTGGAAGCTGTCCGTGCGAGTTCGTTTGATCCATGCCCAGGTTCGCCATCTACTGGCCCAATCTGAAGATTGGAATGAGGAGGCTTGGGGAACGCCTTTGAGCGCTGCCCACATCGGATATGCCACGGCTTCATTTTCCGGACTGCTGTTGAAGCGTGCTGAAAAACTGGGGGTTTATTTGAATGCAGAAGAAGAAGAATCTTTCATGATGATTTGGCGTTATTCTGGTCATTTGATGGGAGTGCCGGATGAAATGCTTTTCACAGATAAAAACGAGGCCTTGTTAATTCATGATGTGGGCACGTGGTGTGAACCCTCACCCAGTTTAGAGTCGTGCCAACTCGCCAATGCCCTGATTAATGCCGCTCCTGTTGTTGCGGGTATTGAGGAGGAGCAGGCGCGTCGGCAGTTGGTGAAAAAGCTATATCAAGTTTCACGTGCGCTGATTGGAGACCGGATGGCTGACTCCCTGAATTTTCCTTCGAGTCGTTCTGTTGGAGTATTGGCGTTGCTTCGTGGGAAGAACCGTTGGGATAAATGGTTGGCATCAGTATTTCCAACATTGGCGCGGCGACAATCGGTCGATCAGTTCCAACAAATGCTGGAGCTTTCCCATTACGAAGAGCGGGGCATTGCCTATCGCATGCCGGGTCATGTGCACGCTGAAAAAGACAAGCCCTTATGAAAAATGCCTAATAAGACCAATATTTCTCCTGTTTTGATCCTCAGCACCGGGCGTTGCGGCTCGACCATGGTTTCCAAGATGTTGGATCTGCATCCAAGGGTGTTGAGTCTGTCTGAGTTTTTCATACCGTTGGGTTCAGATGCTTTTACGAGGAAGCAGCCGGATGGCAATTGGATGTGGAAAGTGTTCAGCCGCCAAAGCCTTCCTCTACACGCCATGCTCAAGAGAGGGGACGTGGTCAGCGAAAGCCTCTACCCTTTTGGGGAGGAGGGTGCCCGTTTCCAACCGGAGAATATACCACCGATTCTGGCAGTCACGCTTCCGCATCTCACTGATGATTTTGAAAATTTATACGATGAATTGGAGGTAGAAGTAAGTTCTCGGCCTCGAATGCCATTGGCTGACCAGTATCGTTCTTTGTTTGAAAGTCTGGCTACCCGGTTCGGCAATGATGTGTGGGTCGAACGTTCTGGCGGATCATTGATGTTAACTGCCAAGTTATTGCACCATTTCCCTGAAGCACGAGTGATTCATGTTTACCGGGACGGTCGAGACACGGCCATGTCGATGAGCCATCACCATAATTTCAAGGTGTTGATAGGTGCAATGCTCAAAGCTCGCCGAATGGGAGTGGATGTTTTTCGAGATTTTGAAGCGACTACTGCTAGTCCTGTGAAATCGTGGGTGCAGAACCAATTGTTTCGGTTTGTTAACCCGGACAAACTGGCCGAAGAGCCTGTTCTGGCTGACTTTGGAGACTATTGGAGTCGTTCCATTCTGTTTGGTCGGAAAATGATGCGGGATCTGCCAGTTGAGCGACTGCTTGAGGTTAAATTCGAGGATATGCAACAGTCTCCCGAGCAAGAGGTGAGGCGCCTGATTCGATTTATTGATCCATCTCTGGAAGAGGAATCGTGGATCAAGGAGGTGGCGGCAATCCCTGGACCCGCGCGCTCGAAGTTTTCCAGTCTAGCTGAATCGGAGCAGGAAGCCCTTCAAAAGGCTTGCGCGCCTGGATTGAAAGTATTGGGTTACACCTCATGAGTGAAAAAATTCCATCGGCCTGCCCTTTTCACCGCACGGCGGAGAACATCAGTGAGATTTGTCAGCGGACATTTCAGCGTCCTGATGAAAATGGCGTTCAATACCGGCAATTTCACCGAAAGACCTATGCTTGTTTGAAAGGAAAATTTGTGGTGGAGGAGGTGAGTGATCCTGCCTTGCGGCACGGACTTTTTTCCCAGCCAGGATCGTATCCCGCTGCGGTTCGGTTTTCGAGTTCATTTTTTGCTAACGATTTGCTTGGGGATGGTCGGGGAATGGCAATCAAATTGAAGGGGGTGGAGGGCGAGGTGTGTGAAGATGCTCCCGAAGGTCAGCAAGATTTTGTATTGATCAACCAACCCGTCACCCCTTTTGCCGATGCTGATGAAGCGTTGTGTGTTTTTTCGGCACTAGACGGAATGAAAAAAGTGGCTCCGTTAAAAATATTGGCACCTAAGTATTTGATGTCTGGAAATTCTCCGTGGTCTAGACGCTGGCATTATCTGGCGACGTCTTTGGATGCGGGTTGGAGGCATTTATGGTGTCGGGATATTTCGCGACTTACTTATTACAGTGGAACCCCCTACCAATTGGGGGAAGGGTCAGCCAAATATGAATGCAGGCCTGATGCTATTACTCAAGATCGTTTTGGCGGACCGGGGATGGATTTCCGCAAGCGATTGCAGAAAGTGCTGAATGATGGCTCTATAGGGTTTGATTTTTTTCTTCAACTAAGTGTGATTGAAGGTGAGTGCATCGATGATTCCTCGATTGAGTGGAAGAGTCCCTCTATCAAAGTGGGCCACCTTTCCATAGCGAAGCAGGATGTTATGAACACGGTGGAAGATGGTGACCAAATGGCCTTTAGCCCGTGGAATTGCCTCAGGGAGCACACCCCTTTGGGATCAATCAACGAGGTTCGTCGTCTCGCTTACAGTAACTCCGCAAAGAACCGCGAGGGGAAGGCAAAATTCCCAGAAGATTTTTTCGAGGAAAGTTGATGGGGTCCATTGAATGATTGCTGCCAAACGGACATTTTTGGTTTTTACTTATGTAAACTGATGTTTTAGGGCGATGTTTTACCGCAGGAAGTTGTTGGTAAAACTTTTAAATATCCTTTCACACTTACGAGTCGGGTGCATTTGACGGGCGGGTGGCTTGTATGGCTACGATGGGAGCGTGATCGATAAAATCATCCCAGAAGTTGATGGCTCCGGTGATTTTCGGGTCGTCTGATAAGAAGGGTTGAACCCACTGAAAATTTTTGAAACCGGCGGAGGTGAAGGTTTTTTTGTAGGTATCGGAGGACAGATAATAGTTATCGAAACTGAAACTGCTGCCGTCTGAGTTGTAAATGGTGTAGCTGATAGGGGAGCCTTCCACTCGTTGGGGAGGGCATGATTTTATGAAGCCGTATTTTTTGTAACGGTGGTAATCTTTTGGCAAATTTTGAGGATTGTCATTCATGCCGATCAGTTGTCCGCCGGGTTTCAAAGATTGGAAAATGCTGTTGCAGTAAGTTACGAGCTCTTCTTGATTTCGAGCGTAGTTGAACAGGTAGGAGGCAAAGACGATGTCATATTTTTTGTTGTATTCCAATTGAGCGGCATCTCCAACTTCATAGCGGATCCCGAGCGGGTTGCGGTTTTCTTCCTGTTGGGCTAAGTGGATCATGTTCGAAGAAATGTCGACTCCGATGATATTTTTAGCTCCTAGTTTTTTTAATTTGCGAGTGTATATGCCGTCACCGCATGCAATATCCAGTATGCTAAGCTGTGATAGATCGGGCAGTAGGGAGAAGAGGGTGTTTTCTTCAATCGCAGAGCGCCAGGTTTGCTGTTTGGCCGTTTTATATTGGCTGGCAATACGGTTGTATTCGGGGTCACTCATCTTTGCGTTAGGATGGAGTTTCTATCGTTTCGCAAGCTCAAGAAAGCCGTATTTTCACAATGGAATAATCGTCATCAAAAGGGCGTTCGGTGTTTTGGCTTTTTGCCCATGCCAAAAGCTGTTGCAGGCCATCACCTTGCCGGGCGCAAGTGTTGGCAAATTTTTCAAAATCTTCCAGTTCGATCATGCTGTCATCAGGACGGGTGATTTCGTAAACTCCGTCGCAATAAACCAATAGATCGCTGCCGGGAGCGATGTCGATTCGGTCTGACTTAAATTCGCGTTCGGCAAAAACGCCGATCGAAGCTCCGGGGCAGCGGACTTGGGTGTAGTTTGCAGGTTCTGCCTGATTCTCTGGAGAGAGCAGCAGGGCAGGGGGGTGACCGCCACAGGAATGATGAAGAACCCGGCTAGGGGCATGGTAGACTCCATACCAGATGGTGAAATACATGTCGTTTTGATTTTCCATCGGGAAAGCTTCATTTAAAGCTTCGAGCACCCGGGCGGGCTCGCGGAAGTCGGTATTAACCAAGGATTGCGAACGAATGACGTTGATGGCGCTGGCAGCTAACAATGAAGCTCCCACGCCATGACCGCAGACGTCGAGCAGGTAGATGGCAAAGTGTTCATTGTCGATCCAGTGGTATCCGAAGGCATCGCCGCCGAGTTCGGTGGAAGGTTGGTAGAGCCAGTCGATTTTAAAGGGTTCGCTCATCGGTTCTGGGAGCAGGGATCGAACATATTTGGCAGCTTCGCCCAGCTCGTCTTGCAGTCGTTTTTGAGTGAGCTCGATAGTTTTCAGATAATCTTTTTCATGATCGCGGAGGAATTTTCTTTCCAGGCAGGCGTTGATACGAGCTTGTAGCAGCACGGGATCAAACGGTTTTGGCAAAAAGTCATCGGCTCCGGTGGTGATACAGCGAATCACCGCGTCCATTTCTTCAACACCCGATACCATGATCACCGGGAGGTGGCGCAATTCGACATCGTTTTTGATTTGGCTTAAAACTTCAAAGCCATCAATGCCAGGCATCACGACATCGAGCAGAACCAGATCGAATGTTTCCGAATGCAGGAGATTCAAAGCGGCTTCACCGCTGCTGGCGGATTGGGTTTGATGCCCTAGTCCTACCAGGCAGGCAACCAAGATCTGCAAGTTGATTTGATTGTCATCTACAACAAGAATTTTGCCGTGATCTTCGTTCTTTTCGGGTTCCATTAGGGTTTGTTGAGGTGATAGAGCTGTGCCTAGGTCTTGATCTATGGACTTCGTTTGTATTTGAACGAGGCATGTCATTTTGCCTGACATGGAGGAGAAAACAAACGTTTTTCATTAGAAACAAGCAGGTGTAAAAATTCAGAGTGATAGAGCAACAGGGGTATGCGGGAGGAATATAAGTTTTTAATATTAATGGAGTCAGACCCCAAGACATTTTTTTGTTGCGAATTTTGAAGTGGGTTGATAGGGTGTTTTTATGAGAAAGACGCGGGGATTTTTGTTGGGTGAGGCGGGGCAGACGAATTATTATCATGTGGTGAGCCGGACGGCGGGGAAATACAAGCTGTTC
>JASFYY010000078.1:0-78382 GCA_045046875.1 Verrucomicrobiota bacterium | reverse complement strand
TCACAAGGCTACAGCGACGAACACGTTTATCTCTTCCTCGCCAAAAATGTCATTTCCACCGGTAAAGGACCACGTCCCGACGCTGGAGAAAGCATCCTTGGCTGCCGCGCCGTCAGCGCCAACGAGCTGAGTGATGAAATCGCTAATAATCGCATCGTCGATGCCAATACCCTCGCTTTATACGCCCGCCTTTGTGCCAGAGGGCTCATCAACTAAACAGCCACGCCCGTAAAACAAATTTCCATATTTGTTACCCCGCATTTCTCATATTGCGCAGCGTTCATCATCGGCTACAATGGCAAAGCGGAAAGCTGGATGAATCCTGTTCCCAAAAAACACAACACCTGTAACTGTGACCTTTTTTAAACCCGTTTTATCTAAACTCTTCAAAATGCGTGAAGATGCTTCACGCATTCGTTCTGGCGCCGACGAAGGCTGCGATCCTCATGAAAAACCCTTCCTCGATCACTTGGAGGATCTGAGAAAGACGCTGATGAAGATCATCATCACCTTGCTGGTGACGACCATGATCGCCTTCGCTTTCAACATGCAAATCATGGAGTTTGTCGGACAACCGATGAAACTTGCCGGCCTCGGCAACAGCGTCACTTTCATGACCCTCGCCCCGCAGGAAATTTTGATGCTCTCAATCAAAGTCTCTTTCTTTGCAGGTTTGCTCGGAGCCTTCCCTTTGTTAATGTTTTTTGCCGGTGAATTCATCCTGCCAGGCTTGCGCGAACAGGAAAAACGTTTTGTCCTGCCGGGCATTGGAGCGGGATTTTTCCTCTTCACCACCGGAGCCGCTTTTGCTTTTTACATGGCCTGCCCCATCGCCTTGAACTTCTTTTTCGAATTCCAGAAAGACCGAACTGAATTCCTCAACCCCACAACCATGATCAGTGACGGCAGCATCAGTGCCGAAGATCTGATCTCTGCAAGTTCAACCACCGAGGCTTTGCTTAAACCCAAGCCCGATTCAGACCCCTCGATTGCCGCCTCTGCTCCCACCCAAGTCGATCCAAAACTGCGCGCCGAAGTTCTCGAAGTATTGCGCGACTCGCTTGCCATCAGCGCTGACTCCGAACTGCACATCACATTTGATGAGGAATCAAAAAAACTCATCCTCTCGACCTCACCTATTCATAGGACCACTTACCAATACGGCAAATATATCAACTTTGTCACCCGCTTGGTATTAGTCTTCGGACTCGCCTTCCAGTTGCCCGTGGTGGTCACCATTCTGGTCAAACTCCAGCTACTCACTGCTCGTGTCATGCGCACCACGCGCCCGATGGCGTGGATCGTCATGCTCATCCTGTCGGCGATTTTCACCCCGCCCGACATCATGACGCTCGGTTTGCTCGCCGGACCGCTCATCGTATTATACGAAATCTGCATCTGGATCGCCTGGTCGATCGAGAACCAGCGTGAAAAAGCCGCCCGCACTGAAGAAGACGAACGCCAACTGCGTCTCGGCGAACTTTACGCCAAATCTCCTGAAGACCTCAGCGAAGAAGAAAAAGCCGAACTGCACGCCCACGAAGTCGCCCAGTACGAAGCCGAACACCCGGATCAGGAAGAAGAAGATCACGGCCATGCCGGTTACGATGACGCTGAAGAGAATAAATCCGGCGATCACGATGAGAGCTGGCACCAGGATCAGAACGAATACCACGAAGATGAAGATCACTACAACCAGCATCACTACGGCGCCGACAGCCCAAGCGAAGCCTGGACCGACCAGGATCACAACGACGGCGAACACGGTGAGTGCGAACCCGCCGGAGAAATCATCAACTTGAACAGTGCCAACTTGGCAGAGCTGCAAAGCCTGCCCGGAGTCGGCCCTGCACTGGCCCAACGTCTCATCAATCACCGGCCTTTTGGCACCTTCGATGATGTGCTCAGCGTGCCTGGCATCAGCGAAGACAAGCTCAACCGCATGATCGACCGCCTGATCATCGAGTGATCGCCCCCCCCTCGAAACAGAGCTCGAGTGCCGCCTCCCTTCCCCGGAGGCGGCAAAGACATCAGCTAGAGCTCACACAACAACGAAATCGCTATGGGTCAAATCGCTATGGGTCTGACCCTTTTTAATGGGTCTGACCCTTTTTAGATTATTTTCCGACTAGCGAAAATCTCCCCAATCTGGCCCCGTAGGTTCTGCTGTTGGCAGGTCAGGAAGATCCAATGGGCGCTTTTTGACCATGGTGTTATTTTGCAGCTTAACGCCGGTGAGATCACAGCGAATATCAAAAGCTGCGCCTTTATTATTTTGAATGATATTGCCAGTAATGATGGATTCGAGGGGAGCCAATTTTGATTTGGAATCCCATGCCATTCCAATCACAATGTTATGTTTACAGTTTAGAAAAATGTTGTTGCTGAGTTTCGATTTTTTCACTTGGAAATATCCATGCAATGGTGAATCCGGGATTCCCAACATATAACAAACCGCACTTCGAGCGTCGTCCCCCATCAAGTTTTCAAAACGGTTACCTGTAACAGTGTGGCCCTCGCCGATAATTCGAACACCTCCGCTTCCTTTTGCCCCCAATCCCTGAAAATAATTATCTTCGACCAGGCAGTTATTCCCATGGCGTAAGGTGAGGGTGCCCGAAACGGCTTCAAATCGATTCCTCCTATATATATTACCACAGGATTTATTGGAAATGCACTCAACTTCGCCATCGCACTTCTCAAAAAAATTATGCTCGATGATGCAGGCTGCATTTTGCATCGAAGTCTTACTATCACCCACTCGGATCGTCTCCCCTCCGTTTTCCCCCAATCGTGGTCGTGGACCAAAATGATTGTGATCAATTCGATGTTTGGCCTCTTTGCCCTTTACCAACCAAACAACAAGAGTTGGTCCCACAGTGGTTTTTCCTGAAAAATAGCAGTGATCCATACGATGCCGAGCTCCATAAATTGAAACAAACCGTGAGGATCGTTTGTTATCGGGTGAGCTATGGTCGTTGGTCACCCCACAATTTGTGATCCGACAATCCGAGGCGAGTTTTTTTGAACTGGTTCGCAATTCAATGGATTCGGAACCGCAAGGGTTTTGAAACCACAAACCGTCAACGACTAGATACCTGCCCCCTAGTGAGATACGTGAATCACCAGTGAAAACCACTTTCCCCGGAGTTTCTGCCTTTATGATAATCGGCTGCCCTTTGCTCCCGGAAGCATTCACTTTCAGCCGTGCATCCTCCCATATTCCATTCTGTAAAATGATCGTTTCACCGGGATTGATCTTTTTTACCGCAGCGTCGAATTGTTCCTGATCGGCAACAGCAAACTCCGCCGCCATGGTTGACGACACTGAAAGAAAAAAAAGAAACAATAGCTTAGCCATTACTATAGATAGAGGCTTCCATGCTACAATTCAAAAATTCTCGGCAGAGATAAAACCACGACTAAATCGCATGACACCTGTGATGCCCGTTATCGTCCGCTCGATTGCCCATGTTTGATGAATGAAAATCTCCTCATCAGATGCATGTTCACTAATATACTTGCGCATCCTGGCGGCATACGGGCTATAAGTTTTGACGTCTCTATTTTTGAAGAATATTCATCAGCGGTCTTACCCTATGCTTCAACAAACCCGCCACAGCTTGATCTGTAAAAATTTGCGTGCATGGTGGAGTATTTCACCCTACCTTCCGCGGCCGTAGGGTGCAGGGGGCAAGCACGATATTCATTTACAGTTTTTATTATCTAAAATCCATGTCACAAGAAAAACAGGAAACCACGGGCGAAGAAGAAATCAGCGAACACCAACTGATCCAGTTTCGTCGTCAAAAACTCGACAAGCTGCGCGAACTCGGCGTGGATCCTTTTGGTGGCAAATTTGAAACCACGCACCAACCCGCTGCTTTGCGAGCCAATTTCGAAGAAGAAATTGTAGTCAAAGTCGCTGGACGCATCGTAGCGCATCGCGACATGGGCAAAAGCCAGTTTTTTGACATCGCTGACATTCACGGACGATTGCAGTGTTTCCTCAATCCCAAATCCATCGGTGACGAAGCTTTTGAAATCTTCCAACAACTCGACATCGGTGACTGGATTGGCATCGAAGGCACAACTTTCACCACCCGCATGGGAGAGCCCACGGTGAAAGCTTCGGCTATCACTGTTTTGTCCAAGTCGCTACGCCCATTGCCTGACAAATGGCATGGTGTGGTCGATCCCCAAATCAAATACCGTCAACGGTATCTCGACCTCATCGCCAACGAACGCGCCCGCGATGCCTTCCTCAAACGCAGCGCCATGGTCGCCGAAATCCGCGCCTTCCTCGGTCAACGGGAATTCATCGAAGTCGAAACCCCCATGCTGCAGGACGTACCCGGAGGCGCTGCCGCCGAACCGTTCAAAACCCATCACAACGCCCTCGGCATGGATCTCTACATGCGCATCGCGCCCGAGCTCTACCTCAAGCGCCTGCTGGTCGGTGGTTTCACCAAAGTGTTCGAACTCAATCGCAACTTCCGCAACGAAGGCATCAGCCGCCGGCACAATCCCGAGTTCACCATGCTAGAAGCCTACTGGGCTTTTGCCGACTTCGAACAGATGGCCGACCTGGTCGAAGAAATGGTCTGTCATCTGGCGGAAAAATTCTGCGGGGGTTTGCAAATCGAGCACAAAGACGCCAACGACGAACCGATCCGCACCATCGACCTCAGCCGTCCATGGAAACGCGAAACCTTTCACAACCTGGTCAAACAGGCTGCCGGAGATGACTGGTTCGACATCACCAGCGAACAACGCCGCGAGCGCTGTGCCAATGAGCTCAAAGTCGAACTCTCCGAGCAAATGGAAGACTACGAAGTCAGCCAACAAGTGTTCGAAAAACTGGTCGAGGAAAAAACTTTCGACCCCTGTTACGTCACTCACGTGCCACGCGAGCTGGTTCCTCTGGCCAAGCAAAACACCGACGATGACTCTGTGGTCGATGTTTACGAACTGATCATCAACGGCCAGGAAATTTCCCCCGGCTACTCCGAGCTCAACGACCCGGACAGCCAGCGCGCCCGCCTCGAAGACCAGGCCGGAGAAGAGACCCAGAAGCTCGACGAAGACTTCCTGCTCGCACTTGAACACGGCATGCCGCCCGCCGGCGGCATCGGCATCGGTATCGACCGTCTGGTCATGATGCTCACCGGAGCCGAATCCATCCGCGACATCGTGCTGTTTCCACAGCTGCGCAAAAGCGTCAGCGAATAATCTTATTTGTTAGCCGAAATGCCCACCGGCTTGGCTGACTTCTCAATCGCAATGTAGTCCTGCAGGATGTGCAGGGTTTCACGTTTATAAGGATCAAAACCATGTGGATACTGCAAAGCTTTGACCTCTGGATCTTCCTCCTCTTCTACTGCGGTCTTCATACCAGTAGTGTCCTCGGTACTGAGTTCTGATTTCAGTATCAACTTTTCGTCATCAACATTGGTCTGGGTCAACCCATAGATGGTATAAAGCCCCTTTTCTTTATCTTTAATCTGGGTATAACGCGCTTTGCGCTCTTCGATCTGCTGCTCCCTACGCTTTTCAAGAGTCTCCACTTCCACCTCACGTTTTTTCCGGTTCAGCGAAATTAAATTATCCTTGATGCGTTTCTGAGTGCGCTCAATGTCCTCAAGAATATAAACAAAATCCTGCTCTTCCCCTATCCGTTCAGCCGAAGCCTTGCTCAAAATATCCGTCGGCAGCGGACTGGAACTGACGATCGAATACTTCTCCGGATTAACCTTCTCCCACTCCAAAGGCCATTCGAGCGAACCTTCACCAAAATCCAACACATCGTTGGAAGACGGTAGATGGATATCGGGAATCACCCCTTTCAATTGCGTTGACCCGCCGGAAATCCGGAAAAAAGTCTGGATTGTCAACTTCAAAGCCCCATTGGTGACCTCTTGTGAACGGAACGGCAAAGGGATGCGGTTGGTGCGCACCGGACGCAACTGCTGCACCGTGCCTTTACCAAAGGTAGACTTGTCACCGATGATCAGGCTGCGGTGATAATCCTGCAAAGCCGCCGCGAGAATTTCACTGGCCGACGCACTGGCACGATTGGTCAAAACCAACAGCGGCCCATCATACAAAGCGTAACGGTTGCGGGAAAACTTTTCATCCATGTCACCACGCCAGTTTTTCGACTGCACCACCGGCCCGCGAGGAATGAACAATCCGGTCAAATTTATCGCCTCCTCCAAAGAACCCCCTCCATTATCCCTGAGGTCGAGCACCATGCCATCGACGCCTTCTTTTTTCAGACGGTTAACCAGTCGCTGCACATCCACCGTGGTGCTGGTCTGGCCATCGCCCATCGAACTGTAAAAAGAAGCCAAATAGATCCAGCCAATCTTCTGCTCCTTGCCATTCGCATCCTTGGTGATGATAAGATCCGCACTGGCGAGACTCTCTTTCAAATCCACTTTATCACGCAAAATCATAATGATCTTGGTCTGGGAAGAATCTGCGGCATCAGCAGGAATCACCTCCAGCCGCACGTAAGAATCTTTCTCCCCCCGAATCTGATCCACAATATCACTGAGTTTTTCACCGACAATATCCACCATTTCACCCTTTTTGCCCTGCCCCACTTTGACGATGCGGTCCTTGATTTTAAGATCTCCCTGTTTAGCAGCCGGTCCACCAACCACCAAACCCTGGATTTCAGCAGCACCGCTTTCTTCATCCAAACTGAGCATCGCTCCGATCCCCTTCAGCGATTTGCTCATGCTGATGCGGAAGTTGTCATACTGGGACTGGGAAAAATACTCGGAGTGCGGGTCGTAACTACGCGTGATCGCCTTGATGAACATCACCGCAACGTCCTCGGCATCATTTTCAGTGACATTCTTGAGAATACGATCGTAGCGCTTGAGAATTTTCTCCTTGGGCGACAAATCTTTTTTGTCTGAATCCTTATGTCCTGAAGTTTCTTTAATGGCGATTTTGGTGCTGACCTGCTCCTTGCCCTCACCTGAATTCGTGTTTGCCCCTTTTTTAGCTTCAGCTTCTTTTGCCGCCTTTTTAGCCGCTTTCTCAGCTTTTTCCTTATCAGCCATTTCCTTGCGCAAAGTGGCTTGCAGCATTTCACCCTCGATCAAACGATGCCAGAGCTCATCGGCGGCGGCCGCATCCACCGGCCATTTTTCCTTTTTACGACTGATATGAATCGTTTTATCCGAATTGAAATCGAGTTCATCTTTTTCCAGAATCTCTTTCACCTTCTCAATCCGCGAGCTCACCCGTTCGAGATAAATCTTATAGATTTCATCCGCCGCGGTCAGATTTTTTGCTTTGACCTCGTCATCAATACTGTGGCGGTACTTCTCATAAAAACCGTCGATGTCCTTTTGGGTGAAATACTGCCGTCCGTAATCCAGAAAACGAAGGTAATTATCAAGCGTGCGCTCCGACATCGCATCGTCGTAGGGGTGCTGGCTGTAGTGCTCCTCCGCAAGCATTTTGGCCACCCGCATGCCAATCTCGTTGAGATTAGCCTCGGCCGCGTCCGCTTTAATCGTAAAACTCGAAACAAAAAGCGCGATCAAACAAGCGAAACAGGGGACAAAAAAGGCCAAATAACGTTTGGCGACCGGTTGACTGGACTTGGATTCGGTAAACATATCAGAAAAGGTTTTTTAATTTCGGCGGCCCTGATGACCACAAAAGCGAATTTCTCCCCATTCTAGTGAAAGAACAAGGGGGAATTCGTTCGCCGCCAACATATACCAAATAAAGACGAGATTAAAGATATTTGTCATTGGCTCGGATTGGAGGAATGATAGGAGCTTGTGAATAGAATGACAAACAACGAGTCTGCCACCGCGCCCACCATGGAAATCGAATGTTACACCGGAGGATACTTCCAAACCAACGGCTACCTGCTGCGCTGCCCTCAAGGCCATATCCTGATTGATGCCCCAGAGGGAGTAGCCGCCTGGTTGCAGGAAAAAAACGTCGCCATCGACGCTCTCTTGCTGACCCATCTGCACTACGATCACGTCATCGATGCCGCTCTGCTAAAAAGCGAACAGCCCAAGTGCCGCATCCTCGCCCACTCCGCCTACGACGACGATTTGACTCTGGCCACTTTCTTGAGCCAATCCATCGGCTGGCCAGCCAACCTGCAGGACTTCGAAGTGGACGAATTGCTTGCGGGGCAAGAAAACCTCAAAATCGTGGGGCTTGATTTTTCGCTTAAACACGTGCCCGGACACTCACCCGACAGCTTGTGTTTTTATCTAGCCGGCGAAAGTGACGGCGGCTGCGGATCTTCGCTGCTGTTTGGCGGCGACGTGCTTTTTAACGGAGGCATTGGACGCACCGACTTTCCCAACGGCGGCACTGAATTACTGCTCAGCGGCATTCACGAAAAAGTGCTCACCTTACCCGATGAAACCATGGTCTTCCCCGGCCACGGCCCCGATACCACTGTCGCCCAGGAAAAACAGTCGAACCCTTTTCTGAGCTAAAACCCACATGAGCTTGCCCAACCGCATCCGAACCATTCTGAGCATCGCCGCCCTTGCTGTCGGCCTAGCTAGCTGTGACCAAAAAAACAGCGTATCCTCTGATTCCTCTCCAGCATCACAACAAGATCCACCAGCTGCCGCTAGCACCACCTCCCCTTATCACCTCATCAAAGATGCCAAATACGTCGGTGCCAAAGATTGCAAAACCTGCCATGAAAAAGAATTTGCAGAGTGGAAACAATCCGATCACCACAAAGCCATGGAACCCGCCACCGCTGACACGGTGCTCGGTGATTTTAACAACGTCGAATTCGAGCACTTCAAACACCGCTGGCGTTTTTTCAAAAAAGGCGAGCAGTTCTGGGTCAACGCCGAGGATGAAAACGGCCAGCGTCAGGACTATAAAATCGATTACACCTTTGGTTTTTACCCGCTGCAGCAATATCTGATTCCCTTCCCCGGCGGCCGCTACCAAGCCCTGCAAGTCTGTTGGGATTCACGCCCCAAGGAAGAAGGCGGGCAACGCTGGTACCACCTCTACCCCGACGAAGAAGTCCCGCCCTCCGACATCCTGCACTGGACCCGACGTCACTTTAACTGGAATTTCATGTGCGCCGACTGCCACTCGACCAACCTGAGAAAAAACTTCGACGTCGCCAGCGACAGCTACGACACCCGCTGGTCGGAAATGAATGTCAGTTGCGAAGCTTGTCACGGCCCCGCATCCGAACACCTCAAATGGGCGGCTCACCAGCAAACAAACAGCTCAGGCACAGATGCCCCAAGCGCATCGCTCAATGACGACGAAGTCAAAAACTACCTCAAAAGCAAAGGCCTGGTCGTCAGCCTGCAAGAACCACAAGAAGGCATCTGGTCGATCAATGCCGAAAGTGGACAACCCCAGCGCACACCCGCGCTGGGGTCCAACGTGCAAGTCGAAACCTGCGCCCGATGCCACGCCCACCGCCGCCCACTGCAAGGCGAGTTTATCGCCGGGCAATCCTTCCTCGACAGCCACAGCCCATCGGTTATGCGCGAGCAACTCTACCACCCCGACGGACAGATCAATGAAGAGGTTTACGTCTATGGCTCCTTCACCCAGAGCAAAATGTACCACGCCGGAGTGCGCTGCAGCGATTGCCACAACCCGCACACCATGAAACTGCAAGCCCAGGGCAACGCACTCTGCGTGCGCTGTCACCTCGCTGATAAATACAACAGCCCCAAGCACCACTTTCACCAACTCGACAGTGCCGGTGCCCGCTGTGTCGAGTGCCACATGCCTAGCAAAACTTACATGGGGGTCGACGCACGTCGCGACCACAGCATCCGCATCCCTCGACCCGACCTAACAAAAAAACTGGGCTCACCCAATGCCTGTAACCAATGTCACGACCACGCCGATAAGGATATCGATTGGACCATCGCCGCCTTTGAAGAGCGCTGGGGGAAAACGGGGCTACGCAATGCCCACTACGGCGAACTGATGGCCGCCGGTCGCCAAGGCGGAAACGAAGGCATGAAAAAACTGATGGCCCTGGCCACCGACAAAAGCTATCCGGACGTCATCCGCGCCACCGCATTAGCTGAGTTTTCCCGCCAACCCTCCTCCGCCGATACGCTGGGGGTCATCGCCGGACAGTTAAAAGACCCCAATCCGCTGGTTCGCGAGCAAGCCGTTTTTGCTTTGGAATCCACTCCGGCACCACAACGCTTAGACCTGATCCGCAGTATGCTGAATGATCCGGTCAGAGCCGTGCGGGTAGAAACCGCCCGCTTACTCGCCGCCACTCATCAACAACTCAACGAAGCTGAAAAACCCGCCTGGGATCACGCCGCTGCGGAATTCATCGCCGCGCAAATGGCGATGTCTGACCGCGCCGCCGGTCACATGCGCCTTGCTCTGTTTTACACCGATCTCGGGGAGCCCCAGAAAGCTGAATCTGCTTACCACGATGCTATCCGCATCGAACCCGAAGCGATCCCTCCGCGCATCAATTTGGCCGAAACCCTCTATCAACAAGGGCGTCTGGAAGAATCCGGCAAGGTGTTCCAAGCCGCCGTCGACGCCGACCCCGCCAACGGTATGGCGCACGAAGCTCTGGCACGTTATTTCATCCGCAGAAAACAGTATGACAAAGGTCTGGCCGAGCTGAAAAAATCCGCTCAACTGGTGCCTGAACACGCCGCCACCCAATATTTCCTCGGCGTAGCCCTCAACTCAATGGGACGCTTCGACGAAGCCTTGCCCGCACTACAAAAAGCCCATCAACTGGAAACCAGCAATCCCGAATATCTGATCGGACTCACCACCATCTGCCGCGATGCCGGACAAATCGAACTCGCCCTCGGCTACGTTGAGCAACTGATCGCCCTCGACCCACAATCACGCTCCTACCAACAGTTAAAAGCCCAACTGCAAGCAATCCCACGCTGAGTCTGAAACCTAACAGGCTCACTCCCCCGCACAACGGCAGCCCCGAGGCACGTGGCCCTTACTCAAAATAATTACCGTATCCATCCAGCGCCGCTTTGACTTTCATCGCTTGCTCTCTGCCGGATTCAAGATCCTTGGCACCCGCAAGAGATTCCACCGCTGGAATGTAACCCGTTAAAAACTGGTGCAATTGATCATGGGCGGCACCATTCATAGTGCAACCTTTGATCAACTCATTGACCTGCCCCTGCAGTTTTGCTCCCGCTTGGTGCAAACCATCCACGCTGCTGTGATCCGATGCAGCAAAGGATGTCTCCATCTTTTTAAACATCGTGCGGGTGTGTTCATCCATCTGCCATTTTTTATCACCATCCAATTTTAGAGCCAAGTCTGCAGACGCTTGTGAATGACCATGCTCACCATGTCCATGCTCTTCCTTTTTTGCTTCCTCCTGATGTCCTGACTTAGCCGCCGGATCATCTCCACCACAGGCAACCATGAAAAGCGCAAGGGTGGCGAGGCAAGGAAATTTCAACATTGTGTAGTTCATCGAGGAGTCTGCTTTCATATTTACAAATCTTAGCGCCAAAGCTCCCACGGTCAAAGCCTTTACTTCCCCCTCTCATCAATAACAGCGTGCCCCTCACTTCTTTTTAAAAATTTTCTTCAGCTTGGTGAAAAAACCCGGATCAGATGAGTTTGCCTTTTTTTGCGGAGCTGCCCCCCCTCGGTGAACTCCACAGACAGCTCTGGGGATCAAGGCATCCGGCACCTTGCTGCGATAAGCCCTCCCTTTTTGACGGCAAGCCTGATTCACCAATTTTCCCGAAATGCGGCATAATTCCACCTCAATCACATCCATCGCCTGTGGCAGCGGGCCAGGTTGATACTCCTTCATCGCAGCGGCTGCTTTCATCACATCCACCCATATTGGCAAAGCGAGACGACTGCCATATCCATGATCGATGATCTTCTGCGGTTGATCCAAGCCCACCCATACCCCACCAGTCAGACGATTGCTGTAACCCAAAAACCACGCATCCTGATAGTCGTTGGTGGTGCCGGTCTTGCCTCCACTAGGCGCACTAAATCCCAACTTGCGCGCCGATGATCCCGTACCTCCCTCACCCATCACCTTCTCCAATATCCGCGAAGTGATCCACGCCGCTTCGGCAGTCAATACTCGATAGCCCACCTGCCGGTTTTCATAAACCATGTCATTCCGGCGATCCTTAATGCTCTCTATTAAATAGGGGCGTAAGCGATAACCCTGGTTAGGGAAAACCGAATACGCACTGGTGATTGACTCCAGCGTAGCCGTCATATTTCCAATATAAAGCTGTGGTGACTTCTCGATCTTTCCCCCACTGCCCGCCAAGCCCGCATGCACCGCCATTTCCTTCACCACATCAATGCCTGCACGTTCCCCCACCCGGACGCTCATGGTATTTCTAGATCGGATCAATCCCAGCTCCGCTTTCTGCAAACCCAGGTATTTGCCATCCGAGTTACGCGGACTCCAGTTACCCGGGTGCCATTTGATCTCACCCGCACGAATCGGATTATCATTGATCAACGTGCCGGGAAAAGTGCCCGACTCAAAAGCCGCTGCGTACACCAAAGCCTTAAACACCGAACCCACCGTGCGCTTTCCCACCAAAGCCCGGTTGTATTGGCTATGTTGATAGTTACGCCCTCCAACCATCGCCCGCACCGCACCATTCTCATTATCGATCATCACCAGCGACGCTTGCAGGTAATCCGGCTTTTCATCCTTCTTCTTAAACCAACGACGCTCAAACTCCTTCATCGTCCGATGCGGATAAGCCCGACTATGCTCAATCGCCTGCAAGCGAGCCTCCACCGCTCGCTCCGCCACCGCCTGCAAGCGCAAATCGAAAGTGGTATGAATCTCCAGACCTCCACTTTCCAACTCACTCTTTTCCATGATCGCCCGCAGCTCCCTACGCACCGATCCCATCACCGCCACCGTGGTCGACGGGGCTTTTTTGGTCGATTTTTTAAACCACGAAAATAAAGATTTCCGGTTTTGTTTTTTAACCCGCACCCCCTGCCGCTCGGCCTGTTTTTTTTCTTGCTCCGTGATCATCCCCTCAATCAACAACCGCTGCAAAACCATATCCCGTTCACCCAAAGCTGACTTGTAATGACGAAAAGGAGAAAAGCGATTGGGAGCTCTGATGATACCCGCCAACATCGCAGCTTCCCCCAAAGTCATCTCAGCGGCAGGTTTGCCAAAATAAGCCTGCGCGGCTCTTTCGACCCCGAACAATCCTGACCCGAGAAAAATCCGGTTCACATAAAAAGCCAGAATCTCATCCTTCGAATAAGTAGCTTCGATCCTCCGGGCAAGCGCCATCTCGAGAAATTTTCGCTTCAGACTACGCTCCCGCAGTTCAAAACTGTTACGCGCCAATTGCATCGTCAAAGTGCTGGCGCCCTGCACCACTCCTCGATCCTTCACATTGCGCACAAAAGCCCTCGCCACCCCTCGGTAGTCAATCCCTCCATGTTCGTAAAAACGTTTATCTTCACGCGCTAACAACGCATCCAGAAAATAGGGTGATACCCGTTTCAAAGGCACCACAATGCGGTCATCAGCCTGCAAACGCCCGATTTCCTCACCACGCCGATCATAAATAATCGATTCGCGCGGCATACTGCCGACCTTGCTCATATCAAAATCAGCTGCCTGATGATCAAAATACCAAGCCCCCAATAAGAGTAATAAAGTCCCACTCGCACCCGCCAGCATGCCCGCCATTATCAACAGGCGCACCAGTCGTCCAAGGCAACCACGTTTGTTTTTACTTTTTGTTTTGCGCTTGGTTTTAGACCTAGGGCGCTTCGCGGCACCTGCTTTTTTCTTTTTTGCCGGGGCTTTTTTGCGTGCAGCACTTTTCTTTTTAGCGGTGCTTTTCCTCTTCGGAGATTTTTTTTCCACGGTCGCACGGGTACGCGCCAATAGATAGAAGTCTTCTTCTTCAATCTCCTGATTTGCATCGTCCCCAGGCTTGGACTTTCTTTTTTGGAAAAAAAACATTAAAAATAGTCAGACAGTCACTTTGCCCCAGTTTATAAATAACACTGGTAGCAAAAATTAATAAAGAAACCTTAAGCATACACCCACTTACTCCACTCTTCCAGTGCCATAATGCCACGGTTGATACCAGCGAATCAAACATCATGCCGCCCATAGACTCCACCCCAGATCCAGCTCACCAACTCATCGCTCTCGCCTTGGAAGAAGACCTCGCGGATCGCGGAGATGTGACCTCGCAGCTCTTCATTCCCTGCGCGCACCACTCCACAGCCAACATCGTCACCCGCGAAGCCATTTGTGTCGCCGGCACGGAAACCGCACTTGCCGTATTTCGCACCGTCGATGCCGATCTCGACATCGAAATTTTGCATCACGACGGCGAGCACCTGGCATCAGGCCTCTCGCTCATGAGCATCAGCGGATCAACCCGATCGATCCTCACCGCCGAACGCACCGCACTTAATTTCCTCCAGCGTCTATCCGGTATCGCCACTATTACCGCGGACTACGTCAAAGCGGTCGCCAACAGCAAAGCACAAGTGCTCGATACGCGTAAAACCACACCGGGCTGGCGAGCTCTCGAAAAATCCGCCGTCGTAGCCGGCGGTGGACGCAATCACCGCATCGGACTCTACGACGCCATCATGGTGAAAGACAACCACCTCGTCGCCGGCGGAGAACCCGAGGACATCACCGCTGCAGTCAAACAAGCCCGCCAGCAATTCTCAAGCATCACCATCGAACTCGAAGTGGACACTCTTGAACAGCTTGATACCTACCTCAAGATCCCCGGCATTGATGTGATCCTACTCGACAACATGAATCCAGATATGCTAAGCCAGGCAGTAACTCTGCGCGACCAAGTTGCACCCACGATCAAACTCGAAGCCAGCGGCGGCATCACCCTTGATACCATCAGTGCCGTTGCCGCCAGCAATGTAGATTTCATCTCCGTCGGCGCACTGACCCACTCCGTGCGGTCAGTGGATCTTTCGCTAGAACTGCAAAGCCATGCCTGACTCCAACGTCGACCCCAACCTCACTGCTTTCGACGCCAGCCAGCTTCGTCGTGCCCTTCTTGATCTCAAAGCTGAATCAGCGGTGGGCGAAGTCCATGTTCTTTCCACCACCTCCTCCACCAACGACGAAGCCTCACTCTTAGCTCGCTCGATGGCCAAAAATAAAAGCATCGTTTTTGCCGAAAACCAAAGCGCCGGACGTGGACGACGCGGCAACCAATGGAGTGCCCCCCCCGGCCGGGATCTTTTGTTCTCCCTGCTGCTCTACCCCGATCTCACCGAATCGAACCTCGCCCAACGCAGCATGCGATTGCCTCACCTGGTCGCCGTCGCTATTGCTCGAACCTTTGATCAAATACTGCCGGAAATAGTAAGCCAACTCAAGTGGCCCAATGACATCTATGTTAATGGCAAAAAAGTCGCCGGTATCCTCATCGAAAGCTCTAGCATTTCCGGCCGCGCTCATTACATCGTCGGTGTGGGCATCAATGTGAACTCCCTCAGCAGCGAGCGCCCCGCCGAACTGCAATCTACCGCCAGCTCCCTGCACGAAGAATGCCGCCACTCGGTGAACCGTCACCAGATCGCCGCCGCCTTTCTCGCCAATTTTGATCAACTCTACCCCCGGGCTTTGCAGGATTTTTCAACAGTTTCCAAAGAACTGCAGCAACGAAGCTTGCTCATCGGACATGAAATAACCGCCACTCTTGAAGCCGAAAAAATCACCGGTAAAGTCATCGGTTTTGCTGACAATGGCGAAATGGTCCTCGAAACTTCCTCTGCTCACGGCATCCAACAAAAGATCATCCACAGCGCTGATCAAGTCCGACTGCGATGACCTCGTCCAAACCAGCGCCCATTTTAATCGTCGGCCAGGGACTGGCGGGCACCCTGCTGGCATGGCAACTGGACCGCCTCGGTCAAAGTATGCAAATCGTCGACCGCGAAGAAAGACTGACCTCTTCAAAAGTCGCCGGCGGCATCGTCACCCCAATCACCGGTATGCGCATGGTCAAAACCTGGCGCTTGGACGACTTTTTTCCTGCCGCACTAGAACTCTATCGCTGGATTGAAAATAAAACCTCTAGCTCTCTGTTTTTCGAAAAGCCCATCCAACGTTTATTCAAAAACAAACAAGAGCAGGACGAATTTAACCACCGCATGAGCGAACCCGACTTCGCTGATTATGTTTTGCAAACCAGCCTCGCTGATCCCTCCCAACTCAAAGCCAGCTTCGGAGGTTTTGTGATGAAAGGTGGCTACCTCGACGTCAGCCAATTCCTGCAAGCATCTCGGCGCATATTCACCGAACGCGGATATTACCAATCCGGCGATTTAAATAGCAAAGACCTCGAACTGCGCCCCGACGGTTGGCACTGGCATCAGGATCAACAGAAACGAGTCTACCAACAAGTCGTATTCTGCCAAGGCTGGAACAAAAAGAGCAACCCGCTCTTTGACTGGGTGCCATTCAAGCCCGCCAAAGGCGAAGTGCTCGAAATCAGCTGCCCGGGTCTGAGCGAAAAACACATCATCAACCGCTCAGGCTTCATCGCCCCTCTAGGGAACGGCAAATTCCGCTCCGGCTCGACTTACGAATGGCAACAACTCGACCATCGTGCCACCGATGCCGGACGCCAGGAGATCAGCGCCAAAATCCGCGCCATGACTGACTTGCCTTTTAAGATCACCGACCACCAAGCCGCCGTGCGCCCCATCATCGAGAACAGCAAAGCCCTGCTCGGCTGCCATCCCGACAAAAGCAAAAAAGACCTCGCCTTTTTCAACGGACTCGGCTCAAAAGGCGTACTCAACGGCCCCTTTCTCTCCGCCATGCTCGCCAACCATCTCGTCCACGGTCACCCCATCGAAGAATCCGTCGATCTACAAAAAAACTTCTAAGCCCCTCAAACCATGCCCGAATCCCACTCCAATCCCCAGCCAGCCGACTCATCATATGGGGTCAGACCTCCTATGATTAAACTTGTTGCGCGCCCCACAGAGCGGGCGCATCAGCTGATCCGCCAACACGTAGAGGCAGGCGACCATGTGGTGGACGCGACGCTGGGCAATGGCCATGACACCCTTTTCCTCGCCGAATTAGTGGGTAAAAAAGGCCGTGTTGATGGTTTTGATATTCAAGGCGCAGCCATTCAATCCGCACAACAAAAACTCCACGACCGTGACTTCGATCGGGTTCACTTGCACCATGTCGGTCACGAAAAAATATCTGACCAGGTCCAAACGCCCATTCAAGCAGTGATGTTCAACCTGGGCTACCTGCCCGGCGGCGACAAACAAGTGATCACTCAAGCCCAAACCACCCTCCAAGCCCTGCGATCTGCCCTCGATCTGCTCTTGCCCAACGGCATCGTTACCATCGTCGCCTACATCGGACATGCCGGAGGCTCTGAGGAAGCTGACGCGATTCTAACATTCTGCCAGACCCTCAAAAGCGATCAGTTCACGGTCACGCAGCACCGGTCCGCCTCGGATAATGCCAAGGCTCCGTTCCTGATCACGATTGTTCGCGGCTAAAGTTCCCACTATTGGACCTATTACCCGCTCTTCTTTTAACCCTGCTGGTCCTTATTACTTAGTATGAAAAAAGCTCGCCTTCGTTAAAAAAGCGCTTCAGCTCAACTTCAGCCGATTCCTGAGAATCAGAAGCGTGACAAACATTGTTCTGGGTATCAACACCGAGATCACCGCGAATCGTTCCCGCATCCGCTTTGGTCGAATCCGTCGGCCCGAGCAAATCACGCACGCGACCGATCACATCCTCACCGTCCAAAGCCATGGCGATGATTGGCGACGAAGTCATGAACTCAACCACACTGGGGAAAAACGGTTTGTCGGAAATATGCGCGTAATGTTCATTCAACAACGCATCGGACATCTTGATCATCTTCGTTCCGCGAATTTTGAAACCCTCGGCTTCAAAACGCTTGATCACCTCTCCGCACAAAGATTTGGTCACGCAGTCAGGTTTGAGAAGGATAAGTGTGGTTTCTAAAGACATAATATTTACAGATAAAAATGGTCGCCGCGCCTGTTTTTTACGCCGCGCGATATATGTAATCGGGTTTTTCCAGATGAAAAGAGGAAAAACAACTCTTCTCGGATTAAGAAAACAAGGCCATCACTCTAAGCGATAAAACCATCGAGATAAACGATTGCCCCTTTCACCCTCGCTTTGTTAGCATCCCTGCATGGATACAAACATCCCTACTCAGCCACCTGATAAAAACCCAAACAACCCGCCATACAGCCCTCGACTGTTTTTCATGTTTATGCTCGCACCTGGAGTAATAACCTTAATTCTCAAACTCTTCATGAAAGGCGATCAACTCACCGTCGCTCTCAATTTAATGCTTCTATGCTTTCTGATGTCGATAGTAGCGGGCGCTTTCTGCTGCGAAATCCTAATGCGTTCCCGTCAATCCCTTTCTCCCACAAAGAAATTTTTCACCGGACTTGGACTTTTTGTTGCATCAACGTTAGGAGCAGGGGCTCTCAGTTTCGGTGGATGTATCATAGCTATTAGTTAGATCCTGCTATGTCACACCGTTGCGTTTGCCCTTGAAGTGGTTTGTTTGATAGTCTCTATCGTATAAGTGACCTCCTACCATCATGAATTCAGAACAGCCTCTTCCCCCGCCAACTAAAAAATCCTCACCGAGTTTCAACTACTGGATTTTTTTTGGCAGTTTATTCACGCCTGCCCTATTAATGATGTTTTTTATGCCAGGATGGTTGTCACCGCTGGACTGGGATTCAGAATTTTCTACTAAAATGAATGCACTCTTATATTTCGTCCCACTGTTTGCAGGTGCTATATGCTCTTGGCACCTCTCACGAATAAACCCATCGACATCTCTGGCATTGGCCGTTTCTGGAAGCCTCACGTATTTCATTCTATGCTCTATTACAGCATTCGCTCTGGGAATAGGCGGATGCCTTATCGGTAGTTTTTAATTGCCCTTATCACATGGAACCCACCCCACCCAAGCTCACCCGGCAACTCAAATCCACCCGCAGTCGTTGCCTCGAATGCCACGATTCATGCGCAGCCGAAGTCTGGTTGTCCGGCGCAGCCCCCTCACAGGTTTTCATGAAACGAAGCTGCCCCGATCACGGTGATCAATGGACTCTGCTCAGCTCCGATTCCCAATTCTATTGGGAATCACACGGCTCGCCAGCCACGAAAGATGAGTGCTGCGACAGCGGCTCCTGCTGCGCAACCAACAGTCCTTCCTCCGCCGGAACCGCCGCCTTCGAACGCCTCTCCACCTGTGTCGCCCTGATCGAAATCGTCAATTCATGCAATCTCAAATGCCCCACTTGTTTTGCCGATTCCCTCACCGGTCCGGTCGATGCCGTTCCCCTCGATGAGATCAAAACCCGCATCTCAGGAGTCATCGCACGCAAAGGCGGCATCGAAATCCTGCAACTGTCCGGCGGTGAACCCACTCTACACCCGCAGTTCTTCGAATTGCTCGAATGGGCTAACGCTCATGACAAGATCGATTACATCCTGATCAATACCAACGGCCTCTTAATCGCCAAAGACGACCATTTTTTACAACAACTTGGCACCGCGGTGAAACGCGGACACATGCAGATTTATTTACAATACGACGGTCCGGGAGAAACCGGTCACCACACCCTGCGCGGAGCCGACTTACGCAAAATCAAACAACTCGCCATCGAGCGCTGCGAGCAAATCAAGCTACCCGTCACTCTAGCCATGACGGTCATCCCTGATAACCTTAACCAAATCTGGGACAGCATTTCATTTGGCCTGCAATACCCTCATGTGCGCGGCATCAGCTTTCAACCCATGTTTGGCAGCGGCCGCATTGCCAATGAAAACGCAGAGCCAGCGCCTCATCTCAACGTCGCTGACATTATCCTCTCTGCGATCGAACAATCGCAAGGACAACTCAAAAGCGCCGACTTCACTCCCCTGCCCTGCGGTGATCCCAACTGCGCGACCATCGGTTATTTACTCAAAATCAACGGCCAAATCCGTTCGATCAGCGACTTCGTTGATTTCAGCGAAGTGCAGGGATTCCTCTCAGACCGCCTACGCTACCGACTCGAAGATCTAGAAAATTGCGGCTGCGATTCCGAACCACTCGGCGCGCTGCTCAAACAATTCGAGCTCGCCGCATCGCACACCTTCCGCCTGCTGATCAAACCCTTCATGGACGCGCAAAGCTGGGACGACGACCGTATCGACCGCTGCTGCACTCATGTCATCCGGCCGGATGGCAAGCTCGATTCCTTCTGCCGTTATTATTCTGGATTTTCCGACTGCAGCTCTGCTTAAAAATGACCCGGCACCAGATTCTCAGCAACGGCAGCCCGGTTTACCTCATCATCATGCTCGGCGGCATCCTGCTCGGCGCGCTGTGGTGGTCGAAAAAATTCCGCGATGACCATCGCCTGATGCAAATCTACGCCTTCGGCATCGTCGCTGCTTTTGCCGGAGCAAAAATCGGCTACCTTGCAGCCGAAAGCTGGCTCTACCGCAGCGACCCTCACTTCCTCATTTACCTCGCCAGCGGCAAAACCGTCCTCGGCGCTTTGCTCGGCGGATACGCCGGAGTTGAGTTCGGCAAATGGATCACTGGTTATGCCAAACCCACCGGCGACTGGTTTGCCAGCGCCGTGCCGCTCGGCATCGCCGCCGGTCGCATCGGCTGCCTCGTACACGGCTGCTGCCTGGGGATAAAATGCAGCCCAGCCTGGTTCACTCTAAACGACCAATCTGGAATCCCCCGCTGGCCCGCCCCGCTCGCTGAATTAGTTTTCAATCTCACCGCCGCCGCCATATTCTTCTTCATGCGCCGACGACAACTCCTGCCCGGCCAACACTTCCATCTTTACCTCATCTCTTACGGCCTGTTCCGCTTCGGCCACGAATTCATCCGCTCCACCCCGCGTATTCTCGGCCCCTTCAGCGGCTACCATTTTCTCGCCCTCGCCGTAACCGTGCTCGGAGCCATCGGTTTCCTCCGCCGCCGCCGGGACATAAACCCCACTCCGCAATCACGTTAATTGCATTCCCCTCACCTTTCGCTAGCTTTGCGACCATGCGTTTATCCCTCACTATCTGCGGCCTGATTCTTGCTGCCACCCATTTTCTCTCCGCCCAGGACAAACCCAATATCATCGTCATCATGGCCGATGACCTCGGTTACGGCGACATTTCCTGCTACGGTGCCACCGCGCTCAAAACCCCCAACATCGACCGGCTCGCCGCCGAGGGCCAACGCTTCACCAGCGGTTACTGCTCGGCCTCGACCTGCACCCCTACCCGCTTCTCCTTCCTCACCGGCACCTACGCTTTCCGCGAAAAAGGCAAGGGCATCGCCGCCCCCAACAGCCCGCTGATCATTCCTCCCGACACCTTCACCTTGCCAGATCTGCTCAAAAAGGCAGGCTACCAAACCGCGGTGATCGGCAAATGGCACCTTGGACTCGGCGGCAAAGCAGGTCCTGACTGGAACGGTGAGCTCAAACCCGGACCACGCGAAATCGGCTTCGACTACAACTTCCTCCTACCCACCACCAACGATCGCGTGCCCCAGGTTTATGTCGAGAACCACCGGGTTCTCAATCTCGATCCCAAGGACCCGCTGTGGGTCGGTAAGAAAAAACCCAGCCCGGATCACCCGACCGGTATCAGCCATCGCGACACCCTGAAAATGGACTGGTCGCACGGACACAACTCAACCATTCACAACGGCATCAGCCGCATCGGGTTTTACACCGGTGGTCACGCCGCGCGTTTCCGCGATGAAGACCTCACCGACAAGTGGGTCGAGAAATCAGTCGAGCGGATCGAAGCCAATAAAAACCAACCCTTCTTCCTCTTCTTCGCCTCACACGACCTGCATGTGCCGCGCATGCCGCACGAACGGTTCCAGGGCAAAACCCCGCTCGGCTTCCGCGGGGATGCCATCGTCGAACTCGACTGGGGGGTCGGCGAGCTGATGAAAACCCTCGACCGCCTCAATCTGGCAGAAAACACCCTGGTGATTTTCTGCTCCGACAACGGCCCGGTGATGGATGACGGCTACAAGGATTTTGCGATTGAAAAACTCGGAGATCACCGCGCATCCGGTCCTTACTCCGGCGGCAAATACAGTGTTTATGAAGGCGGCACCCGCACCCCCTTCATCACTCGCTGGAAAGGCAAAATCCAACCCGGAGTATCAGACAAAATGGTCTGCACCATCGATCTCGCTGCCAGCTTCGCTGAACTGACCCAAACCCCCATACCTAACAATGCCTACCTCGACAGTTTCAACGTATTACCCGCCTTACTTGGACAAGCCGACGCCAAAGGACGTGAGTCGCTCATTCAACAAGACAACGGCAACGCCGGCAATTACGGCTTCCTTGTCGGAAATTGGAAATTACAACGTCACGACAAAAAACGCACCCGCAATCTGGAAGTCGCCAAACAACTCGAAAACACGCCGGTGCCAAAATTTCAACTCTATGATTTATCAAAAGACCCGGCGGAAAAACACAACGTCATCAAGCAGCACCCGGATGTTGCACAACGCCTAAAAAAACAACTCGCCAGTTTGATCGAAAACGGCCGCAGTCACTAAAATCCACGTAGCACGGATTGGCAATCCGTGTATCCCCCGAACCACCCTCCAACCCGCGCCAAACCATTACCCCCCACACCCACCAATTTAATAACAATTATAACCATGAAACACCTCACACTGCTCACCGCCCTTCTAATTCAACTATCCCTCTCCACCCTGCTATCCGCAGAGCGCCCCAACATTCTGTTCATCCTCGTCGATGATCAATCCCCCTATGACCTAAAAGCCTACGACCCCAAATCTCCGCTCGACACCCCCAACCTCGACCAGCTCTCCGCACAAGGCATGACCTTTGATGGCGCGCATCAAATGGGTTCCTGGGTGGGCGCTGTCTGCACCGCGTCACGCCACATGATCATGTCCGGTCGATCCGTCTGGCACATCCCCGACAAACGCGGCCGCACCAGCAACCCGAATGTCAAAAAACCCAAACTGGTTCCCACCGACCTCGCCAACCATACCATGGCAGCGGTCTTCAACCGTGCTGGATACGACACCGTACGCACATGCAAAAACGGCAACTCTTACGAAGACGCCAACCAACAATTCACCATCCGCAATGACTCCACCAAACGTGGCGGCACCACGGAAAGCGGCAGCGCCTGGCACGGCGAACAAATCATCGACTACCTCGGTGATCGCGCCCAACAAAAAGACCGCAAACCTTTCCTGATCTACTACGGCTTCTCCCACCCGCACGACACCCGCGACGGCACACCCGAGTTGCTGGCAAAATACGGTGCCAGCAATCACACCGACAAAAACGTGCTGCCAGCCGCCAACCCCAAACAGCCCGCCCTGCAAGTCAACTACCTGCCCGGACACCCCTTCCATCACGGCCACCCCGGACTGCGCGACGAAGTAGCGGTCAGTGGCGTCTGGAAAAATCGCGACGAACGCACCATCCGCAATGAACTCGGTCGCGAGTACGCCTGCGCCGAAAACATCGACAACCAGATCGGACGAGTTCTCAAGCAACTCAAAAAAATGGGCGAGCTCGACAATACATACATCTTCTACACCTCCGACCACGGCATCGCCATCGGACGTCACGGTTTGCAAGGCAAACAAAACCTCTACGAACACACCTGGCGTGTCCCTTTCATCGTCAAAGGCCCTGGCATCGCTCCGGGATCACGCGCCAAAGGCAACATCTACCTGCTTGATGTGCTCAGCACGATCTGTGACCTCGCCGGAGTGAGCAAACCTGATAGCAGCGAAGGCCTCAGTTTCAAACCGGTGCTCGAAGGCAAAAAAGACATCGTTCGCGACGTGCTCTACGGCGTTTACTGCGGCGGCACCAAGCCGGGAATGCGCAGTGTCAAAAAGGGCGATTGGAAACTCATCAAATATGACGTCATGGATGGTTCCGTCCGGGAGACCCAACTCTTCAACCTGGCAGAGAACCCCAACGAATTGCTCACCGAACACCACGATCCCGCGACCATCAAACTCACTGGCAACACTCCCAAAAAGAACCAACGCGACCTCGCCGAAGATCCCGCCTACGCTGACAAACTCGCCGAAATGGAAGCCCTGCTGCTCAGCGAACAACGCCGCTTGAACGATCCTTATCGTTTGTGGAATCAGCCTGATGACGGGCTAACTCCACCGGTGATTCCTAAATCAAAACCACGCAAAAAAAAGAAAAAATCCAAATGATGCCCACTCCCAATCGAGGCAAGCGAAGCGCTCGCGCTACAATCCTCCCTGCCTCATGGACAGCCTTTGTAGGGCGGGCGCTCCGCCTGCCCTGCACTCTTCTTCTTTTCCTAAGCACCAGCATCGGCTTTGTAAATGCCGCTGATTATTATGTCTCTCCGCAGGGGAATGACAACGCCTCCGGTTCAGAAGTTAAACCGTGGAAAAGCATCCAGCACGCCGCCGACACCCTGATCGCCGGCGACACCGTTTTCATCAGAGAAGGTTCCTACAATGAACGAGTGCTCCCGAAGAACCCCGGCAAGCCGGGAGCCTATATCACTTACACCTCCTACCCTGGCGAACGTGCCACCATCGATGGGGCGGGCATTGCCTATAATTGGGCAGGGCTATTTCATATCAATGGCACCAGCTATATAAAAATTTCTGAACTGAACTTCACCAACTCTGCCTATTTTGGCATCGAGATCAGAGGCAATGTCAATCACATCTCGATTGAAAAAAATCATTTTAAAAAATGCCATTCCAGCGCCGTCCATGCCTGGTTCAATAAAGCTCGCTGGAGCATTTCTGACATCGTCATTGACGGTAACGAGATCACTGAGACCAATATGAGTGGCAGTCAGGAAGCGATCTCGCTTTGTGGTGTAAACGGCTTCGAAATCATGAACAACCACGTTCATCACATCCACAAAGAAGGCATCGATGCCAAAGAGGGTAGCACAAATGGGAAAATCCATCACAACCACGTACATGATTTTTACACCAAATTTGCAGTGGGTATTTATATCGACTCCAGCCGCACTGAAGGAAAAAATATCGAGATTTACCAGAATACCATTCACGACGCCAAGAGTGGCATCAGTCTGGCAACCGAACTCGGCGGCAGCCTGACAAATATCAAAATCTACAACAACCTGATCTATGACAACCGCCACGGGTTTTCGATTCATCATTACGAAAAGCCGGGAACTCATTTGAAAAAAGATATCAGCTTGATCAACAACACCTTTCACAACAACGAACTGGCAGTGCGCATGACGGAAGTTAAAGAAAATTTCAAGAACTTGACTATCCGCAACAACATTTTCTCCAGCAAAGGCCGAGCGGCGATCAATCTTGGCAGTTTAAAAGATGCAGACCTGACCATGGATCACAACCTGTTTGGCCCTGCACCCGAGATCCGGATTCGCGGTAGAAATGCGGTGAAAGGTGATCCCAAATTCGTCAATGCCGCCTTGGCGGATTTTCGCCTGCAAAAAGATTCTCCCGCCATCGACAGAGGCTCCTCCGAAAAAGCTCCCAACTCTGATTTTGATGGAAACACGCGACCCCAGGGAAAAGCATACGACATCGGTGCCTATGAGAAAACGAACAGTCCCGACAACATCCAGTGCGAAGGAATCTATCGCCATCACCTGCAAGGTATCTGCACGGATGAAAACGGCGCGATCTATTGGCCCTTCACCTCGACTCTGGTCAAGACGGACGCAAAAGGACATGTCCTCAAAAAAATCGAAGTGCCTATACATCACGGCGATCTGTGTTATCACGACGGCAAAATTTATGTGGCAGTCAATCTGGGCAGCTTCAACAAACCTGCAGGCAGGGCGGATTCCTGGGTTTATGTTTACAATGCGAATGATCTTTCTCTAATCTCGAAACATCCCGTTCCCGAAGTGGTTCACGGCGCGGGCGGCATGGCTTACCATGACGGCATTTTTGTTGTGATTGGAGGATTGCCCGAAGGAATTACGGAAAATTACGCCTACAGCTACACCCCCGACTTCAAGTTCATCGAGCAACATGTGATCAAAAGTGGTTACACCCAACTCGGAGTGCAGACCCTGGCCTACCACGACGGACATTGGTGGTTTGGTTGTTATGGAAAACAATTGCTCAAAACCGACAAGAATTTTCAACTCGAGGGTCGTTACGATTTTGATTGCGGGATGGGAATTGTCGGAATTTCGAAGGGCCGATTTCTGATCGCCCGTGGATCGGGTAAAGGAGATAAAAGGGGTGGTAGCGTGATGATCGCCAGACCAGATCCTGATAAAGGACTGGTGATTGAAAAGTGAGGCTACTTGATGCAAATCACCTCTTTGATGGTGTGGGCGTAGATCCGGCCGTTGGCAAAACTCAAACTGGCTCGAGTCCAGGCCTGACCAGCTGGCCCCAGATCATTGATCGATACCAAGGCTCTTTCATCGAGCTTATCCACCTTCCATTTTATCACATACACGGTGCCATTCATCACCGGCACATACAGATAATCACCGATCACCGTCGGTATCTGGCTTGCCACATGCCCCCAACCATTGCCGCGTGAACGTTCATCCCCCATCACTTCGAATCCACGCGAGTTTTTCATCTCATTGTGAACCAGTGACCAATAGTTTTGCTTGAGCTGCCCCTTTTTCTTTTTCTTTCCCCACGGGGCAATGGATCCCTTCGACCCCCAAAGAAGCAAATCTATGTCCCCTTTACCTTCCGCCTGCCGCCGCACGAGTTGCACCGGCAATTGCAAATATTCCACCTCATTCGTAAGCAGATTTACCCGCCCTAGATAATTGAACAGGTAATTACGAAAATAACTGTAATCCCCCACCAGCAAATTCGACTGCTGAGTGATCATTCGGCCCTTTTCACTCGCTTTCATCGACACCCTTTCCGACGCCCATCCCCCCCCACGATACAGACGTGCTGAAATGTTCTGCACGATCGAAATGCGTTTGGTGGTCTTGCCTGTAGCCACATCCACTTTCAACAGATCACTGCCGTGATAAATCAACGCAAGCCCCCCATGCACCGTGATGCTTTGCGTTGCCATGAATCCTGCAAGCGATAGCGTCCAAATAGTCTTGCCGTCTTTCAAATCCACCATCGAAACTCCCTCCGGTTTTTCTGGTGGAGAATGGCCACCCCCACGGCCCACAAAAACCACTTCGCGTCCATCACTGAGTTTCTGCGGTAAGGGAATCGAGCCCATGTTGACCCCACAATTTGTCGTCCACATCACCCTGCCCGTCTTGAGGTCAGCCGCCTGCAATTGTGTCCATTGATTCAACGGTGCATCCTTATGCTCATGAGTAAAATGCCCTTCCCCATCCGGAGGATAGATCTGCCGAATGTAATGCACCAGGCCCCCTCGCAAAAAAGGCTGGGTGCGCCCCACCACCAGTCGTTCCACTGACCACAACTTTTTACCATCCAAGTCAAAACAGGCAATCGTGCCTGAGGCGTTAAAAAAACAAATACGCTTCCCATCCGTCACAGGAGGCGGCGAAGAACTATCGCTGAAACAACCGGAAAGTCGCAGTGGGTGTTTACCCACAATTTCCCGTCTCCACAACACCTTGCCCGTCTCTGCATCGCAGCAATAGGCAATGATGTTTTGCCCCAATGTCGAATCTTCCTCGACCGGTTTCATGATGCTGAAAAATGCTTTTCCTTTGGCCACCACCACCGTGCTTTGACCCGTCTCCGGCAAAGTCAACTTCCAGGCAATGTTTTCATCACGAACCACACTCCAGCTCAATGGCGCCCGGCCACCCGTCACTACAAAATTAGCCTCCGGCCCACCACCTTGATTCCACTCGCTCGCTACTTCCTCAGCCGCGCTGACTCTATGCAGAACAGCCCAGACCATGACCAAAATAAACACACCGCTTCTCATTGATGAAGCATAGTTCACTCCATCTTTTTCGCCACCAGTTCCAATACCCGGACATCGTTCACTTTCAGAATCCCCAACTGATTGTCATTCTGGGCGGTCACGTATAAGTAGCCATCGCGATAGACCAAGTCATGCGCGTTATCAAAACGTGGCGTTTTCCCCAACATCAGACGGCGAGTGGGGAATAATTTACCAGCACGATACTGCGCAATCGATACCGGCCGCGCTGGATTCGAAATATCAATCGCCTCCACCCCTTCGCCGCCGGCCACAAACAAAATCTGCCCAACCGCTGTCATGCCCGTAGCTGCCACATCCGCCGCAGGCAAATTAGCAATCTGCTTCGCTTTTTTAGGATTACTCAGATCCACCACTCCCACCCGGCTAGCAATGAAAGCTCCAATGCCTGCATACGACCCGGTAACCGCTACGCGGTTAGCTCCGCCCAAGTGCTCACTGAGTTTGCCATTGCCCGTGATCGTGCTTTCGATTTTCCACTCAGTCACAGGCAATAACTTGTGCGTCTTCCCATCCGCCACTCGATAAATCTGCGCATGATTCACATCCTCATGACCGGCATTCACCACAATGATATGATCCCCGAAAGTCGCCACATCATGCGGTTTACTCATATCTCCGTATTTTTTCGTATCGAGCACCTCTTTCAATTTCGGATCCCGCGGATCACTCACATCAAACACCCCCACATAACCACTTTTGTTAGCCGTAAAAACCACCTGCCCACGCCGGGCCATGCCATTGATATAGTCAATCCGTGGACGATCAGAAATTCGTTTCACAATCTTCGGCGCACGCGGATCACTGACATCCACCGCCAGAAAATCCCGCGTGCCAACGAGTAGAATATCCCCCATCGGCAAAACCGTTTCCGCATCCTCCATCCCTTCCATTCCAAACAGCGAAGACAACAGCTCCGGCTTGGTCACATCACTCACATCGATGATCGCCAGCGAACCTCCCTTGCCCGGCACGTAGGCAATGTTGCCCTGTAATTCCACGTCATGCGCCCGATTCAACGCCTCGTCGTCACGTATCAATCCCACCAAAGTAAACGCCTGTTCTCCATAACTGAAACCCGTCACTTCCAAAAATAAGATCAGAATCACACTCTTGATCACCCGTTTTGCCCAATTTTGATTATACATGGATAAAAAACTAACACCATTCATCCTTATACACAACTATACAATAATTATACATCTGTTATACATTACCTCTTTATCAAGCGGTGATACGCGATCCCTTATCACCGCGAAACATTCACTGATGCAAAACAGCCTTTCCCTCATTCTCGTTTTATTCCTCTGTGCTCTGTGGTAAATTCTTTTCGACCCCACTCCAACAACCATGTCTCGATTACCCATTCTCCTTATCACTCTGCTGACACTGATCGCCAACCCGGCTGCCGCCGCTAACGATACCCCCAACATCGTCATCATCCTCGCCGACGACTTCGGAGTCGGTGACATCCAGGCGCACTACCCCGATAACAAAATCGCCACGCCTCATCTGGATCGCTTGGTCCAGCAAGGCATGAGCTTCACCGACGCGCACAGCCCCTCGGCGGTTTGTTCGCCTACTCGTTACGGACTGATCACCGGACGCTACTCCTGGCGCACCCGGATGCAGGAATGGGTGGTTGCCGTTTACGAACCACCATTGATCACCTCTGGGCGACCCACCTTACCTGCGATGCTCAAACAGCAAGGTTACCATACCGCTTGCATTGGCAAATGGCACCTCGGTTGGGATTGGGCAGGACCGCAAAAGGGTCGCATGACTGAAAAACCCAACGGCCAGAAAGATCTCACTTGGGATTTCACCAAACCAGTGCTTGGCGGCCCGATTCATCGCGGCTTTGATTATTTTTTCGGCGTCGATTTACCCAACCTACCTCCCTTTGCCTTCATCGAAAATGACCGCCTACTGGTACAACCTACGGCCCAATACAAACTTGATAACAGTGAAGGGGTGAATCTCCCCCGGGGATTTGTCGGCGCCCCGATGGCTCCCGGTTGGAAGCTACAAGGAGTCCTGCCTGAGCTCACCCGACGCGCGGTGAAACACATTCACGAACAAGCAAAAAAAGACCAACCCTTCTTCCTTTATTTCACCCAAACCTCTCCTCATGAACCCGTCTCCCCCTCCAAGGACTTCGTCGGCAAAAGCGGAATCAATCCGGTAGCGGATTTTGTGATGGAAACCGACTGGTCCGCCGGACAAGTCATCCAGGCGATTGATGATGCCGGCATCGCTGATAACACCCTTGTCATTTTCACCGCCGATAACGGTCACTCGCATTACACTGGTTGGCCGGATCTGATCAAAGCAGGCCACATGCCTAGCGGACCCTACCGCGGACACAAAGGCGACGTGTGGGAGGGCGGACACCGGGTGCCGCTCATCTTGCGCTGGCCCAAACACATCACCGCAGGATCGAGCAGTCAACAAATGATCAGCCTGACGGATCTATTCGCAACTTGTGCGGAAATCACCGGTGCCGAGCTTCCGAAAGACGGAGCCGAGGACAGCATCAGTTTTTTATCCGCAGCACTCGGGAAAAAAAATACCCAGCCACGAACAAGTTTGGTCAATCACTCCAATCATGGCGAGTTCGCCTGGCGCGACGGCCCATGGAAACTGGTATTCAAAGAAAGCGCGCCGAGATATGCGCAGTCACGCGGAAAGCCGACCATCGTGGAGTTGTACAATCTTGATGACGATGTTGCGGAGAGCAACAACTTGTCCGACAAACATCCGGATGTCGTCAAACGCATGACCGCACAACTAAGCGAAGTGATTGCACGTGGCGCCAGCCGAACTGGTTTGAATAGCGCCAATGATACGGACGTGCGCTTCGATACCATCCAGATGCAACGCTGGGCACCGGCAGCGAAATAAATCAAATTTTCACTACCACGAAAGACACTAAAATCACGCAAAGGGGAGGAGAAAATTGGGGGTAACATTTTAAGAAGTCGAGGAATTCCTGTCTGATATGACTTTAAATTTTTCTTTTCTTAACCTTGATTCCCTTTCGTGGTTAACCTCTTCCTGACGAACGAACACCTACTACACTGTGCATATTTTGTCATGGAGCTAGAATGGAGGATCACTTGGTTGACTTAGAGGGCCGCTTCCTCTTTAATGTAAGCTTTTAGGAGGTTTTACATCTCCCCATTTATCAACTATTTCCATAGATGAACACTAATATCAAAAAAAATTACCTGTGGGCTGCTTTGGCCATCGTCGCCATCTATACTACTCCAGTTCATGCTCAGGTGTTTTTCCAATTCACCCAAGATGGTCTAGGAAATACGGTAGTGACAGGTGGTGGTTCCGCCACTACGGGGCCTTCCGGTACAGCTGATAACGGTATAGGATTTACGAACCCTACTCAATTTCCAGGTGTGGGGCCTCTCTTTACTCCTAACGTAACACCCGCGGGTTGGATTCTTCCTGGGGCAAATGTGTCTATAGCTGTGACAGCCACCTCGACGGATCTAACGGTATCGGGTGCTGGCGGCGTTTGGGATGATTTGTGGTATGAAGGAGGAGCGGGTTCTGCTATCCAAGCCTTTTTATTTGAATCATCAGGAACCGGAGTTGTACCTGCGAATACGCTTGTCACAGGATCCGGCCTTGCAACATTTCCCGATCCATATGCTGCCATGTTTGCTACTTACGCACCTGGCACAGTGCTGGTGATTATTCCAAATGTTCTTCATTTCATCATCGGTGTTGGTCCTGTTGCTGTTGCTCCAGCTACCGGGACAGGGACAGGTCGTCGACGGGTTCAAACAGTTTTATTCATCGACACCGCTGCGATGAATTCCCTAACAAACAGTGGACTGCCCATGGGACTTGCCCTGCGCGACGTATCCCGCGGCGCTGCCGACACCGCACTGCGCAACCTCAACGACCGCCTAGGTCGAGCGACAGCAACTGACCTTAGCCAGGGCAACGAGGTGAGCACTGGGAGAAGTTCGAGCCTGCTTCGTTACCTCACCTTTATGAGTGGGGAAAACACCTCCTACAAAGTGGCCCTTGGCCTCGCAGACCCTGAAGAACGCACCATCGAGGTCAACATGGTCGATACCCTCAGCGCCCAAGCCGGCACCAATTTCAACGGCCAGACAATGGGCGGCGGCTTGCCCTACGCCATGATGGGCGTGCCACTGATGCCGATGGCCGGTGGAGCAGCCACCGTCCACATTGTCGAAGCCGCACCGTCCGGCAAGACCGTCATCGATGACAGCAAGGCCGTGATCGAAACCGAGCCCTGGAAACGCTGGGAAATCTTCGCTGCCGGTGATTTCAGCAACTACGCTCAGAATCAACTGAGCAATATGATGCAGGGTTTTAATACGACCTCTTACGCTGGCAGCGTGGGTCTTGAATACCGTGCCAAGCAGTGGTTGAACCTTGGCCTGGCCTGGAGCTATCTGCAAAGCGACACCGACGTGGCAGGCAATCTTGGCAACATCGACCTTGAGGGAAATTTGATCTCTACTTACGCGACCGTGTTCTGGAAGCAAAACTGGGTTGACCTGCTTTACAGTTATGGCTCGTTCAACAGCGACATCAACCGCAACACCGGGCTCGGCAGTAGCTCCCGCGGAGACACCGAGAGCCAGAGTCACAACATCAGGATGAACATAGGCCACAACATTCAGGTCGGTAAAAACATCATCCACGGTCCGATTGCCGGACTGCGCTACAGCAATGGTGACGTGGATCCCTACAGCGAAAGCGGCGGGGGAAACGCTAATCTGGATTACAACGGCACAGGATTTGAATCGATGATCAGCCGGATCGGTTGGCAAGCCTCGCACATCCGCCCGACGGGTTGGGGACGCCTGGTGACCCAGATGCACCTGGCATGGGAACACGAATACACACCAGAAAACGGCACCGTCGGGGCAGCCTTGCAGACTTCACCTTTTGCCGCGGTGACCGGCGGAAGCGTGAGACGCTTCGGAGGATTTTCGGATGAAAGTAATGGAGCCTATCCCGGCACCGACTGGTTGTCGGCAGGTGCGGGACTACGCTTTGAACTGGACAAGGGCTTTGCACTACGGACTTCCTACGAGGGTGTCTTTTTCCGCAGCAGCGTGGCCCAGCACTACGCCTCGGCCAAGGTGAGCTACGAGTGGTGAATAATCGTTGATCACGGTGCAAGGAGAAAAGAAGTAACGAAGGCTATAATCCCCCCTTCTTTTGAATTCTGTACCCGTTTGAGCACAGGAACCAATGGCAGCTGGTTTTTATTTGCCAATTGGATAAAAGCGTTTCGAATTCATCTTTGATTCCGTTTCGGCCAAAGATGGAAAATGGGTTAAATTCACCAATTCGTTTTCAGCTTTCTCGAAATCACGCCGCCACTCTGCCGCACCCTCCAGCTCTTTTTTGAATTTTATAATCTCTGAATCTTGTTTTCCCCGGGCGCCTTTGGTGAGCTTAAATTGCTGAATGACCGAATCTATCCGCGCAACAACCACTTTACGATTGGGGTGTTTGAGAAGCTTCGCTCGCATGTAAGCGCGAAGAGCTAAATTCTTGTCGCCTATTTCCTTTAGTAAATCTCCCAACACCAGATAAGCATCCGCAAATTCTCTGTCATTAAAAATCAACTGAGTCAAATACCTCGCTCGTTTTTGCTTTTCAGCATCAAACTTCAGCTTTTGGGTGCGATTCCACTGACCGTCTTCATACTTCTCTCCGAGAAAATTCACCTTAGGTATCGGCTTTTCCAATAAAACCTTGTCATAACCAATCCTTCTCAAATACCAATCTCCCAAACCCATATGCCCTTCGGGTTTGATCTCCAATGCGCGTTTCATGTAAGAATAGGCTGTGGCGTAATTCCCCTTCTTCTTATACAGAATCGCTAGATTGGAATTCACTGAATATTCATCGGGATGAGATTGGTAGAGCTCCCTCAGAATTTCCTCTCCTTTCACAAAATCACCCAATCGGATATAGGCCACCGCAAGATCCTGCTTCTCGCCCATATCCAAAGATACTTTCTGACCGAGAGATTCTACCCGCTTTTCATAATAAGCCGCGCCATGATGCGCCACTTGTCCCACGATCAAATCATAAGCCGAAGTCTTGGACGTAATTTCATCGCGAAGAGTATCCCTGTCCCACAAACACGCAGCCGCATCCGATAGTGAAAATACCACTAATAATAATGCGATCCTCATCAGTGATAATGTGTAAGTTATCATTTTTTTCAAAACTAAGTTCGGTCTAAGCTAAGCGCAGGATATTGACAATCAGTATATGCCGTCAAGACCAAACGAACTAAAGGCCGTAACAAGGGTGCAGGGCAAGAAAGTTAGCCATTGATTATTGAAAGCTACCGTATCACACCTCAACATCATTACACCCGTTGCCTCCGACTGTCTTCGCTACGCTGCGAATCAGGGCTGGCAATAAAACCGATTTAACCCCAGCGCTTCGCTACGGGCTATCACATTTTGTCCTTACAGGACAGTTTGCTTTCTCTCTCTTTTGCGCCAGCGGTGCTCAATGGTATAGCCCAATGCGAAGCGCTGGGCAAAAAACCCAATTCTTCCAGCCCTGCAAGGGCGCACTTATCCTCAACGCCTTAGTGCCGCCCATTCAGGGCTAATCGCGGTCTATCGGATCATACCCAGGGCGATGCCCTGGACTTTTATAGGCCTGCCCCGTTGGGGCGTAATAACTGCCATACAATCAATCGTTCTGTGCCCCGCGAACGCACCATCCATCATCCACCCATCACTTCTTACCCTTATCAACTTTGGCGCTTTTTGCAGTTTTGGCGCTTGCCTTGGGTAAAGTCTCTCCAGCGGTGGTGATCAGTTGATTGATTAACGTATTCATCCCCTCGACCTCATCCTTGGTGAAGGCTTTAGTCTCAGGCACGTCGAGCATGTTTTTGAGCTTCTCCATGCCTGCGGTTAATTTCTGAATATGCTCGGTCTCCTGGATCTTAGGTTCGAGCGTTTGCAAAGACATCAAAAAATATTCAGCGATATCCACCCGCCCGAGGATTTTAGCTTTTTTCTCATCAAAAGGATCCAATGCGGTCACACAGGCAATTTCAAAAGCACGCAGCCAGCCGCCCAAGCTGATCAAATGGGCCGCATCCACATCACGCAACAGAACCATTTCCGCTTCGACATCTTTCTGGGTTTTGGCCAGTTCCTCTTTCAATTGTTTCCAATCACCCAACGCGCTGTTTTCCAACAGACTCTTGGTATGGCTCGACAAGCGGGTTCCCGCTCCGAGAATTTTGGCCCGCTTCCACAGCGCACGGCCAACCGCTTCGAGATCGAGCAATTTTTCAGATTCGACCACCAAAAAACCGTCAGCGATCAGCCCACCCAACTCCAAAGCGAGTCGGGTGCGGTCGGAAGGTGTGGTGGCCGGAATCGGACGTTTGAGTTTTTCGTAAGGTAAATCGCCAAGTGAATCGAGGTCTTCGAAAATCTTCCTAATCGATGGAGCTGTGAACTTATTAACCCCAAACTCCTCGCGCACATGCTCGTCCTCTAACAAGTCGGCGGGAATTTCCTGGGCTTGCAGACGGGGGCAAAATGCCAACAACAACAGAACTGAAAACCCTGCGTTTTTTGCGGAGAAGAATATGCGGGTAAGGGGGCTCATGAAAACAAAAATGATCTGATCTTATATGGAGTCGAACTCTATAGCCATTCGAACGATCAAGATAGAGTCTGAATCCTGAATTGGCCAGTTTTTGTTTTGATCTTGTTTTTGCAGCCACCCCCTCCCATGAAGGCTTCCATTCCAAAAGTAATACCGTGATGATTGGTGAAATTTAATCTATCTTGATTTTTATGGAATCTATAGGATAGTCCCTGCTTTGTCTGTCTTCAGAAGCGCCTCATTTTCATCGAGTCACGACAGGCGATGGTTCAACCGGCTTAATCCTTATGCAAAAACCAGCACCCCAGCCGTTATGGCTCAAGCGTATTTTTATCAGCTCGATGAGCGGCATCGTTCTGCTACTTTTTTGCCAATGCTCAACGATTTCAAACAAATCCTCCAACCGGGTGGTGATTTCGGTGAAAGAGCAAAAACTCGCCCTTTATAAAGAGGGCAAACTGGTGCGCAAGTATCCGGTTTCCACTTCAAAATTCGGGGAAGGAGATAAGCCCGGCAGTTACCGCACCCCACTGGGCACTATGAAAGTAGCCGAAAAAATCGGCGGCTCCGCTCCAAGAGGCGCGGTTTTTAAATCCCGACGCCGCACGGGGGAGATTTTAAAACCCAACGCCCCAGGGCGTGACCCGATTGTATCACGCATCATCTGGCTGACTGGCACCGAGAGTCGCAACCGGCACGCTTACAAACGCTTCATCTACATCCACGGCACGGCTGAAGAGAAAAAAATCGGCCAGACCGCCAGTTACGGCTGCATCCGGATGCGCTCGCGGGATGTGATCAACTTGTACCGAAAGATCGGCACCGGAACCGAAGTCGAAGTGGTGCGCGGCCCTCTACCCGGATCAATGTTACAGGCCACTTTGGCTCCAGTCGTCGCCGCAGCCGCTGCGATTGGCACCTCGGTAGATCAATCTCCTGCCGAACGAGTGCCCTCTCATCCTGCCTTGCAGAAAGAACGCCACATGCCCACTTTGGTGCTGACTCAAAACGGCGGTTCATCCTGGTCGACTCCTGCCTCCAGCTTGAATCGATAAGCTGCCATTGCGCTAAGAGCTACCGAAGTTCTTTCTGTGTTCGCCGCAGACTGGGTGTAAGACAGAATAGTTAAGCTGCCTGACAGCTATGCGTTTCGCCCGTTGCCTCCGGTTGTCTTCCGCTACGCTCCGGCTCAGGGCTGGAAAAGTTAGGTTCTTCATCCAGTGCTTCGCACTGGGCTATATCATTGAACACCGTTGGTGCAAAAAGAGATGAAAGCAAACTGTCCTGTAAGGACAAAATGTGATAGTCCAGTGCGAAGCGCTGGGGTTAAATTGGTTTTATTGCCAGCCCTGAGTCGCAGCGTAGCGAAGACAGCCGGAGGCAACGGGCGAAATGATGTTGCTGTGTGATAAACTAGCCTGCAATAACCAATGGCTATTTTTTTTGTCCTGCCCCCCTCCCGCAGACCTTTTCGTCTTCCCCGCTCTGGACACCAAGTCCTTGCTGCCCTAAGATGGCGCCATGGACTTGGACAGCAAACTGCAAAGCCTGCTCAATGAGCAGATCAATCACGAAATGTCGTCATCTTATGTTTACCTGGCGATGTCGTCATGGTTCGAGGAGACCCCTTATTCAGGATTTGCCCAATGGATGTACACCCAGAGCTTGGAGGAGACCGACCATGCGATGAAGTTTTACCACTTCCTCGTCGACCGTAATGCCCAGGTCAGCCTGATGTCTATCGCGCAACCTGATGCGAGCTACTCAAGTGCTCTCGATGTGTTCAAAGCCAGCTTTGAGCAAGAACAGAAGGTCACCGTCCAGATTCACCACTTGTATTCTGTCGCCGAAGAAACCCGCGACCACGAGACCAAAAACTTCCTCAACTGGTTCCTCGATGAACAAGTCGAAGAAGAAAAAAATGTCCGCGACATGATCGACCGTCTTGAGCTGATCGGAGATAACCCCGTCGGCTTGTTACAGCTGGATCAAGAAGCCGCGCGGCGCAAACCGGTCACCGCTGGTGGTGCAGCTACAACAGCTTAACTCGGCTGTCTTATAAAAAACTTGTTTGATTGCCGCGCCCCTTAGAATAAAAGGTCTTCGCGATTTTGTATTAAATTTCTTTCTTATCCGCGTTCATCCGCGCTATCCGCGGTTAAACTCTTTTAAGATGGACTGTATAGAAATGAATAGTGCCCCCCGCGAAGATGCGGGGGAATTAGGGTGCCGGACTCAGCACCGGCAGGGAGCCGGCGCTAGGTTTGCTACACCATTCACTCAGAGGTTTTATCCTCTTCCTTGTTTTCACTTTTAGCTTTCTCGGACGCAGGCACTTCCGCTTCTACCGCTGCTGCCTTGGGCGCTTCATCCTCCTTGGACACGCTCTCTGATTTGTCAGCATTCTTGCTCTCAATCAGATCATCACGATAGCGCAGGAAAATGTCGGCGAGAATGAAGCTGCGGCGGGTCAGATCGTCCGCTTCCTCTTCATTAAACATCGCGGTGCTTTCCTCGCTGACATCAGCTCGATAGAGCTCCCAGGCTTTGGTCTGTAATTCTTCAAAATTAACCGGAGGCAGACGCAAAGAAGGTTTGTTGCGAGGCGCACGTCCACCCCGCGAAGACGAAGAAGATCGTGAGGAAGAACTCGAACGACGGCGGTTGGAATCAGATCTTTTCCGCCCAGAGCGTTGCCCCCCCTGCCTGCGCTCGGATGAATCTGACGATGACGACGAGTCTCCGCCTTCCTCATTCGGCGATTCATTACCTTCACCGTCTTCACGGTTGCGATCCGAACGGCGACGATTGGAATCAGATTTTCTCTTGGCCGGGCGACGGGCGGATTGGCGTCGACCCTCCGTTCTAGCTGTATCCGAATCACTTGATTCTTTATTCTCAGAAGCAGCTTCGCCTTCTTGTTTAACAGACGAATCCGATTCGGCTTTGGCAGGCTCTGATTTGGCTGTAGCCGGAGCCGCAGAGTCCGAATCAGCACTAGCTGCGGGCTTGCGGCTTCTGGAAGAGCTGCGTTTGCGCTGACCTGCTACAGGTCTCGCCGAACTCGATGCCGTTTTTGATTTTTCCTCGCTGGATTCTGGTGCAGGACTTTTTTCTTTTGGGAGATCCGCAGCTTTTTTAGGCTCCGGAGTTTCTTCTTTGTTGTCACTCATAAAAATAATTAGCTAGTTTTAGCTGTTCTGTGTTTGAAATTATTCGTTTAGACGGATTTTTATCTGTCCATTTTCTATCTTAAAATCGGCGATGCCATCAGCGATACGCTTCAGTAATCCCGTGCCTTCCGGTTCGCCATCCAGTTCAATCAAGTTTTTATCCTTCAAATCAAACAACCAGGCATTCGGAAGCGGAATGCCGCCAACGGTAAGGTCATCAAGAGTAAGCTGAAGTTGGCGGTTTTCATCAAGAAAAATCCGCATTGTGATATTTGCCCGCAAAGTCTTGCCGCCGACGATCGCCACATCCTCTTTCACCGGATAAACCACCTTGGCGACAATCACATCCCGTTTCAGGTCAATATACAATTTATCGGCCAAATCAGTGTTGTGATGCAGCACCGCGTTGATCTCTTTTTCACTAAAAATGATGGTGCGGCGATCTTCTTCGCGCTGAGCCTGCAGCTCTTTGCTGTCACGAATGACAATAGGTTTATCATTCGGCTCCAGAGCCTCGGCACCGACAAACACCGCATCCCCGCCAGCCAGCTCGATTTTGTCATTCAGGATCAATTGCTCCTTGCTCGACAACTCCACTGGCGAAAACGCGCTGGCATGGAAATAATACCAGTACCAGCCCCCCGCAGCGATCCCGCCAATCACGAACAGACCGAGAAATACCAGCATGATCGTTTTAAACACACTGCGCCTGGCTTTTGCCGGCTTTGCCAAGTGGGAAGTCTCATTATCGGTCGCCAGGTGGGGGGGCGGCAATTCGGGGCTTGGTTCGGAATTCATGATAACAACAAGATAAACAAAAAAACAGCAAAGGGCAGATGAGAAAATAAAAGGAAATTTATAATGGCAAGGCGCCAGAATGAAAGCTTCGTAGAGCAGCTTGTTTTGTCTGAAAATTTTGTTTCCTTACCATCACGCGTCCCGGAAACGGTTGATGAATATGAATATGATCGGAAAAATACTTAATCCCGATCCCAAAAAGCCCATCAAAGCCAGACGAAAAGGCATGCCCCAACAGGAAACGATCATCAGCACCCCAGCCAGCAAAGCCGCACCCACTACAAAAACCCCCAAAGGCGACAAATCCCGCCTCCTGCTGGATGAAGCCAAATGCTCGCCTATATCAAAAAAGCGATAAGCGATCACCGATAGGATCAAAAGCGGCGCAAAGGACGAAAACTCCAGCAACTGCGGGATCATATAAAAAGCATCATAGAGACCATGCAGCACCACGGCGGCAATAAAGGTCGACAGCAATTCTTCCCAGCGGGTACGTGGCCAACGCACAAACTGCACCAAAGCCAGCCCCAGTAAACCGGTCACCGCCATGTGAAAGAAATTAGCAGTGAAAAAACGCGCCCAGGGCGAAAAACCTCCGCCCTGATAATAGCCTACGTTTTCCTGAATGGCGAAACCCAAACCCACAATAGCCGCCGCCACCAAAGCATCAATCTGCGGTCGTTTTTTGAGCAAAGGGATCAGCGGAACAAAAAACAACAACTTGAGGCTTTCTTCTCGCAAACCAATGCCAGCTACGCAGTAAATGAGTTGATGCATCAGATCCCCCTCCATCGTGAATCCCCGAATCTGCTCTTGAATCACCACGGTGAATAAGGTGGCACTGGCACTCATCACCCCCAGCACTAAAGCGAGCGCATAGAGTATCAGCCGGCGTTTCTCGAAGCCGGCAAATTGACCAATGATAATCAGCCAAATGGCTCCGGCGAACAAGCTGATCAAATAACGCCCAAGGCTGCTACGATCATAATCAAACTTCAGCACCGCTTTAGCCAAACCCGGCCAATCACGCAATACGGTGGCGATTCGCATTTGGCTGTGAGCATCTAGATCGGCCTGATATCTAGCGTCAGCGCTAATTTTTTCCAAACCCGGCCGGTCTTCATTGAGTAGCAATATGCGAACCACGTGTTGCCGTGCGTAGGCCGCCTCCTCAAAAAGATCAGCTTCTCGCAAATAATGCCTCAAGGCCTTATCTGGGTCACCCTGTTCAGATTTCATCAACACATCGGCGTAAAATTCATTGGCAAAACGAACCGCCGGCTCCATGGCTGTCGCTTGACGCAGATTTTCCGTCGCCCTGTTCCTCTCTTCATCTTCGCCATACAACGCCCGGGCGAAGTTTAACAGCAGCATACGCTCCGAAGCGTCCACTTTGCTCGCTTCGGAAATGATTTTCTCCAACATCGGCAAAGGCGCCTGCAGTGACAGCGCCTTTTTATCGCCGCCGGAATCAATGCCCAGCCCATCCAGCGGAGCGTTACGGGATCGCTGCAAAGCCATCTTCAACATCACTTGATCAGCCTTGCGAATCCAATCAGCCGCTTGCTCGGCATTGAGATCCTGGCTCTCACCAAGCATCTCGCCCAACCTGCCCGCATCCCCCTCCGCAGACACCAGCATCGCCTGCATCCCCTGTGCTGAGGTGAACATGGAAACCAACCACCCGATCGCACAAGCCACCGCCATGATCACAAAACCCGTGCGCAACAAAAACGAACGGTCCCGCGAGAGGCGGGCTAGGTGTTGGCGAGTGTGCAAGCGCATGGTGAATCTATACTATGGCCAGCTTCAACCAGATGAATGGGCTTGGCAACTCCGCTGCAGAAGGATTAAAGAAACTTCATTTTCTCTTCAACCGGTAGTGCCCAGTGATCTTAAATTCAAACAACCGGTTCTCTTCCTGCGTCCCTGCACCTATATTATGGATCACCCACGGCGTTCCATCTTCGCTCTTCTTGTCACTGACGATCATGATGTGCGGTAAATGCGGCGGCACCGTGCAAGTAACCAAGTCTCCCGCTTGATAATCCCCAGGATCTTTTGTCACAGGCAATTGATAACCCATGCGTTTAAAATAGGTTTTTAGATTAGGCACCCGCCGGTGATCGATGTTTTTATCCGGTCGCTTAAGCCCCCAGTTTTTCGGATAACTGGAAAAGTTGGCTTTCATGTCCTGATGGACCTGTTTCTGCAAATCAATCGTCAAACTCGAACGCAAAGCCCGAATCACCACATCGGTGCAAACGCCCACTTCGATCGGCACGTCTCCGTTGGGATAATCCAGACTTTGATAGCCCCCGTCGTAACTCAGGGTGACACCGATTTGTGCCCGGGCCGCGCGCACCACCTTGTCGGCATCAGCTTCATCGGCCACGACTTGGTTCAGGGAAATTACTAATACGCAGGAGAAAATGGTCGCTCTGATAAACATCTTAGTGATATTACGTTACACCTCGCCACTTCTTTCAAGAAAATATATTGTCCACAAGCGTCCAAAAACACAATCTGCGGCTATATTAGGTGACAAAACCCAGCAACCAACCCCACCCCATCGTCCAAAGGGGCCGAAATCGATTTTTAATCCGAACATTTTTTATCCATGAAACCTAGCTTCACCACCATCGCATTCACCGCTCTTGCCACTCTGCTGCTGCTGCCTGGCGATAGTTTTTCACAGTTACAAAAAAAAGCCACCGTCGCAGAATCCGCCCGCGAAGTCCCGCTCGCCTACGATGTTGATGTAGTGGTGGTCGGCGGAACCACCCGGGGAGTTGCCGCTGCCGTGGCCGCCGCCGGACAAGGTGCGAGCGTCTTTCTCGCCGCCTCCCGCCCCTATCTCGGGCAAGACATGTGCGCCACCTACCGGCTGTGGCTGGAAGAAGGCGAAAGCCCCACCTCTCCACTAGGCAAGGCAATTTTCCTCAATGCCGCCGCCGCCCAAGCCGCGCCACCACTGAGACCCGGCTTGCCTTTCAGCTACATCACCAGCAATAGCGCATCACCCAAACACCCGGACACCTCACCCCCTTCCCGCCTCACCGACAAACGTGCCGATTCCGCAGCCTCGGCCAGTTTGCAATTCGATGATGATATGGTCATCGTCGCCGACCTCGGCAAGGCGGTCAAAGTTGGCGGGCTCAGCCTGATGACCTACCAACGCCCCAATGATTTTGCCGTCGGCGAGTTGCGGATCTCGACCAGTGATGACAACAAACAATGGAAGGAAATCGCCGTGATCAAAAACACCGGACTGGAATTAGCCGAGAAGGCAACCGTTGACCTTAAAACAACTTTTGATATCACCACCCGCTACATCCAACTGTCGCTAAACAAAGCGGAGGGCTGCAATCGCATGCTGCTCGCCGAACTTCATATCGAAGACGGCTCGGCAGCACTGCCGGTCACAAAAAATCAAAAACTGCTGGCGGTCACCACCCCGATGCAGGTCAAAAAAAGCCTCGATACGGCGCTGCTCGAAGCCAAAGTGGATTTCCTTTACGGTTGTTACCTCGGTGACATCCTGCGCGATCAACAAGGCCAATTCGCCGGCATCACGATCGTCAATCGCTCCGGTCGCCAGGCGGTGCGCGCCAAGGTCCTGATCGACGCCACCGACCGCGGCATCGCCGCCCGTCTCAGCGGCGCTGAATTCACCGACTACCCAGTGGGCGAGCAGTCTTTCCAACGCATCGTTCTCGGCGGAGATCCGGGCAAAAAGGCCAAAGAGCTCAACCTGCGTTTTTCTGTAGGAGGAAAAATCGTCAAAGCCTACCAGTACGATCTGCAATTACCCATGCCCGACAGCACTTGGGCCTCGTTTGCGCGAGCGGATCAAGAAGCCCGCAACCAAAGCTGGCAAGACAATCAAGTCGCCGCCTCCGAAGTCCTCTATCAAGTGCCTCCCGATGAACTCAAGGCACGCTCCCGGCAAAACGGAGCTTGGCCTGGAGCGGCAAAGGTCAACCTCGATACCTTACGGCCTGATGATAAGGACGCGGTCTACGTGCTCGGAGCTTGCGCCGCCCTTTCACGTGAAGCGGCTGCCACTCTGATGCGTCCACTGCCCGGCATTGATCTCGGCAGCCGGGTCGGGAAGGCCGCCGCAGTCGACGCCAAGAAGATCAAAATCGGGGGTGTCACTGAAATCACCGTCAGTGGATTGCCACTCGAGGGAGCTAAAAAAGCCCAGATTGGAGAAATGTTGCAAGGCTTGCGTTCCTTAGCCGACCTCGACCAGGCCAGCCCAATCCAAAACCCCGCGCGCGGTCTTCCCGTCATCGCCCGCTACGACACCGTGATCGTCGGCGGTGGCACCGGAGGCGCCCCAGCCGGTGTCGGTGCGGCACGTGGCGGAGCAAAAACCCTGGTGCTTGAATACCTCTACGGACTCGGCGGGGTTGGAACCATTGGTCGAATTTCAAAATACTACCACGGCAACCGGGTCGGTTTCACCGCAGAGATCGACAAAGGCGTCGCCAGTTATACCCCCGGAGTCAAAAGCAACAAGGGCTGGAACATCGAACACAAAATGGAATGGCTGCGCAGTGAAATCGTCAAGGCCGGCGGCGACGTCTGGTTCCGCACCCTCGGAGCGGGAGCCATCATGGACGGTGACCGTTGCATCGGAGTGATCGTTGCCACCCCACACGGACGTGGAGTGGTGCTCGCCAATACCGTCATCGACGCCACTGGCAATGCGGTGATCCCTGCCTGCGCTGGGATGGAAACCCAGTCCATCAAAGGCGAACATATTTCCGTGCAAGGAACCGGGCTACCGCCGATGACCCCGGGCGAAAGCTACCTCAATACCGACTGGACTTTTGTCGATGATGACGACGTGCTCGACATGTGGCGCATCCATGTTGTAGGCAAACGCAAATACGCCGACGCCTTTGACCTCGGTCAGCTCATCGATACCCGCGCCCGCCGCCGCATCGTCGGTGACATCGTTATCTCGCCGATGGATATCATCAACGACCGGACCTACCCCGACATCATCACTGTATCCAAAAGCAACTTCGACAACCACGGTTTTTCCAGCCACTCATTGTTCATGGTCACTCCGCCGGATAAAAAAGGACTGACCGGCAACGTCCCTTATCGCGCCCTGATGCCCAAAGGCAAAGACGGCCTGCTCGTCACCGGCCTCGGCATGAGCGCCCACGGTGATGCGATGCCGGTGATGCGCATGCAAGCTGATGTCCAAAATCAGGGTTATGCCGCAGGCAAAGCTTCGGCGATGGCTGCCGAAAATGGAACGACCATTCGCAAGATCGATATCAAAGCACTACAGAAACATCTGATCGAACAGGACATCATCCCTGAAAAAATGCTCACGATCGGAGACAGCTACCCGATCAGCCCGGCCATCATGCAGGAAGCGGTCAAGGCAATCGGCAAGGACTACAGCGGAATTGCCCAGGTACTGACCGATACAAAATTCTCACTACCTTTGCTACGTGAGGCTTTTAATGACAACACTGAAGAAGATGAAAAACTTCGTTACGCTCATGTGCTGGGCATGCTCTACGACAGCACCGGTGCCGACTCACTGATCGCCGCCATCAAAAAATCCGATTGGGACGAAGGATGGAATTTCCGCGGCATGGGTCAGTTCGGAGCATCGACCAGCCCGCTGGACAACCTGATCATCGCCCTGGGACGAACCAAAGCTGCTCAAGGTTTACCCGTCATTCTCAGCAAGCTCGAACTACTCACCCCGGAAAGCGAATTTTCCCACACCCGCGCGATTGCCATCGCACTGGAAAACTACCGCGATCCCAAAGCCGCTGCCCCGTTGGCTGCCCTGCTGACCCAACCCGGCATCAGTGGGCACAGTTTTGTTGAAATCAATAACATCATCGAGCGTTCTCCACTGAGCACGGTGGACAACTCGACCCGCAACAACTCCCTGCGCGAACTGATCCTTGCACGGGCTTTGTACCGTTGCGGAGATCACGACGGACTAGCCAGAAAAATCCTCACCGCCTACGCTTCCGATCTGCGTGGACATTTTGCCAGCCATGCCAAATCCATTCTGGCAGAGGATTTGACCGCGAAAAAATGATTCGAATTCATTGCCGCCTATTAGCATGAGAACCGAATCCCATCGCCAGGCGGATGCGACACGGACGAGGCCACCCTCGGCAAGCGGAGCGCTCGCCCTGCAACGCAATACCCGCAGCCTAAGCAAAATTGTAGAGCGGGCGCTCCGCCTGCCAATGTTTATATTTGCGATCACTATCACAGGCAGCCTATCCGCCGCCGAAGCACAACCCGCTCGACCAACAACAACGCAGAAGCACAGCCTGATCATCATTCATCCTGGTGACGACGAGGGCAAGGCCCTGCCGCACACCCTGATTCAAAGTTTTAATTCCAAGGGGGAACCCGCCGCTTATTCGATGTGGGTGGACTCGGTCATCTGTCGCGACAAAACCTGTGATGTGGTGCAAGTGCAGCTCCACTGGGATGCCCTCGGACACTATCAACGTTTCAACCTTGCCATTGGTTCACAACTCACCAAGCTCGACCACGTGCTTTTCACCCAGCAGGATCTGATGAAGCTACAGGGCATCCTCAAGGATTCCGACTCACCGCTCAAGGAAGTCGAAAAAGAATCCATGACCGCCAAGGCCCCTGCCAAACAAGCCGCAGACGATACCACTGATCCCAAAGTCGCCGCCGTATCCCAACCCACCATCCTCAATCTCAAAACCGCCGTCATCCTTGGAGCCGGATACACCTGTTACGACCTCTGGCACTGGTCCAATGGTCTGCTCACCGAGCACATCAGAAACTTCAGCGGCAAGGATTGCAGCCAACAACAGCTGCTAAGCTACCTGGCAAGTGAGGACACCGACAGCACCCGCTTCGCTTTGAAATATGCCCGCATCCGTAACATCACTGCTACGGCATTCATCTCCAGCGCCATTTCACGAGCACAAAAAGGATCACCTACTCTGATTCCACCAACCCTGGCCTACCTCAAACAAGTCGCCGCCTCGCAAAAAGCCTATGATGACGCGATAGTGAGTATTTTTTCTGTGACCGATAGCAAAAAACGCCTGCTCATCCTAGAGTATTTACTGTCATCCACCCAGCCACCCCATCAGGGGTTTTATGATCAGCTGTGTGACTATTTACCCGACCTGCAAAGCTATTACGAAGTCCATCTTTTTCTCAATTTGATGGATAAGAAAAACAGCTCATCCACCAAAGTGACTAAAAAAGCCGCCGAGCTGTTAAAACACCCGAAATTTTTTATCTCCCGCCGCACTTACGTTTATCTGAAAGAACAAAAGCTTTCAGCCGACCTGCAACAACAGGTAGATGCTTATTTTACTAAGAATAAAGACCGCTTGTGATATTTCAGGCAAAGCCTAGATCTCGGCATCAGACTATTCCAACACCCAGGTTTGAAAGTAATCCATCAATATTAACTCCCCCGAAAAATCCCCCTCTTCGAATTCTCTCTTCAATTTCGGGAACTTTGAAATCGCAGAAAAACGAAAGCCTTTATCCAAAGGGATGAAAAAATTGTCCTGATGACTGGGCAGGATGTATCGCGGTTTCAAAGCCTGCACCGTTTCGACAAAACGTCTCTGCCCATCACCCACTGCAACACCGAGTATAGCGAGGTCCACATCACTCACCGGAGGCAGATGACCCGGCAAGCCTCCAGAATCAACGTAAATCCTCTTCCCAGCGATTTCGATGAGAAAGGCTAAGGGAGCACCGACTTTCCAATCATTGGGGCGGTTGGGAGCATTTGACAATGGTTCCGAAATCAATCCTGGGATAGGAATAAAACCCGCAACCCGGTCGTGTTTTGAAGTCATCACCCGGATCTTTGTTTTACCCACCATATACGATTTTCCCGGCACCGCTGCTATCAAATCGCTCGATTTAATATCGGGATCAACCGCTTGAGACAAAAAGCTGCCTGTTGCTGAGCTTATTATTTTACCGCCGTATTTTCGCTGCAATGACGGCACGTCCATCAAATGATCATAGTGACTGTGAGTGACCAACCAGGCATCAACCTTATTCGGAAAGGCTGCCACTTCCGTATATTTCGAAACCGAATCAGGCGACGACGAACACCTTCCGTTCACTATAACTTTGCCCAGACTGATCCTGGAGAAAAACGGATCAACCACAATACTCGTCTCCCGGGAACGTATCAAATAACCATTGGTTCCCAGATAAGTGATCTGAACCTCATCGCCTGCAGGCGATCGCACTGAAAGCGCCGGACGCCCTATCAACAAATCACGATGACGCTGCAAACGGCTGCCACAACCGCTTAGCGCCAGAACGATGAAAACTAGAATGTAATTCTGAAACGATCCTGTCACCATAGGCACAAATGGTATGCCTCGCTTTATCTCAGGTAAAGCGCAATGTTCAGCCATCCTGACGACCGGGTGCAGGACAAAAAAGTTAGCCATTGTTTTTTAAAAACTACCTTATCAACCATCAACATCATTTCACCCTTTTAGGGCTGGTAATAAAACCTATTTAACCCGGCGCTTCGCACCGGGCTATCACATTTTGTCCTTACAGGACAATTTACTTTCATCTCTTGCACCAACGGTGCTCAATGATATAGCCCAGTGCGAAGCGCTGGGTAAAAAATCCAATTCTCCCAGCCCTGCAAGGGTGAAATGCGTAGCGATCCGCAGCTTAACTTTTTTATCTTACACCCCAGACGACCTCTTGGCCCGCTACAGACTAATCGAGATTATTCGTAAACCAGGGCCAGCGGGTTCGTGTGCCTGCTACCTTAACAAATAGGCAGTTCCCAGTTTTGATGCGGCAGCGGTCTTCCCATCGGGATTTACGTCAACCCGACCCCCACTTTTCTCAGTCCCACCTGATAAAAATGGTTTTCACCTTAAGTTTCATTTTTTTCATGACTTTGTTTGAACTCTTGAAGGTCCCATCTCCCGCAATTTTTTGCGCATCACTCTCCGCAAGCTCTTTGTCCGTCGCGAAGTCCAATTGCAAATTTTTAGAAAGCTTTCCTTTTTCCCATGAGGTGGTTCTACCCGGGTAATCCCATTCAAATCCGCTAAGCCTGAAAACCGCTGCATTATATTTTTCAACTTCCTCCAAAGAGTCTCCTATTTTCAGCCCATTGGAAAACCGCCATGAACCTTTCGGCGAACTGATCGTAATCCTTTCCGGGTTTTTCAGCTCACCCTTCCACTCAATCAACAATTCATTTTTTGTCCCTGGAAACAGAACCGCCCCTTCAACAAACATGCCCTCCCCAACCGGGAGCTTCTGCCGCTTCACATTTTCTTTCCCGTAAATTTTGATCAAATCTTCTTCCGAAGTGCTTTTGTTTATTTTTCCTACCTTGGCGGCAGGGTCGATCAGCCAGTCATTCCGGTTCTCATCTTTAGCTGACAGAGCAAGCGGCAGGACTGCAATTAGAATTAAGGTGATTAATGATTTCATTTTAGAAGCAAATTATCGATTACTAGAACTTATGGGCACGGCAATCAATAGATACCCCATGCTTTTAGCTTTGAAAAACAGAAATACGATTGCTCAAACCTTCACCAATCCCCCACACTGCCATCTTTATAAAAAACCCGCTGGATCACTTCTTTCTCGGGCGGATGTTTTTTGATTTCATCTTCGTTTAATTCGATGCCGAGTCCGGGCCGTTGATTAGGCCGCACAATGCGCCCCTCTTTTTCCATCGTCCAGCCGTCATCGATGATGTCATCACGCCAGGGCACATCGTTGTGCACCGTTTCGCAGATGATGTAACTCGGTTGGGAAAAACCAAACTCCAAGGAAGCTGCGGTGCTGACCGGACCCTGGGGATTATGCGGTGCGAGTGCGATACGATGCGCCTCCGCCAAAGCCGCGATCCGACGCGCCTCGCTCAATCCTCCGCAATGAGTGATGTCGAGCTGACAGATTTCACACGCCCTTGCGTTGAACAAATCGCGGAAGGCCGCCAGATTGGTCACTCGTTCACCGGTGGCAATCGGTGTGGTCACCGCCGCATTGATCATCGCCAGACCATCGATGCTTTCCGGCCAACAGGGCTCTTCGAAAAAATACAAACCGTAAGGTTCAAGCGCTTTGGCAAACTGCAGACCCATCGCCGGTGAAGGACGCGCATGGCAATCCACCATGATGTCGATGTCATCACCCACCGCTTCCCGCATCGCCGCCACTGCCGCTTCCGCGGCGCGGATCGGTTTTAATCCCTCGATCGGCATCGTCGGAGGAACCGCCATCGACTTGAAAGCGGTGTAACCGTCTTCAACCGCCGCCTGTGCCAATTCACCAAACTTCTTGGCATCGTCGGCAGCTGTTCCATAAAAATCCTCCATGTTGCCACCGCCAAGATGACAGTAGGTGCGCACATAATCACGCACCGGCCCGCCCCACAATTGCGCGCAGGGAAGATTAGCGACTTTGCCGAGGATATCCCACAACGCAAGATCGATACCCGCAATGGCCGTAGCCCGCACCGCACCGTGCCCATGCCAAAAATGCTGGCGATGCATCATCTGCCACAGATGTTCGACTCGCCGAGGATCTTCCCCCACCACCAGCTCTGCCAGATCCTCAATCGAACCCAACACTCCCTTGGTATGCCACTCAAGCGTCGCTTCCCCCCAGCCATAAAGACCCGGTTGATCAGTCAACACTTTGACAAAAATCCAGTTCCGCATGCGCGCGTGACAAACGTGAGTTTCGATGGAGGTGATTTTCATATTTTTGCAGGCTACGCGATAATCCTATTTAATACCACACGACAAAAAAAATTAACCCCTGATTTGCACAACCGGAGCGAAGCGGAGATAGCCGGAGGAAATTGACCGAAGGCAAATGAACACTGATGAGACGAAGTCGAAGCAACTGGAGAAAAATACACAATACCTTCCCAATCTCAATTTCATGATAGGAATCTTCCCCTTTATTCCCATGCATTTATCTTATCCGTGTCATCCGTGCCATCCGTGGTTAAAAAAAATTCATAGCAGGAGATCTTCATGATATGTGATCATGGTATTGCATCCGCTGCTCAACATGCTAAAGCTGTTCTGCGTGAATTTGCAATTTAAACCCCCAGGATTCTCCGGCCGAGCCGGCATGGCACGTGCGGACATCACTCCCGCAGTGGGCATCTATGCCCGCAACTGGGGGGCCGCGGCGCATGATACCGCCGAAGGAATCCATCGCCCGCTTTTTATCAGCGCGCTGGTGATCCAGGACTCGAAAGAGGGCAAACCACTGGTCATCGTCGACGCCGACCTAGGCTGGTGGCGAAGTTTGGAACTGGAGCGCAGCTTCCGTGATACTATTCTAAAAGCATGCAACCTGGATGAGTCACGATTCATATTCGCCCTGACCCACACCCATGCCTCTCCTCCTTTAACCGATCAAGTCGATGAGGAGTGGCAAGGCGGGGATCTGCTTTTGCCTTTCCTCGACCAAGTCCGCAACCGCGCCATCGAGGTGGTCCAACTCGCCATGCAATCCGTGCAAACGGTGACCATCGAATGGCGCGCCGGAAAATGCCAACTGGCTACTGCCCGGGATTTGTGCGACCCGGATCCTTCTCGTGACAACCGCCGAATCTGCGGATTCGATCCTGACGCCGAAGCCGACGACACCCTGCTGGTTGGCCGTGTCTCTAACGACGACGGCAAAACACTCGCCATCATTGCCAATTACGCCTGTCACCCCACCACCCTCGCCTGGGACAATCGATTGATCTCGCCGGATTTCATCGGAGCGATGCGCGAGACGATTGAAAAAGAACAAACCGATACCCTCGCTTTTTTTCTCCAAGGAGCCTCCGGCGAACTGTCTCCTCGCTATCAATACGTCGGTGACCCGGCAGTTGCCGATGGTCACGGCAAAGAACTCGGCTACGCGATCCTGTCCACCTTAAGCGGCATGGAACCCGCTGGCCAGCAATTGACCTTTGCTGGCGTTTGCGAATCCGGAGCACCGCTGGCTATTTGGAAAAGAGAGAGCGGCTCACCATCCACTGAATTAAAATCGCTCCAGACAACAGTCGACCTGCCACTGAAAAACTGGCCTTCCGCCGAAGAACTGGAGCGACAAATGCTCGCTGCAACGGAGCGGCAAACACAGGAGCGCTTGCGACGAAAACGCGATATCCGTCGCAGTCTTGGTGATGGCGATACTTACAGCCTACCCATATGGATCTGGAAAATCGGCGACGCTTTCCTGATTGCCAACATGCTCGAAAGCTATTCGTGGATTCAACAGGAACTGCGCAAAGAGTTTCCAGACTCTCCGGTGATTTACCTCAATCTCGCCAACGGTTCGATGGGTTACCTACCACTGGCTGAACTGTATGATGAAGATGTTTATCAAGTTTGGCAGACTCCTTTTGCGGCGGGCAGTCTTGAAAAATTAAAAGCGGGGATCTGTCAAGAACTCCAGGATCTATGAACGGCCGCCCCACATGGGTTCGTATTCGAGTGCTCACCTGGCTGACACTTGCCGCAGCCTTAGCTTATCTTTGCAGGAATTCCGTAGGTGTCGCCGAGTCCACGATCCGTGAAGACCTCGGCTTGACCTTAACCGAATCCGGATGGTTCATGGGAGCATTTTTCTGGACTTATGCCCTCTTCCAGGTTCCCGGCGGATGGATGGCGCATCGCTGGGGATCAAAAATTGCGCTGACCGTTTTTTCACTCGGCTGGGCAGTCGCCGGCATCCTTCTGGGTTTAGCCCCGGTATTATGGATGTTGATACTCGGCCAACTGGTGATGGGCATTGCCCAGGCCGGCATCTTTCCAGCTTCCTGCAACTCGATCTCTCACTGGATACCACTGGCCCGCCAGTCTTTTTCCTGTGGGGTGCTGGCTTCAGGCATGCAAGTCGGCGCGATCGTCTCTTCGGTGCTTGCCGGGGTATTGCTAACACAAATCGGCTGGCGTTGGGTCTTCATCGTTTTTGCCATCCCTAGCATTCTCTGGGCCATTGTATTTTATCTCAGATTTTGGAACGATCCCAAACAGGATCCTTCAGTGAATACCGCTGAACTGAAATTGATCGCAGCCGGACGTGATGAAGCCGTAGCCGATAGCGAAGATCAAAGTCACGAGCCGACTCCCTGGGCAGCTGTTTTTTCCAACCCCTCGATGTGGGCGCTGTGCGGGCAGCAAGTTTTCAGAGCCTCCGGCTACATGTTTTTCGCCAGCTGGTTCCCGACCTTTCTTCAAGAAACCCGCAATATTTCCGTCGCTGATTCAGGTTATCTCCAGGCATTGGTCTTTGCCGCGACCTTCGGCGGCAGTCTGCTCGGTGGCCTGCTGGTCGACTGGATCTGGAAAAAGACCGGCAGTCTGCGCTTGAGCCGTGGCGGAGTGGGCGCGACCTTTATGTTCCTCTGTGGAGCCCTGATTCTGAGCGCTTATTTCATCCACAACATCAGCTTTGCGATCACCCTACTGACCGCCGGCGCTTTCTCCGCCGCCATCGCCGGCCCCTGTGCTTTTTCATCGACCATCGATATCGGCGGCAAACATATCCCCCAGGTATTTGGAGTGATGAACATGAGCGGCAACTTTGCCGCAGCCGCCTGTCCGGTGATCATCGGCTACCTCTTTAAATGGACTGCCAATTGGAATCTAGTGCTGGTTCTTTTTGCCCTGGTCTATTTCGCCGGAGGCTTGAGCTTTGCTTTTGTCAATCCAGCAAAAAAAGTCTCCAGCTGAATGAAAGGCAAAAACGGATTGCCAATCCATTCCACGGTGTGAAAAAACACGCGCAGTGATGAATGTGGAACGCAATGGCATTGCGTGGTGAAATTACTATGACGGTTAAAATCGAAACAAACAATGCAAAACAAACGTGATAGCGGCAAAGATTGACTCGCAAAGGCTACCCGTGATACAAACGACCCGAGGCACGTTGCATCACCACTCAACCACCCCCCACCACAGCTAAAAAACATCATGTCAGAAACTAACGAACTTAAACCCAATACCTTCTTTCTCGAAGTCTCCGGATGCGGCCTGCCTGAAGTAGACGGCCTCTTCGTTCCTTCCACGGCACCTCCCGCCAAATCTGAATCGGGAACCGTATCAAGCCTGGGTTATTGGAACGGCAAGATGGCATGGGATCGAGCCGATGGAAAAGCTGCCCGAAGCCCTGCTCTCTCGTACTCGAACAGCTACACATCCTGGAGAATCTCACGTCTCGATGGTCATCTAGCCTACGATATCACCAGCGAAGCTGCGATGCCGCCTACTGACAGTGAATGGCACGTCTACCATAAGGGCGTCGCGCCGGCTCCCAAGGTCGTGCTCCACCACTACGACCCGCGACAGCCCTGCCCCAAGCCCAACGTGGTCTTTGTTCTCGGAGGGCCTGGCACTGGGAAAGGAACGATGTGTGAACTTGCCGAGTCTCAACTCGGCTGGACTCATTTGTCCACCGGGGATCTACTGCGCGCTGAGCGTGAGGCTGGCGGCCCAACTGCGCACACCATCGAAGAGTTCATCACAGCGGGCAAGTTGGTGCCCAATGAAATCGTTATGAAATTGCTCAAAAACGCAATGGAGAATGTCACTAGAATGACAGGAAGGAACAACTTTCTTCTCGATGGATTCCCCCGCTCCTTAGATAATTTGGAAGGATGGTATGATATCTTCGGCAGAGAGGAAGAGCTCCCTAAAATGCTGTATTTTGAATGCCCCTATGCGGTTCTCGAAAAACGTATCCTGGGCCGCGCCAAGTATTCAGGCAGAAGTGACGATAATCTTGCCAGCGTGAAGCTGAGATTCGATACCTTCAAGGCTGAGACCCTGCCCACCGTCGAGCTCTTCAAGAGTAAAAACCTGTGTGTTGAACTCGATACCAGTCAAGACCGTCAGGCCGTTTATGCTCTCGTCAGCAGTAGCCTCGCTGGACACACTGGGAAAGAATTCGCCGCCAAACCACTCACCGAGAGAGCTGAGATTCTTCTCGGTCTGAGACCTTACCCCAGTGAGGAAATAAAGGCTTGAGGCAATATGGTTCCGGATGGCAGAACCGAGCGCCTCTATTTCATTTTGTCATAAAACTCAGAACGGCGCTTCGAATCCTCCAACATCGAATCCGGAAACGCACCTGGACTGATGAAAAATCGAACTTTGAACGTCTCGCTTTCGCCCTTCTTGATCGTCGTCACAAAAAACGAGCCAAAACGCCCATAATCACGATAGGCGCTGTAGCGAAGCGGTTTTGGCAATGAGGGATGGCTCATGTGCTGGACGTGATAACTCTTGCCGCCGGTCTCAAATGTCATCGCCGCCCACGGCATATCCCGGGATTCCGTGACTTCCTTGGCACTCATTTTTCCAGTCGGAAATAGATACTTCGCTGATTTGTTTTTTGCCACCTCGGCAGAAGCCCTGAACTGACAACCCGCATGTTCCGGATCACCGTTGAGCTCCGCATCCGCTTTCACCGCAGTGATTTGAGAGGTCGTATCCAGAATAAACGCACCATCTTCATCCAACTTACGCACCTCAAACGTTCGCTGCTCGGAAAGTAAGAGTTCCTCTCCTACTATCCAATTAATCGCCGCAGTGAAAGTTGCCGATCCAGCCGTCGCTTTCTGACTGATGATCTTGGCGAACTCCTGACGCACCCCGTTTTTCATATGCCAGGTGTCATAGCTCTTGCCGTCAATTTTCGTTTTTGACCAGCCAATGTAAATGCCGCGATGATGGGTATAAGGATCGCCCACTCCTTTAGTTATAGTCTTTTCCCCCTTCGCATCGGTGGGATCCATCACGTGGAGATAGACCTTATACGTTTCGTGAGCCTTTTGTTCCGACGACTTGTCATTTGCGGTCATTAATTTTACCACCGGCTTACCATTATACTCAACGGTCACATTCTCTCCTTTTACAGCCGAAATAGAAAAACCCTCTGCTGCGAAACCTGAAACCCATGCTGACAAATTCAAGGCGATGATTAAAATTATTTTCTTCATTGTCCTTATAAGTAGGGCAAATCCCCCCAGCGTTCAATTTTCATAAGAGGGTATCAACCACAAACAGGTTTATCCTTCCCAAAACCTGTTACATCAAAATCAGCCGTGATCACGTACCTTGGGGATAGATATGGCAATCGTAACTTCACCGTGTTACGCTAGAATAGAACCTGACAAATTTCCATAACATGAAACTCTCACGCACCATCAAAATTTTCGCCCTCTTTGCCACCCTGCTCTGTTCGGCAAACGCTCTTAACGCCAAACCCTTACACTATGCTGCCTCGGAACCGGCCAAGGGAATCAAGCTGGTTCTCATCGGCGACGACCACGAATACCGTTCCGAAGAAACCATTCCCGCGCTGGCACGAATCCTCGCCAAACATCATGGTTTCGACTGCACGGTATTATTCGGTATCGACGACAAAGGTGAAATCGAAGCTGGCAAATCCAACATTCCCGGCATCGAAGCCCTCGATAACGCAGATGGCCTGGTGCTTTTTGCCCGTTTCCTCGCCCTGCCACCCGAGCAGATGAAACACTTCGATGCTTATATCAAACGCGGCGGTCCGGTGGTCGGCTTGCGCACTTCAACCCACGCTTTCAACTACAAGGACAAAAACGATCCTTATTACAAATACCACTTCCGCTATGACGGAGATGATTACAAAGCAGGTTTTGGCCATCAGGTTCTCGGTCAAAGCTGGGTCGGACACTACGGGAAAAATCACCAGCAAAGCACCCGTATCACCATCATCCCGAAAAATGCCAAACATCCTATTTTACGTGGGGTCAAAAACATTCATGTTCAAGCCGGAGGTTACAATGCCGAACCTGCCGACGACTGGAACATCCTCACCATGGCCCAGCCCCTGATGTCCATGCAAATCGACGGCAAACCCGATGAAAGCAAACCTCCGATGGCCAGTGAATGGACCCGCGAATACAAAGGAGAAAACGGAGCCAAAGGCCGCGCCTTCACTTCCCTCTACGGAGCTTCGGAAGATATTCTCAACGACGGTTACCGACGCATGATCCTGAATGCTGTTTATTGGTCACTGAGCCTCGAAGATCAGATCAAAGCCGATTCCAACATTGCTTTTGTCGGCCCCTACCAACCGAATACATTCAGCGGCAAGAGCTACGCCAAAGGCATCAAACCCTCAGCCTACGAAGGTTTCGAAAGCCCGATCCCCGCTCACGCAGCGGCTGGACTAAAGAAAAAATAACCGCCTGGTCAAGCCCCCTCTAACCGCGACATCCGCGTTTTTTCGGAAAGAATTTTAACCACGGATCACACCGATAAACACGGATAAGAGGGAGGAAAATACCCAAAGGCAAATGAACAATCACCCAATAGAGCGGATTGCCAATCCGCTCCACACTGTGGAACGCAATGGCATTGCGTGGTGATGAACGTTTCGATAGATAAACGAATCACCCATTCCTTTGCCTGAAATCATCCCCTCTTATCCGTGTCCATCCGCGGTCTACCCTCTTCTATTCCCACACCTACGCCGTCACAGCAACCCCTCCATCTCGCCCGTGCTGGTAGCAAAGTTCTCTTCCTGCAGTCCCAACTGATGCAGCGCGCTCAAATAGAGGTTGGGCAGAGCGTAGTTTTTTTTCTGATCAAAGGCCAGATGCCGTCCATGTTTGAACCCACCTCCCCCAAACAACACCGGCATGTTTTTGTTATTGTGACTGGATGCGTTGCCTAAATTAGAAGTTAACAAGGTCATCGTTTCGTCCAGCAAAGTATTTTCCGCCAGTTCTGCCGCTTTAAGTTTACGCAAAAAATCACCCCATTCGTCAATCACCGCCTGCTCCACAATGGCCAGTTGCTCGAGTTTTTCTTCGTCCAGGCCATGATGGCTAAGACTGTGATACCCCTCTTCGACCCCCTCAAGACTGGTCGCCCGTGCATTGCCCGGAATATGCAGCGTGACAAAACGTGTTGAGTCCGTTTGCAAAGCGAGAAAAATCACTTCGAACATCGCCTTTTCAACCGTGATGATATTATTGCGGTCAATTTTGGACAGGCGTTTATCAACTTTGGGTTTGGGACGGCTGACCCACGCTTCGTTAGCTTCAAGTCGCTTTTCGAGTTCTCTCACACTGGTGTACCAAGCATCGAGCTTTTCACCGTCCGCCTTGCCCAGTTCGCCTTGCAGTTTTTTGGCCTCGGCTCCCACCACATCCATCACACTGTGTCCCTGACGAATCAATTCCGCCTGCCGCCGCTGTTCTTTGGGAGAGTCATCGACAAACAGTTTGGTGAAGACCTTCATCGCACTTTTTTCCGCCGGGATCATTGCCCCGTTTTCGGTATAAGATGGGCTGGTACTGCCTCCGGCATTCAATACCAACGAAGGAAAGCGCGTCTCATGGCCAAAGTTTTTGGCCATCAACTGATCAAGAGAAATAGTATTGCGCGATGTCGCACCACGTTGATTCGGGCAAGCTGAAAAAATACTACCCTCCGCCGTGTGCCCCCCGGTGACCCCGGGATGCGAGGTTCCGGATACAATCGTGAAATCATTGCGAACATCCTGCAAGGATTTCAGGTATCTTGAAGCCTGGTAATCTTCTCCCACCTGCTCAGGAACCAGATTAGGCCCATGCAAACCCAGCGACAAACTAAGCCCGACAAAACGCTTGGTTTTAGGCTCTGATGATTTGGCAGCAAAAGCCGGCATCATCGCATCGAGCATCGGCAAACCCAAAGAAATACCCGCAGCTTTCAGAACCTTTCGCCGCGAGAGTTTTTTGCCGAAATTGAAGTTTACATTTTTCATAAGGTGAATGCCCTGGTGTTTATTTGCTTTGAAACAACTCACTGCCGAGAATCGCGTGAATCATATCCCGCATCCGGTAGTTTTTGTCTGCAGATTGTTTGACCACCGTCGCCAACTCATCACGGTCACTGAAACGTGGTGCCGCACCCGTTGCGTAGGTTAAAAACTGGCGGGTGAAATTCTCCGTAAGCAGCTTTTCTTTTTTCAAATAGATCCTTTTCCAGCCATTGATATCCGCAAAGGTTTTGCCCTCGGGCGTCACTCCGGAAGAATCCACCTTGGCCGCATTTTTTTGCTTGCCGTATTGTTTCCGCCACAGTCCGACCGGATCGAAATTCTCCAGAGCGAATCCAGCCGGATCTATACTGCGGTGACAGGTCGCGCAGGATTCATTGCTGCGATGTTTTTCAAGCTGATCGCGAATACTAACCGCCCCACGGATATCCGGCTCGATCGCCGGAGTATCGGCTGGCGGAGGCGGAACTTTCAGACCCAGTATGCGCTCACCCACCCACAAACCCCGGATCACCGGCGAGGTGGTCGTGCCGTTGGCACTGACCTTCAATACGGCACCCTGTGTCACCAGACCACTGCGCACGCCCTTGGCAGGATTGCTCAGGCTTATTTTTTGCAAGCCTCCACCTGCCACCAAAGGCAGGTCTTCTTTCAACCGGTAAAACCGCGCCAAACGCTCATTCAACATAACAAAATCAGATTGAATTAGATTTTTGATCGGGTAATTTTTTAAAACCAACTCTTGGAAAAAAGCCCGGGTTTCCCGTAACATGGAATCCTGCACCACACTATCAAAGGTGCGGTAAAGCCGGCGATCGGGGGAGGTGAAATCGATTTCTTTCAAGTTAAGCCATTGATCGGTAAAGCTATTGATGAAACGCTGCGCTTTGGGGTCATCCAACATCCGATCGATCTGCGCATGCCACACCTTGGGCTGGTGTAATTTTCCCGCATCGGCCAATTTGCGCAAAGTCGCATCCGGCATCGACACCCACAGCGCATAACTGAGCCGTGAGGCCAACGCGTGATCATCCAAATGCCCGGGCTTCTCCACCAGGGTCAAAAATCTAGGTGAACAAAGTATCCCCCTGTAAGCGACTCGCAAAGCCTCCAAGCCCTGATGACCAGGTTCTGCCAAATAAGAAAGTGCCAGATCCAGGTAGGGTTTTACTTGTTCATCACTCAGCGGACGCCTGAAAGCACGACTGGCAAACCGGCCAATCACTTTTTTTAATATCACCTCCCTCCCCTTGTTTTGATCCAACTTGACAAGTTCCTTCTTTGAGATCCCGGCAAAAAGGTGCTGCCGCATTTCCCAACGTTTCGACTGTGGATAGATACGCTCAATTTTGATACCTGAAATCGCAATGCCCTGGAAACCCAGTTTCACCATGTCGCGACCTTGATAAGAAACGTTCCCGCCCTTGGCTCCTGACGGTGCGGCCTTCAAGCCGGAATCGTTCGGTTTCAGCTCGAGCATATCATCAGCACGAATCCAAGCATCAAAAGTCATGTCGCGCTTTTTTGCAGTCGCTTCAATGCTGGCGATCGGATGTAAGATCGGTGCACTGGAATTGCAAGCCCCCGAACGGAGCGTTCCCCAGGTCGAAGGGTATTTGGCGTTGATGGCATGAACCTGTTTCAGGGTGATCCGGTACCAACCGTCTTTTTTGACCCGGGTAGCTGGCAACCTGCCATAAAATTGAAGCCTGATCGGCCAGGAAATACTCAGATCTCCGCGCGCCTCAGGCCCACGATAGTTGCCTCCCGAATGTTTGGACAATTGTTTGGGGGTCAAATTTACGATGAATTTTTGATCCCCTTTGCTGACCCGGTCAAAAGCCTGATTAAGTGCCAGATCCGCCGCTTGCAGATAACTGGCCAAATTGTAGTGGGACAGTTGCTGGCCTTCCGCCACGGTTTCAAAACCATGCGACAGTGTATCCTCCGGCAATAAATCCTGCAACGGCAGGCCCACTCCCAATAAATCGCGAACGGTGTTTTCATATTCCCGGCGGGTAAGACGGCGCAGCTGCACCCGGCCTCTTTCCTTTTTATCACGGCGATCCGCGACCATCAGAGGCTCCTTCAAATTTTTCAAAAAGGCACGCTGAAGTTCTTTAGCGGGACGATCCTTTTTCTTTGGCGGCATTTCACCCGATTGAACCCGGTCGTGAATGCGTTGCCACATTTTGAAGTTCGCAGACTTTCCTGGCTCAAAAGCGAGATCGAGCAAATTCAGTTTGCCCTTTTGCAATATATCATCATGACAATCAAAACAGTGCTCGGACAAAAAATTCGTCAATGCCTTGGGCTGCACCTCCTGGGCGGCAGATTCAGATACCAACAGCACGGCAAAATAAATGACTAGCCCCATGCCCGCCCGCTTGATTGCTTGTCCTTGTTCCTTCATATCAAATATTCCCTGCCCCTCTCTGCCTTGTAAAGCTAATGCGTTTACGCTCACATTTCCATTAACGATAGATCCCCTGATTGCGCCATGAATATCTCTTCCCATTCCCAATGACACCGCTCTATTGCAATCAGTTGAACCGCATATCAGCTGATTGCAATTGACTGCATTTATCTCCACCTTGTGCCGATTCCTCCGTATATCAAAAAAACACCCGTCACCCCATGAACCGCTACTCTTTTTTACCTATCCTGCTCGCACTGATCGTATTCATCCCGAATCCAGCTTTCAGCGCCGATTCAAAAAAGGACACGCTCAATGTGCTCTTCATCGGCAACAGCTACACCACCCGTCACAAACTCTCCCAGGTCGTCAAGGCGATGGCGGAAGCCGGGCAACCCGGACTGACAATGAATGTCACTACGATCATTTACGGAGGCCGAACCCTTGCCGATCACTGGCGCCTGGGAAGCCAGAACTACCTGCGCCTATCCGCTCTCACCGCAGAAGAAGAACAGGCCACCATCGATTCTTTGGAAGAAACAATCGCAGATAACCCTAAAGACAACCACGCCAAAAGCGCCTTGAACCGTCATCGCGGACTGCTGCGCACCCTCGATCAACCACACAAAAAATGGGACATCGTCGTGCTGCAATCCTATCGGGATGATATCGGAAAAAGCCCCACCCTTTACGCGCAGTACGCGCCCAAATTTGTCGAGATCATCAAAAATCAGGGAGCACGGGCCATTCTTTACGAAACATCGCCCACCACCCAGAACGCGAAGCCGCTCAAAACAGCTCCCGATCCCACCGTGACTTTGAAAAAGGAAAAAGCGATCGCCGCTCTCGCTGATCGCATTGGAGCTGACGTGGTTCCGATGGCTCTCGTCGCCCTACGCTGCCAAACCGAGCGCCCCGACCGCACCCTGCGCTTCATCAACGATGCCCACCTCAACCACACCATGGCCTATCTGACAGCCTGCACTTTTTACGCGACCCTGTTCAAGCAAAGTCCGGAGGGCCTGCCAATCAAGTCCATCACCGATATCCGCTATTTTGAAAACCCACCGAAGACTTTCGACAAAAGTAAAGACCGGGACGGGCAGCCGATCAAACGCATTTTTTCCGACAAGGATGCCGCTCAGTTGCAAAAAATTGCCTGGGACGCTTACAATGAATTTCAGCAAATGCGGCGCAAGTAAGGCCCAATCTCAATCAAACCACCAATTGCGACACCGTCCCGGTGCTGTCCGCAAAACGGTCCACCTTCAGCCCCATCGCCTGAGCCTGGGTGAGCCAGAGATTCGACAGCGGGGTTCCCTCGGCCAGATTTAAATGCTGACCGCTGGTGAATTTTCCTCCACCGGAACCAGCCACAATGATCGGAAGATCACTGTATTGATGCGTCGCTCCATCGCCCAGGCCGGATCCGTAAGTGAACAGTGTATTGTCGAGTAGGCTCATTCCGTTCGCTTCCTCAATGCCGTCCATCTTCTCCGCAAGATAAACAAACTGTTCCATATGAAATCGATCCACCCGAAGCAGTTCTTCCATGAACTTGCCTTGGTTGTGCGACATCTGGTGATGACTCATTGGTTTATCAAACAAGCTCTCGAACATATATGGAGTATCCCACCGCTCGGGACCGACCATGAAGGTAGCGACATTAGTAAGCCCGACTTGAAGCGCAACAACCATCAAATCGCCCATCAACCGGATATACTCACCACGAGGCAGCAGGGCTTCGGGCGGCTCCTCCATTGAAACCTTGGCAAGCTCCCCTTTCATCTTCTCAAGCTTGTCCATTTGCTGCTCGATGGTTCGAACGGAATCGAAAAATTCACTGAACTTTTGCTTGTCAGTATAACCAAGATTTTTTCCCATCGAATGGGCATCCTCCAGAACAAGATCCGTGATGTTGCGATAATTTTCGATATCTTTGGTGCTGAAAAGTCGGCGGTAGGCCTTACGTGGATCGCGAATGGACGGCGCGACGTAACCGGTCCCATACCATGAAATATTATCAAAGTAGATCGACTCCTTGTTGTCCTTGTGACTGTTGCAACTGAACTCCAAAGTCCGAAACGGAGTTGCCTCCCCCACTTGATCCGCCACCAGATGATCCAGCGTGCGATTCAGTGGCCAGGCTGATTCTTTAACGCTGAATGGCTCGGCACTGCTCAGATAACACGAAGCACACTGAGCGTGCACATCCGTTCCTTGTTGGAAAGTGCGATCCATTCCTGTGATCAGGGAAACCTTCTCCTTCAAAGCTTCCAGGGGCCCCATGGTCGGAGTCAGGCTCAAAGGATGCAGCCCCACACCAAGTTTGACCCCCTTCTCGATTTCTTTCTGGTTACTTGAGAATTTCGGAATGATGGCGTTGGACTCACCTGGAAAAAAACCGCGTCTCACCACTCCGATCGGCACATAGAAAAAGACCATGCGCTGAGCCACTGCTTTCCCGCTTGCGGCCAGACCAAGACTCTCCATCCATGGCAAAAAAAGCGCCGCGCCGCCGGCACCACGAAGAAAGGATCGTCTTGAGAATTTTTTCATCATTCGTTGGCTGGTGATTTTTTGCCTTTTGCCCCGGTCACTGCTGACGCCATGACCTTGGGGTTTGATTTTTGCAGAAAAGACTCGCTCTGCACAACATGTTTTATCATGGATTTGATCCGGTAATCATCCGCAGCCGTTGCTTTGGCGATTTTTTCGAGAGCAGGCCCGTCGGCAACCCCCACCTCCCGGGCAAGCGCAAATGAAAGCAGGTGCTCGGCAAATCCACGGACAAAACGATCTTTCTCTGCCAGCACCGCATCTTTGAATTCCACAATATCATTGAACTCATGCTTTCTGAAAAGTGTTCCGTTCATGTCAACTTTGCGGTCGTTTTCATAAACCTCACGCCATTTTCCAGTGGGGCCGTAGTTTTCCAGAGCAAAACCCAGCGGATCGATCTGCTCATGACACCCAGCACAATCCGCACGCTCACGGTGCGCAGATAGCCTCTCACGTAGGGTCAGATTGGCTTCTTCGGCAGGAGCTTTCTCAGCTAGTGGCGGCACATCCGCAGGAGGAGGTTCGGGAGGGTCATTGAATATCACCGTCGCCAGCCATGCCCCGCGGGTAATCGGTTTGGTTCTCTCCGGGCCGGACGTCATCGTCATCACCGCGGCGTTGGTAATGATTCCCCCCTGACGACGATCAGAGAGCGCAACTCGCTTGAAGGGAATTCCCCTCACCTGGTTTTTCACCCCTTTTTTCTCGACTCCATACATCTTATCCAGCATCGCCGAGCGATAGGTGAAATCCGAATCAATCAACTCCAGGATCGGACGGTCTTCGATCAAAATGGTTTCAAAAAGCAGTAAGGGCTCCAACATCATGTGCATGCTGGCGCGGTATTTTAGAAAATAAAAATCAGGGAAATGCTCCCGATCAGGAACAGAAGAAATGATCCTTTCCAACTGCAGCCACTGCGAGGGGAAGCTGTCACAAAATCGCTTCAATCGATGATCGTTCAACATTCGCTCCACTTCACGCGACAACACCTCCGGGTCACTGAGTTTGCCAGAGGCAGCCAAGTCGAGCAGCGGCTGGTCGGGGATACTGCCCCATAAAAAAAACGCTAAGCGCGATGCCAGATCATAATCATCAAGTGCTTCGATCTGCTCACTTTGGCTAGCCGTATCATAGAGATACAGAAACTTTGGCGAAGCGATAGTCGCCGAAGCTACCGCCTTCATGCTGTCAGTAAAAGATTCGCCGGATTGAATTTGCGCCAACACATAGTTGGTATAGCGGTCAAGCAACTCGCCATCGACCGGATGACGAAAGGCACGCGTGAGAAAGGGGCGCAGTCGTTTTCGTATTTCAGTTTCTGTGTTTTTTTCCGCATCAGGTTCTGCAAAAAAGGCCTTCCATATACCGCAGGTTTTAGGCCCAAAGTTAGAGCTTTGTAGAATGGATTGGCTCAGCTTGAGAAATGATTCCAGCAACAGCGGGGAAAGCGACAAGTGGTCACCCCGATTATCAAAACCGTGTTCAGCGCGAAGATCTTGTGGAAACGGAGTCACTCCTCCCAACCTTTTTTCAATCAGTTGCGATTTCCCCAGAGGACGACTGCCCACTACCACCTTGTCCGGCATTTTGCCGCTGGCTGGTTTGAAGTAATTTTGATGCTCCCGCATCATGCGCTCGGGCAAAGCAAAGACCACACAATTCAGATCGAACAAATCCGTCACCGCATTGTTATATTGAAAACGATTCATTCTCCGAACCGGAGCCTGGGCAAGCGTTTTCCGTGCACTGACTGATGCGTGAAGCATCTCTTTCAACTGCAACACCAGGCGCTTCCGGGTTGCCGCATCCAAAGCCGGCTCGTCCTCCGGAGGCATGTCCTCAAAATCCAGCGCCTCTACCAATTTTTCAAGCAATTCGGGATTTTTGCTTAGCTCCGAGGAGCTCTGCAATTCGAGCAAGTTCACCTTGCCCTTCACTTTATCATCCTTGCCGTGACATTTGACACAGCTGTCCTGAAATACCGGCTGAAGTAATTGTTTGAAGTCATCCTCCGCTGCTAGAGCAAGGTTGCAGAATACAGACAAGACTAAAAGTCCGCTAAATTTCGCCAATTTCACCCGATATAATAGGCTGACCGCAATTCCTATCAATGGCGGAATCACGGAATTGATATATTTTGACAAAAAATTGATCCTTCCAGCCTGCGTCCTGTGAAAGAACACCATTGCTAAATGCAGGCTGCGCATCACGCAGATAAGTGAGTTGAACCTCTTCTAATCTGTTCAACATTCACGCTCCACTACTTTTTCTGATGAATTCAAAATATTTATTCCTTAGCTCTTGGCTCTTAGCAGGCCTCGCCTATTCCTCCACCGTCCCGAACGAACTAGAGGTCACCACCTTCGCCGGAACCGATATCGTGCCCTCTCCTGCCTGCCTCGTTGCCGCAGCCAGTGGCGAGGTTTTTGTCGGCGTGGACATGGACGGCTCACTGGGAAAAGACCCCGGCAAAGGGAAGATCATTCGCCTGGTGGACAGTGATAACGACGGCGTCGCCGACAGCCACACGCTCTATGCGGAAATCGACAATCCACGTGGCCTGATCTCCATGGGGGATCAGCTCTACGTGCTTCACACGGTCATCCCCAAAGACGGCGGCGTGCTCAGCGGTATGCACCTGTCGGTTTTCGAAGACAAAAACCACGACGGTATCGCTGACGGCAAGGCCCGACGCCTGGTCTCCGATATATCAGTAGCCAAACACAACCAGGATCGCGGTGCGGACCACACCACCAACGGCATCACCATGGGCATCGATGGTTGGATTTACATCGCTGTCGGTGACTTCGGAATGGTTGCAGCCAAAGGCACGGACGACACCGAGTTGACCATGCTCGGCGGCGGCATCGTGCGGGTGCGCCCGGATGGATCCGAGCTGGAAGTTTACACCCATGGCACACGCAATATCTACGACGTCGCCATCGACCCGTTGATGAACATCTACACCCGCGGCAATACCAATGACGGTGGCGGATGGAATGTGCGCTTCATTCACCACATCCAGTCCGGCGAGTATGGTTACCCGGTATTGTTCAAAAACTTCACCGGCGAAATCCTGCCGGCACTGGAAGATCTGGGCGGCGGGTCCGGTACCGGCGCGTTGTTTTTTGCCGAGCCCGGCTGGCCGGAAAAATACTCCAATGTTCCCATGATGTGCGATTGGGGACGCAGCCAACTATACATCCATCACCTCACTCCGGATGGCGCGAGTTTCACCCAGAAACCCGAAGACTTTATCAAAACCCCACAGATCAGCGATGTCACCGTGGACGGTTCGGGGCGGCTTTATTTGTCGGCTTGGGATGGCGCGGGTTACAAGGGCAGTGCGGAAAAAGGCTTTGTCGATCGTGTGGTTCCCAAAAGCTGGAAATACACCCCTTTCCCCGATCTATCAAAATTGAGCGAGGGGGATGTGATCCATATGCTCAAGCGCCCCAGCGCCGTCGCTCGTCTGGCCGCTCAACAGAACCTGATCAATCGAAAGACCCAACCCGACGCTCTATTGCTTCTTGCCGCCGATAAAAAGCAGTCGCTTGAAAGCCGCGTCGCAGCCATCTTCACCGCCAAACAACTCGGTGCTTCCAATTACGCGCTGGCAAGTCTGGCCACTGATGATAAGATTCGCGAATTTGCCTTACGGGCGATGACCGACCGCAAAACCCAATTGCAAAAGGTGCCACTGGATTTGTTGAAAAAATCCCTGCAGGATAAAAACGCCCGTGTGCAAGTCGCCGCAGCGATTGCCCTTGGACGCCTCGGCGAGGTCAGCGCCGCAGAATCCCTGATCGCTCTGGCCAATCCCCCCGCCGGAACCTATCAACCCAAAGCCGCCGCCGCCGCGGTGGCCAAACCCGCCTTTGTTTCTAAAAAACTCAAACCTCATCAAGCCGCCAAAATCACCGTGGATATCAAGGACTGGAAGGAACTGCATCTGGTCGTGACTGACGGCAGCGACGGCAACGGGCGCGACCACGCCGCCTGGTTTCAGCCCACACTGATCATGGCTGACGGCAGTGAAAAAAAACTCACCGAACTTCAATGGAAAGCCGCCAAACAGGGATGGGGGAAAACCTTGATCAATAAAGACTGCACCGGAAAATCACTCGCCCGTAGCAGTGGGAAAAACGCTGCTAAAAAAACCAAGAAGAAAAAACCGCTCTTCGGCATCGGCACTCACTCGCCCTCTCACATCGTCTATGAGTTGCCCGCAGGAGCGGTCAAATTCAAAGCCACTGGAGCCGCCACCGCAGGTGCTAAAGACGGGCGCGGTTATGTCGAATATGTGGTCGATTCCAAAGCTCCCGTTTTTGAAGAGAATACAGAAGGCCCCCACGCCACGCCTAATGCCGCGATCGTTCTTCCGCACATCGCCGTGCGTTCTCTGGTCGAAATGCAAGCTGCCGACGCCAGCCTCGCCGCGCTGGATGGCAGCAATCGCCAAGCAGCTTTATGGGCACTGAAATACATGCATCAGCCCGAAGTAGCGGATCGTCTCCTGGCTCAACTGAAAACCGAAAAGGATCAAAACCGCCGCGATGAACTCATTGCCCTGCTGGGACGTCTCTACCAGAAAGAGGCTGCCTACGACGGCTCCTGGTGGTGGGGCACCCGACCCGATACCCGTGGCCCTTTTTATAAGTTAGCCCAATGGGAGAAAAGCAAAGCGATTGCCGCTGCCCTGAAAAAAGAATATCAAAACGGCAGTGCCCACAGCAAATCCTTGTTGCAATTCTGGAACGCTAAACTGCGTTGGGGATTTGAGGAAATGGCCGTCGCCAAATCCGGCGATGACAAAATGACGGAAAGTACCGTCGATTTGAAAAAAATCACCGCAGGTGCTGCGGGTGAAGTGGGCAAGACCTCCATCGAAGATGTCATCCTCTCGCTGGACAAACTCAAGGGAGACATCCAACGCGGCGAAAAACTTTTCGCCCAGCAAGGCTGCATCGCCTGCCACACCACTGAAAAAAGCCAGCCGATCAAAGGCCCTTACATGGGGCAGGTCGGCGCGATTTTGACCCGTGACCAAATAGCAGAGTCGATCCTCAAACCGAACGCTTCCATTTCACAAGGCTTCGCCACCGTGATGATCTCCACCAAAGACGGCAAAGCCATGAGCGGTTTTGTCTCAGCGGAAACCGCCGATGAAATTGAGATGCGCGACATCACTGGAGCCGTTCATAAGGTGAAAGTGGCCAACATCAAACAACGCCAGGAACTGGAAATCTCGATCATGCCACCAGGATTGGCTAATTCCCTGAGCCTAAAAGACTTCGCATCACTGGTAGATTACCTAGCAAGCAAAAAAAAGTGAGTTTTTTTGCGTCTCATACGCTCCTAGGAATTTGCTTTTTTGCCGGTCTGCCTTTTCCTTAGTGTCGGCCCTGACTTGGCGGGCACCCCTCAGAAATGCGATACGCAATTTTTTCAGATATTCATGGCAATTTGCCAGCTTGGAAACAGGTGCTCGCGGATATTCGCGACCTAGAAGCTGATGTCCTGATTTGTCTGGGGGACGTGGTCGGATACGGACCTAAACCTCAAGAAGTGCTAGATGGCATTCGATCCGTCACCGATCACTTTGTCCTTGGTAATCATGACGCGGCGGCGGCTGGCTTAATCGACCCATCGATCTTCAATGATCACGCCCATTCCGTTGTATTATGGACCCGGAAAAACCTCACGGCAGACTCACTTAAATTCCTACGCAACGTTCCCCTGCAACTAGATACTGACGACATCCTTTTTGTTCATGCGGAGATAAGCGATCCAGGTCGCTTTGCTTACATAGATAAAATTGCCGATGCCAAAGCGAATTTTGCCAACAGCGATCACTTTGTCACCTTCATTGGTCATACCCATCTCCCTTTGATCTTTGAACAGCTACCTGACGGCTCGGTCAACCTGCTGCCGGATAGCAAGCAAAAACTGGATCCTAAATCCCGCTACATCGTAAATGTCGGTTCGGTTGGCGAACCGAGAAACCCCGATGATATTCGCGCCCGATACGTGATCTACGATACCGATACACGCGAGGTTTTCTTCAGGCGAATCAAATTCGATACTGATATTTATCGTAAGGAATTGCAGTCAACCACGCTCACCCATTCGCCTTATTTCTTGCAAGTGCTGGATCACGCAAGCGGATTGGAAGCCGCCAAGGTTCAAGATATGGCGGTTCCATCTCAAGCTGTCGATGCATTCAAAACCACCCAGCGCATCAAGCTGAATATCCCCAAGCTTGACGCAGCCGCTAAGCCGAAACCAAAGCCGATCTCAAACCGCGCAAGTGCCACCTCTTCCACAACTGACTCATCTGCCACAATTGAGCCAACTGGCTCTAGCCATAAAAAACGTAATAGCCTGATCATTGGCAGCCTTGCGGCCTTGGTGCTTTGCGCTTGGTGGTTTTTCTCGCCACATACCGAGACCTCCACCGATGAGCCGCTTTTAACTGAAAAACCCCTTAATCTACCCTCGACACATCTCAAAAATGAAGCGCCCTCCCCCATCCGACAGGACTATGAATCGATGAGTCCGGTGGAAAAACTGTACGCAAGCGAAGCTCCCCCTAGTCCGGATCCGGCGGTAACAGAGGCAAACAAAACCACGGCAGAAAAAAAGGTGGTAGAAGTCCCTCTGAAAGTTGAGCCCAAAAATATGGCAAAAATCGCCGAGCCAAAATTCAAATCAATACCACCGCCAAGCCCCAAAACCCAACCTAACCCAAGTCCAAAACCAATCCTCAAACCCAAACCCGCCCCCCCACAATTAGAAATTATCGCCCACTGGCCGATGAACTCCGAGTCTGCCGAAGGTGACCTGAATACTAAGAATGGGGGAATCCAACTGCAACAGCTAGCGCCGGCGAAGTCATTTGATAAAATCGCGCCGGACCCTCTGCCTCAGACATCCGCAGCTAATCCATCTTCATTAGCGCGCGGTGCCTGGGTTGAAAAAAATCCTTCGGGGAAATTTGCCCTTAGACCCGACTCTTCTTTCACCTTTGAAGGTTGGGTGCTGATCAGCCCAGATCAAGCTCCCGTTTTTATTGGTGGCACCCAAAACAACAGCGATGAAAAAGGCTGGCGGCTTGACCTCAAATCTGCCAGCACCCCCGACGGCAGTGGTAGCATTCGTTTTTTATATTCAAACGGTGTCGATACCATCACCGCTCAAAATAACGAAATCCCACTCAACCAACCCACCTCACATTATTTTGCCGCGGTATGGAACCACCAGTCTGACAATCCAAATGCAGGACGTCTCGATCTGTATTTTGATGATGATCTCGTTGATCAAACTGAAATTCCTTACTCAGAGATTGCCACTGCCGAATCAGCAGCATCTTCGCCGCCTTTCCGTTTAGGATCGCCGGATAACCCCAAGCGCATTGCGATGGATGAATTCCGTTTTACCAAAGGGGAACTGCTGCCTAGAGAATTCCTTTCAAATCCACCCGGCCCCATTCCCGGAGGAGTCGTCACTAATTCCGGATTGAGACGAGCTCGATTGTTATACGCGGTCGATGACGATAATTTCGATTTCACTGATGAATATACCAAGGATCACTCCGCAGAGATTACCTCTGACTCATTTACAAGAGTCGGTTATTTTGTCGAACTAGGTGATGACTGGGTATGGGTATCGATGGATCGATTCCAGACCGACCCCAAACTTCTTGGTGTTCCGAAGGCCAATACCAATATCGTCGAACCAGGCACCGTCGTGACCAACTTGGTCATTGACTCAAACCGCGCCGACCTAAAGGCGCTCAACCGTCCCGGATTGACTGGCATCATAGAGTTCTGGGCCAGCAATTATAGCGGCAACGGCGCGGGAGAATTCGGTTCCAGCGATAGTCGCTATGATTGGAAAGACAGTAAGGGCACTACTCAACTCGGACATGGATCTTTTCAGGTTTTTGCTTTTACCAATGATGAGCAAAACGCAGCCGTCACTTTATTTGGGATCACCCGCGGAAGAGGAGCAGGAATTGGAGATCAGAGTAGCGATACCGCTGACGGGAAAAGAGCCCCCGACTGGACCTTCGGCCCCGGAACCAAAACTTACAAAAAGCGCAATCTTGAGATATTTGTGGGTGACTGAAATTCCTCGGCAACCCAAGCCCCCAAATCACCAAAGCCCTTCACAAGGTGAAATTACTCAACGTGGGATGACTGGCAACAAAATATGTGACGCGTGCTCCGCATCGTGATGAATCGTCTGCGAGGCTTTGAATAACTTTGTGTCTGCGCCAAAAGGTCCTCCGCTGTTTGCATTACGATCAAAGCGCGGAAAATTGCTGCTGGAAATTTCGACTCGGATCTGGTGTCCCGCTTTAAACAAATTGCTCGTCACCCACAAATCGATTTCATATTTGATGATTTCCCCCGGCTCGACCAACTCGGCCTTGCTGCGTGAATTCCGCCAGCGGGCTCGGATAATGCCGTCACAAAGGTTGTAAGCTTTGCCATCCGGATGCACGTCCACCAGCTTGGCGGTGAAGTCGGTGTCCTTAGCACTGGTAGCGGCGTAGAGAATCATCTTCACTGTACCAGTCACCTCGACCGCCTGCTTCAATGGCTCGCTGGTGTAAACCAGAATATCATCACGTTTCTCTACCTCCGATTGGTCATACGGCCCAATCGGAGCCCCCCCCAAGTTATTACCACCCATGGTCGGCGCAGGATTATCAGGATCGTAAACAAAAGAATCCACTTTTCCAAGTTCTGACTTACCAAGGCTCAACATCCCACTGCCATCCGGATCATTGGCATCACCGCCACTATGAAGATACCAAGGTGTGTATTGAGTGCGCTTCAGCGGCCACTCTTCTTCGCCCCTCCAGACATTCTCACCCATCACAAAAAGATAAAACCTCGGCCAATCTTCGATCCCTGTGTCTTTCTGTTTCAGCCAATGCTCAAACCACTTGAACTGTAGTTCGCCAATATTCAAAGCCGCCGCTTCACCAAAATCCAAATCTCCCACTTTTCTTACCCCCACTCCGTGTCCCCACGGTCCTAGCACTGCGAACTGATTCCGACGGGCAATTTCACTGCTCGATTTTTTGCGCACCCCGTTGATCATATCCAGCGTTACTTTGGAAAAAATATCATACCACCCGCCGATGTTCAGAATCGGCACAGTGATATTCTCAAAACCATCACGACCAATGCCACGCTGTTCCCAGTAATCATCGAATGCCGGATGATCGATCCAGTCCGTCAGATAGAAAACTTCTTTGTCGAACTGATCATCATATTTATTCAGCGGCAAATAGCGAAAAGCTTGCTGCTGTTGTTCCGGATCCAATTTCACTCCTCCAACATTCGCACCCCACCCCATCAACAACGATATTTGGAAAGCTCCGCCATCGTAAGCCAGGTCATAGGCGTTACAGAAAGGCACCTGGGGCACCATGGCGGTCAGATATTGACTTCCTTTGGGCGCGGAAGCCCATTGCGACCAACCCACATACGATCCGCCCGCGGTGCCGATTTTACCATTCGACCAAGACTGTTTGCCCACCCACTCCTGAGTCACAAAACCATCATCAGCATCATAACGGAAAGGATCCCATATCCCCTTCGAATCCCCACGTCCGCGACAGTCTTGGATAATCACCGCGTAACCTTTTGATACATACGCTCTCGCCTGTCCGTTTGTTTTGCTGCCTTTGCCGTAAGGCGTGCGCATCAAAATGGTTGGAAATAATTCCCCTTCTTTGGGTAGAAAAAGGTTAGCCGCCAGTTCCGTGCCATCGCTCATTGCAATCATCACGTTTTTCTGGAAAGTGAACCCTCCCTCCCGCGAGGGTCCAGATGTAGTCACACAGAGAAATAAAGCCGTCAATACAAAAGCGCGCCAGAGGTTGGAGGTAGTTTTCATTTTGTTATTGTATTCAGTTTTTCAAATAATGGTGCCACTCGCTCGCGCTGAATATCAACTGTCCTCTCAACATCCTCCTGTAGCAAATAACCAGCTTTCTGTAATTCGATGCACTTCGCCCTGAGCTTGGCGAGGTAATCATCCAGAGAAGCATAACGCTCTTGAATAGAAAGTCGAGGATCTCCTCTTTCCTCTCGCTCCTTCTTGCTTAGCGAAAAAGGAATGTATGAGCCTTGCAAAGCGAGCAGTTGATTTTCCGCTCCGGCGCCTTTTTTTCGCAAACGCCAACTGGCGTAAGTGGCTACCGGAACTGCCACCTCGGGTGGAGACAAACAAGCCACATCATTGCCGTCAGCATCCGACTTCGGCACCAGCACTCGATAATCACCTCGCGGCAAAGGTGGCTGATTGTTCACGATACCGTCGCTCTGCCAACTGGGTCCAAAATCCAGGTAAGAAGGTTGCTGAATCACCCCCGGATAACGAATGCCCGGAATATCGGGAAAACCCGTCGCATTTTGTGTCCAAGCTACCAGAGTGCCCTCGCTGATTTTTGGATACACGCTCGGCGGTGCCGACTGCCCGCCCGCGCTCCAACGATCCAGCGCCAACAACAGGCTGCGCAGATAGGGTTTGAAATTGCCCGGATTTCCCAGCGTTTGACCATCACCCTGTTTGGGAGGAAAAGCACTCGGCCCGTGTTGCGTTCCGCCGAAAAAATACAGCCGGACATTAGCTGGAATCGCAACGTCCTTTTGCCCTAAAGGATCGGTGTGCACCAGAGAACCACTTCGGTTCCAATATTCCGAAGTCGATTGGGTGTGCAGAATATACGGAACCGTATCGCTTTCGATCGCACGGTCGAGAAGTCCCTGCTGCTGACCCGACAGCGGATCAATTTGTTTTCCGTAGGCAAAGGGGAAACGGTCCGGAGGGTAGTCATGATGGTCATGTTGACCTGCGTGACGGGTCGGCTGGGCAAAGCGGTGATTAAATGAGCCCATGCCCGATCCGGACACATGGGGAATCAGACCGTCGAATACTTTTTGTTTTTCCTCATCCGCGTTAAATCCCCAATATAGAAACTCACGCAAAAACCGTCCGCTCTGTGAAACCCCAAAGCCGTGCGCCCGCTCAATCACCGGCTTGCCATCGACCAGCAAAGGGTTCCCTTTGCCACTGCCGTGTTTGATAGCAGATATCAAATCACGAACCGTCGCAAATCCCGTGCCCATCACCAGAGGGTCCTGTGCTTCATAAATAAGCTCGTAGATGTGGGCTTTTTTCAAACCCGCCGAATACTCCAGTTCCACTTTGGGCAGTTGATTCGGAAAATCGCTCTCCACTTCACTCACATGAATCTCCCATTGATCACGAGGGATGGGAACCCTAGGATGGCCGGCGAGCAAGCGGTGGGTGAGTGTTGCCGTTTTCAACCCCTTCTTCGTTGGCCGATACGAACCGTGATTAGCCCAGTTCACCACTGTTCTGGTGATATCCGAACGCGGAACCATCTCGCAACGCACCATTCCCGTGATCGATTTTTCGCCATCGCCCGCCATCGGCGGCCAAAGACGCAGGCGATTTTTTCCCGGCAACAACTCGCCATCCCAGCCGCTCCACACAACTGTGAATCCCTGCTTCATCAAAAAGCCGTTGCCCGCATGAGCCTTCGACGAAGGGTCATTGCCGCCGCCACCGTAATTGAAATAACTCAAAAGAGACTTGTTGCCGCGATTGTTCACCCCATACAACAACGCCCCGTTACCCTTTTTTAAATCCTTTGGCGCCAGAATAAAGATGTCGCACGACAACTCGACTTTTCCTTTATTATTACGCGGGGCTTTATCAAGATCACGCACAGCACGATTGGCAGCCGCCTTCGGGTCGAGTTCAAAATATGCCCTGCCAATAATACGCTCGTAGGCACCGACTTTCCCGAATACTTCCCCTGCGGCAAAAGCTTGCCGGTCTTTTATTTCAAAATGAACAAGTTCTGCAAAAAGCAAACTTGGGAGAAAAACAAAAATAACAATGAAGCTGGGTAAAATTTTCATGACGGGGGAACTGACCCGATCAATATCACGTCCACTAATACTATTGGTCAAGCCTTCATCATGCTTGATATGAAGCTGTAAAATACAGCGAGGGCACTCCTAATTGCCAGTGAGCTTGACGGTGAAATTTTCTATGTTCTATTCTCAAAAATAAACTATTATATGCATCCTTCGTCCCACGACCGCGGGGCTACGGCGTTCAAGAAGGGAGGGCAGGTAAAATAGCAAATTTTCAGCAGGAATAATAATGATCACTCATAAACGCAATTGGTATCTAGCACTCGTACTTAGCCTGATGGTATTCGCCACCTCCCGGCACATTCATGCCGCTGAGCCTGACAGCTTTCCGGGGCAATTCCTGCCAGCGGAAAAAATGGAAGAGACAGGGGAAATCGAAACCGATCGTGATTCTTTCACACCAGCTACCACTCTCGTTGCCCCATCCAAAATCATGATTGAGGCCGCATGGACCTTTATCGACAATCGCGATGCCAAAGAGACTCATAGTCTGCCGGAATTACTCATTCGATACGGTGCAACCGACTGGCTGGAACTCCGGGTAGGTGCCAATTATGAAATTGGCGGTGAAGCTGCGGACGTCAGTAATTCCAAAGGCGCTTTTGCTGAGGGAGGTAAACATGAAGATGGCGGACTTGAGGAAGACGCGAATGTGAATTACGGTTTGAAGTTCGCAATCACGGATCAACGTGGTTGGTTGCCCGATAGTGCTCTCATCATCCAGGGATCAACCCCGATCCTCGGGCACTCGACAGCAACCAGCTTCGGAGGCTATTATGTATTCGGTTGGGAGTTGAGGAATGGATGGCTTTGGGATACCTCGATTCGTTACGGTACTCGTGGAGGAGATGAAGGATCATCCGAGCAGTGGGCCCCATCCACTGTCATCAAAATTCCCTTGTCGGAAAAAACCAAGGCGCACCTCGAATATTTCGGCAATTTCGACAACACACCGGATTCCAAAACGGAAAAACATTACATCAGTCCCGGGGTCCATTACCTCATTACCAAAAATTTAGAAGTCGGCATCCGTGTCGGTTGGGGCTTGAATGACCAAGCCGCCAAGTTCTTCTCCAACATCGGCTTCGGCTGGCAATTCTGACCTGAATCAGCCTCCCTCCCTGACCCATAGTCCAGTAAATACGTCAGGCTAAATGGTGAATTCAAAATACGGGTAAATCGCAAGTGGTAGGGACCGTGTTAGTTATTACGCCCCAACGGGGCAGTCATATGATAGCCCGGGACATCGGCCCTGGGTCTGGTCGATAGGCCACCATCAGCCCTGAATGGGCGACATTAAAGCGTTGGTGATTAGTGAGCTTAATGAGGGACGCATAAACATCCTTAGAAAAACGTTGTCGAAATGATTCAAACAATGCAATTCGACGGCTTCGCAAAATTTGTGAGTTCTTTAGCTTCCCTTCGATGCTTCGTTTGAGTATCCTGAGCCGATGAAGTATTGCTTAATGATTCTTATTACCGCCTGCCTGGCCGGGCGTGGCGTTGCTGAAAGTGAAACCCCGATGAGTATCGGGACTGCTCGTGTGGCATCAGTGAGTCTTGCTGACGCGGAACTGGGAGAGGTGCTGAGATTTATCAGCGCAAAGTCAGAAGAGCTACTTAAGCGTCCGGTGAATTTCATTTTACTCGGTGAAGGCAGTGGATCGAAAAAGCTGACTTTGCAGCTGAATAATGTGCCACTCAGTGCCTTGCTTAAGTATGCTTGCGACCTAACGAACTGTGTGGCTAAAATTGTACCCGATGGAGTTCTTGTCGGGCCGAAAAAAGATGTTTTGCGTGCCATAAGTGATTGGAATGAAGCGAAGGTAGTGACCGGGCGCGGGAGCGCGGCATCACAATTAGCTTTGATCACGATTCCATCTTTGCAATTGGAAGAAGCCGCTGTCTCAGAGGTGATCAGTTTTCTGCAAAGCCATGTGGATGAGCTGAAACAGGGGAAGAGGCAGGCAAGAAGCCCTAATTTTCTGCTTATTAATAATCCTGATGCCCCGGTAAATGATTTGCCAGTGAGTCTGGATCTGAAAGATGCACGACTGTCTTCGGTGATTCGATTTATCTCGGCAGCAGTAGGTCCCGAACTCAGCTACCGGATTGATCGGGGCGCTGTTGTATTTGGACATAAAGCAGACCTGAAGGCAGCACCCATACCTCAGATTAGGGCGAGTCCCGCAGGGTTTTCCTGGATGAAAAACAAGCTCATTCCTGAAGTGAAAATCAGCGGATCTTCACTGGAGGAAACTTTGCAACTGATCAGACATCACACCGGGGGACGTTTTAATGTGGTGAATCAAAGCAAGAAAACAAGCGGCATGGTTGATCTGAATTTAAAGAATGTATCCTTAGCCACCTTGCTGGTTTATGTTTGTGAGCAAACCAACACTAATTTTCGGGTTGAGAACAGCGCGCTCATCATTATTGATGGCAAAAAACGGCCCACAATGAAATCGTCTGTACCGGCCGGTAATAAGGAAGGCTCTACGCAGGAGACCAAAGGCAAACCTGTTTTTGATGAATAAAACGGCTGGAAGCTCCTCAACTGCAATTCCTTAGCCTCCTTCTCGCAAATACTCCATGGCACTTTGCAGACGTGCATCGAGAATAGTTTGCTCGACCAGTAGTTGTCTTCAAATCTCAATTCATCAATTCCTCTACAAGCGCAGAGGGGTGCAGGACAAATAAGTTAGCCATTGCTTATTGAAAGCTACCTTATCACCCATCAACATCATGTCGCCCTTTTAGGGCTGGTAATAAACCCGATTTAACCCCAGCGCTTCGCACTGGGCTATCACATTTTGTCCTTTCAGGACAGTTTACTTTCATCGCTTTTGCACCAACGGTGCTCAATGATATAGCCCAGTGCGCAGCACTGGGTAAAAAATCCAATTCTCCCAGCCCTGCAAAGGGCGAAATGCACAGCGGTC
>JASFYY010000077.1:0-35502 GCA_045046875.1 Verrucomicrobiota bacterium | reverse complement strand
ATCGTGGCATGGATTGCTCGGCGCGCCGTAGCCCTTGGGGCGAAGGCGGGGCAATTTGCCTTCGGGTAGTTTCCTCCAGCTGTCTTCGCTTCGCTACGGTTGTGTTTCCCCATCACTCGTCCGTTAGCGGGCCGGCTCCCTGCCTCGTCAATTCTTCGCGCACCTTCACTCCGTCGAGCATCGCCACTCCCTTTTTTTCTTTTACGGCCATCGCCGCCGCCGTTCCGGCCGCCTGCCCCATCGCCATAGCGGTGACGGTCACTCGTGTCGAGGAAGCTGCTTCGGCACTGGCCGAATGACAACGTCCTGCCACCAACAAGTTGTCCACTTTTTTTGCCACCAATGCCCGGTAGGGAATGTCATAGGGATCAGGCTGATAGCCCCCACCTCCGTCATTGGCACTCCCTATTGTGGTATGATTCGGATGGCGATCCATGTACCAACAACCCGTGGCGACCGCATCATCAAATCGACGCCCTAGTTTGATATCTTTCGCGCTCAGCACATGCTGTCCCACCAATCTCCGGGTTTCACGAATTCCAATATAAGGCCCACTGCTGACAAAATAACTGTCTTCAAAACCCGGCACTTCTTTTTTCCAAGCTTCGAACATCGTCCAGGCATCCGATCGTCCCTGAATCTCCGCGCGCGACAAATCCTCCGCATCACTCGCATCACCCGGAACCCGAACGGCGTGCACATAAATTTCATCCTTGGCAAAAGCATACATCAACCCCGGACCATAAAACATCGGCAACTTGCCCGCCTCGGACGCACGTTTCAAGGACTCGCGTGCTTGAGCGCGCAGTTCCGGGTTCGGCTTCACATTGCCAACTCGAAAATGTAAAGTCATCGGCATCAGCGGCATCGTTTTTTCTACCGGCACCTCTGCCCAATGAGCGATATCGCCATCTCCAGTGCAGTCGATCACCTGCGACGCATTGATCTCCACCAGGCCGTCCTTGTTGGCTACCATCACTGCCGATATGCGATCCCCTTCCCGTCTCACATCACAGGCACTGCTGTTATATAACACCCGGATCGATTCCCCGTGGGCGGTCAGCATCCGGTCAGCCAGCACCTTGAATTCCTCCGTGGAGCGAAGCGTCGGATTGTGCGGCTTGATCACCGTCGCGCCAGGTTTCACCCGCCCCATTTTCATCAACATCTCAAAAGGAATGCCACGCACCACCACCCGTCCGGTTTTTTTATCCGCAATACCATCAAAAAACGGTAGGCCTACCGTAGTGATAATGCCCCCGGAGAACGGTGCTCGTTCGACCAGTAGGGTTCGGGCATTGTTACGCGAAGCTGCGATTGCCGCCGCGATTCCCGCACACCCCCCACCGCAAATTAACACATCGGTTTTGATTTTCTTTAGTTCTTTCATCCGCTGAAATGATTCCTCCTCCTCACGCCCGGGGATGAGCTCCCTGGTAAACTTTTTTCATCCGCTCCGTGGTGACGTGGGTATAGATCTGAGTGGTCGACAAGCTCGCATGTCCCAGCAAGCTCTGCACCCCACGCAAGTCCGCGCCATTGTTCAATAAATGCGTCGCAAAACTATGCCGCAACTTGTGCGGACTGACATTGATCGCGATATCCGAGTGGTCGAGGTATTTTTTTATAATCGACCCGATACTGCGCGGTGAAATCCGCGCCTTCAGCTTACTGATAAACAGGGCTCCGTCAGTGACCTTGGCTTCCTGACGATAACGCTGAATCGCCTTCACCGCTGTCGAACCCAGTGGACAAATCCGCTCCTTCCTCCCTTTACCAAATACCCTGACCGTCTCATTAAAAAAATCAAAATCCACCACATCCAACGAAGCCAGTTCCTGCAACCTGATACCCGAACTGTAAAACAACTCCATGATCGCTGCATCCCGTGCCGCAATCCATTCCGGAGCCTGCTTGGGCTGTTTGATCTTAAAAGGCAAACCCAAAAGCTCGTCCACCTGTTTGATCGACAAAACCACCGGCAGTTTTTTCTCCAACTTGGGTAACTGCACTTCGACCAGCGGATTCACCGTCAGCCCCTTGCGGTAAGTCAGAAACTTATAAAAACTGCGCATCGCCGCAAAATGCAGACGGATCGTCGGACGTGCCCAGTCCGCCTTCATGCACTCGAATAAATAAAGCCTGAAAGTATCCGCCGTCAGTGCAAACCAATCCACCGATGATTCCCTCTGGCTCTGCTGAAAGCGATTCAACGCATGGGCATAATTTTCCCTGGTGCGCACGGAAGCATTGCGCTCAACGTCCAAATACTTGATGAATTCATCAATCAAGCCGTCGCCCGAGTTTTCATCGGTGGGCAAACCAGCGCCCGCGTCACTCGATTCTGACCGGCTCGCAGCCATGTCATCTCGCCACCGCCATGGCTAAAGGATGGAAACCACAACCCTCACGCAATTGGCTCAATTGGGTCATCCCCGGATCACTGGCCACTGTCTCCACCATCGGCATTTCCACCTCATCCACCGCGATCGCTTGAAATCCATCGCCATCATCCCATCCCAAAGTAAAACGATAGGTCTCACAACCAGCTGTCAACGGTGCCAAAGGCACAAAAGCATGCCCCGCTTCGTGGTGCAAAATCAGCACCTCCGGAGATTTGACCCGGCTTTCCCCCGCACGATCAATCGCTTCCACACGCAAACAAAGCCGCGCATCCGACTTCGCCAGTGAAGGATCTTCCGGCAAATCCCAAAAAACCGCTACTGATTCCGCATTGCGTAAAATAACCTGAAACGAACCATCCTGATAACAAAACGGCAAAGAAGGTAACAAACGGGGCAAAGTATTCATAACAATTCGAGTGGTTAAAATTAAATACAATTACCACTAAATCACAAAACTATCAACATTGCTAGAATTTTTAGAAAACTTAAGCATTTTTAGAAATTTAGTCTGAACTCTCTTAGCTACCAATCCAGCCTCTTATCATCCCTATCTTTAATCTCACGCCATTGTCATTTTATACCAGCACAGCAAGTCACGTGATGACCCAATTCAATTTGGCTTCTGTTGCAGAATCTATATAATAAGCTGAACGAAAACAACTCGCGACTATTTCACAAGTAAAGCAACAGGTTCAGCTGGCAATATGCCTAAAATTAACCAAACAACAGTCATTAAAACCCTATCCCCCACCCCGCCCCTCGCCGAACAAAGTGCCATCGTCGAACGAGTCGAAGCCCTCATGGCCACCTGCACCGAACTCAAAAACGAAATCGAACAGTCCCGCAGCCACGCCGCCGATCTGCTGCAAGCCATCCTCAAAGAAGCCTTCGCCCCGGCCTGAGATTACCTCCGAACTTAGCAATGAACACCCCATGAGCAAACCCCCCATCACCACCCCCGACTACACCAATTGGCTCGGTGAGCTCAAATCGCGCATTCAATCCGCACGGATCACCGCCGCACGTTCCGTCAACCGAGAACTAATCCTGCTCTATTGGGACATCGGCCAAGCCATCGTAGAAAAACAAGAAAAACTCGCTTGGGGGAAATCAGTGGTGGAGCAATTGTCTCGCGATTTGCAAAAGGAGTTTTCCGGGCTGAAAGGCTTATCCCCAGCCAATTTGTGGCGCATGCAGCAGTTTTACCGTGCGTATTCCAACTCTGAATTTCTCGCACAGATTGCGCGAGAATTCAAAACTGATCCAGTTTGGCCTCAAATTATCTCCACCTTACCGTTGAATGAGTCCATCCTCACTCAACTGCTGCCCGAAAAAGTATCAAGCAATTCCACAGCCCCGTCAGTAGCTGTGGAAATTCTCGCACAAGCTGCGCGAGAATTAGCAACATTGATACCGTGGGGGCATCACATGGTATTGCTACCTCGGATGAAAAACCCCAAGAAATACCTCTACTACCAGTTGAAAGCATCTCTACCTCAAGAACTAAAAGGCAAACTCCCAAGCCCGCAGGAGCTAAGTGCCGCCATCGGATTGCCCACAAAAAAATAACTCTCAAGCCATGGCCACCAGTCAAAAACAAAAACTGATCAATCTCGGCGCCAGCCAGCTAGCCGACGCTCTGCTCAAACTAAGCCGTCAATCAGACGCAGCTGTCGATCTGATCGAACGCTTGACTGTTGCTCCACAGGACAACATCCAGCGCTTCAAGAAAAAGCTTTCCGCCATCAAATCCGAGCAGAATTTTTATCACTGGAAAAACTCGCGAGGTTTTTTATCCCGAATTGAACGCTTGCTACAAGATTTGGAAGCCGGCGTCACCGATCCGCTTTCCGGCCTGGAATTGGTGAAGTCATTTTACCAAGCCGATAGCAAGATCTTCGAACAATGTGACGATTCAGGTGGTGGAGTCGGTGAGATTTTTCGATACAACGCAAGAGACTTGTTTGCAAAATACGCTGCGCTTTGTGAGGACAAAAAGAAGGTGGTTTCCATCATGCTGGAATTGAACCAAGACGATGGCTACGGGGTACGGGATGCTGTTTTTGAAAATGCTGTCGATTTCCTACCCGAAGCCGTCATCAGATCCACGATCTCAGAGCTTCAGAAACTCGCAGACAATGAAAAATCCGACTACACCAAAGACCACTATTTTCATCTAATCGAAACACTTGCCCGCCAGGTCAAGGACGCTGAACTCTTCGAACAAACCCGAAAAGCCTCATGGGAAAACCCGAACCCCGTAGCTTACCTCGATATTGCACAAGTTTATCTGGAAAGTGGAGATACCAAAACCGCGACCACTTGGCTGGATAAAATTTCTGATAAAGACAGCTTTCACAGCTACCAGAAGAATAAATTGCTCGCTGAAATTTACACCCAAACGGGCGACCAAACAAAACTAGCCGAACTTCTACATCAAAAATTCGAAGCCTGCCCCTCCACCGAATCTCTTCTCGAGCTACTGGACGTGATCGGAGAGAAACAACGAGAAACCGTCATTGCAAAACAAGTTTCCCAGATCCTTGGGCAAAGCGCATGGTGCGAATCAAACGCAGAGTTTTTGATCGCCATTGGTAAGGTGGATGAAGCCGAAAAATACCTGCTCAAGCGAGCCAATCAACTTGATGGCAACTACTACTCAGGCCTACTCCCCTTGGCAGAAAAGATGGAATTAAAACGCCACTACCTTGCTGCCTCTTTACTGTATCGCAGTCTATTGACTTCCATTCTCGATCGTGGCTACAGCAAAGCCTACCGACACGCAGTTGCTTATCTCGAAAAGCTCGACCAACTAGCTCCCTCAATAAAAGAATGGCAGAATTTTCCAGATCACCAGAAATTCAAAGATCAAATCCGCCAAAAACACCGTCTCAAACGAGGCTTCTGGGGGCGATACGATGATGACATTTAACCCGCACTCACTGCCTTCCTTTCATCTGCACCATCGGCGGTTCACTACTCCCTCTGCCCGCTTTTCAAAATCCAGTAAATCTGATTCGGGGTCCAACGAGTGCCCTGGGCGAAAAACTTTCCCTGACTCGACAAAGGCCCGTTAAATCGCGGTGGCCCACCCTCACCGAGCATGGTTTTGATACTTTGATGCAAAACCGGCTCCGGCCAATTCGCATCCACATAATACACCGCTTCCCAATTGCGCAGGGAGCCAAAACTGTGTTTGGGACTCAGATTGCGGGCAGTGTGGGTTTTACCAGGGAAAGTCAAAAAAGGGCAGGAAGTGTAACCGCCTCCAGGCAAACCTGCCGCACGCTGTTGATTAAACTCCGTCACCAGTCCGTTGACCGCGTTCTGTAAACATTGCCCCACATCGGGATCACCGGTGGCTTGATGAAATCGCGTCTGTCCGGCAAGCACAATCTCATGCATGAAATAAACCCGCCCGCTATGCGCCGGAGCATGAAAACAATGCCCCGGTGACAAGCGATGCAACCAGCCTCCACGAAAAGGGTGCTGGGTGCGCACCGCCACCTCCTCGACCTCCTTCGCCGCATTCAAATAAAGCGGGTCGGAGGTGGCTCCATAGGCTGCCATCAATCCCACCACCGACCATCCGTAAGTCCGACTGCCACCCGAACCCGGGGTGCCCGCAGCCATCAGGGAAGGCACTTGATGGGCAATGGTATTGCTCACCCCCAAAGCTTTGCGCGCGGCCTGACGATCCCCGGTAAGAAAATAATAATTCCACAACCCTTCGCACCAGGTATGGCCGAGACCGGCGAGTTTTTCACTGTGATCCCCGGTATGATGATTGGGCCATTCGTATCCATCGCGGATCTTTGCGATGTCAACGTTCATGTTGTGCAATACAATATCCTGCCCCATACGCAAAGCTTCGGCATTGCCCGTGCGCATGAACTGCTGCAAAAAACTGTAGCCAAGATCATACTCCACATTATCCCAGTTCTTTCCGTCGGAGCCAAAATAATCGCCAAAGTTACGCAAGCCATAGCGGCCAAAACGCTTACCAAAAAACGGCTCTGCTTGCTGCGATTTGCGCATCTGGGCAACCCCTTGATTAAAAGCAAAATCATAATCGGCGTAGCGTTCATCCTTTGGCTGCACCTTACCGATCACTCCGCTGTTGCAATACCATTCCGGAGACGCGGCGGCGAACAAGGGCTGAGCCACCAAGCGGGCACCAGCTTCTGCGATATGCTGAGGTTTCACATTGAAATCAAACATCACATCGTGGCTACGGCCTTCACCGCGACGCAAGCGGTAACGACCACCACGCAAATAACCCCAGACGTAATCCTCAATCGAGCCCTCTTCACTGGGATAGTCTGCCTCTTCTATGGGAGGTAGCGTGCTGATGCGCAGCAGATTGTCTTTTTCCCGTGAACGCACTGACAGCGCCTTGGGATACAGTTCGCTAAACTGCCTCACCCCCGCCGCCACTCCATTGACCTCCATCCATCCGGGGGGGCGAGTGATTTTTTTACCACCAATGAAAGCTTCATTTTCATATTTCTGTCTCAGTTCCAAACCATCCTTACCAATCACAAAATCTCCGACTTGTTGCCCGCCGATTCCCACTCTCGCTTTGCCATCTCCTGCAGCCAACAGTGGTAGTTCCATCGACATCGAACGGATCTTCACCGGCAGGGGATTGCTTGGGCGGTATTTGCCCTCGGCAGGATCGATGCGCTCTTTCAAACGAGCGGTATAATTGTGATTCACTCGAACCGTGCTTGAGCCTGTGTGAAAATGATACCGAACTTCATAGTCAAAAAACGGTTCCCCTTCGGCATTCACATACTGACCCGCCACCCGAATGCAAACTCGCACTGGTCCCGATTCCTCTACTTCGACCACATCGGGTTTGCGCGCCACATACTCCACCCCATCATCATCTACCATCACCATGCGCCCAGCACTCGCTATCCCCCGATACCCTTTGCGAACCACATCAAAGAGAGTGAAATCAGTCTTACTGATCTCAAATTGAACCGCACCGGTATCGATCTTGATCCGATCAGAGGCATCCTCCACCAATAGCTTCGGTGGAACTATCGTATATCGAATATTCTCCGTAGGGCCTGACCTTAATGTGTATTTTGCACCAACTTCTCCCTCACTCATAAAATCGACCAACAGCCAGCGAACCGATCCATCTGGCCATTTTGAGGTCGGCAAAAACTGCGCATCCACTTCCTTTCTTTCGCTATCCAGCAAAGTCCAAGCACCCCCGTTAGGCATCAACCCCTTGGGAAACGGCACACCGCTGGTCACCGAGTGACGTCCCAACTGTACTGGCAAGGTATCCAATGAAATCAAAGTCAACGGAACCTCCACCATGCCAATCCGCGATCCCCAAACCAGCGGAATATTCAATTGGTGATCCTTACTAAATACTGTATCACCACCATCAAGCGGCTTTGCTCCCACTCGGTAATGAAGTCTCTTACCTACTTTCAAGTCACGTAAAATCACCCTCATCACCGTCCCGCTCTCATCTCCCACTGCATCTACCGCTTCGATCCGTTTGCCATACGATTTACCTTCACCTATTTCTATGAAACCCGTCGCCGGCATATTCGTTGTCCAAGAAATCACTGCATCCTTCGATGCTCCTTTTTTGAAATTCGCAATCGGATAACCAAGACTCTGCCAACGATCCACTGCATGACTCGCCACACTCTTCACCGCCAACACCCGTTTGCGACCCCGCGGATTGCCCGCATCGGTGATCGCAAACAGCGGATAGTCCCCACCGCTGAGTTCCCCCTTTGCATTCGCGTAAGCCGCCTCCGCCATTTCCCCCTCACCCTTCACCCGCGGATAACGCAAGACTCTCGCCTCTTTGCCTGCATCCACATCTCGAATCTCAAATGCCACCTGCTGCGGTTTTTTACCCGAATAAGGAATCGCTGCTTCCACCACATAACCCGCCAAGCCATCAACCGCATCTCCATACTGCGAGACAATACGGTACATGTTAGTCGTAGCCCCCAACTTACTTTCCCTGCGAACCAACGCCTCAATCCCTTCTCCAGAATCCTTCATTGCAGAGATCACAAATTTTTTCCCATCCACAGTGATGATCAACGCATCCTCATCTCCCACCTCATCATCAATCACCTTCGCCGCCACATATAACTTCTCATCATCCCACATCGTATAAACAATGCCCGAAGCGCTACGGTTCTCCGCTTCCTCCCCACTCACCACCATGTCCCGCGTGATCACCACCGGATTGGTCTGCCACCAATCACTGAGATCCCCATCAATTTTTGGCGGCGTCTTAACTCTTGTGAAACCCACCCGCGGCTTCACCGCTTCGACCACAATATCATCCAAGTATAACACCCCACTCGATTTCATCGGCGGTCGATAATGCGGGTAGGCATCAAGAAAAAAATTAAAACCACTGGTCTTCGTATACGAAGTCACAAACTCACTCTGCAAATCCTGCCAAGTCCCCAATTTGGAAATATCGTAGGCCATGAAAGGCATGCCACTGTTCCAGTGACCTCCATGCGCTCCCACCACTATTGTCGCCGGATCGAACTGCCCCTTGGGCATGCTTTTCAAATAAGCCTTCGCCTCCTCCGACACTTCGAAGCTCTCCACCTTGATGCGACAACTCAAGCGGTAGCGGGTATCGCGCAACAAAGGAGCCTTCAACACATCTCCCGCATTTTTCAACAACCCTCCCTTTTGAGCCCACTTCTCAAAAGCCACCACATCCGTCCACTCTACCTTCAACGCCCGTTTCCCCGATGCCCCAACCACCTCGACCACCTCGACCACCTCGACCACCTTGATGCCCACCTGCTCCGGCGCCTCCCAAGCTTTGACATCCGGATCTTCAAAACCTCCGTTGCGAAGCAAATTCTCACCCGCATTTGCCGCCAGTATGCAATACGTGCAAACAAGCAACATAGCTCCTCTCCTCATCATTGTTCCACTCTTCATTTTCATATTCTCTTTGCGAGAGACCTCTTATATTCCCCCCTTCTTCATCCGCGCTAATTTGCCTTCGGATACTTTCCTCCGGCTATCTCCCTTCGGTCGGCTGCGTTATCCGCGGTCAACCTCATTCCCCCTGCAACCACCTCCCCAAATTCTCCGCTACAAATTCATCATCCACCAACCAAGGATAAGCCGCGCTCACCCGGTCCAATTCCTCCGCCTGACCCAGTGACAACATTTCATCCGAATTCAAACAACGATTCGAAGGCACCAATCCCTGGCGTCTCAACACCTCCATGATGCCAGGAATACAGCCGGCAAAACCATTAGCCGCATCAAAAACAGCCGCGTTGGCATCAGTCAACTCAACATTTTTGCTCAACCACCGGGAATCAATCTTACCCCCTGCTTCACGCTCTTTTTTCAAACCCTCCAACAAATGCACCGCTCGCTCGGTCCACACCCCCCACTGTCCCAGCAAACCCCCGACAATATATTTTGTCCGCCCCTGGTGACAAAACGGCGTCAATAAATCCACAATGATATTGTCATCGTTGCCCGTGTAAAGAGCCACATCCTCCCGCCCCGAATCCATCAAAGCTCGCACGGCATCCCATGTATAATAACGGTTGAAGGGTGCCATTTTAACCGCCACCACATTCTCGATATCAAAAAAACGTCGCCAAAAGTCATAACTTAAAACTTGTCCGCCAATCGAAGGTTGCAAATAAAAACCAATCACCGGCATCTCGTCCGCCACCTGTTCACAATGCAGCACCATCTCATCTTCCGACTGCTCTTTCAGCGCAGTCAAGCTCAACAGCGCCGCTTCGTAAGCAAAATCACGCGCCAGTTCCACCTCCTGCAAAGCCTGTTTGGTTTCTCCGCAAATCCCCGCGATTTTCAGAAAACGTCGCCCATCCGCCCCCAACCACTCATCCAGCGTTTCACTCGCCAAACGCAGTACTGGCTCGAACAATCCAAACTCCGGCTCCCTGATTTCAAACTGAGTGGAATGCACCCCGACCGCCAAACCACCGGCACCCGCATCGACATAATAGCGCAGCAAAGCTCGCTGGTGTTTTTCCGCCCAGGAGCCGTCCCCATTCAAAGCCAGGGGCAAAGCCGGAATCACCAATCCTTGCAACAGTTGTTTGCGTAAATCTGTCATAATATAAAATTAGTATTTCCCGTCCCGGGTTTCAAAGTGAGTCGGCTTGCCTAGCGATTCTCCACCGGATTGCAACCAGGCCGCCGTCCACTCGATCATCTGCTCAATCGACACCTCCGGTTCACCAAAAAGTTCACACGCTTTGCTGGAGTCGCTCAGCCAGCCCAACTCGGCTTCCTCTCCTTCAATCTCCACATCCATTGCCAATGCCTCACCAAAACGAATCGCCAAATCCCGCACCGACAAAATTTCCGATCCCGTCACATTAAGCACAAAGGCAGGCGACGCTGCATGATTCAATGCCTGGATGCAATGAGCAATCGCATCACGCTGCCAAATGAGATTCACATAACCCATGCTCACATCCACCGGCTGTCCCGCGATCACTTTTTGTGCGATGTCGTGCAGCACTCCGTAGCGCAGATCAATCGCGTAGTTCAGCCTAATCAGGGAACACTTCGTCCCCCACTGCTCACTTGCTTGAACAAAAGCCTGCTCCCTTCCCAAACAAGAACGGGCATAATCCCCCGTCGGATTCACCTCCCCCGCGCTCTCCGACGAACCACCTGACTTGCAAGCTGTGAAAGAATACACACAGCCGGTGGAAAGCGCAACCACTCGCGAGTTCCGAAAACGCGAAGCCACCAAAGCCGGCATTTCGACATTCATTTTATTCAGTAAGTCCGGATCGTGGGATGTGCCGAATTTCACCCCCGCCAGAAAAATAACCGACGGTGCATCCGGCAAAGTATCGAGCTGCTGTTGATCGCACAAGTCCGCCGCAATCGTGCGCAGCCCTTCTCTCTCAAAAACATCGCGAGCGCCCTCACCACCAAAACGCGACACCGCAATCACTTCCCGCTTTGCCCCGCCTGACTCCTGTAACTCTTCAAAAGCCCGCTGCAACATCAAACACACATGTAAGCCCATCTTGCCGCCAGCCCCCAGCACCAGCACATCGCCCTCACTAGCTTGCAAACTCTCCAACACCGCCTGGCTGGGACGACTCATAAACTCATCCAATGCCTGGGAGTGAACTTTAAACGGAAGCGATATTTTGTTCATGGAACCCCCAATATCTATCCGTTTACAATTTTGACCACCAAAAAGGAGCGCGGGTTTTCCTACCCACCGCAAGCTCAGAAAAACACCGGACAGAAATGTCCGCTCTCCTTTGGCGAATAATCCTCAATTATTATTGCCACATACCATCGTTTCCTCATATCCTGTCAACATGCCGGACAACGCACCACAGGAGCGCGGGTTTTCCTACCCGCCGCAACTTCATGAAAACGCCGGACAGGAGCCGAAGACAGACGCAGTCAATGTCCGCTCTCCCAGCGCTCCGCTTTTCTCGATCCACGCGAGGCTATCGAACAGCACAAACGCCATCTTCCGCATTGGCAGCAAGGCGAGGTTTTCATCTTTGTCACCTGGCGTTTAGCTGATTCATTGCCTGTGTCAAAACTCAATTCATGGAAAGCTGAGCGCGAAATCTGGATGAAACATCACCCCGCCCCCTGGGACACCGCAAGCGAAAAAGAATACCACCAACGCTTCTCCAGCCAAATCAATGATTGGCTGGATCAAGGCTTCGGATCCTGCCTACTTCAGGAACCGCGTTTAGCCAATATTATAGCAAACGCATTCCATTACTTTGATCAACAACGTTACAAGCTCTCATCCTTCGTGATCATGCCCAATCATATCCACGTTCTGTTCCAGCCTCTACAGAAACACCGCCTACCTCAAATTATTAAATCCTGGAAGGGTTTCACTGCTAACCATATCACCCGCCTAACCGGAAGCAAGGGCTCGCTCTGGCAAGAGGACTATTGGGATCGCTTGATTAGAAACTCTAGGCATTTCGCAAAATGCCTAGAATATATCCGCAATAACTCAGGCAAAGCCCATCTTCACAAAAGCCAATACCTCCTATACGAAAATATTAACAACTCCCACGGGTTTTAATCCCACAGGAGCGCGGGTTTTCCTACCCGCCGCAACTTCATGAAAACGCCGGACAGGAGCCTAGAACAGACGAAGTCAATGTCCACCCTCCTCAAATCGAACCACCTTTAACCCGCTTAGCCCGCTCAGCGAGCTCAACGTGAAAATGATCGGGTCCAGGTGCCTCACCCGTGGCCTGAGTGCGTTCCCAGTATTCTGTGAAGCGCTCATCATCTTCTCGGTTATCGGCGAAGTCCTGAAGGATAACTCGGATCTTTGGTGCGATATCATCGAACTCAATAGTCTTCTGATACAACCCGGCCAAACGATCACCTGAACTCGATCCCCCCACATACATGGCGTATTTCCTCGGACCACGACCGACAAAAGCAATATCCGCGTTATAAGGGCGGGCACAGCCATTAGGGCAACCAGTCATACGAATCAGCAACTGATCATCATCAAGTCCCAAGTCGCGTAAAATTTCATCCACCGAGTCCAACAGCCCATCCAATACCCGCTCGGCTTCAGCCAAAGCGAGACCACAAGTAGGCATCGACACACAGGCGTGAGCCACCTTGCGCATATCCGTGAACCCCGATTCATCTGCGAAACCGTGCTCTTTTAACAAAGCTTCGATTTCATCTTTTTTCTCAGGTTTGATGTCATGCAGAATCAAATTGGTGTTCGGCGTGACGATCATCGGCAATTCATACTTCTCCGCAATCTCGCGGAAAGCCGTGCGCACACGAACTTTCTCCGTATCATGAATCCGTCCCTGAGCGACATACACGCCTCGAAACAAAAGCCCCTCGGCGTCGCCCTGTTCGTGCCATCCCAAGTGATCGCTCACCGAGTCAAAGCTGAACTCTTTGGGGTCCTGTAAAGGTCCGTCATAACGTTCTTTAACCGCATTCAAAAACCACGCTATACCAAAAGTTTCGATCACATACTTCAATCGTGCCATGCGACGATCTTTACGGTTGCCATATTCCTTCTGAACTTGAATAACCGCTTTGAGCACCTCAATCACATGTGCGCGAGGCACATAAGCGAGTGGCTTGGCCAATACCGGACGGGTTTCCGTCTTGCCATGCCCCATGCCAAATCCACCGCCCACGAGAAAAGTGTAACCTTCCACCTGCGATCCATCTTCAGACAGCTGCGGCACCAAACCGAGGTCATGAGTGTAAACATCCACATCATTATTCGGTGGAATGGCGATACCTATCTTGAACTTACGCGGCAGGTAGTCCTTGCCATACATCTCGTCTTCCTCGACCTCGAGTTCGTCTTTATTCACCGGCTCGAGCTTTTCCCCGTCCAACCAGATATCAGCGTAACCGCTCGACTTTGGCAAAGTCAGCTCGGTGATTTCACTGGCCAAATCATGAGCGTCGCGGTAGGCCACACTGTCCACCGGCGCCGCTGGCGCCATGGTATTACGCACCACATCTCCACAGGCCCCATAAGTGGTCAGACCGGATTTGCAGATGGTATCAATCACCTCCTTTAGATCTCCAATCAAAATTCCATGCAGCTGGATGCCCTGACGAGTCGTTAAACGCATCGTGCCATTGCCAATGCGATCGATCATTTCATCGTGCATCAGATACTGCTTGGCTGTCATCCGGCCACCAGGCATCTTGCTACGCACCATCATCGACCAGGCTTTATCGAGCTTAGCCTTGCGGCGCTCACTTCTGAGATCCCGGTCATCCTGCTGATAACTACCGTGGAATTTCAACAGCTGGTATTCAGCGTCCTCAAAGTGACTGGCTCCGGAAACAATCGTTTCCACAATCTCACCACGCAATCCCACGCTCTTGCGCTTAATTTCTTCAACACTCTCTTTAGCCATGATAAAATATTTTAATTCGATAAAATTGTAACCAACCTGTGTTGCCCCATTCCCATTCAAGCAAAACGCAATTCTGTGCAACGACCTAAGTCTGATTTTTTAAAGGCGGCAACCTTATAGTCAAGTCTCCTGCAACGCAACCGGAATGCGGAAGCCCGACAAAGCCTCCATGAAACCTCAATCGAGCGGCAAGCGCATCGGGATCATATGCGAATGCTCAAAACCGATCTTCTTGAAAAAGCGCTGGGATTCCTCGCTGATCTCATCCGTCAGCAGAGTGATGCGGAGAAAATCCTTCTTGCGGGCAAAATCGATCACATAATCCATCAACTGGGTCCCATAACGCTGCCCACGGTGATCCGGATGAATGATGACATCCTCCATCAAAACCACAAATCCCCCCATCGCCGTGCTAATAGTAAACAATAAGTTCACCATGCCTATGATCTGATGATCGGTGCGCACCACAAAAATCCTGCCCCGGCTAGGCTGCTCCAAAATCGAGCGTAATCCCCGCTCCTGCTTCGTCCGGTCTGGATCAAAGTCCTTCTCAATAGTGAACAACTCCATCACCATATCGACCAATTCCGGCAGATCCTCAAGGGTTGCCGGTTCAATACGAGTCTGGTTTTCTGTTGTTACTGATTCGCTCACCTTGAAACTTCCCGTCGGATAAAAAAAAATATTGTGCCTCCAACTTGCCTCAGAACGCCTATAACTTCAAATGTTTATCCATTTCAGCCGTATTCCTTGACCCAAAAATGAGCTATCTCCAAATTCCTCACAGATGCCGTTGACAAAGCCCAAGTTCTCCATAGATTACGCACCCCTCGATCCAAGGAGCCGATACACGCTCCAAAACAACGGATTGAGGAGATATTTATTTAACAATTTGCACGACCCGAGATGAAAAGGACTTTCCAGCCTTCCAAGCGCTCCAGAAAACGTCAGCACGGATTCCGTGCCCGGATGAAAACCCATAGCGGCCGCGGCATTATTCGTAGACGTCGTCAAAAAGGTCGTAAGCGCCTGATTCCAAAAGGAGCAGAGATCGACTATAAACGCCACACCAACCAGCATTCCTAAGGATTGCTGGATTGCTTGTGGACGACATCCCCGGTTTATCGAACTGAATCTCGATAAGGGGCAAGCACACAGCTCTTGGGCAAAGCCCTGGGCACATTGACAGGCCTCGCTCTCAGGCCGAAGTTCTGAGCATGAGATTTCCCCGACACAGGAGAATCACCACACGACGCGACTTCGGTCGCGTCCGCCGCCAGGGAGAAACCTACCGCGGCCACTTTCTTTTATTGGGCGTATTGCAGGATGATAGCCTGCCCGATCTCAAAATCGGCTACATCACAACCCGTCGCCTGGGCAATGCCGTCGCCCGGAATCGTATCCGACGCCGCTTACGCGGTATTTTCCAGCGCCTCGGAGATCGACTCAAGGGAGGCCATTACCTGGTGGTCATTCCCCGTGGAGCCGCTGCCAATGCCTCGTCGGAGGCCTTGGAAAAAGAATGGAAGTGGCTAGCGCATCGCAGCGGTTTGTACCAAAAGAAGCAAAAGTAATGAAAACCTTACTTTGCTGGCTGATTCGACTTTATCAGATTTTTCTGTCACCGCTGCTGCACGCGCTGGCCGGACCGCTCGGCGGGTGCCGATTCCAACCGACCTGCTCCCATTATTATATGCAAGCGCTTCAGCAACATGGCGCGATCAAGGGATCCCGGCTCGGGATCTGGCGCATCCTGCGCTGCAATCCCTGGGGCGGCGAAGGATATGACCCCGTCCCAGGAACAAAAGGCGCCGTCGATCCAGCCACAACCCACTCCCCAGCTGACAAAAACAGTGAAAATCCGAATTCTCAGAAAAAATGTGGATGTTCGGTTGATCCGGAGCGTTTGAGGAACGATTGATTGCGCTGTTTTCCCGACGCAGCCTGAAGCTCGTCTTATTATTTTTCTAAAACTGACCTTTTACTTTATTCATCATGGACCGTACCGCTTGGATCGCCGTTATACTTTGTTCACTGGGCATGATGCTCTGGTGGCAGAAATTTGGAAAAATCGTGCCACCTACCCCGGTGGATAAAGAAATCGCCGCCGCCGAAGGCTCGCCGACGGAAAAAGGTTCCGACTCCACCTCCAAATCTCCTGATTCCAAGGAGCCCTCCGGCTCGAAGGACTCAACCACAAACGAAGCCACCGCAAAATCGGACACTGCTGCTGTCAAAACAGTTGAAGAGCAAATCATCCCGTTCAAACTAGGCCAGGTTCGTTTTGAGTTCACCACCGTAGGCGGTGGCATCAAACAAGTCGAGCTGCTCGACCAGACCAAGGTCATGGGCAAAGAAGGTGACTACATCACCCTCAACGCTTTTGCCAAACACCCAATTGGAGCCCTAAGCTCGGGCCCGGGAGATTTCGAGTCGACCGTTTATGAGATCGTAGAACAAAACGAGAACTCGATCGTTTTTGCCGGCACCACCGCCAAAGGTTTCCGGGTGGAAAAACGCTACAGCCTGGGACAAAAAAACAAAGCCGGTGATGACGACCCCCATCTCGTGCAGTTGCAAATCGACATCAGCAACCCCAGCAAACAAAACCTCAGCTCGCGCTACTTTCTCTACACCGGTGCCGCCGTACCGCTCGCCACCGACCAATCCACCAAAGAGCACGCCAGCAAGGCCAACGCCTACTCCCCCACCTATTATTTTTTCAAAGATCAAGGCGGCTTCGAATTTGAATACGTTCGCCATTTCACCGGAGGCATGTTCAGCCGCGAAAAACCCAGTGAAGAAGTCCATACCCGCGAGCTGAGCTGGGCCGGGGTTTCCAACCAGTTTTACACCACCATCGTCGAAGCCCTCGAGCCGGCTGACGTTCCTGTCTGGGCCAGCACTTTTGAGATCACCAACGATCTCAGTGATTCCAAATCGGATAAAACCAAACCCCAGGGCATTCAAACCGCTATCGGCCTGCCCGAGATCTCCCTGACACCTGGAGGAATAGCCACTTTCAAATACGAAATCTACACCGGGCCCAAGGAATACGCCCTACTCAAGGCTCTCGGCGACGACCGCACATTGGTGATGAACTATGACGGCATCCCCATTTTTGGCTGGCTGCTCGGCTGGGCAATCAAACCTCTGGCCGCTTTTTTAATCAAAGCGCTCGTCTGGATGCAGGGCGCCGTCGGGCAATTCGGATACGCCATCATCCTCATCACCATCATGATCCGTATCGTCATCTGGCCGGTTTACGCCAAATCGACCCGCACGATGAAAAAGATGGCCAAACTCGGCCCGCTGCAAAAAGAGCTGAAAGAAAAATACAAAGACGATCCCAACCGTCTCAACCAGGAGACTATGCAACTCTACCGGGATTACAAAATCAATCCCGCCGGCGGCTGTCTGCCGATGTTTATCCAGATGCCCGTATTTCTCGGATTTTACCGCATGTTATTCAATGCAGTGGAGCTCAGACACCAGAGTTTTCTATGGGTGGAGGATCTATCAATGCCCGACACGCTTTTCCACATCCCCTTCTTGAACAACATCCCCTTTAATTTGCTGCCGCTGCTGATGGCCGTCACCATGATCATTCAAATGCAAATCACTCCCAAGTCCGGAGACAAAGCCCAGCAACGCATCTTCATGTTCATGCCGGTGTTTTTCCTTTTCATCTGTTACAACTTTGCCTCGGCTCTGGCTCTTTACTGGACCACTCAGAATATTTTCAGCATCGGACAAACCTGGCTGATGAACAAATTGCCCGAACCCGAGCTGAAAAAAGTGAAAACTAAAAAGAAAGCCGGTGGCGGATTTTTATCCCGTATGCAGGAACAAGCCGAAGCGCAGAAGCAAAAACAAAAGGCTCTCGGCGAGCGCGGCGAACGCCACACCCAGGGGCGTTCCAAAAAGAAGAAAAAAAAGAATTGATCTCAAGCGGCAAGATCGCAATCATGGCAGAAAGTTTGATCTGCCTATGGAAACCAATGAAATTGCCCGCGAAGTTCTCGATACCATGCTCGGATACCTCGGTTTTGTCGCCGAAGTAGAGCTCGATTCCACCCGCGATGACTGTTCGATCCAAGTGCTGACCGGTCAGCCCGAGCTCTTGATCGGTACCCACGGCGAGCGTCTCGACGACATTCAATACCTGGTCAACCGCATCGTGCAAACTCAACACCGGGATTCACCCCGCATCCGGGTCGACGTCGATCACCACCGCGAAATTCAAGAACAAAACCTGCTCGAAGAAGCCGAACACCTCGCCGAGCGTGTGGTGCATAGTGGTGAACCTGCCAAAATGCCGCCACTCAACTCCTACCACCGGCGACTGATTCACAACCATTTCACCCAACACCCCCAAGTCCAAACCTGGAGCCCGTCCGATTCAGCCCGCCTGAAACGCATCACGTTCTCCCTGCGCCAAGGCAAAGGCTGAATCCCCAGTAAGTGTGAAATCAAGGCCTCTTCCAGGAACGCCCTCAAGCGAAAAACATACCCTCGCGGTGACAAATTCGTTGATTCCCCCTCAAACCATGCTATGCGCTGTATCCCCGATTGATACCCATCAGGTGGTGGGCACTTTCGCAACAGCAATCTAATCATTCATCGCGTCCCAATTATTCCGATAGCCACTTCTAATATTGTCTCATTCGAAGCAAAACCCGAATGTATCTGACAAGTAGACAGAAGCCAGGAATCAGGACAGTCAAATCATGAAAAGCGAACTACTCGAACAAGCGTCTGAAGTCATTCCAGATCCAACCATCTTGATCAACATGGTATCCCGCCGTGTCAAACAACTCAACATGGGACGCACCCCCTTGGTAGATCGCCTTCCCAGCCAAGGCTACGCCGATGTGGCTCTGCGTGAAATCATCGAAGGTAAAGTCGTGCTCGACGGCACCCCGGAGGCTGAAGAAGCCAAAGAGCGTCTCGGCAGTGCCGCTGAAGCTTAACCGCGCATCCCGCGTCAAGCCCAAGCTCCAATTCGGGAAACCCCGGAGAATGCATTCCCCTTGCAACACCGCAAGGACATCACTAGACTGGGCATGGTCATGAAAACTGAAATCGCTACCAACCGCAAGGCTCGTCACGATTTCACCATCAGTGAGACCTTTGAGGCAGGCATCGCGCTCAAGGGCACCGAGGTCAAATCGATCCGCGCTGGAAAAATCAACATCCGCGATGCCTACGCGCGGGTAGAGAACAATCAAGTGTTCCTATACGGCTGCGACATCCAGCCCTACGAAGCCGCCAGCCACACCCAGCACGAAGCCAAAGCTCCGCGCAAATTGCTGCTGCACCGCAAAGAGATCAACAAACTATACGCCCACACCGAAATCAAAGGTGCCGTGCTAATAGCCCTACGTGTCTATTGGAACAACAAACGCGTTAAAGTCGAAATCGGTGTCGGCAAAGGCAAGGCTCACAAAGATCGCCGGGAAGATCTGAAAAAACGAGTGCAAACCCGCGAAGCTGACCGGGAAATGTCCCATTTTAACCGAGGTTGAAGTATCGCGGACTTGGCTACGGCGGCCTCCGCTTCACGTCGTTTCATTCCATGGATATTCAGGCAGGATGCCTGAGTCACAGCGGGTGAGACAGGTTCACATCGCCCGCAGTCTCACCAGGCATGCTTATTGAATTATTGGTTTTCACGCCAAGCTAAGACACCACCATGGCGATATAAAAAATAGACACCAAGGGATGTCTCGTTTTTTAAATATCCTCTAGCTAAAAATGACTAAACAAGGTAATTATTTGGCTGCAAATCCTCTTAACTTTTTTTTGAAATCATCAATACAATCGTATGACGACCCAACCTCCTCCGCTTCAAGATAAAACCTCTTCTGCGCAATCTTCTCAGGGCGGGGGTAAATGTTTGCTCATATCCATCTTGGTAGCTGTATTGTTTATACTCCTGTTAGTAGTTTGCGGTTTATTTTTATATCAGGTTTACACCAAAGTTAATCAAGGAACTGTGCGGCATGAGGCGAACACGCAGAAGTCAAATCAGATGCCCCCTGAGTTTTTGGAATTATTGAATGCGATGCATTCAGTGCTAGATGAACCCGTAAACGCAATGCCGATAGGCAAGGTGAGCGAGCAAAGCCTTACTCAGCACACCGATAAAACCAAAGCTTTATTAGATGCGGGAAAGTATGGTGAGCTGGATGATTTTTTATCTCTCTGTTACACCGATAAGCTAATGACAAAAGAAGGCTTTTTCATGTACCGCGAAATGATACGGAATCTCGTTATAACTAAAGACTTGAGTGAGTGGGTGGCCGCTACCGGAAGCAGCCATGCTCATATTTCGGCAGGCCTGAAGGAGAAAGACCTGGCCTGGGAATCACGAGGCAGCGGCTACTCAAACAGCGTTACAGAAACAGGATGGCAGGGCTTTGATCTGCATTTAGACAAAGCTACCGAGCATTACGAGCTTGCAGTGAAAGAAGATGAATATAATTCTGCCGCACTCAATTTGTTGATGTCTATAGGATTGGGCAGAGGACAGTTAGAGGGGATCCTACCTGAGATTATCAAGATGGGGGTTGAGCGAACTCCTGAAGACGGTGAGTTGCCCGCAAGGATTAGCTATTATTTGACGCCTCGCTGGCATGGCAGTCGGCAGCAAGTGATTGATTTTATCGCAGAGGACTTGAAAAAGTGGCCCAACAGCGGTGGGAAGTTTGATTGCCTTCTTGACCGTTTGAGCCTGGCTTCGGAATGGGGTAATTCAAAGTTTTTGCTGGCGAACTCTGCTACAAAAAAAGTTCATGAGAAAATCATGAGAAAATATCAGCAAAGTTGGCCGCAAGGTAGTCTTGCTAGCAAAAAAATCGCTCAAACCTTAATGCGTTACAAATGTCATAAGGAAGCGGCAGCTTTTCTCAAAGAGCATGAAAAGGATTTCCACGAAAAATCGGATTACTATCTTCTTTACGGCAAGGCGTCTTTCTTCACCAAAGATTACGCGAGGGCAAGAGACCTACTGAATAAGGCAGTGGCGACAGAGAGTATTGCCGGGCATGCTTATTTTTACCTTGGGCGCAATGCTAACCAGATGATGAATTACCCTGCGGGCAAGGAAGCCTATCTCAAGGCCGCCGAGTTATTACCTTTATCAGAGCATTGGGAGAGAGGCTTTACTTATGCGGGTTTAGGGATGATTGCCTCAAGGCTATCGGATCACAAGTCGGCGAAGAGCTACGCAGAAAAAGCCGTGCAGATCGATCCAAGCCAAGCTTACTCTTGGTATATTTTGGGTTTTACAGAATACAAACTAGGCAACAAAAAACCAGCGAAGGTGAATTTCACTAAAGCGATCAAATTAGCCTCTAAATATGACGCTATAATCAAAAAAGAGTGCCCGCAATGGAAATCCTGGTGATCCGGTGATTCCACAAAGACCCGCTACGAGTCGAACGGCGTTCAAATCCAAGTCCTGATATCAAAAACTCAAACAGCGCTTCGCTTGATCTGTTTGAGTTTTTGATGGCGGACAGGGTGGGATTCGAACCCACGGAGACATTGCTGCCTCACACGCTTTCCAAGCGTGCCCGATCGACCACTCTGGCACCTATCCGTTGATCAAAACTTCTGTAACCCGTCGTTACGGAAATCTGCTATTATTTAACGGCAAAGTCTCTGCCTGCAAGTTTTAATAACACCCGTCGCGCAAGAATTGGAAAATGTCTTGCCGGCTCAATTAGAAGAAACCCGGTAATTTACTTTTTTTACTTTTTAGGGTTGCTATCCTCACAAAGCTTGATAGAATCATTCAAATCCTTATTAACTCGGGATAAAAACCATTATGAAAAAACTGTTGTCCACATTGGCAATCTTGACGGCCTCTTTCAGTCTTGCGACTGCAGGAGATTATAGCGCAAAAGCACCTGTAGCTCCTATTGTTCCAGAATGCACTGCATTTGACCCTGGTTTCGAAATGAGCGCCTACGTTGCTGGCTCTCTGCCCAATGGCAGCGGAGAAGACGTTTTAGGTGGCGGCATCGGCTTTGCTTATTTCTTCACTGAAAACATCGGACTTGATGTAAACTACGCTGCATTTGATACTGAGAGCACTTCTCATTTTATCACTGCTGACATGGTTCTGCGTTTCCCAATCAAATCTGCTTGTATCGCACCTTACCTCATCGGTGGTGCTGGAGTCAGAACCAATAGTTCTACTGAAGCGGTTTGGAGATTAGGTGGCGGTATTGATTTCCGCCCTGCAATGCTGGGTAACATCGGCATCTTTGCTGACGGAACTTACAACTGGATCAATGGAAGCGAATACTCTGACACAACGATCGTTCGTGTGGGAATGAGACTTCCTTTCTAAACTGAACGGTTAAACGCAGAGGATTTACTCTTCTGCTTATTTTCTAAAGGGCACTCGTGAGAGTGCCCTTTTTTTGTGCCCCCATATCAATTTAGCCTGGCCAGCCCCTTTACCTTATCTGTCGCATTTGGACAAATTGTCACACTTGATCGGTCATTTTGAGACAAAATGTCCCAAATTATATCTATTCGCCTACGCTCACTTTCACCTCCATTTAGCTACCCCCTTAAAGGTAAGCGACTTACAAACAACAACCACCACTTGGCACGGCTTGTGCGATATAATAAAGCAACGAATGACGATCGGTCGATTCATAATAACAATCAGAAACAAACTTCGATCCGTCAGTCCCAATAAATAACCCCAACACATAGCAAGGCGTCCAATAACAATCGCCCGGACTATTTAACTTCAACCCAAATTTTTATTATGAGCAAAATCCTAGGAATCGATTTAGGCACCACCAACTCCTGCATGGCAGTGATGGAAGCAGGTGAATCCACTGTATTGGAAAACTCCGAAGGCGCACGCACCACACCGTCCGTTGTCGCTTTTAGCAAAGACGGCGAACGTCTGGTAGGCCAGGCCGCTAAACGCCAGGCGATCACCAATCCCAAAAACACTATTTTTTCAGCCAAACGACTGATCGGACGCAAGTTTTCCGAACTGAGTGACAACGAAAAAAGATCACCCTACAAAATCATCGAAGCTTCGAATGGCGATGCCCACATCGAAGTCGAGACGGGCGGCGAAACCAAAACTTTCAGCCCACAGGAAATCTCAGCGATGATTTTGGGCAAACTCAAAACAGACGCTGAAGCCAAACTCGGTGAAAAAATCACTCAAGCGGTGATCACCGTGCCGGCCTACTTCAACGACTCTCAACGCAACGCCACCAAGGCCGCAGGCGAGATTGCCGGACTGGAGGTCAAACGTATCATCAACGAGCCCACCGCAGCTTCTCTGGCTTACGGCCTGGATAAAAAATCCGACGAAAAAATCGCCGTTTATGATCTCGGCGGCGGCACCTTTGATATTTCCGTATTGGAAATCGGTGACGGTGTTTTTGAAGTGCTCGGCACCGATGGTGACACTCAACTGGGTGGCGATGACTGGGACAATGCCATCATCGACTGGATCATCGACGATTTCCAAAAAGCCAACAGCGTTGACCTCAGTGGTCAGCCTGATGCTTTGCAACGCATTCGCGAAGAAGCAGAAAAAGCAAAAATCGCGCTTTCTTCTTCACAGAGTTACGACATCAACCTGCCCTTCATCACCGCAGACCAAACTGGCCCCAAACATATCCAGTTGGAACTCAGTCGCTCGAAATTTGAGCAACTGACCGACTCCCTATTTGCAAAAACCATTGGACCGGTAGAAGCCTGCTTGAAAGAAGCTGATGTGCCCAAAGGAGACATCGACGAGTTGGTTCTGGTCGGCGGCATGACCCGTATCCCGAAAGTGATCGACACCGCTCGTGACCTGATTGGCAAAGAACCTCATCGCGGGGTCAACCCGGACGAAGTGGTCGCACTCGGCGCCGCTATTCAAGGCGGTGTGCTGCAAGGTGACGTCAAGGACGTACTCTTGTTGGACGTGACTCCACTCACCCTGTCGATCGAAACCATGGGCGGCGTTGCCACCCCGATGATCGATCGTAATACCACGGTTCCTGCGAAAAAATCACAGACCTTCTCCACTGCCGCAGATAGCCAGCCATCGGTTGATATCGTTGTCTGTCAGGGAGAACGCAAAATGCTCAGTGACAACAAAGTGCTCGGCAACTTCCGCCTCGACGGGATTCCTCCAGCGCCGCGTGGCACTCCGCAGATCGAAGTGACTTTCGACATCGATGCCAACGGCATCCTCCACGTTTCTGCAACAGATAAGGGTAGCGGCAAAGAGCAGAAAATCTCCATCGAAGGTTCGAGCGGACTGGATGACAAGGAAATCGAAAAAGCCAAACGCGAAGCTGAAGAATATGCCGAGCAGGATCGTAAACGTTTTGAATCCGTCGAGGTGAAAAACAAAGCCGACAACTTGGTTTACCAGGTCAAAAAGCAGAAAGAAGAACTGGGTGACAAACTCAGCGGCGACCAGACCAAACCGATCGACGACGCAGTGACCAAAGTCGAAGAGGCTCTCAAAACCGAAGACAGCGATCAAATCAAATCGGCTACTGAGGAACTGGAAAAACTCTTTGGCGAAATCGCCGCTGCCGCCCAGGCAGCAGGCGCTGATCCAACAGCAGGCGCAGCAGGTGCTGGCCCGGCTCCTGAGGCCGAAGGCGCAGAAGACAGCGAACCCAAACAGGCAAAAGGAAAAGTGGTCGACGCCGATTTTGAAGTCGTCGACGAAGACAAAAAATAATCCGAACCATTTCGTTCGGATCCGTTTTCCACTCTGGTAAATGAATCCGGACGTTGTGTTTTTCTCTAGCAAAACTTCCGTCAAATCCCCTCGGGAAACCGTAAGTGAAGCAAAAGAAAAACAAATCAACAACGAGAAACACACAATAACCAACTAATAGTATGGCTACAACAATCAGACCTCTCGGCACACGTGTGCTGGTCAAACGCATTGAAGATGATGAACAGAAGTCCGAAGGCGGCATCTTTCTTCCCGACAGTGCAAAAGAAAAACCCCAGGACGCTGAAGTGATCGCACTTGGCACTGGGAAAGACGAAGATGGAAAAGAAATCGAATTCACCGTCAAGGTGGGCGACAAAGTTCTCATCTCCAAATACGGCGGAACCGACGTTAAAATCGACGGCGAAGAATGCCTCATCCTCAACGAAATGGATATCCTCGGAATTATCGAAGGGTAATCATTGAACTAACCAAAAAAACAAAACCTTAATAATATAAATTATGGCTAAACAACTTATTTTTGACGAAGAAGCTCGTCACAGCCTGCTTCGCGGTGCGTCCAAATTGGCTCGCGCAGTGAAAGCAACACTCGGACCTGCAGGTCGTAACATCATCCTTGACAAGAAATTCGGCAGCCCGACGATCACCAAAGACGGTGTGACCGTGGCTAAAGAAATCGAACTGTCTTGCCCGTTTGAAAACATGGGCGCTCAGTTGATCAAAGAAGTTTCTTCGAAAACTTCCGACATCGCTGGTGACGGAACCACAACAGCTACTGTGCTTGCTGAAGCTATCTTCTCTGAAGGTCTTCGTAACGTGACTGCTGGTGCTAACCCGATTTCCCTGCAACGCGGAATCCAAAAAGCTGCAGCAGCAGTGGTGGAGCAACTCAAAGAGATCTCTACCGAAGTGACTGACGCGAAAGAAATCGCCCAGGTTGCTACTGTTTCAGCTAACTGGGACACCGAAATCGGCGGCATCATCGCTGACGCAATGGACAAAGTCGGCAAAGACGGCACCATCACCGTGGAAGAAGCCAAAGGCATCGAAACCACTCTTGACGTGGTTGAGGGCATGCAGTTCGATAAAGGTTATCTTTCTCCTTATTTCGTGACCGATGCAGAAAGCATGGAAACGATCTTGGAAGATGTTTACATCCTTATCCACGAGAAAAAAATCACCAACTTGAAAGACCTTCTTCCTTTGTTGGAGAAAGTCGCTCAAAGCGGACGTCCATTCCTCATCCTGTCGGAAGACGTGGAAGGCGAAGCACTGGCCGCTCTGGTTGTGAACAAAATCCGTGGCACACTGAACGTGGCTGCTGTGAAAGCACCAGGATTCGGTGACCGTCGTAAAGCTATGCTCGAAGACATCGCCATCCTCACCGGTGGACGTGTGATCACCGAAGACCTCGGCATCAAGCTGGAAAGCGTTGATCTCGCAGATCTTGGTTCAGCTAAACGTGTCACGATCACTAAAGAAGATACCACCATCATCGAAGGTGAAGGAGGCAGCGACGGCATCAGCGGTCGTGTTAACCAGATCCGTCGTCAGATCGAGGAAACCACTTCTGATTACGATCGTGAAAAACTGCAGGAACGTCTTGCTAAACTGGCAGGCGGCGTAGCCGTCATCAACGTCGGCGCAGCTACCGAGACTGAAATGAAAGAGAAAAAAGCTCGCGTGGAAGATGCATTGCACGCCACTCGCGCAGCGGTTGAAGAAGGCATCGTCCCAGGGGGCGGAACGGCTCTCATCCGTGCTCAAGCCGCTGTTGGCGATCTTGGACTCGAAGGCGACGAAGCCACGGGTGCAGACATCGTTGCACGTGCGGTCAGCGCTCCTCTCCGTCAACTGGCTGTTAATGCTGGTCGCGAAGGGGCTCTCATCTGCGAACACGTCAAAAACGAAAAAGGCAACATTGGTTACAATGTCGCTAAAAACGAATACGAAGACCTCGTTGAAGCTGGTGTGGTTGACCCGACTAAGGTCACTCGCAGCGCTCTGCAAAACGCAGCGTCCATCTCCGGATTGCTCCTGACAACAGAATGTCTGATCACAGACATCCCTGAAAAAGAAGAAGCAGCCGAAGGCGGTCATGACCACGGCATGGGTGGCATGGGCGGAATGGGCGGCATGATGTAAGATTTGCAAAACCGGCACCTGCTCAAATGGGCAGGTGCCATTTGCTGACAACATCAACTGTCAAAATTCAAACGGACGAGCGCAAGCTCGTCCGTTTTTTGTGCAGAGAAAGACCGTTCTCAAATTCGTTTTTTAACCACGGATCACACGGATCACGCGGATAAGAGAGAGAATACATTCACATAAAGCTTCAATATTATATTGTTTTGCAATCTAACTAAATGAATGATTTTATTGCTAGCAATGAGAGCTCTCTATTGGGAACATTTGAAGACATTTGCCTGTCACTTACGGCAGTACTCCATTGCCTACTTACTGCTAGCGGCTCTTCTCTGCTCAATGATTTGGCGGCAGGAGCAGCGAATTCAAAAATCCCAGCAAATTTCCACCTGGCCTACTACTAGCGCCATAATAAAAGGCTCAACTGTCGGTGAATACGTTCACGCAAGTCAAGATTCCCCACCCGAAACCCGAATATCTATCGCACTTGAAATCCAATTTGAAATTGACGGCACCACCTATCAAAAAAATCTATTCACATCATTCAATCGTCATTCCAACACGGATTATAACGCCTTGCTCGCTCCTGAAAATAACATCAAAATTAAATACAACCCGGAAAACCCTTCCCAAATTTCACTATCCCCCTTGCTCCCGGACTAAAACCTCCTCCTCAACTATTCGTGTTGATTAGTGTCCATCTTAACTCGCCATAGCTCTTTAGCGAAGGCGGTTAGCGGTTCACTCCCCCCGCTTCTCATAAGCCTCGATAATCCGTTCCACCACCGGATGTCTCACCACATCACTGCGATCAAAAGCAGTGAACTCTATCCCCTCCACCCCGCGCAATAACTCCATCGCTTCCAACAATCCCGACAGCTTCCTCGGTCGCAGATCAATCTGCGACGGATCCCCCGTCACCACACACTTCGAGTCCTCACCCAAACGGGTCAAAAACATCAACATTTGCTCTTTAGTGGCATTCTGCCCTTCATCCAGGATCACATAAGCCCGGTTCAAGGTCCTGCCCCGCATATAAGCCAAAGGTGCCACTTCAATCAGATTTTTATCGATCAGTTTCTGCGCTTCATCCCCCTCCAACATTTCGTAAAGCGCATCATAAAGAGGACGCAAATAGGGGAATACTTTCTCCTGCAAATCCCCCGGCAAAAAACCCAGTGCCTCGCCCGCCTCCACCGCCGGCCGGGTCATGATGATACGATCAACCTTGCGATCCTTCAACTGCTGCAAAGCGTGGGCCATGGCGAGAAAAGTTTTGCCCGTTCCCGCCGGCCCGAGGCCAAACACCACATCGTTGCGCTGCAAGGCTTTGAGATAATTCAACTGCCCGGCGGTCCTCGGCATCACCGCAGGTTTGCTCGCCGATCCCAACAAGCGCAAGTCAGCCAAATCGTCCAATGAAGCTCTTTTCACCAATGCTCCACTGCCCTGATCACCTCCCCCACTCTCCAAGGCCTGCTCCATCGCCAGGCGAAAGGTATGCGCGCTGATCTGTCCACCTTTACGCCGCACCGATTCCAAAGTCTCGAACACCGCTTTACTTTGAACCACATCCGCCCGATCACCCTCGAGCTTCAACCAGCCATCTCGGGTGATCACTTTGACCGAAAATTTCTGCTGCAATTGTTTCAACAAACTCAAATCGTTGGCGAACAAGGACTGCAAAAAATGCGGGTTTTCAAAAGTCAGTGTTTCTGAGACTTGATTCGGATTTTGTGCAGCTTGAGTTTCCATGGTCGGCCTAACGGTATCCGTAAACCAAAGCCCAATCAAGATCTGCTCCGCCCTCCTTGCCTGCCCCCTCCTGATTCACTGTGAGTTTGATCAAATAAGTGCCCGTTTTTACCGGCAGCACTCGAGCCCCGGACAAACCCTTATTCGAAAATTTCTCCAATGAAATAGCTTGCCCGCTTTCATCAAAAACCTCCACCTCCAAAGCGTGTTGACTCTCGGTGATCGCCGCTAGAAACCAATATTCATTGCCGCGGAACAATTGGTGTTTCACCACTTTGTGCTGCCCTATTTTCAGCTTGCCATTCCAATGCTCCTTCCTCAGCTTAAAGCCTTTTTCAGAATACTCCTGCGCCAGCTTTTTCAAAACACCAGGCACCCCCATCTTCGAAAACCCTTGCACCACCCCACTTCCTCCAACAACTAAAAACACCCATATCAGCAGCACCCGCAGTGCAATGCCCAACTTAGCTTTCTGCCATTTTTTCGCCATAATCTCAGCTCCCCTGGGCTTGATCTTCGTCAAAATAAAATCGCTTCAGTAAATCCAAACAAATCTCCCCAATGCCCGCAACCGCCCCTTCGGAAATTTCTCCCTCTTTCATAATACGCTGAATTTTCACCAAGCCCTCATAAATAGCCTTGATATCCGCCTGATCCTTGATCTCCGGTTTCATCGTCGCGATCACGTCCAAAAAATAAGCCACCAAATCCGGTTGATGCAGCAATTCCGAACGGTCACTGCTGTAGGATTCTGAAATCAACCGTGTCAGCGCCGTCGTTCCTCTCAACCAGCCGCCCAGACTAACCAGCGTAGCGATGTCCTCATCGCGCATCTTTTCCATGGTCTGCTTCACCGTGGTCTGAGTCTGGTCAAAGCCCCGTCGCACCGCATTCCAATCTCCGGTTTCAGCCGAATCGATGATGCTCTGACTATGCGGCACCACCGCCGACTTAAGCCCTAAAGTATCTGCCAGACGCAAGACTCGACGACCGACGTCTTGAATCGCCTTGCGGTCCTCCGCTTCCACCGTGACAAAACCCTCCGCCACCGTACAGCCAAACACCAATGCCAGCTGCACCCGGTCTGTCGAAATCTTGCGCTTGGGCATCGCAATCTCCCCACTCCAATCCTGCTCCCCTAGCTTGTCCAATACAGAAAATATCTCTCCTGGAACCGGTACCACCACTTGCTGAACCAAAGCCCCGGGAAATTTTTTCAAATCCAACGCCTCTACTTTGCGCGGCGGTGCGGCATCCGCTTTTGTCTCAACCGGTTTCACCTCTTGCCCCTGCACAAGTCCTGGAATGAAACACACCACCGCCAAACAAAAATGTCTTATTTGGCAACAGGCTGTATTCACATTCAATTTGGGTTGAAACTCTTGATTCAATAGCCGCCATTCACACGACTCATCTTTCACTCACCGATTATTTCTCTACTGCTCAATTTTCCACCCAATGACGGTAAGCGCAAGACATTCAGTTAAAAGAACATCTGAAACCTTGAACTTTTCTCCAATCAAGGCAATAAATGCGCATGGCCTTAGCTTCGAAAGCAAAAATACTGGGTATCATCCCCGCTCGATGGGGATCCACCCGCTTTCCCGGCAAACCTCTGCACCTGATCGCCGGCAAACCCCTGGTTCAACATGTCTGGGATCGCTGCCAGCTGTGTAAAAACCTCGACTCCGTGGTGGTCGCCACCGACGACCAACGCATCGCCGACGCCGTTGAAGCCTTTGGCGGTCAAGTAGCGCTCACCGCCTCCGATCACCCCAGCGGCACCGACCGCATCGCCGAAGTCGCCAAACAACAAGCCGACTGCACTCACGTGATCAATATCCAGGGGGACGAACCTCTTATCAGCCCGGATCTCATCGATGAACTCGCGCAAACGCTCATCGATCAAGACGACTGCGAAATGGTCACCGCCGCCAATCCGATCCGTTTCGAAGATCCAGAGTTCAATGATCCCAACGTCGTCAAAGTCGTGCTCGACCACCACGGCCGGGCACTTTATTTTTCCCGCAGCCCACTGCCCTTCCCGCGCAGCCCGATACCAGACCTGCAAGTCCTCCGTCACAAAGGCATTTATGGCTTCAGTCGAGAGTTTTTATTGAGGTTTGTAAAATGGCCTCCGTCCGCTTTGGAAAGGTGCGAACAGCTCGAACAACTGCGCGCGCTGGAGAACGGGGCAAAAATAAACGTAATTATTACCTCTGACGACTCACCCGGCATTGACACGCCCGAACAAGCGGACATACTAAACCGACAGTTTTTGACTGAATGAAATATATTTTTGTAACCGGTGGTGTAGTCAGTTCTCTCGGAAAAGGCCTCGCTGCCGCTTCCCTGGGAACTTTACTTGAACGACGAGGCCTGAAGGTCATCCTTCAGAAATTCGATCCTTATTTAAATGTCGATCCCGGCACGATGAGTCCTTTCCAACATGGCGAGGTCTATGTGCTAGACGACGGAGCCGAGACCGATCTCGACCTCGGCCACTACGAACGTTTCACCACCGGCGCTTTGTCGAAGCTGAACAATCTCACCAGTGGCCAGGTTTACGAATCCGTCATCCGCAAGGAACGACGCGGCGACTACCTCGGTGCCACCGTGCAGGTCATCCCGCATGTCACCGACGAAATCAAAAACCGCATCCACAAAGTGGCCAAAGAGATGGACGGTGACATCATCATCACCGAGATCGGTGGCACCACCGGTGACATCGAAGGCCTGCCTTTCCTGGAAGCCATGCGTCAATTTAATGACGAAGTGGGGTCGGAAAATGTGCTCTTCATCCATGCCACTCTGGTTCCCTTCATCCGCGCAGCCGGTGAACTCAAAACCAAGCCCACCCAGCAAAGTGTGGCCAAATTACGGGAAATCGGTATCCAGCCACAAATCATCCTGTGCCGTGCTGAACAAGAAGTCGACGACGACCTGCGTTCGAAAATTTCGATGTTCTGCAACCTGCCTAAAAGCCATGTGATGCAGTTCCTCGACTTGGAACACACCATCTACGAAGCGCCGCTTGAGCTGCGCAAAGAAGGTTTTGACCAAATCGTCTGTGACGCCCTCGGTCTCGACCTACCAGAGCCCGACCTCACCGAATGGACCTCTTTTGTCGAACGGGTTATCCACCCGTCTAATGAAGTCCGCGTCGCCGTAGTGGGAAAATACATCGAACTGCAAGACGCTTACAAAAGTATCTACGAGGCTCTCACCCACGCCGGTGCCGACAACGATTGCCGGATCAACATCGTCCGGCTCGATTCTCAAGATATTCTTGATGACGGAGCTGCCGCCCATCTCGCCGACCTCCACGGCATCCTCATCCCCGGTGGATTTGGCGAACGTGGTGTAGAAGGCAAAGTTGCCGCAGCGCAATACGCCCGCGAGAACAAGATCCCTTATTTTGGTCTCTGCCTCGGTATGCAGATCGCCACCATCGAATTTGCCCGCAATGTCTGCGGTTTGGAAAAAGCCAACAGCACCGAATTTGATCCCGACTCCCCGCACCCCGTCATCTGTCTTTTGGAAGAACAAAAAGACGTCGACGAAAAAGGTGCATCGATGCGCCTCGGCACCTGGGAAACCATGCTCACCGAGGGCAGTCGCTCCCGCGAACTCTATGGCAGTGACCGGGTCAACGAACGCCATCGCCACCGCTACGAATTCAACCAGAACTACCGTGAACAGTTCGAAGCCGCAGGCCTCAAGGTAGCAGGCACCTCACCCGACGGCACCCTCACCGAGATCGTCGAGATCCCCGAGCACCCCTTTTTCATCGCCTCGCAATTTCACCCGGAATTCCGCTCCCGCCCCAACCATCCGCATCCCCTGTTTGCCGGATTTGTCAAAGCCGCGCTGGAGTGCAAGAATAAAAGCTGATACCGTTTTCTCACGAAGCTGCAGCGACTACCCCACTAGCCGTAGGATAGATTTTCAAATCTGTCCTCCGCGACGGCCACGTAAAGGGGAACAAACCCCTGCAATAACGTTCACTCCCCCACCCGTTCCATCGCCGCCAGCAATTGATACGACTGCAATTGCTGCACATACAATTCCGCCTTTTCCCGCTCACCGGTCCACACCACTGATCGACCCGAGTTGTGAACTTCCATCATCAAGGCCTCGGCTTTTTGCTCGGAATAGCCAAAAACCCGCCGGAACACCAACTGCACAAAACTCATCAAGTTGACAGGATCATCATAAACCACCACGGACCACGGCAGATCGACTTCATCCGCCGTCTCCACCACTGTTAACTCTTCCAATTCCGTAGCAGACCTCATGACTCAAAATCACCGTGCCGAAACAGCCTTACCAAACTCCGTTCCTCCATCAAAAAACTCACGCACCACATCCATACTCTCCGGATACTGCTGCTGGAAACACTGCAAAGTGAGCTCCTGTTTTTCTTGTTGCTCCTGCTTATCCTGATCCCTGTGAGACAGAAAAACGCCCATCCCCGCCCGCCACTCAAAATAAACATAAGCGGTCAAAGCTGGTAACAACGGCAAGTGATACAATGCCGACTGCAAGGCAAACACCGTCACCACATGGCCCGGGCAATCCCCCTGCTCCACCGCTCGTGCATATTTTTGCCATTGAGGAGCCCTCCGCATTTCACTTTTGCCCTCCAAAAAACACCGGCCGGCTTCGCGACTTCTCTTGACCTCCGCCCCACTCAATCGCGAATCCAGTTTTTTGTCCAAATTCATAATGCGCCGAACCCGCATCTCGGCAGAAGCCGTATAAACCTCCACAAAAGTTTCCGCCAAAAATTCACGAAACGAATGCTGCTGCCACTCCTGCCAACTTTGCTTGAATGTTTGCAAGTCATCCAGCTCCCCACCCTTTCTAGCTTTTTTCATCCCGGAAAGCGGAGAAAAAATACTGCCGCCATCTGCCGCTACCCCCATCACAGAGATAGCTATCGCCCGCTCCATCTCACCAAAAGCGCTTTCGCTTTCGACCAGATAAATCGACCCATTGTTTTTGCCTTGATCTGAATTTTCACTATCCACGGGCGCACTATAAACCCATCCGCTGGCCACTCAAAGCCGGAGTCACTCTTTTTCTACATCTCCTGATCCAGCCACACCTGCTCCAAAATCCCCTCTTGTATTTCCGTCATCGCCTCACGCTGCCCGGGCAGCTTGTCCTCATGACCGTTCAGATGCAATAAACCGTGAATCAAATACAGCAAAGTCTCTTTTTCAACCGAATGACCATAAGTCCCTCCCTCCCGCTCCGCCGTATCCACACTGATAAAAATCTCACCATGATGAAAAGTAATCACATCCGTAGGCGTGGGATCCCCCATAAAGTCATCGTGAACCTCAGCGATCACCTCGTCACTGACCAAATTCACCTCCACCTCTGACAGTGCCTCCAAAACACCACCCGACTCAGCCCGCTGCGCCAAACACAAAGGCATCGCCACACGCCCACGCTGCAACAAGCGCTCAACAGAAACCCCTTTGCCGCCAAGATGCTCAAAAATCAATAGTTCAGGATTGCTATCCGCCATCATTCCTCCATTTTAAGGTACTTATTCATCCACATCCATGGAAAATCATCCTACCAGCTCCGCACCCGACAGCGAATTCCATTTCGCCGACTCCCTGATTCTTGATAACTCAAGCACTCGGGACTTTTACAAGAACCTGCTGCAAGGCCTGATCCACAAAAACAACAATACTCTTGGGGTCATTCAAGGTTTCGCGACGCTTATAGCCATGGAAGAAGATCTCAATGAAGAAATGACTGAGAATATCGAACACATGCGCAGCGCCATCACCGACTCATCGGAATTGGCAAAAATCATTCTTACCGCAGGAGGCTGCGCGCAAATTGAAACCACAGCGACTGACATCAAAGTCATGTTGCCCTATCTCGAGCAAAGCCTGAATTCCATCTGCAAGGAAATCGGAGCTACGCTACAAATCAACCCAGCCCCATCGCTGCCCCCCATTCTCGCGGATACCGGACGTTTTCATGATGTGGTCAAGGAATTGATAAAAAATGCCGCTGAAGCCAGTGTGGAAAGCGGACAGTCAGCTGTCGTCATCGACATCCTGCCGCCCGGCAACATCACTTCGGGTGACACCCAACACGTCGATATTTTTATTCGCAATACCTGTGCCGACATCCCCCCGGAAAAACTTCGCCAGGTGTTCAACCCTTTTTACACCAGCAAAAACAATCAACACTACGGCATCGGTCTCACCACTGCCGGAATACTGGCCGGACAAATGGGCATGCGCCTAGGATTGCGATCCGACGAAGGCACCACCACCGCCTGGCTCAGTATAAAAACCACCCCTGCTGACTGACACTAGCTGAAATCGTTATGCGCTCCACCCTCACTCATCTGGCCACATCCATCGCCGCTCTGGCCTGCGCGGCGCTTATTTACTCTTTGTTATTTGCCCGTAACGATCAATACGGACTAGTTGACCTGATCAAAGGCCAAACCCTAACCGGAGATATATCTAAAACCTCTGACACTGCAAGC
>JASFYY010000076.1:0-20243 GCA_045046875.1 Verrucomicrobiota bacterium | reverse complement strand
ATTGCTGCTACGATAAGAGGCGGCGAAAAAATTATCATGAATCTTTCTACGCTCTTGCCTTAAGTTGACGCGTATGCCTTGCAGGGCTGGGAGAATTGGGTTTTTTACCCAGCGCTTCGCACTGGGCTATATCATTGAGCACCGTTGGTGCAGAAGAGATGAAAGCAAACTGTCCTGTAAGGACAAAATGTGATAGCCCAGTGCGCAGCGCTGGGGTTAAATCGGTTTTATTGCCAGCCCTAAAAGGGCGAAATGATGTTGATGGGTGATAAGGCAGCTTTCAATAAACAATGGCTAACTTTTTTGTCCTGCACCCGAGCTCGACGTTGTCTGTAAATAAATATTGCCGCTGTAGCACATTTGTGTCATAATTGCGCCATGAATGATGCAACTGTAAGGGCGAGGGTAGACCCTGAATTAAAAGACGAGACTGACAGGATTTTTTCAGAGCTCGGTATATCTACTACCGATGCGATTCGCATGTTTCTCTCTCAGGTAAAACTCCAACGAGGGCTTCCTTTTAGTGTAGGGCTTCCAGATCAGAATGATGATCTCTTGGTCACAAGTTCGATGAGACAAAGTGCTTTAGATTCGCTATATGACGACTAAACCAGGTGAAGTCTATCGAGTTGATCTCGGTGCGAGCGGCAAAGTCCGAATGATGTTGGTCGTATCACGCGAAGATTGCGATTCTCCTCGGGCTCTGTCTATATGTGTCCCAATTACTTCATCATGCCGCGAATCGCTTTACGAAGTAGAGCTACCTTCCCTACCATTTTTTCGGATGAAGAGTTACGCGAATGTTCAAGGTCTTCAGGCAATTCAGCATCATGAATTGAATGGCCCGATTGGGACAATTCATGGCAAATCGTTTAAGGCAGTGAAGGAAGCTCTGAGGTATTCGATGGATTTATAACTAAGCAGAAAACAAAACGCTGCTCACCAAGCACTGAGCTGCCCCGATGTTAAAAACCAACATGACTTTAAACACTAACCTCTTCGTTCACGCTCGCTCCCTGCTCAGTGCTGGGTGAGCTCGACGTTCGGTGAAGGTATGAAGGCTCGCAGGGATCATTGCCTTTGTATTCGTCCTGACGCCAAAATGCTTATTCAGCGTTTATCGTGGAGAGTATGAGATCGCACGGGTGTCGAAAATTGATGGAACAATAGATGCCATCATTGTAGCCAAACGTGACAGTTGGAATCCCGAAGGATTTACGCTAACCCTTCATTTTAAATGATATTTCTATAAGAACCTAGTTATCCACCCCGATTGTTATTGATAACGTGGATCTTTACTCAGATGCGGTTACAGCTTACGGCAGTCCAAGCTGGGGGAAAACCCATATTTCATTCACAGCGAAACCGAATGCGGTAAACACCCCGCCATCAATTCCAATACCTCAATAACACTCGAACCCCACAAAAAACCAAGCCCTTTCCCCGCCCTATGAACAACCCCATCACAATGGAGTATCGGCAGGAACAAATCTCCTCTCTGATCGAAGCTTTGGATGATTTGATAGCAGTGCTTGAACTGGATCCTTCCGGTCACTGGGCGAAGCACTTTCTTACCACCCGATCTCAGGCAAGATCATTATCCGGTGCGATGTCACAGGATAAATTTCATAGATACGTTTACCTGGCCGGTCATCCGCATAACCAGTCCAATAATCCGCATAAATTGTGAGTTTCGTGAAAAGGACGACAGCAATCCACTTCTACGAGTTGCATTCACCCTAATTGCAAGTCGATGTTTCCCGGTGTTGCCCCCCACCCCTTGTCCCCCCCGAATAATTTGATATCCCCGCTACATCCACAGGTGGCTTCCTGTGCAAGAATCGCCGCTTTCATACTGGGAATGGCGTTCATCCTGTCTCCGCCCGCAGGACAGGCAGAAACAGGATACCGGTCGCCATCGCACATCATCGCCACGAAAAATGGGAAACGGCTGTTTGTAACAGAAACCACAGCAGGCAGCGTAGCGGAACTGAACGCCACAAACGGCAAGCTGATCAAGCGCCTTGCGATCAAATCGGAGCCTAGCGGACTTGCTTTGTCTCCGGATGAAAAAAAACTTTACATTACAGCCGGAGTCAGCAACGGCCGGGTGCTTGTATTCGACACCCAGTCAGGCAAAACAATAGCTACCTATAAAGCTGGTCACAGTCCGACAGCGCCAGTGGTCAGTGCAGATGGAAAAACTCTATATATCTGCAATCGTTTCAACAACGATGTCTCGGTCATCGACACGGCATCAGGAAAAACGCGTGTCCGCGTTGCGGTCAAGCGCGAACCAGTTTCTGCTGTATTGACCTCCGACGGCGCCCAGCTCCTAGTAGTGAATCACCTCCCGGCAGGCACGGCGAACAGCGACTATGTGGCAGCAGCGATCTCTGTCATCGATACCAAAACAAACCAAACCATTACTGAACTCGCACTGCCCAATGGTAGCAATGGTTTGCGTGATATCTGTCTATCACCCGATGGCAAATACGCCTACCTCGGCCATGTGCTTGCCCGCTACCAATTGCCAACCACCCAGATCGAACGTGGTTGGGTGAACACTAATGCCATCAGCGTGATCGACCTTGAAAAAATGGCCTTACTCAACACCTTTCTCCTCGACGACATTGATCTGGGCGCTCCCAACCCCTGGGGTATCGCCATCACACCCGATGGCAAAACGCTGGCTAGCACACACGCAGGCAGTCATGAGATCAGCCTGATCGACCGGGCAGCCCTACACACAAAACTGGCAGCAGCAGGCGATCAGGTTCCCAACGATCTCAGCTTCCTCGTCGGCATGCGCAAACGGGTGAAATTGCCGGGCTTGGGTCCACGCTCTTGTGTCATCGCAGGGTCCCGCTTGTATGCAGCCCAGTTTTTCACCGACGATATCGCGGTCGTGGATTTGACCGAACCCGACTTCCCTGTTGTTTCCTCCTATTCACTCGGCCCGACTCAAGAAATGAATGTGGTTAGACGCGGTCGTTTCCTATTTAATGACGGATCCTTCTGTTTTCAGCAGTGGCAGAGCTGCACCAGTTGCCACCCCAGCGAACGTGTCGACGCCCTGAATTGGGACATTCTTAATGACGGCATTGGAAATCCGAAAAACACCAAAAGCCTGTTACTGTCGCACAAAACTCCGCCAACCACGGTCACCGGTTGTCGCGCCAACGCGGAAACATCGGTGCGAGCCGGCATTCGTTTTTTTATGGCCGTGCTGCCGGAATCGGATGCCGTGGCAATCGACTCCTTCCTCAAATCCATGAAGCCCGTCCCAAGCCCACATCTGGTTAATAACAAACTATCGAAGTCAGCCTTACGCGGAAAGGCTGTTTTCAAGAAAGCCAAATGCAGCAAATGCCACGCCGGAAACTATTTCACCGACCTGAAACTCTACGATGTGGGAACGGGCACCGGACGAGAGATCGATACCAAATACGATGTGCCAACCCTTGTCGAAATATGGCGCAGCGCCCCCTACCTTCACGATGGGCGCTCACGAACGATCCGCGATGTGGTGACGAACCACAACCCAACTGACGACCACGGCTATACCAAAAATCTGAAGGACAAGGAGATCGAAGACCTGGTGGAATATGTCCTGTCTCTGTAAAATGCCTACAAGCCTGCAAACCCCCATGTTATTAGAAAAAAACACCCTTAACCTGCCCACGGGTAGCTACGTCACAAGCATCAAGCACAGTGAGGTGACGGAGCATTTCCTCACCGGGCTGGCCATGCCCCGGGAATCCCCAGCAGAAATGTTCGAACGATTGGATGCGTTGCTGGCAGTGCTGGATTCACCAAACATCCTGCGCATGGATATTCTAGGTAAGGTCAACACCCGTGGAACGGAGGGGCTACAACAAAGATACTGTTATAACTGCAATGAATGCCGATTGAATCACACCTTGCCCGATTCGTTGGACAAGTGCCCAATGGCAGGGGTTTACGTTCATGCCGTCACCGGGGGGGCGATGAAGCCGGTCTGGCTCGGCGGGCAGTTGGTAGGCAATGAATTCAGGGATCAGCATGCACGTTATGTATTATTGGACAATCTCCATCCAGAAGCCCACCTCAATAAAGGCGCACAAACCCATCAACTGTTCGAACGTATGGAAGACGCCTTGAGAGGGATGCGCATGTCCTTTGACAACGTTGCGCGAACCTGGCTGTATCTGGATGACATCCTTGCTTGGTATGACGAGTTCAACCAGGCAAGAACTGGTTTTTTTGAACCCCGTGAGGTGTTCAAAAAAATGGTTCCCGCCAGCACCGGGGTTGGAGGTGCCAACAGTATGGGCACCGCTATTCAAGCCAGTGTCCTGGCGGTGGAAGCGCTTTCGGATCAGACCACCATCCGGGCAGTTCCCTCTCCCCTGCAATGCCCGGCGCTCGATTACGAAAGCTCCTTCAGTCGAGCGGTTGAGATTGCGACCCCCGGAATAAAACGCTTATACATATCCGGAACCGCCAGTATTGACCCGGATGGAGCCACCATTCACATCGACGACATCGAAGCGCAGATCGCCTACACCATGGAAGTGGTTCAAGCAATCCTCAGCGCCCAGGGAATGGATTGGAATGATGTGGTTCGTGGTGTGGCCTATGTAAAACGCCGGAAGGACTTTGACCGTTTTACCGAATATTGCGAAACCCACCAACTGCCTGATATGCCAGTTGGTTTGGTTCAGAACGACGTCTGCCGCGACGACCTCCTATTCGAACTGGAAGTGGATGCGATCAAGAAAACCTAGCCCCAAAATCCCCCCCTATGAGAACCTCGAATCTGATACGCACCGGCGCCGTCCTGCTACCCATTCTGATCTTTTTTTGCGGCAATCTCAAGGCAGACGATGAGATCCGTAAAAGTTGGCTGGATGAATGGCAATACCTGTCCAATCAGCTGAAACAACCAAGGCCGGATGCCGCAGTTAGAAAACGTCTGGAGCAGGAAACCTTCCAGTCGGCGGCCTTGTTGTTTGAAACCGACCGCAACCCACTTGACGTGGTATTGCGCCGCACTGCGGCGCTGCTTGATGATCTTGAACTTGAAAACAAGCAGGCTCTGCAGAAAGAGCTCAACGTCTTGGGCGACAAAAATGACCAACTGGCGCAGAACGACCCGAAACGTCGGGACCTGTTCCTATCGGCTTGCAAACTCAGGCGGCGCATTGCCTTCTCCAACCCCTTACTGGATTTTAACAAAATCGTTTTTCTGACTCATCACCGGGCGCGCTTCGAACACATGGTCGACCAGTACTATGGATTTCATGCTCCACCGGGCGGATCAGTTTATGTCCTCAATGATCCCTTTGGAGAAAAACCTGTAGCACAGAATCTGATGGACGGAGCACTGGTGCAGAACGGTCGCCTGAAAGGCCGCAAACTAACAGCTGGCTCGTTCATCTCGCTGGATCTGAACTACAATGCAGACGAGATCGCATTTGCTTGGACCGAAGCAGAGGTTCCGGTGCAACCCACCCCCCGCACTCCGCAAGAGGATCTGTGGAACGAACGAAGCACCTACCATGTTTTCAAAATGAAAATAGACGGCAGCGATCTGACCCAACTCAGCGATGGAAAGTGGAACGATTTTGATCCCTGTTATTTGCCCGGAGGACGCATCGCTTTCATCTCCGACCGACGCGGCGGTTTCCTGCGATGCGGCACACGTCCGAATCCGGTTTACACCTTGCATAGCATGAAGGAAAACGGGGCTGACATCCAGCGGCTTAGCCACCATGAGACCCATGAATGGCACCCCAGCGTGGATCACAACGGCATGATTGTCTACACCCGCTGGGACTATGTGGATCGGGATTCGGACTCCGCCCATCATCTCTGGCTTACCTATCCGGATGGCAGGGATCCACGTGCCTTGCACGGAAACTATGCGATCAAGCGCGAATCCCGTCCGTGGATGGAGCTGTCCCTGCGAGCCATCCCCGGCTCACAGAAGTACAGCGGAATCTCTGCACCCCACCACGGGCAAGCTTACGGCTCCCTGATAATGATTGACCTCGCCGTTCCTGACAACAAAGCCATGTCCCAAGTCAAACGCCTCACTCCGGATATATTCCTCCCTGAGGCAGAAACCGCACCCGGAATCCCTAGAAAACCAAAGGAGAAATTTATGCCTGGGTCTGAACAAATAGGATCTCCCTGGCCACTTAGCGAGAACTACTACCTATGCACCTACGACAGAAAAGGTCGTGACTATGGCATATACTTAATCGACAGCTTCGGCAATCGCGAACTGGTTTACCGCGATCCCTCGGTGCCCTGCCTGGATCCCATTCCACTAAGAGCACGCAAACAACCGCCGGCATTGCCAGGAAAAACAACCCAAAATGGAAAAAAACGCGGTGAAGTTGCGGTGATGGATGTCTACCAAAGCGAGCAAGATTGGCCCGAAAACACCGACATCGCAGCCTTACGCGTTATTCAGTTGTTCCCGAAAACAACACCCGCCTCGGCTGAGCCGAACATCGGCTTCGGCACACAATCGCTCGGCCGAGGCGTACTTGGAACCGTTCCTGTCGAAAAGGACGGCAGTGCCTACTTCGAGGCTCCCAGCGGAGTGCCATTGTATTTCCAGGCACTGGACCAAAAGGGGCGCGCCATCCAGTCGATGAGGTCGGCAACCTACTTGCACGAAGGCGAACGCCTGAGTTGCGTGGGTTGCCACGAATCAAAATCCCGCACGGCTTCCTATCGCAACACTAAAAATCCGATTGCTTTCCAACGCGCTCCCTCCAAAATAAAACCCGATGTCGAAGGCTCCTTTCCCTTAACCTTCCCACGCTTGGTTCAACATGTAATAAACAAAAACTGCACCTCTTGCCATGACGGAAAAAACCAGACCTTCTCCCTCAAAGGCGACACTTTTGAAAAATACGGTTGGTCCACCGCCTACAAGAACCTGACCCCGTTCGCATGGACAAGATACGGCGGCAACGGCCCCGGACTGGAGCGCAACAAAACCTCTTATTCTGTTCCGGGCGAAGTCGGTGCCCGTGCCTCGCGACTGTTGCAACTGCTCGAGGACGGGCACTATGAAGTTAAATTATCAGACGAGGAGCTCCACCACATCACGCTGTGGCTGGACTGCAGCTCTCTCTTTTACGGGGTCTACCACGACACCGAAAAACAAGCCCTGGGTAAGAAAGTCATGCCTATTTTGGAATAATAAACGCACTATGAAAGCACCCCGATTCATTTTACCCCTACTGCTATTGGCAAACACTTTCGCATACAGCGAAAAAACCGACACGGGTCGTGATCTGATTCTCGCACAGGACTGCGAACGTATTGTATTTGCCAGCAGAGGGCAGGTTCAAGACGGCCACTGGTATGCCAATATCGGCTACTATTCCTACGACAAAGAGTCTAAACTTTACTCGGAAGGCGGTCACCTTTGCATCTTGAACCTCAAAAGTGGAAAGATCGACATACTTGTGGCCGATGCAAAAGGCACGATCAGGGACCCCGCCGTCCACTACGATGGTGAGAAGATCCTATTTTCATACCGCAAAGGTGACAGCGAAAATTTTCATCTTTATGAAATTAATACCGATGGCTCCCATCTCAAACAACTGACCTCCGGGCCTTTCGATGATTATGAAGCATCCTACCAACCGGACGGCAGCCTTGTTTTTGTCTCTACCCGTGCCAAGCGCTGGGTGAACTGTTGGTCAACACAAGTTGGCACGATACACCGTGGCGATGGCAACGGGGACCATATCCAGCAACTTTCACCCAATCTCGAACACGACAATACTCCCTGGGTCTTACCCGATGGCCGTGTTATGTACCAGCGCTGGGAATACATCGACCGCAGCCAGATGGATTTCCACCACTTGTGGACGATGAATCCCGACGGCACCGAGCAAAAAATTTATTACGGCAACAAACACCCGGGAGGTTTATTGATCGATGCCAAACCCGTTCCGGATTCCGACGAAGTGATCCTGATAGATTCACCCGGACATGGAAGAAAAGAACACTCAGGTAAGGTGACTCTGCTCTCGAACCAAAACGGCCCGGACGATCCAAAATCAAAAATACACCTAACCGAAGATGGTTACCGTGATCCTTATGCGCTTAGCCATAGTGTTTTTATAGCCGCACGAGGTCGTGAGATTGTCGCTATCACCCGGGACGGTGCAGAACATCCGGCATTTCACCTTCCCGAAACAATGTTTTCGAAAAATCTGAATATCCATGAACCCCGCCCGATTATAAAACACAGCCGGGAAAGATTGCTACCAAAACGAACTGATGAGTCAAAAGCGACAGGCACCATGCTGCTAAGCAATGTCTATATCGGTCAAAAAATGGAAACAGTTAAAAAAGGCACGATCAAAAAACTACTGGTGATGGAGGCTTTGCCAAAACCTATCAACTATACCGGAGGCATGGACCCGTTGACCTATGGGGGATCGTTCACTCTAGAGCGCTTACTCGGCACCGTGCCGGTCGAGAAAGACGGCTCGGCATTCTTCGAGGTGCCCGCCAATCGCGCGGTTTTTTTCATCGCACTCGATAAAAACGAAGACAGCGTCAAGCGCATGCACAGTTTCACCTCCGTCATGCCGGGCGAGATGCTCAGCTGCATCGGTTGTCACGAAGACCGCACCACAGTGTCGCCACCCACCAAAACACTTCCACTCGCCGCAAAACGCTCGCCAAGCGTGATCCGCAAGATCGAAGGGATACCTGATGTGTTTGACTTCCCACGTGATATCCAACCGATACTCGACAAACACTGCGTCCAGTGTCACAAGCCATCAAAACGCGATGGTAAAATTTTACTCACCGGTGACCGTGGACCGATGTTCAGCCACAGCTACTATACTCTGACTGTTCACGGACAATTCGCCGACGGGCGGAACCGACCCCATGCCAACTATGATCCCTACGTGATCGGAGCGGCATCCAGCCCGCTGATGAAAAAACTCAATGGCGAACACTATGGTGCGCAACTTTCTGCCAACGAGGTGAAAAAAATCCGCTACTGGATCGAGTCGGCAGCCGTTTACCCAGGAACCTATGCTGCTCTTGGCACCGGCAGTATCGGCGGATACCAAGCCAACAAATTGGTCAACAACGATTCACAATGGCCAACATCCGTAAAAGGAGCTGAAGTTATAAAACGTCGTTGCGCCTCTTGCCACGCAGAAAAATTCCGCCTACCCCACAACATGTCAGACGAACGCAACATCAGTTTCTGGCGAATGGACATCAATGACCGGATGTTGCACACCGCCCGCCATATTGTCTACAATCTGAGCCATCCCGAGCAATCGCTGCTCCTGCTCGGGCCACTTTCCAAAGCTGCCGGTGGTGAAGGTGCCTGCATAAGCACTGCAAAAGATGGCAGCCAAAAACCTGTCGAAATTTTCAAAGATAACAATGACCCGGATTACCAAGCTATACTGGCCATGATACGTGCAGGAAAAGACAAACTTGATGAAGTGACACGCTTTGACATGCCAAACTTCAAACCTCGCCCGGAATATATCCGGGAAATGAAACGTTTCGGTGTTCTACCCAAGTCCTTTGATCTGACAAAGGAAAACGTGGATCCCTACCAACTTGACCAACGCTACTGGGAATCTCTCTGGTATATACCTAAAAAATAATTTTTATACTCAGCCGCTCACTCAGCACAGTCAAAAATCCTCTCGTCAGGCAAGCGCTCTTTCAGCAAATGGCGCAACGCATCACGCATTTCCCTTTCCCGCTCCGGAGCGTAAGTCAACAGACCGTCTTGCCGTCTTTCAAAACCTGCGGCAAACAAACGCTCTTCAGGATAGAGTGAGCTCATCCGCTCAAACATCGCCTCGGGAAAGCGCATCGGGCCAAAGGTCACCGAGTGCACTTGCTCCGGGCGCAACACATTAAAAACCTGTGTCAGCAAAGCTTCATATTCCTCCGTGAAATTTGGCTGGGCGATCAAAGGATCCAACCTCAGGCCAATCGGCCAACCTTGCTCCGCCACCTTCTTCATCGCTTTCAATCGTTGCTGTAATGTAGGCGCACCATGCTCGAAAGCGCTCGCTATTTGCTGCGGAGAAAGACTGAAAGCCACCACCACATTCTCCAGCGCGGGACGCTTGAGCAGCACCCCCACGTTGACACTTTTAGTTCTCAATTCAAGAATCGCCCGAGGACGTTTTTCGAAAAAAGGCAGAAAATTCTGAGCAAAACCGGTCATATTTTCCAAGGCCAGCGAATCCCCGTCATAACCCGAAAAGAAGCCCACTTTTTCCTCCGCCGGGCATCCTGCCAAAACCTCGTCGATGGCTTGTTGAAAGCTTTCGTAATTCACAAACCACACTTGGTGAGCCGAACTGTACATGCCTTGTAAAAAACAATACCGGCAATCATAAGGGCAATTTAATATGTGGGAAAAATAGAAATTTTTCTCACAACCAATTCCGTAAGCTGGCGGAGTTGGCAAAACCCTCCGCCCATGTTTCTCTGCCAAAATCCAGGAAGGTTTGCGTTTCTGCCAGCGAAAATTCTGCCCTTTCACATTAAACACCTCACCATAACGATCACAGATAATCCGCTCCGCCTTGGCAAAACGCTCACACAGTCCCCTCACCCGCTCGTGCGTTACAATTTCCCGCTCAATGTATAAAGTATCCACGCGCTCAAATTTTCATAATGGACTCATCCCCTTTGCCGGCTAATTCTTGCCGCAAAAGCGGCAAAATTTCCTTTGCCGACCTGACTCCATTGTTCTGGCAAAATAATACAGCCTTGTCCTGCTCGGATGCCAATACCTGGCGTTGGCGCAGAATTTTAAACAGCTGGTGTTTTTCCGTTTGGGTGAAATGCCAAAGATCCAACATCTGCTCTGCTTCGCGGGGAAGCCGGCAACGTTTCATCTCGTCCCCGGACAAAACCAACAGCTCTTCGGAACCCGCAACGATATCATCAAGCTGCGCTCTGATCCACAGCCCTACCTGCCCCTTTTTTAAATCCTTCCAAGAATTTTCAGCATTATCAGACACCAGTTTCACGCACTGCACCAACTCCCTGCTCGAAAAGCGGCTGGCGATCTGATAAAAACCACTGGCCTCCATGTCCACCAGGGTATCACCTCCGGGGTATTCTCCCGCCTGATCCACGGTTAACAACGCACTCGCTTGCCTGCTGCCGGTTTTGATCCAACGAGGGGGATACCATTTTTGCCCCGATGCCGCGTCCTCGATTTTGTTCACCCATCTCAAATCCCCCAGCTCACGTGTACGATGACCCGCAATCCCAATATTCAACCAAGCCATGCCGGGCAGCTCTCCCATTTCATGATAAAGACTGGTTGTCGCCGAAGCACTGAGTATTTTTCCCATGCCCGAAACCACCAGACAATGCCGTCCGTCTTCACTGCGAAAAATAGGAAAGGGCGAGCGGCCTTTGATTTTCTGTAGACGAAAATGATCGATCAAGGGTCTGGCCTCTGGCATCAAGGCCGTCACCATTGCCAGGCAAGCTTCTGGTTTTGCCCTATCCTGCTGCATCACGATATCATTTTTTTCTTCCTACAGCCAAATACGCTTCAACTGCCACGCTCCTAAGTTGGCGAAACCCCACCGCTACGCAAGGGAATACTGCAAGCCCGGGCTTGCGCGACGGTCCGTGTCCTGCCACCTTCCCTCTATAGCCTATGCAAAGTTCATTAGTCATCACCATTATCGGCCCTGATCGTCCAGGACTCGTCGAATCCCTCTCCCACACCGTCACCGAAAACGGAGGCAACTGGTTGCAAAGCCAGATGGCCCACTTGGCCGGGCAATTTGCCGGCATCCTCTTGATCGAAATCCCCTCTGCCCAGGCTGACCAACTCACCCATGCTCTCGACGCTCTGGCAAAAGATGGCTTGACCATCTCAGTGGTCGCAGGAAACCATCCTCAATCAGCTGCGAGCCCCTCTAGCAGCGGCTGCGTCTTGCAATTGGAAGTCGTTGGCCAGGATCAACCCGGCATCGTCCGCCAGATATCCGCCGTCATCGCCGCCCACTCAGGCAATGTCGAAGAGCTCAATACCAAACTCAGCAGTGCCCCTTGGTCCGGTGAGACTTTATTCCAGGCCAACGCGCTCTTGCGCATGCCGGACGAACAATCACTGGATGATTTCCGCAGCGACCTCGAGGCCATCACCCAGGATTTGATGGTGGATCTATCCTTGGTGCAACAGGTCAAATAGCTTACTTTTCAGCGTCTTGCGAAGAGTAATAGCCAACCAAATCCTCCACCGACATATTTTCCGGGGACAATCCACCCGCTGCTTCCGCTATTGGAGCCTCTTCTGTGGGGGGGGCTGTCAAGATCTCCACTCTTGCGGTATCTTCTACCCTTACATCAGATCCCAAATTGTTTTTTACCAGCGAAATTGGCACCGTATCGAGTGACACCGCATCTCTAGCAGGTTTGTCCGCAGCAATAAGATCTGTCAGAAGAACCCGGGCGGCCTTGGCAAGAAAATCAATCTCATCATTCATCAGGTGCATGAAAATCACCCTGTAATTACCCTCTGTAACCGCGAGCAAGTTACCACCATCGTAGCCAAAGGCCATTTGGTCAACCATACGCCCCTGTGCTTTGAATTCTTTGGTCAGTCCCTCAACCACTCGGCAGACTTTCACCAAACGCGCCGCTGAATAAGGGAATTTTTCATAAATAACCTCGCCGTTTTTCAACAAACAAGTCCCCCTCACAGTTCCAGAGGCTAACAGCACCTCCAAGGTTTCAGAACTATCTCCATTATCAATCATACTAAAAAAATTTGTAAGCTAGCTTCCCATCACTCAAACAGCGTCACCCATGACTTTCAACAACTCCCGCATCGGCATACGGCGATTCACCATAGCCCCAATCAAATGCGGATCCCTGGGACTAGACGATGAGTCGTAGCGATAAGCAATCGCAGTATAGCCATCATACATCACCACATATCCGATCGTTTCCATACCCAACTCTTCCCCGATGGCCTCACTGCCCTCTTTCATCGCATTCAGATCGCGGCCAATCGCGGCTTCCTCTTCAGGGCCTGTGCGCCCCCTTATTCCATGGGCAGAGACACCAAAAAGACGTGGCGTCTCGTTCTCGAGCGCCGTTTTCAACACAGCCGAGGGCACTTCACCGGGTGTAATCGGCTCTGTGAACCCGTTTGGGTTGTTTTTTTCAACTGGCTCCGTTTCCGCAGAATCAGAACTTTCCGTTTCAATGAGTGTTTCCACAATTACAGGGTATTTATGTATTTATTTAGTATATGCCTGACGCCCACGAGGTAAAACCACAATACGCATTTCACATTCTCCCGTCGATACTTTTTTTTAATTTTCTAATTTTATTTTTTAATTTTATTAACCTTCTGATAAAATTAGAAACTTTCCTCAAAAACGTCCCTTTTTTCGTCTTGCAAAATATTTTTCTCCCCTTCTGAGATACCGATGATGACCGCTCCGCAGGAATCGCTGAAAATGTTCACCACGGTGCGTGACATATCGAGCAAACGATCAACCGCCAGCAGCACTGCCATCGCCGCCGCCGGGTGTAAACCTGGGATATTGGCGCTTTTAAAAATAATAAGTATTGCCACCAGACTGGCGGAAGGCACACCCGCCACTCCGATACTGGTGATCAAAGCCATGAATACAATCGCAAACTGCTCCGGCATCGACAGCGGATAGCCCAATACCTGGGTGGTAAAGATCACCGCCACACATTCGTAAAGTGCCGTGCCATCCATATTCACTGTCGCTCCCAGAGGCAGCACAAAACTGGTCGTCCGACGCGACACCCCTGCATTATCGATCACACAACGCATCGTCACGGGTAAAGTCGCGGAAGAGGACGAGGTGGAAAAAGCTGTCAACATGGCTTCTTTCATCGCCTTGAAATGACGCCAGGGGCTCACCCTGCCAAAAGTTTTTAACATGAGGGGCAAAACCACAAACATATGAATCCCCAGCGCCAGCAAAACGACCACAAAATATTTGAACAAAGTACCGAACAAAGTCGATAAACCCGTCTCCGCCATCACTGGCACGATCAGGGCAAACACTCCCAGCGGGGCAAAAAGCATCACCCCTTTGGTGATCGCTATCATCAGATCATTCAAAGCGAGGAAAAAATGCCTCATCACCTCGGCGCTTTCCCCCGTCATACGGGTCATCGCGGCTCCAAAAACAATACTGAAAAAGATCAAACCCAACATCTGCCCCTCGGCGGCCGCTTTGACGATATTGGTCGGCACCATGCTCTTGAACACATCGAGGATCGTTTTTGTCCCGTTGCTGGCTCTTTTACTGGCGGCATCAACCTTTTCATTTGGGGTTTTGCCCAATTTGATTGCTTCATCATCCAACATCTTTTTGATCACCGGATTGGGCACCCCGTCCTTGAACCCGGGTTTCATCACATTGACCACCGCCAGACCTATGAGAATCGCCATCAGGCTGGTCAAAGCGTAATACATCAGGGTTTTCAAACCCATCCTGCCAAAACCATCCATTTTACCCAGCCCGGCGATACCGGTCACAATCGAAGACACAATCAACGGCACAATCACCATTTTAAGCGCGCTCATGAAAATCGTGCCTAAAAAACGACAAGTGGCGATGACAAAAACCCCGAAACCACTGAGCCCGTTACCGTCTTTGCTATCATGCCCCAACGCGGCACCGGCAAAGGCGGCCAATGCCAATGCTATAAGGATCTGCCAGTGGGGTTTGAGCTTAAGGAAGAACATCGGAAGAAAAAAGAAAGCACGGCTTTTGCCGCACCAGTCTGAACTTGGTGGTGATCCCCTGATTGTCTAATTCTTAATTCTAAAAAAACAGCAACAACCTGGATCTTGAAATTAAAATCCCACTTGCAAAACACTGACATGGCATCTTTTGTAAGCACTTCAAATCACTAGAAAAACAAGCTATTCACATGAAACTATTTTCGAAAACACTTCTCACCCTCTCTCTGGCCGCAGTCTCCACTTCGATGCTGAAAGCCGAGCCTACTGAAAGCACCGATCTTTTCAAACAAGGCGACTCCGACTACGCCCTCTATCGCTACCCCAGTCTGGTGAGCAGCAAAGCAGGCACTCTGATCGCCGTTGCTGAAGGCCGCAAAAACAAAGCTTCCGGTTGGGATGTCGTCGACATCTTCATGCGCACCTCCAAAGACGCCGGTAAAACCTGGAGCGATGCCAAAAAAATCACCAGCGCTCCAGCTGACGCCAAAGACAACCCCGTCTCACTGGCCTTGAAAAAACCAGCACACGCAGGTGAAATCGCCACTCACAACCCCACCTTGATCGCCGATCAGAAAAACGGCACCGTGCACATCCTTTATGGCGTAGAATACAACCGCGTCTTCCACATGACCGCAGACGCCAATGGCGAAGGCATCACTCCGGCAGTTGAAATCACCAAAGTATTCGAAGAGTTCAAAAGCGAAGTGGATTGGAAATTGATCGCAGTTGGCCCCGGCACCGGCACTCAGTTGAGCAGCGGTCGTTTGGTCGTTCCCGTATGGTTATCACTAGGCACAGGCGGCATCGGCTTCCAACCTGCTGCCACCGCTACCATCTATAGTGATGACAAAGGTAAAACCTGGAAACGTGGAGAGATCGTCGCTTTTGACCTCGACATCACCAACGCCAAGACCGGCACCAAAATCGAGAAACCTCTCGAAGCTGCCGTGGCCCAGACCGCCGACGGTTCGGTGATCATCAACATCCGCAACAAAGATCTCAAAGGTCTGCGCATCCAAGCCACCAGCAAAGACGGCGCTACCGGATGGAGCGAAGCTACTGGCATCAAAGGCCTGTTGGAGCCGATGTGTGAAGGCAGCCTGGTCAATACCAAAGCAGGTTTGGTTTTCACCAACCCTGCCAACATGATCATGCGCATGAAACTGACCGCCCGCCTCAGCACTGACAACGGCAAAACCTACGCCAGCTCACAAGCAATCGACAGCGGCATCGCCGGTTATTCGTCGCTCGCTGCCGGCAAAGGTGACCTTGTTCACATCCTCTACGAACGCGGAGCGAACATGTCCGAGTCCGAGCCGGAAGCGATCACCTTCCGCAGCTTCTCGACCGCTGACTTTAAAAAATAAGCGCCGGCATTTTTATCAGGGGCCGGTGTGATGCAAATCACCCGGCCCTTTTTATGCCCCCTATTTCAAATTTAACTACGCGCCACACTCTGCGACTCCAATTTGCCTAAGGGTAATATCCTCCGGCTGTCTACGCTACACTACGGCTCAAACTATAAACCATAAATTTCTCCCGATGAACTTGTTATCCGTCAACCGATCCCTTCCCCGCACGGTCGAGTGGCAAGGCCAATCGGTTTCCACTGGTATCTTCAAGATACCAGCAAGCGGGCAAGTGACCGTTAATGTCGTCGGCTTGTACGACGACGGACAAGCCGACCTTTCTGTTCACGGCGGCCCGGATAAAGCCGTTTATCTTTTCCCTCACGAGCACTATGCCTATTTTGCCGACCTACTTCACCGCCCGGCCAAAGACTTGCCCTACGGACAATTTGGCGAAAACCTCAGCACCATCGGCCTGTTCGAAAACGAGGTCATGATCGGTGACCGTTTCCGCATCGGTGGACAACTTGAACTGGAAGTCTCCCATCCCCGCGTGCCTTGTTTCAAACTCGGCATCATCCTGCAAGCCCCGCAAATCCTGCACCCCTTTTTAAAAAGCCTGAAAACCGGATTTTACCTACGCGTGATCGAAACAGGCAGCATCCAAGCCGGTGATGAGATTGTGCAAAGCCACCGCGAAAAAAACTCTCTCTCCGTCGCAGACATCACCCGTCTCAGATACTTCGACAAGGACCATCACGACGACAGACAAAAAGCCGCCAAGCTACCGGCTCTGCCGCAGAGCTGGCAAGAACATTTCTCGCGAATGCACTGATACGGGTGCAGGACAAAAATCTTAACCCTTGTTTATTGAAAGCTAGCTTATCCCCCATCAAAATCATTCCGCCCTTTTAGGGCTGGTAATAAAAACGATTTAACCCCAGCGCTTCGCACTGGGCTATCACATTTTGTCCTTACAGGACCGTTTGCTTTCATCCCTTTTTTGCACCAACGGTGCTCAATGATATAGCCCAGTGAGAAGCGCTGGGTAAAAATTTCAATTCTTCCAGCCCTGCAAAGGGCGAAACGCATAACGATCAGCGGCTTAACTATTTTGCCCTGCATCCCACTAATGCCCTGGTTAGATTTCCTCCCTCGGGATCGCTCCTTTCTGTCACTTGCCGTTTTAATAAAAGGCCGTAGCTTAGCGGCATGAAAATCACCCACCTGTTTGCCACCCTCTCCTTAACCGCCGCCCTTACTTTTTCCAATGCCGCCCATGTCGCCGCTCAAGACAGCGACAAGGTCTTTTCCAAGTCGACCATCGACATTGGCATCACCGTGGCTAATGTCGAGAAATCAGCCGCCTTCTACGCCGACGTGCTTGGATTAAAAGAAGTCAAAGGTTTTGACGTTTCCGCCGACAAAGCAACCCGCCTCGGACTGACGGATCATCAACCGGCCAACATAAGGGTATTTGTGCTCGATGACAGCAAGGGAGCGACTACGGCAAGGATCAAGCTGATGGCATTCCCCAAAGCACCGGGAGTAAAACCTGACCAGAAATTCATTCACTCCACCATTTCCATTTCTTACCTGACCCTATTTGTCGCCGATCTTGATCTCGCTGTTGAGCGAGTGAAAAAAGCCAATGTGAAACTGCTGGGCGAGACCCCGGTAGATCTAGGCGGCGGCAAATTCCTGGCAACCGTGCAAGACCCGGACGGCAACTTCATCGAATTGATTGGCCCCTCGAAAAAGTGAAATCAGTGTTTAAATGATATTTTAACCACTGATATGCACTGAAAGACACTGATCAGAGAAAGCCTGATATAGACTGTCCGATTGTTCTATATGACCATGAAGAAAACCGATTGCCCAAAAATCGGGATTATTATTCCATGTTCCTCAACGAAGAATTAGCGCGAAAAAATTCAGGCGCAGTACTTCCGGCTTACCACCTACTTTACACGACGGAACCTAATTCGTTCGACTTTAGTAAATAGTCGGAATAGTTGGCACTTCATTTTCTTGTCTTGTCAGTTAGTGTTTGACTTACCTCATCCCACTACTTTAAATTAATTAGGCAGCGCATGTTTTTTTCTGCGTCACTAATTATGTCTCCCATACTAATAAACATTCTTGCGATCATTGGCGGGATCAGTGTCTTCGCTCTGAGTATTGCTTTATTTTTTGCCGCGCGTTTTTTTTACCGGCTAAGGAATACGTTTAAAGAAGTGAAAAACGAATATGGAGATGATTTAGATGCCCTGGAATTCGATTTCCCTGAGCCTTTCACCTGTATTACTGGAGTTATTACGCCTGGCTGGGAAAACCCGGATTCTGTGGAAGCCAAGGTGGCAGAATACCGCTCTATAGATTTCGAGGAAGTGGGCGTATTTTCCAGTTCAAATTCAGATAAAAATACATTCGTGGCGATGGTTTGCGAGGAGCATGCGGTGGTAGCTTTAATTTGGGAAGGCTTTGATGATGAGCGTATTTATTCCGAGGTTTATTCGGTGTTTGATGATGGAGCTTCAATCGTTGTCACCGATCAATCCCAAGCTGAAAATTTTATTGCAATAAAAAACGAAACGGTGATTCGCATGGCAATGAAAGCACCGTATGACCTGTGTCGAGAGTTGCATGAAGCTCGAAAAGAAACAACGGCGAAGGTTCTTCCCGCGAGACGAATTGAGTTTGTTTCAAATTACGTCAAGCTGTCAGAGTCCCGTGCCTTGGCAAGAGTTGAAACGATTCTTGCTGATAGGGAAAACAAAATGTTAAAGAAAGACTCATCGGATAGTGTTGCTCCCATTAATTCTTATAGTTACTTCCAGTCTTATTCTATTAGGGAGTGGTGTGTCGCAGAATTTGCTAAATCATCTACATTGAATTCTTTAGAGTGGCTACGTCAAAATGATGATTTTCTGGTGGTTCACAAATATTCGAATGCAAAAGAATGCTTTAATTCCCTCATGAATTCCTGTGACTCAATGGATTTGCCGGAAGCGATGAGAGAGCGCATAGTCAGAATGGAAAAAGATTATGATAACAGGCGTGAACTTTTTGCAACTTTTAATAACACTTTGCCTCAGCATGCCCGGTTTCTAAAAATAGGAGAAGTTGATTTCCCTATTGCAGCCGATATTTATACCGCACAGAGGGGATAATTCTTTTTTAGCTTATTGTTTTTATGACTTGGTCAACAGCAATTATCGTTCTGGCCATCAGCTTGGTAATCTTAAGTTTATCAAAAAAATCCAAACAAAAAAAGGCGTTGGATATAGCTAAGCAATCAAATGCTGACATTGATAAAACCTTCGGAAATAGTAATCCTGACTATCAGCCTACGGAGTTGCGTTCTGTAAAAAGGATTGATTACTCATTTTATGAGGCGAGCGAAGCGGCTATGTATTTGCAAGGATTTTCGAATATGGGCGACTATCAGGACCTAGAGCACCGCCGTAACTTTCCAAAACAACAAACAGTGGTTCGGTTTATGGTTTCCAAGGATCATTCGATCATGGCTGCGTTTTATCATCTTCCAATTCCGCGGCTCAATAAATTACTCTTGTGGTTGTCTGGCAATCTCACAAGCTTTCGTACGATAGATCTGGAAACTGAGTTCACCGACGGATATTTTGTGATGACCACAACAGCAGCGATGCTATTGAGCGCTCCTCCTGGAGGGCGGCGCAATCAAATGCCAGAAAGCACCTCGGTAAGCGACCTCGTTCAATTTCATAACGAAGCCGTTGAGTCATATCGAAAAAAACATCCTGGCGTGGATGCGATTAGCTTTAATAGCTTTAGTGATATCATAGAATCACAAGAGCGCGGAGTAGAGCTGATGAGGCAACATCGGAAAAATATGGGAGGTCTGACAAAGGCGGAGTTGACAGCTTTGATGCCTTCCCACATACACACCACGGATCCCAAGATGGCAAATGAGCTGGAAGCAGCGTTCGATAACGAACGCAATTCAGTTATCAAACCTGGTGAAAGAGGGTCGCCTTTTGAAGATTGAGAAACTACTTTCTTCTTGGCGACTCGAGTCAATTGCCAATCTGATCTCTGCTCATGAAGATTTCTCATCCCTGCCTTCAATGATG
>JASFYY010000075.1:0-29260 GCA_045046875.1 Verrucomicrobiota bacterium | reverse complement strand
GCCAAATAATGCTTCAGCGCCTTGATCTCCCCCAAATCCCGATCCGGCCCGGCAAACAAACTCGGCATAATCGTGCCGCGTTTCACAAAACGCGGATTACGAATCATCAGTTCAATGTCCAAAACATCCAACCGCGAAGCCACCCCCTCCAAATTAGTCGCCTGCCTGCCCTGCAATCGAGTCTTCAATTTTTCCGGCGGCGTATGACACCGCGCACAGTTCAACTCATTCAGTAGCAGCATCCCCCCCTCAGCCAAATAATCCTCATCATCATCCACCGAATAAAAACGCTCAAAACCCACCACCAGCGGATAATCCACCGGCTCCGCCTGCGCCGGATGCGCCGACACCCCGGCCGCACCACCCAACATCAAAACAAATACTGCAATCCTTATGTTTATTTTACTCATCACTCATTCATCCACAATCAGCTAGGGGATATACTTCCACCAAGCGCACTAAGAAACACTAAATCATTCACTTATTTCTATCTTCCCTTTCGTGCAACTTCGTGTCCTTAGTGGACCCCTCTTTTCATTTCTCTCTCCGAGCTTCTTCCAACAACTTCATCCACGGCCCCATATAATGACCGTGATCGTGGAAAGTCCGACCGCTCACCAGGTTGCCATCCACCACACAAGCTTCGTTGACAAAAATCCCCCCGCAAACCTCCAAGTCAAACTGACACTTCGGCACCGTCGCCATTTTTCGTCCTTTCACACAACCCGCGCGCGCAGGGATCTCCACCCCATGACACACCGAAGCGATCGGTTTATTCTCTTCAAAAAAGTGACGCGTCACATTCAGCAGATCCTCATCCTCGCGGATATACTCCGGCGCTCTCCCTCCACTGAAAAAAATGCCCAAATAATCTTCCGCCACGATTTCAGCAAAGTTCACATCCGCCTGGATCTGATACCCCTCCCACTCTTTCGTGATTGTCCAACCCGGTCGATTCTCATGCATCACCATCTGATACAGACGTTTCTCGGGTGCTGCCACCACCGGCTCAAATCCCCCCTCAATCAATCGATAATAAGGATACAAGGTGTCCACGGTTTCCGTCGCGTCACCGATAATAATCAATACTTTTCCACTCATAATTTTTAAATATATTTCTCTTCCTAATTTACCAAACGGCTTCGTTAAACCAATTTTTCCAAATGAACTCGCGCCCTATTGATCTCGTCCGCCACCTCTTTAGCTGTTGGCAAAATCGGAATTCCGCGCGGCGTCGGGTGCATGAAAATTTCCGTATAACCTTGGAAGTTTGTCTTCTTCAAAGCTGCAACAATCGGGCCAAAATCAAGTTGCCCGCGACCCGGCATCTGCATCAATTCCTCCTCCTTAGGCATCTTTTTCATGCAACCCATACCGTGCTGCCAGGCGTAAAACATTGCCATACGATCACCGAGATCTTCGATCAACTTGGCCAAAGCATTCGAATCCATTCCCAGACTTTCCAAATGGTAGGGAGCCAAAGCAATGCCCGCATGTTTTGAATCCGTAAACTCCACAAACCACTTCAGCGAGTCTGCCGAGTCCATGATGTTATTGCCGTGATTCTCCATCCCAATCACCACGCCATTCTTCTCTGCAGCCTCAATCTGGGGTTTCATTTTTTCAGCAAAAACCTTCACCGCCGCTTTCAGTTCAGCGCCCTTCAACTTCTTCGGGCCACTGCCACCGCAAACGAGCAAATTTCCACCCAGCTTCGCCACCACCTTCATCTCATCCTGCAATCCAAAGGGCCCCAGATCGTAACGTGTCGAGCAACCGAGCTTCACTCCATTTTGTTTCAGCATCGCTGCAAACTTATCATGCCCCATTTCCTCCATCTGCTCACGTTGATTGCCGTGCCTGCGCGGCCAGACATCGATATACTGCGTTTTCATTTCCGCCATCAACGGCAGGATCTCTGATAGTGGCAATTCACCGAACATCGATGAGCCCACAATGTATTTAAACTTGAAACCATCGGCCGCATTAGCTGTCGCCGCTGCCATCCAAGCAGGCGTTACCACCCCTGCCACTGTTTTGATAAAATTACGTCTCTTCATATCTTCTGTTTGTTAACTTGCGGGTGTCCACCACTCATCCAGCAATCGCTGCAGGTGCTTGGCTAATGTTTGGTTTTTTCCAATCAAATTTTGTGTTTCCCCCGCATCCTGAGCCAAATCATAAAGCGCTGATTTAGCAAGGTAATCTCCCCAGGCTATTCCTTTTTCCGCATGGGGCACTATCAGCTTATGATCCCCCTGTCTCACCCAGCGATAGGCAATGTCACGCTCAGGATGCCGAAGCGACGATGCGTCACCGGGAAATATTTCACCAAAGACCGCACGTTCGGCGTCCAGCTTCTCAAGACCTTTGGCCGACGGCATCAAATTAATTCCCGGTAAATCCTCAGCCCGCTTTTCCAAACCCGTTGCCCTCAGCAAAGTCGGCACAATATCCACACTGTTCACCAATCCCTGATGCGTTGCCGGTTTCACCACTCCATCCCATCGAATCAGAATGGGCGTTCTCAAACCGTCTTCAAAAGGCGAACGTTTGCTCTCTTTAGTATGCGCAAATTCCTGCGGACGTTTTTTCTCGCGGCGCTCACTCGGCGTCCAGCCATTATCTACAACAAACACAAAAATCGTATTTTTAGCCAAGCCCTTATCTTCAACATATGTCACCAACTTACCCACGGTCTCATCAAACTGACTGCAGCTCGCATAATAGGGAAGCGTATGTTCCGGCACATCCTTCTTACCCGAATACAAATCATAAAATTTCTTCGTTGAATCATGCGGCTGATGGGGAAGATACGGCGCATACCAGACAAAAAATGGTTGTTCCTTAACCTTGCAATCGTCAATGAAATCGTAAATAGGCTTCATCGTTTCCCTACCAATTTTCAACCCCCAATCTCCATTGCCATGAGCAACCAACTCACCACTCGCCAACTTGCGATTGCCACCGAACTCCTGCTCAGGCACCGGTTTGAAAATTGTCATGCCCTCGGTGAAACCTGCGTTGCGATAATGCCCTTCCCAGAATTTTCCGGTCTGCATACAACGATAGCCTTCGCCCGCCAATAGCCGCGGCAAGGTGTCCACCGACTGAATCAATTCGAATCCACGACTCCGCACTCGTTCGTATTCGCTGCGCGAAGTCATACGATTAAATGCCGAATTCCCCGGTGGCGGATGATTGTAATGAATCCCATGCTGATGCGGATACAATCCCGTCAGCAAAGTCGCCAGTGACGGACTGCACACACTCGTCGGCACGTAGCCGTTCACATACCGAGCTGACTGCGATGCCAACCTATCGATATGAGGAGTCTGCACTTGCGCGTTGCCCATGAAGCCAAAATCCCGATAGGTCTGGTCATCGGCGATGATCATCACGATGTTGGGTTTTTCCGATGCGGCAGCCGAATGCAAACACGCATGACAGAACAGCAACATCAACACCAAAACCAAAACCCATTTCTTATTCGGCGGACGAGCACCCATATCCGGGTCCTTTATTGTTTTTAACTGTATTTTTCTCTGTCCCATTGTTTGTAAAATTTCCCTCTGACTATTTTTTACCCGAACCGTGATCCCCTTCGATAACCGGCAACACCAAATGGGATGGGTTTTTGCTCGCACGATGAATTCGCTGCGTAGCAATGGTCAGCTCGTCTTCCGTAGCTGCGTAAATATCAATAAACTGCTGCGGATTCCGATCATAGGCTGGGAACCATGTGGAGTGAATCTGCACCATAATCCGATGCCCTTTTTTAAAAGTATGAAATTTATCCCATATAGTGAAGTTGACCGGGGTCACTTTGTTTTTCACCAAAGGCTTGGGATCACTGAAACTTTCCCGGTATCGAGCCCGCATGACCTCGACCCCCACCAACATCTGGTAATGGCCCATAGCGACACCCCTGGGATTGGGGTCCGGCGCCGGAGTGTTGTCGGGTAAGACATCAATCAGTTTGACAAAATAATCCGCGTCGGTGCCATCGGTAGACACAAAAAGCCTGACATCGATAGGCCCGGCAATAGTAATATCCTCCTCAAGCACAGAGGTTTGGTAAGTCAGCACATCCGGCCTTGTCGAAACCTGACGCTGATCCTCAATCATCCAGGTGTGTCCCGGGGTTTTGCGGATCCCTGTGGAATACGGCACCGGTTTGTGAGGATCGCTGATGTACTTGTCTGCCACATCGTCTTCCCCCGGTTGGGTGAAATTCAACTGCCCTCTTTCGTGGAAGTACAAATTCCGGTAAGTAACATTTTTCGGCGGCCAGTGATCGAACTCACGCCACTGGTTGCGACCTGTCTCAAATACAATTGCCTCGGATGGATTCCATTTCCCCTTGTCTTTTAAATAGAACTGAAAGAAGGGGAAAACCACGTTCTCCCGATACCATTCGGCAGTGTCCGAACCAAAGTCGACATCTCCCAATGTGCGCCCACTGCTTCTGGACCACCCACCATGCTGCCAAGGGCCGGAGACCAGTGTGCTGTTGTTTTTCGGATTGCGCTTTTCGATTTCGTGGTAAATGGACACCGCTCCGTAAAAATCCTCCGCATCAAACCAACCCGCCACATTGAGAACCGGAAGTTTGATGTTGTTCATATACCGCAAGGCATTCTGGCGCTGCCAGAAATCATCGTAATTCGGATGCTTAATGAAATCTTTCCAGGTGGGGATCGCTCCATTGAAATATTTCTCATTGAGCTTGGCAGTCGGTCCGCAATGGAGGAAAAACTCGTAGCCCCATGGAGTGCCATAGCGAAAACGCTCGGGACGCTGCTCCGTAGGTGTATCACGTTTTTGAGCAGCCATACTCATCCACCAAAAGGTATACATCAGTCGAAAAGCACCGTTGTGATGCCAGTCGTCACCGATGAACATATCAGAAGGGGATGCCTGGGGCGACGATGCTTTGAGAGCCGGATGAGCATCCACCATTCCCATCACCGTGGTCCAGCCCATGTAGGAACCCCCCCACTGTCCGACGCGGCCGTTGTGGTTTTTTACATTGCCAAGCAACCAATCAATGGTGTCATAGGCATCAGTGCTTTCGTCAGCCGCTTTAGGATTAGACTTGTCAAGCCGCAGGGGTTTCATCACCTCGAACTCCCCCTCCGACTTGTAAGTGCCACGAATATCCTGAAATACAAAAATATAACCATCCTCCACAAACTTCTGCGAAGGCGCCATGCGATTGGTGGGAGAAAATTTCTCACCGTAATAACGAATCGAATAGGGAGTCCGGAACAGTAGAATCGGATACTTTTGACTCTTGTTTTTCGGCGTATAGACAGCGGTGAAGAGTTTCGCCCCGTCTCGCATCGATATCATATATTCAGTTTTGTCATAATGGGCCGCAAGGTCATACTCTCCGGCATTTTTTGCCGCATCAGCTGCCTCAGCTCCGACCAATCGAACCAACAAACATAAAATCGCCCATAACAGGGTTAAAGATGAACGAGTTTTTCTCTCCATAAGTTCGGGGGTGGTGTGGAATCACAAAAAAATCACTGACAGCAGGTGAAATTACTTTCCCGCATGATCAATCACTTCGGCGACCAGAGCTCCTATTTCCCTGGCTCCCTTTGAATTAAGGTGAATCCCATCGTCAACCAGCATGTTTTCAACTCCGGCTTTTTTGATTGGTGTATTGAGATCATTAATTTGAACATCAAATTCCTTCGCGATTTCGATCGCCTTTTTATTATAACTATCCACATCACTGTTCCTCCTGACAAGGCGCCCATAATTCTTGGATGTGATCTGGCGTTTTTCATCCACCGCTGTCGTTAACGCAAAAATCACAACGGCGTGAGCGTTTGTTTTTTTCAGCCTCTTGAAAATCAGTCTTAATGTATCCGCGTACTCGTCCACGCTGTGACGGCATTTGCCATTTTTGTCCAAAAACATATCGTGCAGGCCGCAGTTGATATGAATGACGTCCGGATTCCTGCCTTTCAACCATTTGTCGAGACTCTCCAACAGGTATTTTGAATGACGGCAGTTGTCCTCCGGAGCCCATACAACGGCTTTCCCTTTGAGATTTTTTACGACTTCCTTCTGGTACCCCATGCGGATGGAATCACCGAACAGAATGACATTTTTTAATTTTGACGCTGATGTTTTGCCATCATCAGCAAGCGATGCGGAACACCATACCGACATCAAAACACACATTGCGAAAATAATTTTATTCATTGGTTTCGTTACTTGTTTATTCAGATTTTAAAAAGAGCTACCACCCGTCATCAATTTTTCTTCTTCAACCAGATGCGGTTCAAACGCATCAACTCATCCCCCTCGATCTCCGTGACTTCTGCACGCAGCTTCACTGGACCCTCGGGCAATTCCAAAACCCCTATCACCTTACGGGCAAACACCTCCCCGCTGCCCGTCGGTTCAACCTTGAAATCGACCGCTGTCTTCCCCGCTGAAATCCTCAGCTTTCCACCCATCTTCACCGGCGAACATCCATAGGCAATCCGCACCTCATAAACCCCGGCCTTCACCACCTCCAGATTCCATTCCGCATATTCCCCCGGCACTTTCCATCCATCGATCGTGTCCCAATCGTAGCCATCGAAAGTATACTGCACATTATCCCCCTCCCACTTCGCCCAACTCGGCTGGATCTCAACGGGGTTCTCTTCTGCATTTCCAACCGGAATGGGGGCCGGATGGTAGTCCACTCCATCGGTCACATCATCAAACCATCTCACAAATTCCTTGCGCAAACGTTTCACATGACCCTGTTCGCTCGCCATGAGGTTCTCGCTTTCCCCTGGATCGTTCTGCAAATCGTAGAGCTTCCATTTTGACGGACTGGGTTCTGTTTTGGATCCGAACAAACCCACCAGTTTCCAACGCTGGTCACTCACGCTCCAGCGCCGATCCGGATTAGGATAATAGCGGTCCCAAGTGTGGTAAACATACTCGTGATGGCTCTTGCCCTTCCCTTTTTTCAGCAAGGGCACCAGACTTTTCCCGTCTATCTTTCGATCTTTCGGTACCGGCACCCCGGCCAGTTCACAGAAAGTCGGTAGCATGTCCACATGGGATGCCTGCCCCTCCACCATCCCGCCCGATGGGAAATGTCCCGGCCAACGCACAAACAAAGGCGCGCGCACTCCACCTTCATAGGCGGAAGACTTGTTGCCCTTGATGCCGGCCTTGAAATGTCGACTCACTCCACCATTGTCGCTCATGAACAATACCACCGTGTCTTCCCGCAATCCCAAGTGGTCTATTTTTTCAAATAACCGCCCCAGATTGATGTCAATGCGCTCGACCAGCGAATAAATCCGCGCATCGCGCATCGCCAAGCCTTTCTTCAAATACTTTTCGAGGATCTTGTCGCCCTCCGGTTGGTCAAAATGAGAAGTATCCAAGAGGAAAGGTGAGTGCGGTGCATTGTAAGCAAGATAACAAAAAAACTTTTCCTTTTTCTGTTGGCTCGCCTCGATGAAATCCATCGCCGCATCAGTGAACAAATCCGTAACGTAACCCCGTGCCTCAACTGGTTTGCCGTTGTGGTAAATCTGATCAGGAAAAGAATAACGTTCAATATGTCCATGATAATGCCCGAGAAACTCATCAAAGCCGCGTTGATTCGGTTGGTAACCAAAATACTTACCCAGATGCCACTTACCAAAAATGCCTGTCCTGTAGCCAGCCTTCTTCAGCAACTGCGCTACGGTGATTTCATTTTTCCCCAGGGTGTCCCCGCCAAAACGAGTGTTATACAATCCGGTCCGCAAGTAATAGCGACCCGTCATCAGTCCGGCACGGGTCGGCGCGCAAACCGGCGCACTATAGAAGCGGGAAAATTGAACCCCGTCCTTTGCCAGTCGATCCATATTTGGCGTCTCAATATCCGGATTTCCGGAAATCCCCGTGTCCCAGTAACCCTGATCGTCGGTGACGATCAAAAGAATGTTCGGCTGCTCAGCGGCAAGCAAAGATGAAAACCCGCCAAGCACCCAAATAAACATCAACAAAACAACTGTCGTGGGCAAGCTCCCGCTTGCCCGTCTGCCTTTAATTAAAGTGCCTATCAGTAATCCGTTCATTGAAATCAATCGGGCTGGGGTTTTTCGAGGGTGGGGTTTTTCGACCAGCAGAACATCACCACAGCCTACCACTTCCACAATAGCAATTTAACCCCTATTTTGTAGCATTTTGCCCAGCACTTTCAAGATAGGCGAGCAAATCACGCAACTCTCGATCCGTCATCGCAAGCGGCAGGCCGACAGGCATCAACGACATGCGCAAATCCTGCTGGGACACGACATCATCACGATTGAAGCTGCGGTTCTGCCCATTGACATCCCGCATCACTTCGGGGCCTGATCGATTGATCCGCAGAGGAAATCCAATCAGTGAGGTTCCGTCTTTCAACGATACCATAGTCGGCAGGTATTCCGGGGCGATTTCAAAATTGGGGTTCAGAATGGACTGCAGGATCCATTGGCGATCCCCCTTTTTTTCCACCGCACCAAGATCGGGTCCCACCACCGCTCCGCGACCATTATGGCGATGACAACGCGAACAGGTGCCGATGGTCGAATGATTAAAAATCCGCTGCCCGGCTTTCAAATCTGCGGGCCCGGGCAACGCATCCAGTCGCTTGAGCCAGGCTGTGGTATCGGTGATCGCAGGACGCCCCGCTGCCAATGAAGTAGGTTCGAGAATCGCCTTCACCAGCACCGCCGAATCCGGATGAGCTTTCGACACCTTACGCAAGCTCTCGGTCTGATCCCCTGATAACTTAGCGTATCGCAGGCTGCGCAACGCTTCCTCACGAACCAGCCGCTCATCCACTGTGGCCAGCTGCAACAGCAGCGACAAATACTCGGCGCTCACTGATGCAAGACCGGCGATCGCGTCCGCCCTCAATGTTGGTGTCTGATCGGGATCTTTTGCTATGGCGGCCAGGCGTTTTCGACCCACCTTTGGATTGCCCGCCAAAGTCTGCACAACTTCGCGCGACAATTCCTCGTCACCAATGACAAGCAGCTGCTCCAAAAGTTTCAGCGTTAACCCTTTGGGAAAGGGAATGGACAACGACACTCCCTTGGTCGAAGCGTTGCGGGGTCGGGCCGGCAACAAACGCAAGGCGTATGCCCTGATTTCCGGTGAAGCCGCCGGGTTATGCACTTGCTCAAGCAACATTGCCGTATTGCGAACTCCTTTCCCAGGCTCCCCTGAAAGGGAATTCCAGGTCGCTGCAATCGCCTCGAACAAGCGAAAATCCAAACCAGGTTTGCTCAGTAGATCTTTCACCTGTGGCAAAAATTGCTCCAGTCGCTCATCAGCGATCCAGCGCAAGGCTTCGAATTGGATCCCGAAATTTTCATCAGCCATAAATGGTCGCAGCCAGGCTTCTTCGTCCACCTCCCGCCCAAGGTTGCGCACAGACATCTTCAACGCGAGTAAAGCCGACAAGCGATCAGCTGGCCGCCAACTATTGACTTCCGCCGGCGTCCAATCCGATGATTCTCTGGCCAGCCCCATCAAGGCCGCCTGGGCGAGATACGGATCCTTGTCACTGGCGAGCTTCAACATTCCCGCGCGTGTCAGACCATGCGATCCGTCCCGCAATTTCGCTGCCCGCAGCGTCATTTCGTCAGGTTCCTGTGACGCCCCTTTTCCCAGCCATGGGGCGGCCTCTGCTAGATCAATTTCCATTTTCCACAAACGCCCCTTGCCATGCAGGACATAGTCATCCTTCACCCAATCAGTCATATAAAAAACCATCCTGCCGTCCACCGCTTTGCCCCGGGTCAGACAAACTGGGCGAAAATAGCGCCCGCCCTCCACTAGAACCACTCGCCGGGTTTGAAATCCCATCCCCTTTCGTTCCAAGGGATAAAAATCCACCCGGTGATCCCCCCAGGTCAAACCCACCAAGCCCTGCCCTAGTGCCTGCACCCCGCAAGGAGCCTCACCGCTGGGATACAGCATCGGCAGCGTACCACGCAATTCCCCATTCCAGCAAACAAAGGGATGATGTGCCTCCTTACCATAAGCCCGCTGGAAACCGTATTCACCTCCCTCGACAATATGCAGTAGGCGACAAGGCGGCCGCTCACTGGGATCATTGTCGACCAGAAAAATCTCGCCATCTCCACGCACACACAGCGCAAACGGATTCCAGAAACCTCTTGCGACACGCCTCAACTTCCCCCCCTGCGCATCACAACGAAACACCCCCCCTTCCCCAAATCCGCGAAAACTTGTCCCGTCCGTTCCGGTCAGGGTCCACGCTTTAGCGTGATTTTCTCCCAGGCCAAACATCAGATTACCATCCACATCCCATCCCAACCCAGCAAGTGCGTTATGCGGATAATCACCTTCCGTTTCCAGAGTCGCCAGGTTTTCCTCCACATCCGCCTTGCCATCACCGTCGCTGTCCTTGATCCGCAGAATGCGATCCCGTTCCGCCAAATACACCCAGCCGTCCGGCCCGAGCTCCAGATCCATCGTAGCGGCGGTGGCATTGTAGAACACGCTACGATGTTCTGTCCGTCCATCCCCATCCCTATCCGAAAAAACCACAATCTCATCGTGCGGCGAACCTTGATAGCTCTCCGGGCGGAAGTGAGTGTGACTCTCCACCACCCAAAGGCGTCCCTGCCCGTCAACGTCCAAACCGATCGGCGTCTCCAGATCGGGGTGCTCCGCCATCAAGGTCATTCGCACTCCCGGCTGCAAAATTTTCAGGACAGGCTCAGGGTCGGAGGCATGCGATACCTGAAGATTAAAAGCCATCAGCAATAGACAGGAAATGGGGGAAATGAATTGTGAATGTTGCATGGAACTCCTCTTATTCTTTTTTATCTCTTCGAACCCGCTGATACTCATCCATCAGTTTTTTCTGTATACCGATCCAGCCTTCGTAGGAACCGGAGTAATAAGGATCGCTGTCCCACGTTACTTTTTTTCCAAGGGCACGCGGATCGCCGCTTCGTTTCAGTTCTGCCTGCAAGCGTGCCGCCAGTTGGTCGCGAATTTCCTTGTGCGCCGGATCGGTGGCCAGATTGTTAATTTGATCAGGATCCTTCTGGCAATCATACAATTCAACGGCCGGTCGAAGGCCAAGTGTGTATTTGAAAGTTCGCTTCACCTCCGGCAGATCGGGGTGGAGCATAAAAGCATACTTGGTCGGACCGCGGTCAGCGTCGGTATAGTGTGGCGGGTGCCCCATGGGATATAAATCGGAGAACAAATTGTGGATATAGAGATAACGATGGGTGCGAATCGCACGACCGGCATAGACCCCGCCGGGATTGGCATGCAGCATATGTCTCTCTCGCCCCACAACAACATGATCGCGGCTCGGATCGACCATTCCCGATTTTGTCGAGGTAAGGACATCCATCAGGCTTCTCCCTGACATGTCTGTCGGCACACTCAAACCAGCAGCTTCCAGGAAAGTGGGTGCCAGATCCGCAAAATGGACAAAATCGTCGACGACACGACTTCTGGAAACTTTCGCCGGCCAACGGATCGCCAGCGGCATATGCACGCCTGAATCGTAGAGGTTGAGCTTGGAGCGAGGAAAGGGCATGCCATTGTCCGAGGTGACCACAAGCAGTGTGTTGTCCAACTCGCCTCGCTCTTCAAGCAAATCAAGCATGCGCCCCAACTGCCGGTCAAACCATTCGATCTCAAGGTAATAATCGAGAATATCAGAACGCACATCCGGCAAGTCAGGCAGATAGCGAGGCACTTTCACATCGTCGATTTTTTTCCCTGCCTTGCGACCGCTATCAAGCTCGTAGGCGCGGTGCGGTTCGTGAGCACCGAACCAGAAACAGAACGGCTTGCCCTCTGGTTTTTTCCCGATAAAGTCGGCGAAGTTTGCCGCATAGTTGACATTCGAAATCTGCGAAGGCGAACGTTGTTTTCCCTGGAACCTGATCTTGTTAAAAGCCGGGCCTGCAGGATTCTCTTTGCGCCCACTGAGATCCACCTTTCCCGGACCCCAACCTTTCCCGGTATAACCCACATGATAGCCGTTTCTCCCTAGGAGATCCGGATAACAGGCAAACTTCGCTGGCAGCGTACTGTGTAAGTTGGCTCCCTCTTCGAGACGCCAATGATGCTGTCCAGTCAGCAACGTTCCGCGCGATGGCGTGCAGGACGGCGACGAACAAAACGCATAGTTGAACAGGACTCCCTCGCGCGCAACACGATCAAAGTTGGGTGTTTTCACGATTCGATCTCCATACGCACCAGCGTGCAACCACGATTGATCGTCAGATATGGCAATCAGAATATTTGGCTTTTCGGCGGCATTAAGGGAAACAACACCCCAACACAAAATAGAGAACAGCCATAGGCAGCCGCTGATAGTACGGGCGTGGACAAACTGTCGGCGGATGCTCATAAAGAAGGGGGATGCTTTCAACTTGCAGAATGTCTGCCACAGACCGATACTTCCACAATAGCAATATAACCCCCATTTTGTAGCATTTTACCTAAAATCACCCAGCCCCTGCGTATCGGAGTCGCCCTGCAATCCGGCCCGAGCTACGCAACCGAGATTTTCCAGGGTATCGTCGATTTTTCCCGACGCGAGGGAAACTGGCGGATCGAAGTGGATAGCGATTTCCATTTCGGCCCACGTCCGGTCACCCTCGATTCCTCCTGGGATGGCGATGGCATCATTCCGCTCAGCGGCGAAAACCGTATCCTCGATGCCGCCTGGTTGAAAAAATCCGGTATCGCAGTGGTCAACGCCACCGGTTGGTTCGACGAATATCCCGGGGCCCCCATGGTCTTCTGGGACGACACCGAGATTGCCCGGCTCGCCGCCGAACATCTGGCCAGCCTTGGACTGGATCACTTTGCCTATATCGGGCCGCAGCGTTTCGAACCGTCGCATCGACGCGCCCGGACTTTCCGCCAACTGCTCGAACAGGCCGGCAAAACCTGCCAACTCTTTGAGTGGACACAAAAACACATGCCCGATGTTGTGGTGCGAAGCCGACAGGATTGGCGTAGCGCCATCCACTTCATCCAACAATCACTGCAGCAAGTCGAACTGCCCGCCGGCATCCTTGCCAATACCGACGTCACCGCATCGCTTGTCACTCAAGCCGCCGAAGAAATGGGCCTGCACTGCCCTGACGATCTCGCCATCATGGGAATCTGGAACGAGAAAATCGTCTGCGAATCCACCCATCCCCCGCTCACCAGCATCGAGATTGATTATCATCAATTTGGTTATGAGGCGGCCTCCATCCTCCACCGTATGATCAGCGAACCCGATTACCAGGCTCCCGCCGTCACCCGTACCGGCGGACGCACACTCGTACTACGGGAATCCACCGACCACCTTTCCTTCGACGACCCGCTCATCGCCACCTCCCTACGTTACATCCGTCAACACGCACCACTCCGCCCCCTGTCTGTGAGCGAAGTGATTGATCAAATTCCCATGTCGCGCAGCAGTTTCACCTCCCGCTTCAAAAACGCCGTCGGCCACAGCGCCAAATCAGAAATCACCCGCGTGCGACTCGAGCAAGTAAAAAAACTCCTCCAGCAAAGTGACTGGACGATCACCCGCATCGCCGAAGAATGCGGCTTCGACTCCAGCCAGGATCTATCGCGCTTGTTCCGCAAGCAGATTGGAAAAACACCGACGGAGTTCAGGGAATCTAAAGACCAATAATTAGCTCCTTCCATAAATCGGGATCACAACTGTGATGGAACACCGAGACAATATCGCTCAAGCGAACAGCTAGTTCAGGGTCGATCTTTTTATACCAAGTAAAAGCATCGGGGGTGCAGGACAAAAAAGTTAGCCATTGCTTATTGAAAGCCACCTTATCACCCGTCAACATCATTTCGCCCTTTTAGGGCTGACAATAAAACCGATTTAACCCCAGCGCTTCGCACTGGGCTATCACATTTTGTCCTTACAGCACAGTTTGCTTTCATCTCTTTTGCACCAACGGTGCTCAATGATATAGCCCAGTGCGAAGCGCTGGGTAAAAAGCCCAATTCTCCCAGCCCTGCAAAGGGCGAAACGCATAGTGGTCAGCAGGCTTAACTATCCTGTCTTACCCAAGCATCAGTAATGTCACCGGCTACCTCTGGATGAATGACCAGATTGGTCATTCCGTTTTTTGGCGCACCACCTTCTTGAGTTCGTCCAAACTCAGCCCCTTGACGACTCCCTCCCTGAGCTCCCTTGAACGACGCTCTATCGTGACTTGCCCTTCCTTGTTTAGCTCTTCCCTCTCATCAAGGCTCTCAAGAAGGTTTTTGGTGAGATAGGTTCAGATCAGTCCTCGGTAGGTCGAGGGCATCGCTAATGAGCTCTGTAACAGGGGACATGTTCATAGATTAAACTACATTTTTTTGTTTGCCTATATTTTCCGCCAGATGACATCGCGCATGATTTGCTGTCAATTGCTGGATGCTCACATCGGTGTGAATGGTCGTGGTCTCTGAGCGCCAGTGACCTAATCACTCACAGCTCTCCCACATCATAAGTCGTCACCACCGGCCGGTGATCCCTCCATCCTGGCACCTTGGCAAAACGCGGTGCCAAATCCACCATACCTGAACTTTGTTCCATCACCTTCATTGCCTGCGGGTGATGAAAAACATGGTCAATCCGGGTATGCGCATAATAAGTTTCACCTATCGAAATCGTGCCGTCGGATAAAACGCTCATCACTTCACCATAGAGAACATCCCCATCCACCGTCAAATCCGGATCAAAGTTGTAATTCAAATCCCCCGCCATGATTCTGATCGCCTCATTCCTCTCGCACATCCAGGACACGGCTGCTTTGATGTTATCCACCGTGGCGTCCATACCTCGTGCCGGATGTGGCGAATGAACGCCCAGAATAAAAACGTCTCGATCATCCTCGCCTTGAAAACAAACCCCGATCATTGATCGACCACCAGCCGTCCTCGTTTCCATTTCCGCTCCCGACAAGCTTGATAACACCGCCAGAATCTGATCATGCCCTGTTTCCACTGTCTTGGCATACCAATCGCTTCCCAACTTCCGGGCAATCTCTTCAGCCTGCTGCACCGAGTTCAGTTCCTGCAGCACCACCACCTGAGCCTGCAAAGGCTGCAACACCGCTGCAATCCTCTCCATATCCAAATCCTTCGCATTTTTATTATTTACCGGAGCAAAATAACCCACATTCCAAGTCACCAAACGCAACTCCCCCAAAGCCAACTCGCTAACCTCAAATCGCTGTGCCGGCCGCCACCAGGCCCATCCACTGACCGCAGAGCACAAAAACAATGCCAGCAGTAGCAACAATTTCTTCCGCATAAACCAAATCCAAGTATTCCTCATAACTGTCCTATCAGCGCCTTCACTCCATCCCATTTGTTTGAAAACTCAAAGCAATCCTACCCGCTTCATCGTTGCCAATTTTCATTTATCCATTGCCTCCTCCGGCACACGGAATATCCGGTAAATTCTCACCGTCCAATAAACCGAATACAGCATAATAAAAACAAATGGTGGCCAGAACAAATCCCCGCGCAAACGAACCGGATCCGACAAATTTGCCTGCAACACCAGCAAGCCCACCACAAACATGAAGGCGAACATCAGCGTCCCGAATTTGTACATCTGTTCGTTTAGCATCATCACCGCCCTGCTTCTGTTCTCATCCTTCAACCAGTAGTCCTTATTCGGCAGGTTGACCCAACGATCCGGTGTGACCCGCATCAATTGAGGCACAAAAAAGAACGATGCAAAAAGCAAAACATCGACCCCCGTCATAATCAGGGCATTGGACTTGGCGGAAGCCCAACCGTTTGCTTCCCCCCCCGCCCCAAAATGAACCGCCATTGTCTCCGGCCCCACAAACATTACCACCACGGTGAGAACCAGGTTAGCAATAAAGCTGATAATGAAGATGTTACGCATGCTCTCTCCTTTCCTTTGATTGGGTAATTTTATCCACAATCGGAAAAACAACGATTACAAATCCTCCCTTATTTTGTAAGCACTAAATCTTCACAAAAATTTTCTTCTGATAGAGGAAATACAACATCAGCCATTGCAGCGTCAATACGCCCACCACTTGGATCAAAGCACGCAGATCTTTATCGGAGGTGAGCTGATAAAATCCATTGAGCAGATAATCAGCTGTGAATCTGAAATCAATCAATCCTGATGCCATGTAAATAGTCAGCGAATTCAACCCGATCACCACAAAAGGAAAAGCCCACTTTTTATAAGCCCAAACATCAATCAGCAAATAAAATACCGCGAGAGAAAGCACCGACACCCCTCCTGCAAGCAAAATAAATGAACTCGACCAGAGAAACTTGTTGATAGGAAAATGCAGTCCCCAGATCAATCCCATCGCCACCAGTCCTGCTCCCGATATGCCCATAATTTTGAGCTTTTTGATTTCAGAAAAAGTCTCGTTCTTCAAAATCTGCGCGATCAACGAACCGATCAATACCAGTGCCGTCGCCGGCACATGCCCCGCAAAAGCGTTTTCATCAAACACCCCATTGATCAACCGTCCCGGCACCAGCATGCGGTCAATGTAACCCGCCATATTCCCCTCCAGAGTCATGACCCCTGCCCCATATCCTGGCACAGGAATGAACATCAGCAGGACCCAATAAAATACCAGCAGCGAACATGCCCATATCACCTGCGCCTTAAACTTAAAATTACAAACAATCAGAGTGGCAATAAATCCGGTGACCCCAATCCTGCCCAATACACTGACGTAACGAATGTTTTCCCAATCAAAATGAAGCGGCCGGTTTTTGAAAATAACCCCCAGCAAACAAAGAACCAACATCCGACGAAAAGCGTGCCAATAGATCGCCTTCTTATCGAGCCCTTTTTTCAGTGAAGACGTGACCGAATAATAAAGCGAAACACCAACCATGAAAAGAAACAAAGGGAAAATAAAATCATAGGCCGTCACCGTGCCTCCGAACTTCGGATGGTGCAGTTGAGGGATCAACCACTGCAACTAGGTCAAATTCAATCCAAGGATAATTTTGTGTATCAACACCCCGCCGCCGATAATGAAAAACATATCGAAGCCCCTCAGAGCATCGAGAGACAAGAGCCGTTTGGAGGGCTCTTTTTTTTCTGTCAGTTTCCTGTCATTCATTTTTCACTGCTACCAGCTTCACACCAATCATTTGCTTGCCCGCAGATCATAACAAATCACCCTGCGTCCAGAACCATTCATCTGGTCCTTCTCATGTTGGACGATATACATCAGCCCCTGACTCACCACTGGCAAAGACCAGGTCGAACGAGCCATGAACAACTGACTCACCTCTTTCAACTCCACCCCTTTGCTCGATAAATCCAAAATACCAAACGAACCCAGCTCTCCTAACGAATAAAACCGCCCATCTGCTTTCAAGATGCTGCCACGTAGCATCTTCATCTTGGATTCACGCCCACCCATATCAACCTGCCACAGCAAATCCTCCTGCCACATCTCCTTGCCTGAAGCGATTTCATAACAAGCCAACCAGGCATCGGGCTCATTCCTACCACGATAAGCAAAAAGGTAGCCATCCTGCTGAACTGGCGTCGTCCAGTGCATACCAAACTCTGGCGACTTCCACACTTCTTTCCACTTCAGCTTTTCATCCAACTGTATCATCACTCCGCCGCTGACATAACACTCGGAAATATACACTTGGTTATTTTTTACCACCACAGGCGTTGTAGCGTTCACCGAAGTATACATATCCGCCCGCCACGGAAAAGCGTCGAACAACTTACCACTATCTGGATCTATGCACAGCAAACCACCCGTTGGCGGCTTAGTATCTCCGCCCATCAAGACCAACAGTCTCGGCTTGCCTCGCAGAGTTTTCACCAGCGGAGAAGAATAACTCGCGTGCCATTCATGCTGGGTGCCCCATACCAGCTTCCCTGTATGTTGATCAAAAGCCGCCACCGCCAGATCGTTGGCAGCCCCCATGCTCACAATCACCTTGCCTTCGTAAACTAAAGGGCAAGATCCATGACCGAAAAAATAATCCGCCATATCAAACTCAGCATCCAAATCGCGTTGCCAAAGCTTGGTTCCTGTTTTCAAATCCAAGCAAGTCAGCACCGAACGCACCCCCAACGTGTAAACTTTGCCCTCACTGATCACCGCAGAAGCTCGCGGCCCGTTGCTATATCCATAACGATCCCGATATTCCACCGGATAAGAAAAACTCCAAAATCGTTTACCCGTTTCTGGCTCCAGACATTCGATCACCTCCTCATCTTCGATGCGATGAAAATACACCAAGCGCCCCCCGGCAATCACCGGCGAAGTGTAACCCGTGCCCTTCTCCATTTCCCACACCACCTTCGGCCCACTCTTCGGCCATTTTGCCAATAACTTCGTCTCCCCCGTGGTTGCATCATCGTTCGGCCCCAAAAAACGCGTCCAATCCTGAGTCACCGCTCCCTCGGGCAAAGCCTTTGGCGCTGCATGATACTCCAAGCGGTCAAAAGCTCTGGCCTCTGGCACAGGCATATCCGCAGGTACTTCAAAGACCTGCGGAACTTTGGGGTCTTTGAATGCCTGGCCTTGCGCCGCGAACGGCGATAGAACAACCATTAACAAGCCAAAACAAAGAGGGGTTTTCACATTTTTCATCATCGGCGGCAGCTTAAGGTGGGCGACAATTAATAGATACCCCAAAATGCGCAGAATCCTTGATTTCCATCAAGGTAAAATTCTCGATAATAGCAAGCTATTTGAGAGAATTTGAACGCGGATGGAGATCAAAAAGGCAAGCAGTTTGCGGTATTTTATTTTTATCGCAGCCCTTACACCGTATTTCAGCAGGACAAAAATGCGAATTTCCTCGGCTCCCAGAGCAATGCTTCCTTGATAAATCCCAAATTCCACGTATTCCTTCCCCATGGCGGAAATTGAGCTAGAAGGACTTGCACTCGCCCAGGCGATTGCAAAAGGTGCAGACGAAATGCAGGCCGAGGATATTACCATCCTCGATTTGCGGGGTATTTCAACGATTGCAGACTATTTTGTCATCTGCAGCGCTACCTCCCATCCACATTTGAAAGCCATCCGCCGAGAGATCACCGAATCCCTGGTCAACGAGCACAATTTGAAGCGCCACGCCGCCGAAGGCAACCCCGAGAGCCACTGGATCGTGCTCGATTACCGGGACGTCATTGTGCATATTTTTCACAATGACAAACGCGACCTCTATTCGCTGGAGGATCTGTGGTCGGATGCCGTCATTATCCCACCTGAAATTTCTTCTGCTGAAGCGGAATAACTCAAGCGAGCGATTAATGTTTCTCAAGAAAATCCGGCTAGTCCGATAAATTTTCTCGCAACCGCTTTCGTTTGAACCACAACAGCCAAGATAGGCCGATGTTGAGGTAGAATAATTTCAAATCTTAAATTTCCTTCATCTTTAGATGAAAATCGAAGTCATCAATACAGGAACCGAGTTACTGCTCGGCCAGGTGGTCAACACCCACCTCGCTTTCATCGGCGATAGCCTGTTCAAGCTCGGGCTGCGTGTGCAACGTCAGATCAGCATCCCCGATGGTGAGGAAATCCGCCACGCACTCGCCGATTCCATGCAGAACACCGACGTCATCATCGTCACCGGCGGACTTGGCCCCACCACCGATGACATCACCTGTGACATCACCGCCGAACTACTCGGCCGTGAACTGAAAACAGATCCTGTGGTTCTCAGCCATATCGAAGAGATTTTTTCCTCCCGCGGTCTCGAGCTCACCCCCCCCAATCTCAGCCAGGCGCTGATCCCCGAAGGCGGCAAAGCCCTACACAATGCCAAAGGCACCGCTCCCGGCATCTACTTGCCCGCAATTGAAAAACAATCGCCTCACATTTTTCTGCTACCCGGCCCACCGCGCGAACTCATCCCTTTATTCAATGACGAAGTCGCCCCTCGTTTAGCCAAATTGCGTAGCGACGCAGCCAGCTCCCAAAAATTCCACAACTTTAAAATCATTGGCGTCGGTGAATCCAATCTCGCCCATGCCCTGGATGACGAGTTTGCCGCCCTGCCCGATCTCGAAATCGGTTACTGTTGTCGTCTCGGCGAAGTCGATGTGCGCCTGATCGGTCAGGAAAAAGTGGTCGAACAAGGCGCTGCCATCATTCGCAATCAATTCACTCGCGAGATTGTCACCGAATCAGAAAAACCGCTGGAACAAGTGGTGGTCGATTTATTAATCAAAAAAAACCACAGCGTTTCATCTGCGGAGTCCTGCACCGGCGGACTGATCGCATCCACCCTCACCGACGTTCCGGGTTCGTCCGCCATCTTCCAGCGCGCTTACATCACTTACGCCAATCAGGCCAAATCTGAAATGCTCGACATCCCCGCTGAACTCATCGAACAACACGGTGCGGTCAGCGATGAAACCGTTCGCGCCATGGCAGAAGGCTGCCTGCAGAAAAGCGGCGCCGATCACGCCATCGCAGTTTCCGGCATCGCCGGCCCCGGCGGTGGCAGCGAAGACAAACCCGTCGGCACCGTCTACATCGCCCTTGCTGTTAAAAACGGGCTAACCTTCTCCAAGCGATTTTATTTTCCTCTCGACCGTTCTTCCTTTAAGATACGCACTACTCGGGCCGCCCTCGATCTCCTTCGCCTGCGGCTCCAAGGATTCGAACTCCGCTAGCCTCACCATTCCTTTGTTCGCAGCTTCACCATCGTCCAGCTTATCTTTACGTCTGAGATCACTCAGACGCTTCACCACCTATTGCCTGCTTGTTACATCTCTTACATTCCTAGGCACTCCTATTTGCAAAGGACAGAAAGAGAGCGCCCGCAAAAAAGCTATCGGCAAACCCGCGCCGCAATCCATGCGCATCAAGGTCATCAAAGGCCAAACGGTCCGGATCGCCCTGTCCAGCAACACTTCCAGCAAAGCCGCTGCCGTTGAATACGTGGTTCGAGACTTCCCTGCACTCGGTGTACTCGATACGCCCATCCCCGCACCTGAAGACCGAACCAAAGCCACCGTCATTTACCAAGCGGCCAGCACAAGTAAAGGCAGCATCGACCGCTTCACCGTCTCGTCCCGCTACCCTGGTGGTTACTACTCTGCCCCGGTTCAAATTATCATCGAACTTTCCGAGCCCAAAGCCGAATTAGAAGTCCCTCTTTCGATAGATTTTGGCACCGTTATCCTGGGTGATGAAAAAACTCGCAAAATTCTGCTGAAAAATTCTGGCAACATCGCCTTTAAGAAGGTGATCGAATTGCCAGCTCCTTTCGAGTTAATAGAGCCCGCCGAGGGCAAGGTTTACATCTTACCCGGTGACAGCCTGATCCTGAAAATCAAATGCCGTCCGAAAAAAACAGGCTCCTTCAACCTAAACTATGGCTTTCAGAATAAACCCACCACCACCTTCATCGGCAACGCTCTCGCCCCCTTCACCCTGTCAAAAAAAGAACTGGAATTATCCTGGAATGACAGCCAGCAAAACCGCAACGCCGAACTCACAATCCGCAATCAGGCAAAAACCAGCATCTCCATTAAGGTGCGTCCGCCCCTGAGAACCCAGCATATTAGGGAGGATATCGGCGGCTCTCCCCTGACCAACAGTCCATTGGTCTTACCAGCGGGAGAATCCAAAATCATCCATATCGCCCTGCCCAAAGAAGACGTAGAAAGCTTCGCAGGAACCCTGAAAATCAGCAGCCCGCATTACAGTCAGAACGTTCCCCTCAAAGCAGCTGCCACCCCGGCACAAATCAAACTTGAACTGCCCAACCCCGCTCTGGACCGCATTGATTTCGGAGTCTGTAAACCTGAAAAAACCATCAGCCGGACTTTTATGATCAAAAACCTGGGCGGCACCAGCAGTAACATTGCCCTGGCAGTATTGCCCCCTTTTCAAATTGCTGAAAACTCCGGCTCCACTAAGGCAGGAACTTTTACGATCCACCCTCAATCCAGTGCCATTTTCACCATCCAATTCAAAGCCCCCTCCCAGCCATCGGGTCGTTACGCCGACATCCTGAAAATCAGTACCGATGTGAACGCCTACAGCATTCGCCTTGCATCCTTAGTAAGCGACCCGGAATCAATGGCCGGAAAGACCGCCCTCAACCCTCAACTAAAAAAATCCTCTGACCCATCTTCAGCCGACACTCCATTAGCCAAACGCCCCCTGCCTGCACTCAGCTCTTTGCCACCACTGCCAGATCCTGAAACAGGGGAAGATCATCGCAGTCCCTCCGGGTTTTACACCCGGGATTACGTTACCCGCGAATTTTCAAACAACATCCCCTCACCTACAAGTTTGGCATTACATAAAGCTGACCTCCATGAGTTGGTCTTTGCCTGGAAACTCCCCTCCCCCGACCTCGTGGTTTTCGAATTGGACATGAGACAAATGCTCATCAATCAAAGCAACTTTGGAATCGAAAGTGTTTGGGTGCCCTTTCATGACGTCGACTTTACCCGCACCGATGACATGATTTACGCCTCCATCAAAGGACTGGACCCATCAAGCTTTTACGAATTCCGCATACTCACGGTCGGCACTGCAGGAAAGTATTCCCAACCTTCACAAGCCTTCGGAGCCCGCACCCAATCGCCGCCAGACTACGTCTGGATCAAATGGATCGTATGGTTATTCATTCTGATCCTGCTTGCTTTTTTGATACGACTAAGTAGAAAAAGCCACAAGCTCACCATCCCCATGCCCACCTACTGGCCCCGCACCATCCCCTGGCCTTTTGATTAAGCATTCCGTCATGCTCCCAACATCAGAAGATACTTAATCTTGTGATACGTGAGGACCAAGGCAATGCAATGCTTCAATGCCTCAAACTGGCACCTCCTCATTATTGGTGTTCATTGGTGGTTCCCTCCGCCTCCCCACTCAACACGCTTCGTCAACATCGTCTCGTCATCAAAATCAAAACGAGCATCAAATTTTTCTCCCCCCAACATCCTCGGCAACCAATACTGGTCATCCTGCCACATCTTTTCATACGGAATCTCATCGACCCTGAACCACTCAGGAATGGCTTCATCCGTCTCTGTAGGAACACCCGTGAACCTCGCTGCCGTGAACACCACACAGTGAATCGCTAGCCCATCCACGAACTGAAAACGCAATATTCCCATCTTTTCGAGATCCAATGCGGTGATCTTCAACTCCTCCTCCACCTCACGCACCGCCGCCTGTAGAGGCGTCTCTCCCGCTTCCAACTTACCCCCGGGCCCATTGATCTTCCCAGCACCCAAACCACGTTTTTTGTGAATCAGCAACACCTCGTCCCCACGCCGCACAAACACCAAAGTCGCCCGCATATTAGGCTGCCAATTCTCCCAATCCGTCTCCATCATTCAAAAACCTAAAGCCTACCGCCTAAAAAGCTACAGCCTACTTCCGCTACTGATAAGCTTCCATCCCCTCGCAGGAACACACTAGGTTTCGGTCTCCAAACACATTGTCAATCCGGCTCACCGGTGGCCAGAATTTCGCCTTGCGGGTCCACTCGGTCGGATACGCCGCGGCCTCTCTCGAATAGGGACGATCCCAGCTGTCCGCCAATAAAGTCTCTGCCGGATGAGGTGCGTTTTTCAATACATTGTTCTCGCTATCCGCCTCGCCGCTGATCACCTGTTCGATCTCAGCGTGAATAGAAATCATTGCGTCACAAAAACGATCCAACTCCACCAGCGATTCACTCTCCGTCGGCTCGATCATCAAGGTGCCAGGCACCGGCCAGGACATCGTCGGCGCGTGATACCCGTAGTCCATCAAACGTTTGGCGACATCCTCCACATCAATACCTGAAGTCTCCTTCATCGGGCGCAGATCCACGATGCATTCATGTGCCACCAATCCATTGCGTCCACGATACAAAACCGGATAAAAATCCTTCAGGCGATGGGCAATGTAGTTAGCATTCAAAATAGCAATCTTAGTCGCACGGGTGAGCGCAGGTGCTCCCATCATCGCCAGATACATCCACGAAATTGTCAAAATACTCGCGCTGCCGTAAGGGGCCGCACACACCGCTCCTTCCGCCTCTTCATCCTCCCATTCACGGTGCCCCGGCAAATAGGGAACCAAATGCTCCGCCACACCAATCGGCCCCACACCGGGACCACCTCCTCCATGCGGAATACTAAAAGTTTTGTGCAGATTCAAATGGCAAACATCACCGCCGATATCTCCCGGGCGACACAAACCCACCTGCGCATTCATATTGGCTCCATCCAAATAAACCTGCCCGCCATTTTCATGAATGCAGTCACAGATTTCCTTCACCGACTCCTCGAACACACCGTGGGTCGAGGGATAGGTGATCATCAAAGCTCCCAGTTGCCCGGCATGCTCGGCAGCCTTGGCCTTGATATCTTCAACATCGATATTGCCTTCGTCATCACAACGCACTGGCACCACCTTGAAACCCGCCATCACCGCGCTGGCCGGATTGGTTCCATGTGCCGAAGTAGGGATCAGGCAAACCGTGCGATCCTGATCGCCACGCTGCTGATGATAACGACGAATCGCCAGCAAGCCGGCGAACTCCCCTTGCGAACCCGCGTTCGGTTGTAGCGAAACCGCGGCAAAACCTGTGATTTCAGCCAGCCAAGCCTCCAGTTCATCGGCCATTTTCACATAACCCTTGCTTTGATCCGGTGGAGCAAAAGGATGCAGCCCTCCGACAGACTTCCAGCTCAAAGGCATCATTTCCGCAGTGGCGTTCAGCTTCATGGTGCATGAACCCAGCGGGATCATACTCACGTTCAAGGCCAGATCCTTGCCCTCCAAACGGCGCAAATAACGCAGCATTTCCGTCTCGGTATGATAAAGATGAAATACCGAGTGACTCAAATAATCAGACTGACGCTGCAATACCTCCGGAATCGCAGCGCACAACACCTCCCCTTTGTCGTCCTCATCCCGAACCCCAAAAAGCTCCAGCAGCAATTGGAAAACTTCATCATCACTGGTCTCATCCAAAGCCACGCCCACATAGTCGTCCTCGTAGTCGCGCAAATTGATCCCCAGATTCTGCGCCCGCTCGAACAGCGCCTCTTTGTCGGCCGGATCTGCGTAAACTTTCAGTGTATCAAAAAAGTGCTGGTGCTGCACCCGAATGCCCGCCGCTGTTAAAATGTCCGCCAGTTTTGCTGCTCGTCGGTGAATCCGCAATGCGATCGCCTTCAAGCCTCGTGGCCCGTGATAAACCGCATACATCGCCGCCAATACCGCCAACAACACCTGCGCCGTACAGATATTACTGGTCGCTTTCTCCCGCCGAATGTGTTGCTCCCGGGTCTGCAAGGACAAGCGCAATGCCGGACGCCCATCGGCATCCCTAGACACCCCGATCAAACGTCCCGGCAAGCGGCGTTTCATCTTATCACTGCAAGCCATAAAAGCTGCGTGCGGCCCACCAAAGCCAAGCGGCACTCCAAAACGCTGGGAGTTCCCCAACACAATATCCGCGCCCCACTCGCCGGGTGGTTTTATTAAAGTCAAAGCCAACAAATCCGTCGCCACCACCACAAACCCGCCCACCGCGTGAACTTTTTCTGCCACCTCGGCATAATCAAACACCTCACCGTCCGTCGCTGGATACTGCAGTAACAAACCAAGCAAAGTCGGGTCTTTTCCCTCACCTAACTGAGCACCGATATTTTTTTCATCCACCAGATCAATAGAAATCCCCAGCGGCTCAGCCCGGGTCCGCAATACGTCAATCGTCTGCGGGTGACAATTTTTTGCCACCAGAAAACGATTGCCTTTCATCCTCGCCCCAGCACACATCGCCATCGCCTCCGCCGCTGCGGTGCCTTCGTCGAGCAGTGAAGCGTTGGCCACATCCATCGCTGTCAAGTCCGTCACCATCGTCTGAAAAGTGATCAGCGCCTCCATCCGTCCCTGCGCAATCTCCGCCTGATAAGGAGTGTAAGCCGTGTACCAACCTGGATTTTCCAAAATATTGCGCTGAATCACCGGAGGAATGATGCAATCCGAATAACCCGTTCCGATCAAGGAACGACAAATCCGGTTATTGCCCATGATGCCATCCAGGCGCTCAAGCGCCGCGATTTCCGTCAGCGCATCTGGCAATTCCAACGACTGGTCGAGCCGAATCGACTGCGGCACAATGTCATCGATCAACTGGTCGAGTGACTGATAAGAAATGGCCTCGACCATTTTCTGCGCCTCACCCTCGTCCGGTCCAATATGCCGACGGGCAAATGAATCACAAACCCACGTTTCCTGCAAGGAGTCACTACCTGGCATCATTTAAATCAAGCTAAGATTAAACTCACGAAATATGCGAAGTATAACCCTCAGCATCCATCAAAGCCTCCAGCTGCGAAGTGTCTTCCGCTTTGATCTTGAACAACCAACCCGCGCCATAAGGATCGGTATTGACCAAAGCCGGATCATCCTGCACCGCATCGTTCACTTCGATGATCTCTCCGCCCACCGGCGCATAAATATCACTGGCCGCTTTGACCGACTCAACCACCGCCACCGGGTCCCCTGCTTCCACCAGATTCCCCACTTCGGGCAATTCCACATAGACCACATCAGTCAACTCCGCCTGGGCGTGATCCGATACCCCTATCTTGGCCACTTCACCATCCAATTCAGTCCATTCGTGACTCTCCGCGTATTTCAGTTGATCGGGTATATTCATATTCGGGAATTGATTATCGTTGTGTAGTTTCCTAACTCAGTTTTCCAGTCAAATAAAGCACGAATTAAAAATCGAGGCCGAGCTCAATAAAAAGGTTTTTTCACCACCTCTGCTGCATAACGCCGACCCCGCACATCAATTTCCAATTGGGTGCCCACTTTAGCGCAAGCTATAGGCAAATAAGCCATGCCGATGCCCTGCTTCAAAGACGGTGACAACCCACCGCTCGACAGTTCAGCAATCGGCTCGCCGCCCTCCGCTCCACATACACCATAATGCGGACGTGGCGGAGGCCCCTTCACCATCATGCGGATCGCGCACAACCGCTGGGACAACCCGTTCTCTTTCTGTCCTTGCAAAACCTCGCGCCCGATAAAATCCCCCTTGTCCATTTTGACAAAAAAACCAAGCCCTGCCTCCAAAGGCGTATGCTCCTCATCGAGATCCGAACCGTTGAGAGGATAACATTTTTCCAAGCGCAAGGTATCGCGTGCACCCAGCCCACAAGGTTCGCAACCCGCAGCCAGCGCCTTGTCCAACCAATACACCGCCGAAGCTGCCGGACAAAACAGCTCAAAACCATCCTCCCCCGTGTATCCCGTGCGACAAAGGATTAAGTCGTCCCCATTCCCAGCTTTCACCTGGGCAATGTGATTGCGCTCCGGCAGTTCTCCACCAAATCCCGCCGCCATCTCCGCCCACATCTCAACTGCCTTCGGCCCCTGAATCGCCAGACCCGCATAAACCTCACTTTCATTTTCCAATTCGACTCCCTCAGCATCGAGCGCCTGGCTCTGCAACCATTTGAAATCGACCTCGATCCGTGATGCGTTCACCACCAGAAAAAACTCACTCTCAGCGGATCGATAAATGATCAGATCATCGATCACTCCACCTTTTTCGTTCAGCATCAACGTGTATTGCCCCTGACCCACAGCCAGAGTCGCAAGGTCATTGCTCAGCACCCCGTTTAACCACTCAGCCGCCCCAACTCCGCGAGCCCAAATCTGCCCCATATGCGAAATATCAAACACCCCCGCCTTCTCCCTCACCGCCAGATGCTCGCTCATAATGCCCGCATACTGAATCGGCATCTCCCATCCAGCAAAAGCCGCCATCTTAGCCCCCAGCTCCACATGCCGCGCCGTCAAGGGCGTTTGTTTCACTTCGCTATTTTCTGCTTCACTCACCATGCCGCAGACTCCACCCCACACCAGACCTTGTCAATATTTCCAGTGTCATACCCAAAAATGGGGTCAGGCAACAATTCTTGACTTTCAAAACCACGCCGCTGCAAGAAAATCCACCTTTCCCCTTGCGATTGTCGGCGGTCTGGTGTTGAAAGATGCTCAAAATCAACGACTACAAACCATGAGCAACGCATCTTACAAAATCGCAGTATTGACCGGAGACGGGATCGCCCCGGAAGTGATGGCTGAAGCCCGCAAGGTGCTCGACATCATCGAAAAGAAATTCGACACCACTTTCAACTACGACGAGCAACTCGTCGGCGGCGCTGCGATTGACGCCACCGGCCAGGCACTGCCCGCTGAAACTCTCGCTGCTTGTGAAAAAGCCGACGCGATTCTGTTCGGTTCGGTCGGCGGCCCCAAATGGGAGAGCCTGCCCCCTGCCGAGCAACCCGAACGTGCCGCGCTGTTGCCACTACGCAAACACTTCGGCCTCTTCGCCAATTTGCGCCCCGCCATTTGTTTTCCCAGTCTCACCCAGGCCTCACCGGTCAAAGAAGACCGCATCGAAGGTGGCTTCGACGTGCTCTGCGTGCGTGAACTCACCGGCGGACTCTACTTTGGCGAACCCAAAGAGATCCGCACCGAAAACGGCGAACAAGTGGCGATCGATACCATGGTTTACAAAGCCAGCGAGATCGAACGCATCGCCCGCATCGCATTCAAAGCCGCCCAAGGCCGCGACGGACGCCTGACCTCCATCGACAAAGCCAACGTGCTGCAAAACGGCGTGCTGTGGCGCCAAGTTGTCGAAGAAGTCGCCAAAGACTTTCCCGACGTGAAACTCGACCACCTCTATGTCGACAACGCCGCGATGCAACTCGTCGCCCGCCCAAAATCTTTCGACGTGGTTCTGGCAGAGAACCTCTTCGGCGACATCCTCAGTGACGAAATGGCAATGATCACCGGATCACTCGGCATGTTATCAAGCGCCAGCCTCGGCAAATCAAAAGGCGACGGCCTCTACTTCGGTATGTTCGAACCCAGTGGTGGCACCGCCCCTGACATCGCCGGCCAAGGCATCGCCAACCCGGTCGCGCAGATTTTATCCGCAGCGATGATGCTACGTTTCTCCTTCGGCATGAACGAAGCCGCCGACGCCATCGATGCCGCTGTCAAAGCCACCATCGACGCGGGCTACCGCACCGGTGACATCTACTCTGGTGACGAAGGCACTCAGAAAGTCGGCACAGTGGAAATGGGCGACGCGATCTGCTCGCAGCTCAGCTGATCCTCACAAGCTCTCCGATCCACCCATCTTCAAATACGACAATCAAATGTCCGGCCGGACATTTGATTGTCGT
>JASFYY010000074.1:0-5045 GCA_045046875.1 Verrucomicrobiota bacterium | reverse complement strand
GAGGAAATATTGCTGCTACGATAAGAGGCGGCGAAAAAATTATCATGAATCTTTCTACGCTCTTGCCTTAAGTTGACGCGTATGCCTGAAAGGGCGAAATGCATAGCGGTCATATCCATTCCTAAAAACTACCTCCCCCTGCGGCACTCCTAATTCACTACATTGCGTAAGGACTGCCCCAACAATGCCCGTTTCACTTCCTCTGCTCCTTTGCGACGAAACTCTTCTTCTCCCTGCTCACAGTAAAAAGCCGCGTGAGGATTGAGGATCAATCGATCATGTGCCGGATGCTGTGGATCGCGCCAGGCTTGAATCAAAGCATCATTTTCATCCGGCGGCTCCTGTTCCAACACATCGATACCTGCCCCGGCAAGTTGCCCCGACTGCAAAGCTTCAATCACAGCCTGCGTATCCACCACTCCTCCGCGTGCGGTATTGACCAAATACGCGCCCTTTTTCATCCGTGCGATTTCTTCAAGGCCGAGCATCATCCGGGTTTCATCCGTCAACGGACAATGCAAACTGATCACATGCGCCTGGCTTAACAATTCTTCAAGACGATCAACCTGCTTCAGTCCCAGGGCTTTGTCCTTGCCATCCTCCACATAAGGATCGTAAAACACCACCTCCATGCCGTGGGCTTTGGCCCGCAAGGCCGCTGCAGTGCCGATCCGCCCCAGACCGATGATCCCGAATACCCGCCCACGCAACCGTTGCAAGGGCGCCACCTGCTCCACCGACCATGACCCCTGTCCACGCCGCAGCCGACTGTTCAAAAAATGCACTCCGCGCATCAAGGACATCGCCAGCGCCAGCGCCGAATCCGCCACCTCCTCCGTTCCGTAGTCCGGTACGTTGCACACCGGTATGCCAGCATCCCGCGCCGCCTGAATATCCACCATGTCATAACCCACCCCCGGCCTCACAATCACCTGGCATTTTTTCAAACCTTCAATGGTTTCACGTCCCAAAGTCAAAAAGTGATACACCATCAGAGCATCCGCATCCTCGATCTGACCGCTCAAATCCTCCTCCCCCCTCGCCTGTAAGGCCACAACCTCGGCCAGACCCTGCAAAACCTTGCGTTCCGGCTCCAACGCATCTCCAATAAAATCGGTGATATAAACTTTTTTCATTTTACGAGTCCCTATCCTTGTCTAACCTACCCTTTCACAAAATACAGCCTCTTTTCCAATAGATGAGGATTTATCAATCAAGCGTTCAACCCACCCGTCACCTCAACTGATATTATGCCTACCCAACCTTCTTCTTCCGCCATGCCCCGGATCAGCGTCATGATGTTCCTTCAGTTTTTTGTCTGGGGAGCCTGGTTTGCAACTTTGGGAGCGGCGTTGGGATCCAATGACTTGGCCAATTTCATCGGAGGCGCTTACGGCACCGCCCCACTCGGAGCCATTTTCGCTCCACTGTTTCTCGGCATCATCGCCGACCGCTTTTTTCCTTCCCAAATTGTGATGGGCGTATTGTTCCTACTCGGAGGAGTATTGATGTATTTTGCCGGCAATGCCGCCGCCGCCGGCAACGGGGACTTAATGGTTAAACTTTTCCTCGGTCACATGCTCTGTTACATGCCAACACTGGGACTCGGCAATACCATCGCTTTTTCCCACCTCGATCGCCTCGCTTTCCCCAAAGTTCGAGTATGGGGAACCATTGGCTGGATCATGGCGGGCTTGGTAGTCGGCCTGTTAGGTTGGAGCACCAAACTGAACATCTTCAATCTCGCTGCGATCAGTTCACTCATCCTCGGCGTATTTTCTTTTTTCCTACCCCACACCCCTGCACCGGCTAAAGGGCAAAAAATCGACATCAAAGCCCTGTTGATGGTGGACGCATGGAAACTGCTCGCCAAACCTGCCTTTTTTGTATTCATCCTCTGCTCGGGACTGATTTGCATCCCCCTAGCCTACTACTACGGCCTGATCTCGAACTACCTCACTAACGCAGGTTTTGAGCAAGCTGCTTCATCGATGACTATCGGGCAAATGTCCGAGATCTTTTTCATGTTGTTGATCCCCTTCTTTTTTAGAAAACTCGGGGTCAAATGGATGATCCTGGTTGGCATGCTCGCTTGGGTGCTGCGTTATCTGTTGTTTGCTTTTGGCGCACCCGATCAAGTGGCATGGATGATGTTCTTCGGCATCGCTCTGCACGGCATCTGTTACGACTTTTTCTTTGTCACCGGCTTCATGTATGCCGACAAAGTCGCACCCAAAGCTATTCGCGGACAGGTGCAAAGCCTGCTGGTATTCATCACCCAGGGAGTCGGCATGTTTTTTGGTTACAAAGTGGCTTTTGGAAAATTTGACCAGATCAGTAATTACGGTGATTTGGATAAAGCCATCAGTGCCGCCAGAACGGCCACCGACCTGTCCTTCACTCAAAAGATGAGCAAAATGTTTTCCGTCAATATGCCCGACAGCGTGGATGCCGAACTCATCTCCCGCACCATGATGCAGTGGAAAGAATTCTGGATCCTGCCCGCCATCATGGCCGGGGTGATCGCCGTCATCTTTTTTGTCGCTTTCTGGGATAAAACCCAAGTCCACGAAGACGAATAAGCCCCGCTCTTGCTGCCGCGCTTCAAATCGTTCTTGCTTTTTGTGACAAGAACTGCAAAAACTCTCAACTTTCACTCCCCTCGACCCCCATGACTAATCTCCAAAAATCCAGTTTTCCTCTTCTTGCAAATCTTAGCACGATGATGTTCCTGCTCTTCTTCGTCTGGGGGGCTTGGTTTGCAGGACTGGGAGGATTTATGATCAAAGCTGGAATGAGTTCCGCCATTGGAAACGCTTACTCCTGCACACCAATCGCTGCCATTATTACGCCTTTTTTCATCGGCTTTTTTGCTGATCGCTTTTTCAATGCGGAAAAATTACAAGGCCTGCTATTGCTTCTCTCAGGTGTTTTTCTCGCCATCGCCCCTTCTTTTGCCAAACCTGAAACTTCAACTATTTTTGTTTGGATATTACTAGCTCACGCCCTCTGCTTCATGCCTACCCTCAGTCTTTCAAATACGATCTGCCTGAAACATCTCGCCAACTCTGAAAAAGAATACCCAAGGGTGCGAATTTTTGCCACTCTAGGTTGGATCATCGCAGGTTTGTCTATCAGCCATATTTTCCATTTCGATTCTTCCGTTTATCAATTATACGTCGGCGCAGGCGTGGCTTTCGTTGTAGGAATCTATTCGTTCTTTCTGCCCAAAACCCCACCACCTGGCAAAGGAGAAAAAGTCAACATTGGAGAACTCATCGGTGCTGGAACTTTACCTTATTTTAAGAAATTTTCTTTTGCGATTTTCATGTTCGCATCCCTGTTATTGTGTGTAGCCTTCATGCCTTACTGGGCCAACCTCTCCGGCTACTTAAGCCAGGCAGGCATGACAGAATATGTTGGCTTCCTGACATGGGGCCAAATTGCTGAACTCCCAGTTCTGTTTTTCGCCCTGCCTTTTTTCTTAAATAAAGTCGGGATCAAATGGACTATGGTCATCGGCGTCGTCTGCTGGATTTTGCGCTATTTGTTATTTTCAACATCTGCCGGACAACTTGCCGGCGGGTCTGACCTGAACGGTGTGTATCCCTTGTTGCTTGCAGGAGTATTACTACACGGATTCTCCTACGACTTCGTTTTTGTCTCCGGCTACCTCTACGTAGATAAACATGTGAATGAAAAAATCCGCGCCCAGGCGCAAGGCCTGCTCACCGTTTTCACCCAAGGCATCGCCTTCCTTATCAGCTCCAAACTGCTGTCGGGATACTACTACAACAAAATCGTTGGAGCCGACGGAGGTTTTGCCGAATGGAAACAATTCTGGATGTTACCCGTCGGTTACCTGGTGGTGATCCTGATCCTCTTCATCGTGTTTTTCCGTGACAAAAAAACGGACGAAATCCCCCATCAAGCTCAATAAAATTTCACAGCAACGCAGCTAAAACATTCCCATAAAAAAATGAAAACCATCAAACACGGCATCATCGGTCTTGGTTGGTTTGGCGAAATGCACGCCAAAGCCCTGTCCGCCGTCCCCAACGTAGAAATCCATTCGATCTGCACCCGCACCGAATCCAAACTAAAGGAAATGGCTGGACAATTTAATGTCCCCCACAGCTACACCGACTACCATGAAATGCTCGCCGATCCCGAATTGGATTCAGTCAGCATCACCACCATGTGGGATCAACACAAAGATCCTTCATTGGCCGCACTCGCCGCTGGTAAACACGTCTTCCTGGAAAAACCCATGGCCAGCACCGTCGCCGACTGCGACGCCATCGTCGCCGCCGCCAACGCTTCCGATGCGATGTTCATGGTCGGTCACATCTGCCGCTTCAACCCACGTTACGCTGCCGCCAAAGCGGAGATCGCCGCAGGAAAAATCGGCAAGATCATTTCCATGTATGCCCGCCGCAACCTACCCGCTTGGGTAGGCGCCACCGTGCTCGACAAAATCGGACCGATCATCGGCGACGGCGTACACGACACCGATCTTATGTTGTGGTTCAGCGAGTCCAAAGTGGTCAGCACTTATGCCCAGACCGTGCAAGTCCGCAACCACGCCAACCCCGATCTGGGACAAGTCATGTACCGCCTCGAAAACGGCGCGTCCTGCATTTTGGAATCCGTCTGGTGCCTGCCCGATACCACCCCTTTCCAAATCGACGAACGACTGGAAGTCATCGGCACCGAAGGCTCGATCTCCATCCACGACACCCACCCGAATTTCATGATCGTAGACAAAGACGGCTCACGCTGTCCCGATACCACTTACTGGCCGGAAATCCACGGCCAAGCCAGCGGAGCCCTGCGCGAAGAACTCGCCTACTTCGCCAACTGCGTGATCAAAGGCGAAACTCCCAGCGTGATCACCCCCGAAGAATCACGCGCCGCAGTGCAAGCCTGCCTGGCAGCTGAAGAATCAGCAAGAACCGGCCAAGTCATCCGCCTGTAAACAATCAACTCCTTTATCAGTGCTCATCAGTGAAACTCAGTGGTTGAAATATTCGTTAACCACTGAT